>NZ_JCASSK010000014.1:0-620 GCF_059693705.1 Pedobacter sp. A2324 | reverse complement strand
AGGTCGTTTTGAAGATAGCTCTTGTCGTAGAGTTTTACACCTGTGCGGTATGACCCACCTACCCAGAGAAATTCCTTAATCAGTAAAAAGGCATTTAAATCTAAACTCGTTGGCCCGCCCCTGTCGTCTTTTAACAGAAAAGATGGCTTGATCTGAAAATTTTCATTGATCGGGAACAAGGCACCAGCTGTAAGATAATAATGAGGCTTTGGTTGTGCAATGAAGGCGTACCGGTCTATATTGATATAAGTCGCAATCAGATTGTCAACGGAGAATCCGGCATAATACCTGTCGTTGGCAAAGTATACCCCTGCCCTTGCATCAGGCACAATGGTGCTTTGTACACCAACGGGCTGATAGGGTTCAGGATCGTTGGGGTTCAGCAGTGAACCGTCGATACCCAGCTGCATCATTCCTACACCCAGACCCAGCGCTAAACGGGAACTCCCGTCATCATTCATCCGTATCCGGTAGGAATAATTTCCATAAACGCTTAAGTTGGTTTGGGCACCCAGTTTATCGCTGGCTACCTGAAGGGCCAGGCCCACATTGCCACTGTTTGCAATGGCATCAACAGCAAGGGCCATACTTTTGGGTGCGCCGGTAATACCCGTCCACTG
>NZ_JCASSK010000013.1:0-2260 GCF_059693705.1 Pedobacter sp. A2324 | reverse complement strand
TTAACCAATCTTGTGGTTACAGACGTCAATGCCATAGTAACGGGTTCTCCGGTTTCTACTTTGGCTCCGGGCGCAAGCATTACACTTATTGCTGTTCATACTTTAACTCAAGCCGATGTAGATGCTGGAAGTTATACCAATACCGCAAGCGTTACAGGTAAGACACCAACTGGAGCAGACGTGACTGATGTTTCAGGAACGACAGAGGCTAATGATACACCAACCGTGGCTACTATTACTCCGGCTGGTGCTGTGACTTTAGTGAAAACTGTTAACGGTATTGTTCCGAATAAATCAGGCGAGGTACTGAATTACAATCTTGTTGTTAAAAATATCGGAAACGTCACCTTAACCAATCTTGTGGTTACGGACGTCAATGCCATAGTAACGGGTTCTCCGGTTTCTAGTCTGGCTCCGGGTGCGAGCATTACACTTATTGCTGTTCATACTTTAACTCAAAGCGATGTTGATGCAGGAACTTACAACAACACTGCAACTGTAACTGGTAAAACACCAGCTGGATCAGATGTAACTGATGTTTCAGGAACGGCGGAGACGAACGATACACCTACGGTGGCAACGATTACGCCGGCCGGTTCTGTGACCTTGGTCAAAACGGTTAACGGAACTGTTCCGAATAAATCAGGCGAGGTATTGAACTACAATCTGGTGATTAAAAACATGGGTAACGTAACTTTGACCAATCTGATGGTTACTGATGCCAATGCAATTGTTACGGGTTCTCCTGTTTCTAGTCTGGCTCCAGGCGCAAGCATTACGCTTACTGCTGTTCATACTTTAACTCAAGCCGATGTAGATGCTGGAAGTTATACCAATACCGCAACGGTAACGGGTAAAACACCGGCTGGATTGGATGTGACCGATGTCTCAGGAACGACAGAGACTAACGACACACCAACCGTGGCTAGTATTACGCCGGCCGGTTCTGTGACCTTGGTCAAAACGGTTAACGGTACTGTTCCTAATAAAGCAGGCGAGGTACTGAATTACAATCTTGTTGTTAAAAATATCGGAAACGTCACCTTAACCAATCTTGTGATTACGGACGCCAATGCAATTGTTACGGGTTCTCCTGTTTCTAGTCTGGCTCCAGGCGCAAGCATTACGCTTACTGCTGTTCATACTTTAACTCAAGCCGATGTAGATGCTGGAAGTTATACCAATACCGCAACTGTAACTGGTAAAACACCAGCTGGATCAGATGTAACTGATGTTTCAGGAACGACTGAAACTAATGATACGCCAACACTAGCCACGATTCCACCAGTGGGTGCCGTGACTTTAGTGAAAAGTGTGATTGGATCAGTACCAACGGCTGTTGGAGGTGTGTTGAATTATGATCTTATCATCAAGAATACCGGCAATGTCACCTTAACCAATCTAGTAATTACCGATGCGAATGCCGTGGTTACAGGTTCTCCTGTTTCTAGTCTGGCTCCGGGTACAAGTGTTACTTTGACTGCTTCCCATACATTAACTCAAGCCGATATTGATGCAAGTACATATAGCAATACCGCAACGGTAACAGGTAAAACACCAGCTGGATTGGATGTGACTGATGTTTCAGGAACGACAGAGACTAATGATACACCAACAGTAGCAACCATTCCTCCAGCGGGTGCTGTGACTTTAGTAAAATCTATTAGCGGTACTGTTCCGAATAAAGCAGGCGAGGTACTGAATTACAATCTTGTTGTTAAAAATATTGGAAACGTCACCTTAACCAATCTTGTGGTTACCGATGCCAATGCAATTGTTACGGGTTCACCGGTTTCTACTTTAGCTCCTGGAGCAAGCGTAACTTTAACTGCATCTCACACATTGACTCAAGCCGATGTAGATGCTGGAAGTTATACCAACACCGCAAGCGTTACAGGTAAAACACCAGCTGGATTGGATGTGACTGATGTTTCAGGAACGACAGAGGCTAATGATACACCAACCGTGGCTACTATTACGCCGGCCGGTTCTGTGACCTTGGTCAAAACGGTTAACGGAACTGTGCCGAATAAATCAAGCGAGGTACTGAATTACAATCTTGTTGTTAAAAATATCGGAAACGTCACCTTAACCAATCTTGTGGTTACGGACGTCAATGCCATAGTAACGGGTTCTCCGGTTTCTACTTTGGCTCCGGGTGCGAGCATTACACTTATTGCTGTTCATACTTTAACTCAAAGCGATGTTGATGCAGGAACTTACAACAACACTGCAACTGTAACTGGTAAAACACCAGCTG
>NZ_JCASSK010000012.1:3346-5486 GCF_059693705.1 Pedobacter sp. A2324 | reverse complement strand
ATTAAAAAAGATTGAAACAGACGAAAAACACGCTAAGACGAATACGACTTAAGCGAACTGAAGTTTGAAGATATATAAAGAGGCTGCCGAGAGGTTATGAGCCGATAAGTTCTTAAAAGAGATGTCAATGTAGCGAAAGCGGGTTTAATGGAGTACTGATCGAAGTACATGATTAAGGAGCTTTATTTTAAAGGTGATGTCTAACAGACAAAACAAAAGAAGACTATTTTTAACAATAGTTAAAACTGGTCAGAATCAACACAACATTTTACAATGGAGAGTTTGATCCTGGCTCAGGATGAACGCTAGCGGCAGGCCTAATACATGCAAGTCGAGGGGTAGAGAGAGCTTGCTTTCTTGAGACCGGCGCACGGGTGCGTAACGCGTATGCAACCTACCTTTATCTGGGGGATAGCCCGGAGAAATCCGGATTAATACCGCATAAAATCACAGGATAGCATTATCTAATGATCAAACATTTATGGGATGAAGATGGGCATGCGTGTCATTAGCTAGTTGGCGGGGTAATGGCCCACCAAGGCGACGATGACTAGGGGATCTGAGAGGATGGCCCCCCACACTGGTACTGAGACACGGACCAGACTCCTACGGGAGGCAGCAGTAAGGAATATTGGTCAATGGAGGCAACTCTGAACCAGCCATGCCGCGTGCAGGAAGACTGCCCTATGGGTTGTAAACTGCTTTTATCCGGGAATAAACCTTTCTACGTGTAGGAAGCTGAATGTACCGGAAGAATAAGGATCGGCTAACTCCGTGCCAGCAGCCGCGGTAATACGGAGGATCCAAGCGTTATCCGGATTTATTGGGTTTAAAGGGTGCGTAGGCGGCCTGTTAAGTCAGGGGTGAAAGACGGTAGCTCAACTATCGCAGTGCCCTTGATACTGATGGGCTTGAATGGACTAGAGGTAGGCGGAATGAGACAAGTAGCGGTGAAATGCATAGATATGTCTCAGAACACCGATTGCGAAGGCAGCTTACTATGGTCTTATTGACGCTGAGGCACGAAAGCGTGGGGATCAAACAGGATTAGATACCCTGGTAGTCCACGCCCTAAACGATGAACACTCGCTGTTGGCGATACACAGTCAGCGGCTAAGCGAAAGCGTTAAGTGTTCCACCTGGGGAGTACGCCCGCAAGGGTGAAACTCAAAGGAATTGACGGGGGCCCGCACAAGCGGAGGAGCATGTGGTTTAATTCGATGATACGCGAGGAACCTTACCCGGGCTTGAAAGTTAGTGAATGATTTAGAGATAGATCAGTGAGCAATCACACGAAACTAGGTGCTGCATGGCTGTCGTCAGCTCGTGCCGTGAGGTGTTGGGTTAAGTCCCGCAACGAGCGCAACCCCTATGTTTAGTTGCCAGCATGTAATGATGGGGACTCTAAACAGACTGCCTGTGCAAACAGAGAGGAAGGAGGGGACGACGTCAAGTCATCATGGCCCTTACGTCCGGGGCTACACACGTGCTACAATGGATGGTACAGAGGGCAGCTACATAGCAATATGATGCGAATCTCACAAAGCCATTCACAGTTCGGATTGGGGTCTGCAACTCGACCCCATGAAGTTGGATTCGCTAGTAATCGCGTATCAGCAATGACGCGGTGAATACGTTCCCGGGCCTTGTACACACCGCCCGTCAAGCCATGGAAGTTGGGGGTACCTAAAGTATGTAACCGTAAGGAGCGTCCTAGGGTAAAACCGATAACTGGGGCTAAGTCGTAACAAGGTAGCCGTACCGGAAGGTGCGGCTGGAATACCTCCTTTCTGGAGTAGGATCACCTGCTCGCTTCGCAACATGATATTTCAAAAAAGAGAAACAAAAGAAACACCCAGAAGAAATGACGGTTGTCCAATCAGTAATGGGACATCGGAACGAAAGCTAGGTAAAGCAAATGGAGCGGTAGCGGTAATATACTAACCGCAATATACGCCGAACCAAAAGCCACAGTCCCGTAGCTCAGCCTGGTTAGAGCACTACACTGATAATGTAGGGGTCTCCAGTTCAAATCTGGACGGGACTACAACAACAATGATCCTGGGGGATTAGCTCAGCTGGCTAGAGCGCCTGCCTTGCACGCAGGAGGTCAACGGTTCGACTCCGTTATTCTCCACAT
>NZ_JCASSK010000012.1:0-3250 GCF_059693705.1 Pedobacter sp. A2324 | reverse complement strand
GTATACATTGACATAAAGATTAAGAAGAAACAGCCAAAGGGGCACTAGAAACGGTTCGGGACCGCGGTTTACTACTAACAAGAAGAAGCTTAAGGCTTATGAACGGGCAATGAAACCCGTGAGTTTATACCCTTAGTGGATTCTTAGTAAAGTTCTTTGACATATTGGAAGAAGTTAAAAAAGAAGAGCAAACAACAATAGGCGACTGTTGTGTTTGTGCTCACCGAGGGGCGTAGCAATACAAACTAAGGTATGAGACATCATAACAAGAGCAAAAAAAGCATACCATATGGCGCAAAAGGCATATGAGTAGAAGAAAGTAATAAAGAGTACACGGGGGATGCCTTGGC
Organism: Pedobacter sp. A2324; assembly: GCF_059693705.1. Lineage (NCBI taxonomy): Bacteria > Pseudomonadati > Bacteroidota > Sphingobacteriia > Sphingobacteriales > Sphingobacteriaceae > Pedobacter > Pedobacter sp. A2324. The sequence goes on along the minus strand of NZ_JCASSK010000012.1, from coordinate 2,900 downwards.
TCTCAGAGGCGATGAAGGACGTGATAAGCTGCGATAAGCTTCGGGTATTTGCAAATAGGAATTGATCCGAAGATTTCCGAATGGGGCAACCCGGCTAGTTGAAGACTAGTCACATATAATGAGCAAACCTGCCGAACTGAAACATCTAAGTAAGCAGAGGAAGAGAAAATAACAATGATTTCCTGAGTAGTGGCGAGCGAAAGGGAAAGAGCCCAAACCCATTATGTTACGGCATACTGGGGGTTGTAGGACTACGATGTGGCATTAACAAACAGAAGTGGAACGGGATGGGAAGCCCGGCGATACAAGGTGATAGCCCTGTACACGTATAGAATGTTAGCCTAGTAGTATCCTGAGTACCGCGAGGTCGGAGACGCCTTGTGGGAATCTGCCGGCACCATCCGGTAAGGCTAAATACTCCTGAGAGACCGATAGTGAACCAGTACCGTGAGGGAAAGGTGAAAAGAACCCCGAACAGGGGAGTGAAATAGAACCTGAAACCGTGTACTTACAAGCGGTCGGAGCATACAAGTTATGTGACGGCGTGCCTTTTGCATAATGAGCCTACGAGTTACTCCTCTCTGGCAAGGTTAAGTGTTTAAGGCACGGATCCGAAGCGAAAGCGAGTCTGAATAGGGCGTATAGTCAGAGGGGGTAGACGCGAAACCTTGTGATCTACCCATGGACAGGTTGAAGGTGCGGTAACACGTACTGGAGGACCGAACCGATAAACGTTGAAAAGTTTCCGGATGATCTGTGGGTAGGGGTGAAAGGCTAATCAAACTGGGAAATAGCTCGTACTCCCCGAAATGTTTTTAGGAACAGCGTGGATATTAAGTCTGATAGAGGTAGAGCTACTGATTGGGTGCGGGGGAGTCAAATCCTACCAAATCCAGACAAACTCCGAATGCTATCAGATATGATCTGCAGTGAGGCGCGGGGTGCTAAGGTCACGCGCCGAGAGGGAAAGAACCCAGACCATCAGCTAAGGTCCCCAAGTTACAGTTAAGTTGAACTAACGAGGTCCGATTGCACAGACAGCTAGGATGTTGGCTTGGAAGCAGCCATTCATTTAAAGAGTGCGTAACAGCTCACTAGTCGAGCGATCGGGCATGGATAATAAACGGGCATTAAACTGTACACCGAAGCTATGGGATTGAAATATATCGGTAGGGGAGCATTCTATATGCAGCGAAGGTATCTGGTAATGGGTGCTGGAGCGTATAGAAAAGCAAATGTAGGCATAAGTAACGATAAGGCGGGCGAGAAACCCGCCCACCGAAAGGATAAGGTTTCCTGATCAACGCTAATCGGATCAGGGTTAGTCGGGACCTAAGGAGAACCCGAAGGGGAAATTCGATGGACAACGGTTTAATATTACCGTACTTTTTATAACTGCGATGTGGGGACGGAGTAGTGACACTGCCGCGATCTGACGGAATAGATCGTTAAAGGCTGTAGGTATAGGACTGGTAGGCAAATCCGCCAGACCTGCTGAACGCTGATAGTACCGCGAGGCTTCGGCTGAGTGGATAGCGCAGGTAATCAGACTTCCAAGAAAAACCGCTAAGCTCCAGGTTATAAAAACCCGTACCGCAAACCGACACAGGTATCCGGGAAGAGGATTCTAAGGTGCTCGAGTGAATCATGGCTAAGGAACTCGGCAAAATGGCCCTGTAACTTCGGGAGAAGGGGCGCTGGCAGCAATGTCAGCCGCAGTGAAAAGGCCCAGGCGACTGTTTAACAAAAACACATGGCTTTGCAAAATCGAAAGATGAAGTATAAGGCCTGACACCTGCCCGGTGCTGGAAGGTTAAGAGGGGATGTCATCCGCAAGGAGAAGCATTGAATCGAAGCCCCAGTAAACGGCGGCCGTAACTATAACGGTCCTAAGGTAGCGAAATTCCTTGTCGGGTAAGTTCCGACCTGCACGAATGGTGTAACGATCTGGGCGCTGTCTCAGCCATGAGCTCGGTGAAATTGTGGTCCCGGTGAAGACGCCGGGTACCCGCAACGGGACGGAAAGACCCCATGCACCTTCACTACAATTTAACATTGACATTGGATACAGGATGTGTAGGATAGGTGGGAGGCTTTGAAGCGGCGTCGCTAGGCGTCGTGGAGCCAACGTTGAAATACCACCCTTTCTGTATTCGGTGTCTAATCCCTTTAGGGGGAGACATTGTTTGATGGGTAGTTTGACTGGGGTGGTCGCCTCCAAAAAGGTAACGGAGGCTTTCAAAGGTAAGCTCAATACGCTTGGTAACCGTATGAGGAGTGCAATAGCATAAGCTTGCTTGACTGTGAGACATACAGGTCGATCAGGGTCGAAAGACGGATATAGTGATCCGGTGGTTCTGCATGGAAGGGCCATCGCTCAAAGGATAAAAGGTACGCTGGGGATAACAGGCTGATCTCCCCCAAGAGCTCATATCGACGGGGAGGTTTGGCACCTCGATGTCGGCTCGTCACATCCTGGGGCTGGAGAAGGTCCCAAGGGTTCGGCTGTTCGCCGATTAAAGTGGCACGCGAGCTGGGTTCAGAACGTCGCGAGACAGTTCGGTCCCTATCTGTTGTGGGCGTAGGAATTTTGAGTGGGGCTGACCTTAGTACGAGAGGACCGGGTTGGACTAGCCTCTAGTGAATCTGTTGTTCCGCCAGGGGCATTGCAGAGTAGCTACGCTGGGAATAGATAAGCGCTGAAAGCATCTAAGTGCGAAACTAGCCACGAGATGAGAATTCCATATAGGGCCGTAGGAGACTACTACGTTGATAGGCTACAGATGTAAAGGTGGCGACACCATAGTCGAGTAGTACTAATCACCCGAAGCTTTCAAAGCAAACAGACTGTTGTTTGTTCTTCAAAACTTAACTTCTTTCAATAATATGTCATTTAAGCT
>NZ_JCASSK010000011.1:0-6275 GCF_059693705.1 Pedobacter sp. A2324 | reverse complement strand
TGTTACTGGATCGCCGGTTTCTACTTTGGCTCCGGGCGCAAGCATTACCCTTACCGCATCCCATACTTTAACTCAAGCCGATGTAGATGCTGGAAGTTATACCAATACCGCAACCGTTACAGGTAAGACACCAACTGGAGCAGATGTGACTGATGTTTCAGGAACGACGGAGACTAATGATACACCGACAGTGGCTACGATTACGCCAATGGGTGCTGTGACCTTGGTTAAATCTGTTAGCGGTACTGTTCCTAATAAAGCTGGCGAGGTATTGAATTACAACCTGGTTATTAAAAATACAGGTAATGTAACCTTAACTAATCTGATGGTTACCGATGCCAATGCAATTGTTACTGGATCACCGGTTTCGACTTTAGCTCCGGGGGCAAGTGTTACTTTGACTGCTTCACATACTTTAACTCAAAGCGATGTGGATGCAGGTACCTATAGCAATATGGCAACGGTAACGGGTCAAACACCAGCTGGATTGGATGTGACTGATGTTTCAGGAACGACTGAGACTAATGATACGCCAACCGTGGCAACGATTACTCCTGCTGGTGCGGTGACCTTGGTCAAAACGGTTAACGGAACTGTTCCGAATAAAGCAGGCGAGGTATTGAATTACAACCTTGTTGTTAAAAATACCGGTAATGTAACTTTAACCAATCTTATGGTTACTGATGCAAACGCAATTGTTACTGGATCATCGGTTTCGACTTTAGCTCCGGGGGCAAGTGTTACTTTAACTGCTTCACATACTTTAACTCAAGCCGATATTGATGCCGGTACCTATAGCAATACGGCAAGCGTTGGAGGTACAACACCGGCTGGATTGGACGTGATTGATGTTTCAGGAACGACTGAGACTAATGATACGCCAACCGTGGCAATGATTACGCCTGCTGGTGCGGTGACCTTGGTCAAAACGGTTAACGGAACTGTTCCGAATAAAGCAGGCGAGGTATTGAATTACAACCTTGTTGTTAAAAATACCGGTAATCTAACCTTAACCAATCTTATGGTTACTGATGCAAACGCGGTCGTGACAGGTTCTCCGGTTTCTACTTTGGCTCCGGGCGCAAGTGTGACTCTGACTGCTGCTCATACTTTAACTCAAGGCGATGTTGATGAAGGAACTTACAACAACACTGCAACTGTAACTGGTAAAACACCAGCTGGATTGGACGTGACTGATGTTTCAGGAACGACGGAGACTAATGATACGCCGACAGTAGCTACCATTACTCCGGCTGGTGCTGTGACCTTGGTTAAAACAATCAATGGATCAGTACCAACGGCAGTTGGTGAGGTTCTGAACTATAATTTAACTATTAAAAACACCGGTAACGTCACCTTAAGCAATTTGGTAGTCACCGATGCCAATGCAATTGTTACGGGTTCTCCTGTTTCTACTTTAGCTCCAGGCGCAAGCATTACACTTACTGCTGTTTATACTTTAACTCAAGCCGATGTAGATGCTGGAAGTTATACCAATACCGCAAGCGTTACAGGTAAGACATCAACTGGAGCAGACGTGACTGATGTTTCAGGAACGACGGAGACGAACGATACGCCAACAGTAGCAACCATTCCGCCGGCCGGTTCTGTGACCTTGGTCAAAACGGTTAACGGAACTGTTCGGAATAAGGCAGGTGAGGTATTGAATTACTACCTTGTTGTTAAAAATACCGGTAATGTAACCTTGACCAATCTGGTGGTTGCTGATGCAAACGCAATCGTGACAGGTTCTCCGGTTTCGACTTTAGCTCCGGGCGCAAGTATTACTTTGACTGCTTCCCATACATTAACTCAAAGCGATGTTGATGAAGGAACTTACAACAACACTGCAACTGTAACTGGTAAAACACCAGCTGGATTGGACGTGACTGATGTTTCAGGAACGACGGAGACTAATGATACGCCGACAGTAGCTACCATTACTCCGGCTGGTGCTGTGACCTTGGTTAAAACAATCAATGGATCAGTACCAACGGCAGTTGGTGAGGTTCTGAACTATAATTTAACTATTAAAAACACCGGTAACGTCACCTTAAGCAATTTGGTAGTCACCGATGCCAATGCAATTGTTACGGGTTCTCCTGTTTCTACTTTAGCTCCAGGCGCAAGCATTACACTTACTGCTGTTTATACTTTAACTCAAGCCGATATTGATGCGGGTACATACAGCAATACGGCAACAGTAACTGGTCAAACACCAGCTGGAGCAGATGTGACTGATGTATCAGGAACGACGGAGACTAATGATACGCCGACAGTAGCTACCATTACTCCGGCTGGTGCTGTGACCTTGGTTAAAACAATCAATGGATCAGTACCAACGGCAGTTGGTGGGGTTCTGAACTATAATTTAACTATTAAAAACACCGGTAACGTAACCTTAACTAATCTGGTGGTTACCGATGCCAATGCAATTGTTACTGGATCACTGGTTTCGACTTTAGCTCCGGGGGCAAGTGTAACATTAACGGCTGTTCATACTTTAACTCAAGCCGATGTAGATGCGGGTACATACAGCAATACGGCAATAGTAAGTGGTAAAACACCAGCTGGAGCAGATGTGAGTGATGTATCAGGAACGACTGAGACTAATGACACACCAACCGTGGCTACTATTACGCCGGCGGGTGCTGTGACCTTGGTGAAAAGTGTGAATGGATCAGTACCAACGGCTGTTGGCGGTGTATTAAATTACAACCTTGTTATTAAAAACACGGGTAACGTAACTTTAACCAATCTTGTGGTTACCGATGCCAATGCAATTGTTACTGGATCGCCGGTTTCTACTTTGGCTCCGGGCGCAAGTATAACGCTTACTGCCGTTCATACTTTGACGCAAGACGATGTTGATGCCGGAACATATACTAATACCGCAACCGTTACAGGTAAGACGACTGCAGGAGCTGATGTGACTGATGTTTCAGGAACGACTGAGGCTAATAATACGCCAACAGTGTCAACGATTACGCCGGCCGGTTTTGTGACCTTGGTAAAAACTGTTAACGGTTCCGTTCCTAATAAAGCAGGCGAGGTATTGAGTTACAATCTTGTTATTAAAAATACCGGGAATGTGACCTTGACCAATCTGGTGATTACGGACGCCAATGCTGTGGTAACAGGTTCTCCGGTTTCTACTTTAGCTCCGGGCGCAAGCGTAACATTAACCGCTGTTCATACATTAACGCAAGGGGATGTTGATGCAGGTACCTATAGCAATACCGCAACGGTAACAGGTAAAACACCAGCTGGATCTGACATAACTGATGTATCAGGAACGACAGAGACTAATGATACGCCAACAGTGGCTACCATTACGCCTGCTGGTGCTGTGACTTTAGTGAAAACTGTTAGCGGAACTGTTCCTAATAAAGCAGGCGAGGTATTGAATTACAACCTTGTAGTCAAAAACACAGGTAATGTAACTTTAACCAATCTGGTGGTTACGGACATCAATGCCGTGGTTACGGGTTCTCCTGTTTCTACTTTAGCTCCGGGCGCAAGCATTACACTTACTGCATCTCACACATTGACACAAGGCGATGTAGATGCTGGAAGTTATACCAACACCGCCAGTGTAAACGGTAAAACACCAGTGGGAGCGGATGTAACCGATGTTTCGGGAACTACCGAAACGAATGATATACCTACTGTTGCAACTTTATCTTTATCACCTTCATATACTTTTACAAAAATTGCCACTAACACGGTAAACAAAGCGGGTGATGTGATCAACTACCGGTTGATTTTGACAAATACGGGGAATGTAACGTTAGCCGATATTCAAATTTCTGATGATAAGGCAGATGCAGGAAGTTTGATTCCGGCAAACATAGCAGCTATTGCACCTGGTGAAAGCGCCAGCATCATCGCGAAACATACCGTTACCCAGAGTGATGTCAACTCCGGTGGGTTCATCAATCAGGCGAAAGCATCAGTAAAAGATTCCAAGGGCAATACAACTTCGAAAGTTTCTGATGATCCTTCTACAGCAGACTTAAATGATGCCACGATCACGAAAATCGTTCCCGATCCTTCAGTCAGGTTTACCAAAATGATAGCCAATAGTGCGGGTGTAGTGAAGGTGATTGAATACAGTATTCTTGTAACCAATACCGGAAACATCACATTAACAGATATTGTGGTAACCGATCCTGGCGCGGATGCAGGAAGTATCAGACCTGCATTAATCGCCAAACTTGATCCGGCAGAAACCGCCATTGTGAGCGCTCGACATACACTTATTCAGCCTGAAATTGATTATGGAAAATTTGTAAACCAGGCAACTCTAAATGCTTCGTTTGGAACTGGAGCGAATAGATTGTCGAGATTGTCAGATAATCCGGCAACGCTTGCACCGAACGATCCAACGGTATACCTTATACCGGAAGCGCCGGCAATTACTCTTGTGAAAACAGGAGTATTAAGTGCCGATGGAAATACCATTGCTTATACTTTTAGCATTAAAAATACAGGTAATGTAACACTTAATCATTTCCAATTCTCAGATGCTAAGCTATCGTCACCAGTTTCATTCACCCCGGCAACTATTGCCCCGGGAGAGATAGCAACAGCAACAGCCGATTACATCATTACTCAAACAGAAAAGAATACTGGAACGGTAAGAAATACCGCTAAAATTATAGCTACAGCACCTTCAGGAACAACAGTGACAGATGTTTCAGGCACAACTGAGAATAATGATTATCCGACAATTATCGAAATCTCGAAATTAATCAGTTCTAAAACCGTAACAGACCCTAATAATAACGGAATAGCCGAGGCTGGTGAAACATTGACCTACACGATTTTAGTTAAAAACAATGGTAGCACCATAAGATCAGGAGTGAAGATAAGTGACCCAATACCTACAAACACCACTTACTTAACCGGAAGTGCAGGTGATGGCGCAACATTGGTGGGAAATGTTTTAAATTGGAATAACCTGACCATTCCTGCCAACGGACAGCTGGCAGTTAGTTTCAAAGTTCAGGTAAATGCAGTTCTTTCTTCGGGAAATCTGGCAATTGAAAATATCGCTACCGTAACCGATCCGGGAAATGCGATTGCGGTACTAAAACCTGCTGTTTCCATTCCAACTGAAGGAAAGCTGGAAGGAAGTAAATCTGTTGCTGATACCAAGGGAAATAATGATGGAAAGGCACAGGCCAACGAAATCCTGACTTACTCACTCACCGTTCGTAATACAGGAGGATCTCCATTAAATGGCGTTATCATAACTGATGAACTGCCGGCAGGGCTAACTTATATCGCAGGTTCAGTTTCAGGCTACGGAACGGTTAGCAACAATACTTTGAAATGGACCATTAACATGCAGGCGAACTCCAGTACTGTTTTATACTTCGATGCAAAAGTAGCACCAGATGTGAATAGCTTTAATATACTTAAGAACGTGGTTTCAATGGTAAGTCCGACTGGTGTGGTCGTTCAACCCGAAGCAATTATAGATGTTGATCAATCTGCAGACCTAGTAATCACGAAAGAACTCATGACTACGGGAGACATTATGACTGGTTCCGATGTAACTTATAAAATAACAGTCACAAATAGAGGTGCTAACAGGGCGACAGGCGTAACAGTTACGGATAAGTTGCCGACAATTATAGATGCGCCCAAGGATATTACCGTAAGTACAGGTACAACCAGTTATTCATCCGTAACAAGAGATCTGGTTTGGATGGTAGGCAGTCTCGATCTGAATCAAACTGTAACCATCACGTTCAAATCAAAGACCCTCGCTGCGGGACCTTTGAGTAATTCTGCAACTGTTAAAGGTGATCAGCCTGATCCTTCTATGGGGAATAACTATGTCTTGGCAGATGGCGCAACGATTAAAGGAGATGACTTACTGATTCCAAATCTGTTTACACCAAATGGCGATGGAAGGAACGATGCTTTTGAGATCAGGGGGTTAACGGAATTCGCAGAGAATGAGATAACGATCGTGAACCGTTGGGGTAATCAGGTTTATCATGCTAAGAACTATCGCAATAATTGGTCAGGCGAAGGACTAAATGAAGGCACCTACTATTACCTGGTGAAGGTGAGAAAAGCAGGAAGCTTTGAATGGAAGGTTTTTAGTGGTTACGTAACCTTAATCAGGGCATTCAAAAATTAATCAGGTGATGAAGAAGTTATTGTTATTCGTATTGAGTTCACTTTTACTGATGTTAAGGCCGGCATCTGCTCAGCAGGATGCGCAGTACAGTCAGTATATGTTCAACGGGATTTACATC
>NZ_JCASSK010000010.1:0-12059 GCF_059693705.1 Pedobacter sp. A2324 | reverse complement strand
ATGAAGCACATCGTACTCCTTGCCTGAAAAATTTAATCTAGCTTTGAAAGCCATAGTTTTAAAATTTAAAGGTTAAAATAAAAATTGATTTAGCACAGCATCCGCCGGCATCAAAACACGTCCAAAGATCAGGCCAAACACCGACATATCACACTCATTATGAGCGCCTAGTAAAGCCAATGATTAGTTTAATAATCGAAAAACCGCCATCAAATGCTTCTCACATTATGTTTCTGGTAGCCTGGAGAAGGATTAATTTAATTCAAAAAAAGTATTCCACAAACGTGAATACTAAACAGCTGATTAGAAACAGTGTAGCATTTCGCTACAGGGTGTGTATTTTTTATCCATACCTGTCATACGATCACGATTTTAACAATAATAAAGATAGCTACCGCCTGAATAGTGCAACATAGTGAACAATCTCTTCTACCGATTTATCATAGCCCCCAATATAAACCTTGGTAACTTTGCCGCGATAAATAAAATAGAGCTGAAATCACCAGCACAAACACAACCATACAGCCCATGCTACCAGGTGCGTCAAAGACTTTAAGGCTTGCCTTATTGCCTTGCGAAAGAAATCTCGGCGATGTTTTGATTTCAATTTCGTCCTCCAGGTATCCTCTGTCTGTTCTTTCCAAAATTGCTTTATTACAGGGTATTTCGCGTAAAGAAGTATACCATATGTGATCTCCATATTAGTGAACAGATAAATGATTTTTAACTTGATATGTAGCCTTTCTGCCCCCCCAGACAACTTGTAAACTAAGGTAAAAAAAAGCAAGATTAAATGACAGACAAAGAACCACCAACACATCAGGTTTCAAACCAAGAGCCATAGAGATCAAATAAATAATTAAACCAATCGGAATAATCAATGCCATAGTATATAAACCCTTGAACAAATTGTTCTTAGCATTTGCCGCTGCTTCACTCATACTGTAATAAAGATCTAAAAAATTAAGTAGCAGGAAAAAAAGTGATATGAGCAATAAATAAGTATGATCTAAAATATACTGGTTTGTATTCATAACGTCAGCCAGTATATCATGAATAGCATTTTTGAACAGCAAGTATGGAATACCGAAAACAGCAAGCAAGACGCCAATGTATACGATCCGGAAAAATGTTGTTTTATCGAATTCTTTCGATTGCTCTGCCAAATAACTCCTCATAATCACGCCTCGAAAACGGGATGGCCTGAAGGCGAACAAAACAGCGACCAGAAAATAGTATTCAATTTGAAATATCGTCAACTGAAAACCGTCATTTGTAGAGGCAATTGCATACGCACTCGATGACTTTAGAAAAAAAGAAGATATAAGGGAAATGATTATGTATCCCCGGAATGCTAAAGAATAATAAAATACGACCTGTAAAATATTTTTAATTCTCATTCCTCGATGATTACCTGATTAATGTGAGCTTTGCTCCCGGACTTTTTCTGTGAAAAAGAGCCATCTCCAAAACCGCATTTTTTTGATCTTCCGAAGAATAGAATAAAAAGCCGCATGGCTTCGATGGCAAGGATAATCCTACTACCTTTCCTGATCCGTGGAAAGATAAGTGATAATCCTGATAGGGTGTCTTCATCAATAGGCCGGGTAAAGTTGGAATAAGGCGGTTCTGCCTTTTCTCATCCAATGGCCCCTTAAAGTAGAATGAATTAAATACTTCTTCCTGTCGTTCATGGCATAACAGAAGGTAACTGCTTAAGTCCCTGTTTCTAAATATGTCCAGCAGCTCATCATATATTAATCCAACCTCCTTTATTATTCGCTCTTTGTCTTCTTCTATCAACAGCACCGACGATTGCCAACCCAATTGATGATAAGGAACTGAAGCATCGAAATTACCGGCATAAACGTAAGTCTGACTCGGAGATTTAATGGAAAAAGCAACCTCCGGCATTTCTATCACCAATGTTCTGGGCTTATCATTTACAAATGCATCACGAACATAAACCTTCAGTGATAAACTGGCACTCTTATGAATGTAATCATCGCCTTCGTAGGGTTTGCTTGTAATTGTGAATGATTGCCTTCCTGACGAAAGAATATTTGGATTTACAGGCCAGTCCACCGCCACCCCTCCCTGCTCATCACTCTTAAAGCAGGGCATATCATTAACAGTGAGTTCCACACGGCAATTTCTCGACCTGACTTCAATTTCGTATAAAGGATGCTGATAACTATGATACATAATTTACTCTTTACAGGATTTATCTAAACACAACTGGATAGGATTCGAAAAACGGGATATATCAAACTTACTATCAGCCCTTTTCTTTTCAGTAATCAACAGATAATAGAGATAGCCCTCACCTTCCATCTTATCTGAATAGGCTAGAGAAATGTATTTTTTCGGTGTATCCCACTGGTAATTATGAAGCGCATTTTTGATCTTAAGTTTTACTTCATATTTTCCATATTTCTGGTTAATCTTCGATAAAATATCTATAGGTTTCGCACTAACCAGGCTCAGCTTTAGCGCAGCAAATTTCCCGGTCTGATCCGAAATAAACTGGCTCTTAACATCGTTAAACTGCTCATCAATGAAATAAACTTTTAAACCCTGATTGTTTTTACTGTTTAAAAAATATTGGTAACCGACAATACCACCAGCTGACGAGTTGCCTTTCTCACTCCGTTTAAAAGAGCCTGTCGACTTTGAAAATAATGTGTCTAAATTCTCAGCAAACGTTACAGCATCCAAATTAAAGTTTCCAAATTTCGAACCCAGGTATTTTGGATTTTTTTTGATTTGAGCATCGCAGCCCGACAGGCAAAACAATGCAATAAAAGTGATTAATATACTATTTTTCATTTAATTCGATTTTACCAGATTTATAAAGCGTTTTATCGTCAAATAGTTTCATCTTGTTCGAATAACTTGGGTTATAGGTAACTTTTGATAGCAAAAGTTCATAACAGGTTATGGTAATGCTTGCTGGATTCCACACCACTGACGATTCTTTGTATTGTTTACCAGTATTCAGGTTATACCCTACTTCCTCAGTAAAAGTAAAGGTGGTGCTGGCAGCTCCCTCTACTTTCCATTTTTCCATTTCAGTAGTTTCTGTAACCCCTCCCCTGGTTACAGTCGGAATCATAATCACATCGTTACTCTTACAGCCTGCCTTTATAGTGATCGCTACTTCATACTCAACCTTTTGCTGTCCCTTATTCCTGAAACCGTCAATTTTATTATAAGATAAACTTAAATTTACCTTCACAGCTTGCGCAACTTCGAATGTGATGTAAATGTCCGAATCCGACAAATACTCAATAACACTGATAATTGCACGCACAATGGCACCTACATATGGGATCTTTCCGATCAACGGTACAAGGTCAACCGAAATAGTTAACCCGATTAGCGGGTCTGCCCTCAATCCGCCAGTATAGATTGGTACAATACTTTTGGTACTGGCTGCACCAAATTTCCAGCCTAAAGCAAAACCAAGATTCGGCGGATCTATAGCAAAATCAATTTCAATCACCCTTTTGCTCACCGCAGCGCTCTGTCCAACACCTCCCTGTGGATTTAATACCTGCAATCCTTCATGCACCATATCAAATGCATATACAGCAGTATCGATAGTTTTTTTTACGTTTTCAAGCCCCAGGGTGTGTTCATTGCCATTTTCTACACATTTCCCCTTCAATGACCACCCCAGATTTGAAGTTTGAGTCGCTTCCACGTGCAAATCATCTTTCAGGTATTTAAAGTCGTATCCCCGGTGATGCCCCTCCATCCGTTCCCTTTCATATCTGATCTTGCCACTATAACCTCTTCCAACTGTAACCATAAAAGCAATTTCCCATTCAACATCTGGGAACAACCTCACCTTAACCAGTTGGTTAGGATAACGACAGGTACTCACAGGAAGAAAATAACTTTGTGAGACCTGTTCGTTCAAAATAAAGTAATTGAATACCCAAAGTGAATTTATAGCACTGTTATTTTGAGTTGAAACCTTACTCTGCAGGTTTTCCAGTACTGTTTTATTATAAACATACCGCAACATCAAAATCGCTTCATCATCCCCGGTAAATTTATAATCGCGGTTTAGCTGCCAATCCTGGGTTTCACTCACATCATTGGATAAACCCTTTGCAGTATCCGGCTGAACATCCTGATCATCTTTCTGACTAATATCAGGTTGTGTAATGTACACCCCACCGTTTAACCTCAATGCGGGTTGAACTTTATCCACTTGAAATAGATTCTTTTGATCCGCGTGTTTTTGTCCGGCCTCCAACAGTAAACCATTACATAACACTCCTTTTGTAGTAAGCTTACCAACTTTAATACTAATTTCTTTCCTGGCATCCCCCGCAATAATATCGAAGGTTTGTGAAGTCCGGTCAATAACCTTATCTGCGGCGTCCTCATCAAATATAATCAATTCGGTATCGTCACTCTTTACCGTAATCGTCGAATACCCGCAAGGATCAAATTCTTTATGGGTGTACCTGATATCACCGATAAACTGAAGCTGATTAGCTTTTTGGGCCTCCATGCGCTTTAAATATTGATCCATTAACTCGGAAGAAACGATAAACCTGCTCGATTCCGATGGCTTGTTATCAAGATCCCTCAACTGAAGTAATGTAGGATCATACTGCACCAGATCCATAGTAGGCTCCGCCGCAAAGTTCTTCGTCTTAATAAGTGTTTGACCGTTTTTATCTTTCCGGTAAACTTCTACAACAAGACTAAATTCTTTCTCCCGGTTCTCCCCCTTTTTCCAGGCAATGTCAATTGGAAAACTCCCGCTCATCCGCACATTAAAGTCATCACCCCCGCCAGTTCGGGGAATATCAAAAACTTTGATTTTTTCCCATACATTATGCGCTTCAAAATCTTTCGTTTCATGTAAACCAGCCCCTGTCGGCTTCTCTAAAAGATACATCTTTACGCTATAGTCTTTACCCTTCTCTAAATTATAACCGTGAAAGGCAATCTGGTAAGGTATGGTCTCTCCATATCGTCGTATCCGTTCACTTTCAGTAAAATAAGCATATAAAATATTGGATTTGGTAACAGGTACAATGTAGAAATAAAAACCTGAGCCAGGCTCAAAACTGAAGACTTCGACTCTTTGCTTAAAACCGAAATAAAAATGATCTCCGGCCGGTGCAAACCTGATGCTGCTGCCGGTTTTGTATTTCGTACCCAACCCCCACTTATTCACAGGCGCAGTACCCCCTGTCAGATTACCCCAAAGTGAGTTATCATTACTTTTCTGCACCGCAGGAAAAAAACCATTGTATATAAATGCCCATCTTGCACCATCAACAGTAGCTTTTTTATTTTTACTACTATCATCGATACAGCTTTCATCAACATAAAATTCATTAAGCTCATCGGCATTCAACTGATATTCCCCACCCTCAGCTACAGTGTAGATCGTTCCGTTTGTCGTTTTCCAATAACACTTTTTTATTCCTCTTGCCATGTTACTTATTCGGCATTTAAAAATTCGTAAAACGATTGTTTATTCAGCTCCTTCATGTTAACCAAAGGATTGATCTGCGACTGCTGATCCTCATCCGCATTATCTACATTTTGTTGTGAGGGCTGCCCCTTTTGTCCTGTTTTCGTGATCAAAATGCATGGCGATCCGCTGATCGAACATACCCCTTTGCTATCTTCAACCAAAACCTGCCCGCTGTTAATCAGCACCATATCTTTATACTGCTCCTTCCATTCTGTGAGCGCCGGAACACAAGGATTATAACCGCCCCCATTTGGCTGCAGCTTACACTGCCCAAAAGTATTTTTCTCAAAGGTCATCCCGATATCAACGTGCGAGGCAATTAGTTTCTGCCCGCCATCCATATCGTTTACATAGTGCTTCTCCTGGGTCAGCACCTTCAATTTGTCAGGAGCCGTACCATATTTACACTGGCAGGTGGCTCCCTGAACAACTATTTCTTTCTGCGACATACCTTTTCTAGCTTAATTGTCAACTCATTAATCTTGCCCAAAAACCTTTTTTCTTTACCTCCCCCAACATCTCCTCGTCTTTCTCCTGCAAAAGCTGTCCATTCACGGGTTCTTGCCTGGTTTCCATCTCATAAGCAGAGAAGACAATCCGCTTCTCGCTTTCCCTGCCATTAAGCAGGTTCCAGTTTACCGTGGCATGCTTAAGCAAACCGCCGGCCTGGTCTAAATCCCACTGGGCCTCTAAACGCATTTCATTAGCCATCTTCGCGCGCAGTTGAAAACGTAAATCCTCAGTCAGCATTTCCGTCGAACGGAAACCCACATGGTAGGTTCCATAATCGGTATATACTGGATCGATCCATTGCCGGCCTTCAAACACCAGATTCCGGTAAGCAACAGCAGGAAAACTAAATCTCATCTCTTGATCAAGGCCCGATCCGTATTTAAAATATTGTGGATGAAAAAACACACTCCAGAACATGTCTAACCGAAGCGCATATTCCAGCTCCACGCGGTCAGCCAGCTTTTGATCCATCTTTTTCAAATACAATTCCGTAATGTCACCCTCAAATTTATCGCTGATTCTTTCTTTAGTCTTCATCCACCGGCTTAAAATATCCGGATGGTTTACAATCCCCCTGAAAATCTCATTCTCTCTATTCACATCAACCTTCACCGGAAAAATAGCCCCCATTGCAAGGCTGGCCAGCTGCTCACTTACCAGGTCAGGCTCATGCCTGTCAATGTATAATTCCACTTTATCAAAACACAATTGCCAGGTTTTGTGCTCGTTCTTAAACTGTTCTACACTCAACTCAATCTGATAATCAATCCGCTTAGATACCGCCTCACTACCTGATTCATAATACCTGACCGTAACCCCATAACGCTTTCGGGAACGGGGCTTCGGTGAGAAATTTATCGCGTTCCCATCAATTAATGAAACCTGTAGTTTAGCTGAAGTATTCAATTGATCAATCGTCTTATCCATCTCCTCAATTTAGTAAATCACACGTTTGCCGTCCGAATTTGGGTCCATGCCTATCCCCTCGCGCCTGGCCGACCAGTGCAAATATTTATTTCTCAGCACACGTAAGTCTTCCTGCTTCTTCCGCTCCTGTTGATATTCGGCCAGGTTTTTTTCCGGTATCCTGGCACCGGCATATTTTTGATCCAGCTGAGCCAAAGATTTAAAACGATAAGGCGCTCCATTCCCCATCACATAGTCTTTTAAATAGCCCTTAACCCTAACCAGCAACGGATCATCAGAAATAATATATTTACTGTCTGTTAGTGCCTGCAGGTTAATTGGGGCGCTGTTATTTTTCCCATACTCCCCCATAAAATGTAGCGGGATATAACTATATTCTTTTTTGATAAAACGGGTGCCTTTTAGTGCCCAATACGCAAAACCTCCGGTAATTTCCAGTTCACTCTCTTTATACCAGGCCTGGTCTATTAAGTTTTTCTTAAAGGGATCAAGATTAAACTTACTGGTCCAGGAAGTTTCCAGCTCTTCCTTTACTTCCTTACCAGTATCGTAACTTCCGCCAACATCGCTGTGCACACCGGGAAACGATTTCTCCTTACCTGTGTTTACCCGCGTAAGAGAGAAATTCTGCCTGTGCTCATCTTCAGCGATAAAATGTACAACAGCCTGAGCCCTTCCAATCGCATTTAAATGCAGTTCCTCAACATCGTTGAAATTTGGAGTCGGACTGATATATTTTGAATAAGATGATACCGTATCAAAAACCCCCAGAAACCGCACTTTGATCTGGTTAGCAGTAATTTTATATCCCGCCTGGCTCAGCGTCAATCCCAGATGACCGCAAGCGGGTAAAACATCCAGACCCGTTGGTTTTCCATCCGAATCGAACTTCGATATCGTCCCAGATCTCGGTTCAACAACAATACTGGCCCTGTATTCAGATTTCCCTATTTCGTACACAAAATTGCGGGCTGCAGCTGCACCCCTGCTAAAACCAAAAACGTCCAAAGTAATACTGCGGAGTTTCTTGGTTGCATTCGCTTTCAGAATCTTCACAATCTTTTCATTCACAATTTTTTCGCACCCAATACGTACCTTACCCCTGATACCGGTATCACCCGAACCAAAAGCATAGCCAATGGTACTGTCTTCCTTTCGGTCTTCTGTACCAATACCCTCAATATAAAGACTTTTGCTCTTATCGTACTGATCCCACAAACGAGCTACGTTCGACCAGTCGTTCCAGTAACTGCTTTCATCATCATCCTTTCCGTATTTATTAAACGCAGCACTGTTTTTCTGGCGCTCTTCAGTATTTGTTTTACTGTTTTTCGTACCATCAAAAAATATCCCCAGATTAATATCCAGATACTCAACAGTATTGTTTTTAGGGGTGTAGGCACCAAGTTGAACACTAGTCATATCAATCCAGATTTTTATTGATCCTAACCTTATTACTGTTTAATTTTACCTCCCGTGTAGCATTCTTTAATAAAAGCTGTGCATCCGTTGCGGTTTCATTCAACCTGATCACCAAATCTATCGGAGACTCATCACCCAAAGCCTCAAAAGCGCCGCTAATCTCCTTTTCATCAACCGGCTTAATCTCCAGGCCGTTCCTTTGGCCTGCCTTATCCATCCAGTTTACAGATATATACTTTGGCAATGCACGTTTCGAATAGCCATTAAGCGCATCACCAAAAAGATTCTCTTCTTCCCCATTCAACAAGTTATAATAAACTAAAGAAACTTTCTCCCCTTCAGGAACTAAGACATTTACCTTCCACTCATATTTCTTTCTATAGCGCTCATAAACATCCATATCAGGCATTCCGTATTGTGCTACTTTCGCTTTGATTTCCGGTTTCATCACCATATCATTCCCCAACGTTTTTGCAATAAAATCCGGCCTGAACATGTATTTGGCATTATCATAGGCCTGTTCGGCAGTAATGGTGGTATCATGGGCCTGAAATGCACCAACCTCTGTCTGAAAACCCGCACCACTCAACCATACAACCACCTTCCCTTTCGGCGCTAAACCAACTTTAACCAGTTTGTAAGTTTCCTTCTGCTTCGTCCGGTCATCAATAAAACCCTGCGCAAATAAGGTCGCAATGCGGCTCTTGTCAAGCTTCCATTTGCCCGTATAAAATTTCTTTTCCGTAAGTGATAACCAGGTAAAAGCCAGCGAGTCTGGTGCCTCCATTTGTTTTTCGGTTACCGACATAATACCTCCGTCATTTCCCCACCCCGTATTCTGTGTACCCCATATCGCATCGAAACCATAAGTAAAATCCTGTGCAATGATCGCACCTTTATAAACCTCCATAGGATATTCTTCTGGTGCCGAAACAGTACCGGTCCACTCAAATTTTTCTTCCATTTTTTGTCCTTTACAACTTGTAATTGCCAGCAATACCAGCACTAGCAAGGCATACCTGTTTTGCTTAAAAATCATGATTTATTCCCGCTGGATACTATTTTTTTGTTGCTCGCCAAGGCGAGGTTCCCCGATGTGGCCTCTACGTTCATTACCTGACTGATTTTCTCCAGCTTGACTCCAACACGCAACTCATAGTGCTGAGTAACTGCTACCGTAATATTTTTTGCCTGTCTGATGATCGCCATTTTAGAATAAGTTAGATTTTTCCGCACTGTTCAGTTCAACGATCTTTCCACTTTGCATGGTCATATTTTCTTTGGCACTAAACAGGCTGATTTCCGACGCAATCTCATTCGAAGTGTCCGATATCCTGTTAAAATCCTTGGTTACCAGCTCCGTCCGGTTGTTTGATGTTTCCGAAACATCACCAACCGCACTCAGCGAATAGTTATTTCCGGCAGTCGTGGCAATATCTTTACCCGCATTTGTCGACTGGTTTTGCCCCACCTGTATATCCATATTCTCCTGAACGTTGATCTGCATATTCTTACAGTTCAAACTCATATTCTCAAGCGCAGTGATCGTAATGTTATTGCCTTTCGTATCAATGTGAATCACATTGTTATGGATATCGGTAATTTTAATTCCTTGTGTATTGGCATTATCGTCAAACTCAATCAAATGTCCGCTCCGGGTAGTCAGGCTTTTTAAATGATTTTGTATCTGCGGCGCACTGTCCACATTACTGCGGTTATAAATACTACCTATCACTATAGGGCGGGCAATATTCCCTTCCTCAAAAGCCACCATCACCTGGTCACCGATTTCAGGAATGGCAAAAAATCCACGGTTAGATCCACGCTCGCCTGTTCCGGCGTTCGGACTAACAACCCTCAGCCACTCCGTAGTATCGTTCGTTAAACATTCCCATTTCAGCTTCACCTTGATTCGGCCAAGTCCCTCCGGATCGTGATTCTCCACTACCCCCGCAATCTGCATATCTGCATAGGGCTTCCGGTAATTTTTTACCGTAATCCGCTCCGTGCCCGATACCAGACCTTCAAAAGTGTTGTAATATTTACCTATTCCATCTACATGATGATGGATACCCGTTATCAGAAATTTACCCAAACTTTCCGTAACAAAAGCCAGCTCTTTCCTTACACTCATCGTAATTTCCGCAATACTACCTATACTCAACTCCGCATTGTCTCCCTTTGCTGTGATTTTTAAAAGTCCAGAAATATTAGCCTTTTCCTCGTTCTCCACATGGCTTTTTATATCCTCGCTATTATCAACACGGATCATTGTCGGCTGATTATAGATTTTACTGTACATGCTATTCGATGCTTTTACCGCATGTGCCAAATCAGGGTGCCCGTCAGTTTTGCCGCTACTCTCACTTTGTAACACCTCATCGGCTTTTGGATTGTAGGCAAAACGCTTATTTTTAATCGGCGCAACCTCCATCGCATACTGCAGATTCTGTACATCCCTGCCGTAAAACAAGGCTACTTCCTTTTGCTCATCAGGCTTACCGAAATGCAGCTGCTTTCCATCGTAAAAAAACCATTCGTGGTATTCGCCCGATAGCCTGTTCAGAAACTCAAAATCACTTTCTTTATATTGAATGATGTAGTCGATATGCGATTTACGCGTAGCATTGGTGACAATCTTTAGATCATTTGCCGGAGTATCACGGGTAGCTAACTTCACAATTTCATTTAAATCCTTATCCAGGTACGAACCCAGGTCTTCACCACGATCAATCAATATAGTCGGACTATATCCGCTCACGATTAAAACACCATGATAGCCGTGGGTTTGCGACAATTCTACTTTAGTGACCAACCCAGAAAATCGCTGTAAACCATCCTGACTAAATCCAAAAGATGCGGTAAGGGTTTTCCCTACAAAATCCCGGCTGTCATCCAGATTAATCAGTCCGGGTGCCCCCATTTGATCATGGTTGAAACGCAGTTCAAAATAATGATGATGATTGAATTGTTGTTGTAATGTGAAGGAAGCAAAATGAGTAATTGCCTTATCTTCTATATTAATTTCTGTAAATAGTTTCTTTTCCATAGTATTCGATCCATTACACCACAAACCCCCAAATGAAATACTTGCAAACTTTAGATAGAAGTCCATTGTACAATGAACCACATTTGGGATATAGATACTGGTTAGGAAACCAGATGGGTGTCAGCAATGGAATGGTGAGATGATTTTGCATAGGTAGAGCATTTAAATATTTTCAATTTGCCGGAATTCCGGACCGGATGAAAACAGCCGGGAGCGCGTTTAAAAAATTAATAATAATCAGAATGATGAGTAAAAATCTGTATAAAACAAAGCGACCAGTTTAACCGGTCGCCTTAAAATATTTTTATTTACCGGTTATGCTTTTGGCCAGTCATTTTCATGCTCTGCATTACCCAGCTTTAGCTTTCTGGCCGATACCACAAAACTTAAGGTCATCGGCGTATTGTCGTTAACCGCAATGCCCTCATTATATTGGATGATGTAACCGTCTTCAAACGACAGCTCTTTCATCTTCGCATCTTCTTCTCCTTTTTTGAATATGATATTGCCTGATAGTGGCTTATACTGGTTATTCACCATCGATTCGATTACCGAAGTATCTTCAGTCGACTCGATTTCGATATTAATGGTTCCACCATAAACACCAGACGACGGACGGCCTTTGGCGTCAACATCTCT
>NZ_JCASSK010000009.1:0-95601 GCF_059693705.1 Pedobacter sp. A2324 | reverse complement strand
GGACCTGATCAACCAATTGCAACTAACAAAACTGCAGCTGGTCGTCAAGAAAACCGTCGTGTTGAGTTTACTTTATATTAATCCAATTATCATCAATCATGAAAAAATTTTTAGCAACAGTAATTATTGCGGCAACTACGGTGTTTGCTGCAAATGCACAAATCCAAAAAGGTAACGTATTGGTAGGTGGAAATCTAAGCAATATCAACTTGGGACTAGATGACCCTAAAATCTTCAGCGTGGATATTACACCGAAAGCTGCATGGTTTATACAGGACAACGTAGCACTGGGCGCCTATGTAAACTTTGGTTTGGAAACAGCCAAAAATTCCAACACCACTACCAGTTATGGCGTTGGTGCGTTGGGACGGTATTATGCAGGCAAAGACACTGAAGTGCTACGTCACGGCCGTTTCTTTGCTGAAGCAACCGCAGGCATAGGTGGTGTAAATGTGAGTAAAGGTGGTGGTAACACCAACGGTATTAACTTAAGTGTAGGACCAGGATTTGCTTATTTCGTAACTCCCAATATCGGTTTGGAAACATTACTTAAGTATAACGGACTGGTAGGTTTCGGTAGTGCTACAACACAAAGTAATCTTAATCTGTCTTTCGGCTTCCAGATCTATTTACCAGGTCAACGAACTGCAAACAAAGTTAAAGGCGATATTAAATAAGCGGCCGAAAACTAAAAATGCTGTTACCCAAAAGTAACAGCATTTTTTTTTCAGATTATTTAAGGGCAGTTAAGCGGTTTGTGACATTCCCGCATTCCGGTACGAGGCAAACAAATCAATAATCTAAAACAATTAAAAATGGATATTAAATTTGCGCAAAAACCATTCTACGTAAAAACGATGTGCGTACTGGTAAGTCTGATTGCTGTTGGCTATCTGGTGATCATAGCTAAGGAAATTTTATCACCACTCATATTTTCCTGTTTGTTTTCCATCCTGCTATTGCCTATGGCATCTTTCTTCGAATACCGGTTAAAGTTACCAAGAAGCGCCGCCTCAATGCTATCGGTAATCCTGATGTTAGGTGCAATTGGACTTGTACTTTACGTGATAGGCTCGCAGCTAACTGACCTTGCAAATGACTGGCCCCAGTTCCGTGCCCAGCTCAACATTACTGGTCAGAATCTGCAAAAGTGGATAGATAACCGTTTTCATATTGACGCGGCTAAACAGCTCAACTATGTGCATTCAGCAACCAGCAAAGCCCTGGCTTCCAGCACCACTGTTGTTGGCGCTACGGTACTATCGCTTTCCTCTATTTTGCTGTTTCTGGTATTTACCTTTATCTATACTTTCTTCTTTTTACTGTACCGCACCCTGATCATGAAATTTCTTGTATCAGTATTTTTAGAAGAAAATAAAAAAATGGTATATGATATTATTGAACAGGTGCAGTACATCATCCGGAAATACATCATTGGATTGCTTATTGAAATGGCAATAGTGGCAACCGTTGTAAGCATTGTATTCTGGTTTTTGGGAATTAAATACGCTATACTTTTAGGTCTTATTACAGGCATACTTAATATCATACCTTATATCGGGATATTTGTGGCACTTATACTAAGTACACTCATCACATTTGCTACGGCAACGATACTTTCGAAAGTCATCTTGGTAATTGTAACCCTCATTATCGTTCATTTAATTGACAGCAACGTCATATTGCCACTGGTAGTGGGTTCGAAAGTTCGGATCAACGCACTTATCACGGTACTGGGCGTAATAATCGGTGAAATGGTCTGGGGAATATCCGGTATGTTTTTATCTATCCCGGTAATTGCCGTGCTGAAAATAATATTCGATCGCGTAGAAAGCATGAAACCATGGGGAATCATTCTGGGCGATGAGGAAAAAAAGCAAAATAGACTTGCGAAGAAACTTAGCCCAAAGAAAAAACTGGTGACTGAATAATATACAACTATTTATGCTCAATGGGAATTATAGCATTCAGGAATCAAATTATTTGCAACGCTAAAAACATATAAAATTCCACGTTGTTTATAAGATATCATTTACTTAAAATAATAATAAAATGGATAAGTTAGAATTAAAAGGAAAGTGGAACGAGCTTAAAGGTAAAGTAAAGCAAGTATATGGTGATCTTACTGACGATGATTTGAAACATGAAGAAGGTAAAGATGATGAGTTGTATGGAAGGCTCCAGACTAAAACCGGGAAAACCAGAGAAGAAGTGGTAGATTGGTTAAAATCATTATAGAATACAATATCAGTTTAAGGCCCTTTTCTAAAAAGAAAAGGGCTTTTTATTTACATTAATTTAGAACTTGAAAATTAAACTATTTTCAAATTGGTTGAGTTACCAATAATCGTCACATAAATCCCCATCCTGCGTAGTCAGTTAAAATCGTTTTTTGCTATAAAATTACTTGGTCAAACCCGGATTAAGGTGACTTTGTTAATAATCTTAAAACTATTTACCTGGGCTGATGTTAAAAATTCGAAAAAGATGTTTTATTCGAAAGCAAAAGTGATGTTCACAGGAAGTTCAGAACATTTGAACCTGAGGGTATTAGCTCACGAAGGGTATGAAGTCACCGATGGAGGAGCTAATATTTATGGATGTCTAGTGTTTTGGCTAACAATGGATCATGCAGACGAACGCCTGGTTGTAAACTTGTAGAAGCAATTGCTAATTAAAATGCATCAGAATCAAATAGTTAAGTGAAAATATTTCACTTATATTTTAAAGCTTTTATGGGGAAAATTTTTGTTTTAGAAGACGATAAAGACATTAGAGAAGTAGTTACGAGGATGCTTGAATCTGAAAATTATACGGTCGTTTCCTTTGCAAACGTACACGATTTCATGCAGCGCGATATGAAAGAAATACCAGATCTATTTATCCTTGATGTAATGCTACCAGACGGTTCAGGACTGGATGTTTGCGGAAGGTTAAAGGAAGAAAGTAGTTTAGCAAATGCCCCTATTATCATTATGAGTGCTCATGCCAGTGTTGAAGAAGTTAAAAATGGGTGCGGTGCTGAAAGTTTTATTCAAAAGCCGTTTGACATGGATTTTTTTCTAGGCAAAGTACGTTCGCAAATCGAAAATTCTGCTTAATCGTTTGAAAGGTAAGGGTAAATACCCTTGCATCACTTTGGATTAGCCCTGCCAGCTGTAGCATCTAGCGCAGGAGTTTATTCCGTGTGGGGTTCTCAGCAACGTTAGAGGGACGATTATCGAGATATTTTTTAGTTAGAACATAACCAACTGTGGCAAAAGAGGCAAAAACCAGGTGAGCCGGTATACGCTGTAGGTAGAATCTTTTATAATCCATAAAAGGTGTAAAGGGATGAAGCTTGAATGTTGTTTTCCAGATGCCAATTCCAACTGCGCTACTGGCCAGCCCTAATAGAATGGCTGAGCCGACCGAAGGTTTTAGCAGCTTTTTTTCCCACAACATCACATATATTAAAGAAAAAGCCATTCCCAGTGCGTAATGACCCGCCCATCCAATTAAAGTTTTTGTTTCGCTTGACAGGGTTGGCAGAAGTCTGCCAACGAGTCTGCGCAAATGTTTAGGTTCACGAAAATCCTGTTCCCCGAGCGACATTAGTGCACTCGATAAGGTCATCACTGTTGTACCCGCTATAGTGGCACCAACTGTTTTGATTAGATAATTTCTCATATAATATATATTTAAAATTTAATAATTAACCCTGACTTCAAATATTTGCCTGATTGAAAAAAGTTACGCCTTCATTTACATCGTGATGATATTTTACTGATCATTTAATAAGGTAAAAATAGAACATTGCTTTTACGATCTGACTCATTGCCCGTTTACCGGTAACCCAATCCGCTATACTTTCCCGATCAATTCCGGTATCGAATGCTATTTGTTTTATTCTGATTCCTTTTTCCTTCATCTTATTTTCGATCCACGGCACATTTACCAATTGTGCGGGCGAAGGAAGCTTTGTCTCGGCAGATACCACTATCTCATATCCAGGCATCTGTTTTTTAAAAAGATCCTGCGTGCGTTTCAATAATGTCGCCTCGCTTGCATATTTACCTGATGAGGTCTCATTTTGTACTGTCGAAACCTGAATGGTAGTATCGTCAACGGCTGTTATTGAAAATTCAATATTTGACTGTTCTTTATGCCTGAGCGCTCCCGCTTCAAGTTTATCCAATTGTTTACTTCCAATGTGACTTTTTAATAGATTGATATGTTGTATAATGTTCATGTTAACCATAGAACAGTTTGGTTTAGGGTAAGTTCTGTTAAAATGATGATAAACTAACTACGCAGCTTTGCTTAGGGAGGAATGGTCTTCTTTGATTAGTAGCCTTATTGATAAAGCTTTTGCTCCAAAGTAAAATATGCAGTTCTACCCCCGATGGTTTCTGATTTAATCAGCTTTCCTGTGGGCGACCTTTCAATCTTAGACCCGTGAATTTTCATGAAATCGCGCAGCTCTCCGCGAAGCTCATCTTTGTTTTCTTTTTTGATATCTCTAATGGCTTCGCTTAATACCTCTGTAATGGTTGCCAATAGTTGCTTTGCCACATTCTCTGGAATCGATTTCGCTATTGAAAATGGGGAGATACGCGCTGCCCAAAGAATTTCATCAGCATAAGAATTGCCGATGCCGCGGATGGCTTTCTGATCCATGAGCACTTCCTTAATCTTCTTTGATCTTTTTGACAGCAGAGTGAGAAAGTCGCCCTCGCTGATCTCCAGTGCATCTGGCACCTTATTTTCTGCAGGATTTAATGTCGGGGTAGCCTGCTTCAGCGTATCAATTACCGCAAATGTATTTTTGCCGGTGAAATGAAAAATTAATATGGAATGTTTAGGAGTCTCATCATCTTCATGGATTTCTCTCAACTCTCCCCGCAGCATCAGATGTAAGCCCAGGATATTGCTTTTTCCAAAATGAAATTGTAAAGTTTTCCCTACACGTGCCACTTTCTCCAATTTTTGTCCTTCCAGCTTGCTTTTTAGCTCAGCAGATGACACATTAATCTTTTTAGCTACAACTACGTCAAGCTTTTCTAATTTTTTACCTTTAAACTTATGGTTTAGGGTACTGGCAAATACGGTAAGATCGGGTAGTTCGGCCATGACTTTTTTTATACGCTTAAATATTTTTTGATTTCCCTTATGGAGTTGCCATTGAGCGCTATTGCACCTTTAAGTGAGTTTACATCGATTTGAAATTGCGCTGCCCAGTAGGCTAAATCCTTTGGGTCATCCGCATTGATTTCACGATGTTCCGACTCATCATCGAAAGGCTCCAATGTATCAGCATCATCTTCAATAGGGTATCTTTCTCTGATCTCATCTGGATCTGGCACTTCACCCATGTTTTGATTTTGGTTCTCTTCCATATGTTTAAAACAGTTTGGCTCAGGTTAAGTTCTGTAAATCGACGACCATTAGTAATAAAATCCGGATCAGCCATATGGATATACTTTTCCAATTAATAATAACCATCAACTACGTAAATTACCGCATCAAAACGCGTAGTTATCCCATAAACTATCCTGCAAGAGATCATGTTATCAAAAAAGTTAACTGATCTAATATGAAAACAAAATTACTGCTATCGATTACCTTGCTCTCTGCGTTTTTTTCAAATGTAAGCGCACAGAGAGGATTGCCCCCAAAGCAGGGCACCAAAACCATAATGGTTACCAATTATCCTCAACACCTTGATTTTCTCCCGGAAATGGTAAACCTATTGAAAGTTCCCGACGGATGGCACGTTGATGCAGCAGCAGTAGGCTTGGGGCGGCCAAGGATGCTCTATCCCGGGCCAAAGGGCAGCTTGTACGTTACCCGCCGTGACGGTGGTGATGTATTGATGCTGATCGATAAGGATGGCGACGATAAATTCGATGAAATCAAGACCGTGCTTTCTGATTTTAAAGGCGTTCACGGGATTACGATGAAAGACAACTATCTCTATTTATGTAACAACACTCAGCTGCGAAGATATCCGCTAAAGCCCGACGGCACACTTGGCGCAATGGAATTGTTGATCAGCGATTTGCCCAATGGTGGACAGCACCCTAACCGTACGATGACTTTTGGCCCCGACGGAATGCTGTATCTATCGGTTGGAACCTTATGTAACGATTGTAAGGAAACTGATAAGGAAGCAGGAACCATGCTGCAGATTGATCCTAAAACGTGGAAACGCACCATATTTGCCAGTGGCTTGAGGAATACAATTGGATTTGATTTCCATCCCAAAACAGGTGAAATGTGGGGCGTAGACAATGGTGGGGATGGAAAAGGAAGTACCTGGCCACCTGAAGAGGTTAACCGCATTGTTAAAGGCGGAAACTATGGATTTCCTTTTGCGTATGGAAAACAGGAAGTAGATCAAAGCCGTGAGGATCCTGCCGGTGATATAAAAGAAGCAGTGGTGAAAACAACGGTGCCCTCCGTTCTTGAACTAACGGCTCACATGGCGCCTATCGCCTTCGTGTTTTTTAAGGACCAGACCAATATTCCCGCCGGATATAACGGTGATGGCCTTGTGGCCTGGCATGGTTCATGGAATGCCAAAAAAGCAGTAGGTTTCAAAGTACAGCGTATAAGATTCAACAACGGCACCGCTGTAGGTGCGGAGGATTTTTTGACGGGGTTTTTAAAGGGCAACAATCGCTTTGGCAGACCTGCTGGCATAACCATTACCCCGGAGGGCGTAATCTATGTTTCGGATGATGCAAATGGAGTGATCTACTCAATCAAACAAAACAAACAATAACATGAAAAAACATCACTATATAGCCATCGCAGCGTTGTTGGTTACAGGCTGCAGGGTAATTCAACCAAACCCTTCCGAACGTATTAATTTTACCGCAGAAGACACCTATCCGGAGGGGGTGGCTTTTGATAAGCAAAGAAACCTTTATTACGTTTCTTCGGCAAGGCTGGGCACAATCGGAAAGGTATCTCCTGCTGGAATTTATTCTACCCTGTATACCGACAACAGCCTTAAATCTTCTTACGGAATGAAAGTGCACCCTGATGGGAAAAGGCTGTACGTTTGTGTAGGGGATGCGAATTACAGTAAATTTACTTCTCCGGACACGAGAGCAAAAATGGCACGTTTGTTAATCATTGATTTGGAGACTGGCAGGAAGCTATCTGATATCAACCTTGCCGATTTAAAGCCCGGAAAGCATTTCCCTAATGACTTGACATTTGATGTTGCAGGCAATGCTTACATCACCGATAGTTTTGCCCATGCCATATATAAAATTGATGCAGCAGCAAAAGCCACCCTGTTGGTAAGCGATGAGAAATTTGTAACTGAAGGGGTTGGCATCAATGGCATCGCATTTCACTCTGCTGGATTTCTAATTGTGGATAACAGCGCTACAGGGATGCTCTACAAGGTACCGTTAAGCAATCCAAAAAACGTAGAACTGATCAAATCTGACCAGTTCTTTCTTGGTGCAGACGGTTTGCTGTTAAATGCGCCAGACTCGTTAACGATTGTGATAAATGGTGGAAACGATAAAATATTTAAACTTTCAACGAATGATGAATGGAAGACTTCAAAACTTTCGGCGACCACCTTGATTGCAGACCGTTTTAGCTATCCAGCTACAGCAACACTCAATGGTAACCAGGTATGGGTAATGAATGCCCGCTTCAATGAGCTTGTAGATAGCAACTCGGTTCCGGCGAAACAGTTTGCTATCCAGAAAGCGGTATTCAAACCTGTTCCGAAACCTAAAGATAAATAATAAGGTCTGCTGTCCTATAAATTTTTGATGTGCTTCGAGAAGTCAGGACAGACTTTTGGAAAAATTGTATTGATAGACAGATAATCTACTGTCTATCAATACAATTTAGTGGTGGAGAATATCGGATTATCCATTCCAAATATTAATCATAATGATAATGAGACACTTGCGACAAAAGGCAACTTACTCACGGACTTGACACGGACGAATTCAAATCAAAACACGAAATTTGCGATTATGAGTACCTCCTTTACACAACCAGTCCTTAGAAAAGGTAAAGCCATTAATAAAACTGGTAAACGACTTACCAAAGCGGAAGAGGCTTTGCTGCAAGATTGGTATATTGAATATTATTTTACAGATACATCTCTTGATATAGTAAATAAACGTGTTAAATTAAGACGAGATATAAATCAAAGCGAAAGTGTAAGAGATAAAGAATCGAGAGCCCAAACAATCTTAAAATCAATAACTCAATTACTTGAAGAAGGTTACCATCCATTTAATGAAGATGCCAATGTAAAGTTGAGAAATGATGTAATTAGCATATCTATACGTGAAGCAGTGGAAGTTTACTTGCACCACCTAAATGATATTAAACTTCGTAAGAAGTCAATACAAACATATAAAAGCAAACTTAAGTACTTTGCAGATGCTTTTCCAAATCTGAAGATAAATCAAATAACAGATTTTAAGATTACTAAATTCCTTAAAGATCAACAAACTGCTAATTCGTGGAGTGAAAGGACATATAATGCAGCGCAACAAGCATTAGGTGCTTTCTTGAAACACATGGTATCATTAAAATACATTGATTTAAATCCTATCAAGTCAGTTCCAAGGTTGAAGGCTTCAACAAGTTCTGAATTGCACAAAGTATTTACAGATTCAGATCTAAAATCGATTATGGATTACCTAGCTGCAAAGGACAAGTTCTGCGAATTATTCGTGAAATCTTTATATTACACATGTATCAGACCTAAGGAATTACGCCAATTGAAGATCAGCATGATTGATTTAAATAGTGGTATAATTACGATTCCCTCAACCATCTCTAAGAATAAACAAACTGATACAGTTAAGATTACTCCTAACTTTGAAATGGTTTTGAAAGAGCATAATATTGGAACTCTCCCTTTGGATCATTATCTATTTTCCTCTGGCTCAACGGTTGGTGGCAAGGTTGCCGTTGGCGAGAATACCCCCTATTATCGCTTTATGTTATGCTTGAAACAATTAAATTTAGATAATAAAGGTTATACCCTATATAGTATTAAGCATAAATCAAATATTAATAAGTACTTAGCTAACTGGTCAGTGGCAGAGATTATGAAAGCTAATCGACATGGAAGCATAAGTCAAACTGAAACTTATCTTCGTGAACTTACTAAGTTTATTAAGATTGATCAGAAAGAGATTCCTTTCATCTGATTGTTAATTGCCCTAGTTGATCTTTCAACCAGGGCAATTATATTTTACATCATACATTCATCTGCAAAACTAAAATAATTGTGATTGGTAACGATAATGTGATCACAGACCTCTATATCCAAGAGTTTACCTCCCTCTTTTAATTTTTGTGTTAACCTTTTATCTGCCTCACTAGGTGTGAGATTTCCGCTAGGGTGGTTATGGCTGAGTATTAATTTACTGCTATTGGTTTTTAATGCCACAGCGAAGATAATTTTAGGATCAACTAATGTTCCAGATACTCCACCAACTGATATATCAACAATTCCTAAAACTCGGTTGCTTGTGTTCAGGAGAATCACTTTAAATTCTTCTAAAAGTTCAATTTTACCAATGTTCCAATGCTGCATCAATAATCGGTAGGCATCCTTTGAACTATTGATTTTTGGTCGTTCGATAATGTTGTAATTTGATTTGTAGCTTACTTCAACTTCAGCCACTTTAAATGAGGTTTGTTTCTGTACCATACTATTTAAATTAATTATGGTACGATGGCAAGCTTTAATCAATCAAGTCCAAGAAGCAAACGAATAAATAGCCTGTGTGTTGGGATTGAGCGTTTTATGCGGGAAGTTCTTGGACGCTTCAGCAGATTAAAGCTTAAATTTGTGCAATTATTAATTATAGTTAATGGTATTTCAAATATTTTAGGACAATAATTATCTATGGTATAATCACAAATAAAAAGTGTCCTGTTTTATTCTTTAAACCTTCACACAATAAATTGATGGAGTAATTTAAAAAGGGAAAAAGCTTAACTCAGGCTCGCTAATTATCTTCATTTTTTTATGTTCAAGGTTTGTAATCTCTAAGTAGGTTATATTTCCTTCTTCTATTTCATCGAACATTTTGCTCTCAAAGGCTATTAGATTCTGTTTAGAGAAAAGCCTTTTCGATTTTCCCAGAAATTTGTCCAGTTCCATTTCACTTCCAATCATGTCCTTTTTTATTAGGTTTTGTATAAGCCTGATGAAGCTCTCATAGTCATCTAACACAGTATCCAATTTACCTTCAATTATTTTATCATTGATAAAAAGATTTGTTAATAAATGGTTAACTATTTCTAATAAGAGATAAAGATGGTCTTTTTTAGGAATTTCAATTTCATGAAGTGCATCATTCCCTAGGAATCTTATCGCATGGAGTCTTTTCGATTCAGCTAAAGATAAATGACCTTTTGTATGGAGTAGATTTATTCGGTCTTCAAGATTTGCTTTTTTAATTTTTAAGTGGTTGCAAACTGCTTCAATAACTGCTCTAAAGCCACCAGCAGTTAGTAAAAAAGCATCTGCTTTCAAAGCACTTATAGTTTCCTTATAGATGTGTGAAATTTTCTCAGGTAATAGGTGAAGGTGTTGTAATGTAAAGCCAGATTGCAAGTGATAAGGATATATCTCATTATCCTCGTAATATTCAGGATCGCCCTTCTCGTTATAGTCAATCATTGAGCTATCTCCATAAGTTTTTTGAAAAGATATATGTTCGCATCCAGAACATTCGATTACCAAATACTTTTCTATCCATTGAAATGCCCCAAACCCTTCTTCCCCTGACTTTTTTATTTCGAAAACCTTTTTGTGGTTTCTTAAGCCTTTACATTTTCCGCAAAAGTATTTCTTATCCATTTCTTTGTTGTTGCTTTATTGTGCCTCTTTTGATTCCATTTAAATCAATACAGGAAACTAAATAATTATGGTATAACTATGATAAAAAACTGTCTTGTTAACCTCATTCTTCTCCTAACTCTAAGCAAATTAGTCTAAGTGCTGAATAATACTCGATGTCATTCCAAAAGTGCGCTTCCATATGATCCATTTCATCCATTACAACTTTGTTATTTGCACATTTTCTCCTTAGAGTGCCGCCAAAGAATTCGAAGTCTCTTGGATCTCTTTTGGTAGCAAGCTTTCCAATTTCATAATGATAAGTCTCTTTTAGAGGCGCTTTGTTAATGGCTTCATCGTCTGCTTTGAGAAAAACCATTTCTATTTTTGGTAAATCGGATGATTTTATTGCTTTTCTTTCTGGCTTTTCGCGAAATATGTCTTGAGCAAAGTTTTTCTTTTCATCTATGGACTCTTTTAACTCTTGAATAAACTTATTGATAAGATTTTGGTAGCGAAAATGCTCTTCTTTACGGCTATAGATTTTTAATAGCGACTCTTCATCATATAGAAAATCGGAACCGAAAATATCTTCAAAATATACACGCGTAAGCTTTAGAATATTTTGAAAATCCTTTTTCAAGAGAACCTTTTCCAAATTTGCCAACTCTCTGATATATTTATTAACAACCGTGTTTAGTTTGTCTATAATTATCGCAAAATACTTTTCGAGAAATAACCTATGCCGATCTTGGATCTCCAATATCTGGAAAGACATGATTTCAAATTTAAAATTATTGTCTTTATGGTAACGCAAATACTTTAATTCAGTTGCACTGGTTTCGTAACTAAAGAGGGTTGATGAAATAAGTTTACCATGATGTTTTCTTATAGGGTGTCCGACAATTTCATTTCTTATATCTCTGTTGATACTGTACAACGTATCTTCCTTTAAGTGCTTTTTATTATATTTCGTTTGAAACAAATTCAACATTTCTTCAACAAAATCTTACTGTACATAAAGTGCTTGCAAAAAGCTAATTGTAAATGCGAATTTTTCTTCAAATGAGGAAACTTTCGGCTTGGTAACAAATACGATGTCCACAACATCACTGAAATATCCTAAGATATCCCCGAAATAATTTGTTTCAATTGCTTCCTTTAAATTTAATTTGTCAGAACAGCATTTATACTTTAAAATGTAGTAATTCCATATATCTGATATTTGCCCTAATTGAAATTGGAATGTTTCATTCATAAAATCTTTCATGGAAACTATCGGCTATCGATTTTTTATCGATTCAATTTCGGATTGTAACTTTTTGATGGCTTCTTCATTATCATTTAATTTCTGTAAGTCAAAGTTAAATTCTTTATAAATTTCAGTATAGTAGTTTTCTTTTTTGATTTTTAGATATTTAAGTGGATTTATTGTCTGCTCAGTTATCATAAAATATATGAACGAAACTATAATTGGTATTAAACCGAGAATGAAAGTATACTGCTCCACTATATTCCATGAAAAATAGAAAATTGAGGAAATTAAAATGACATAATAAACGACAAATATTGTTCCGATTAAAATTTTTAGGATGTTATACTTCCGTCTCGCTTTTGCATCAAGGGGTTTCTGCTGCCTTTCGAGTATTGTTTTGATATTGATCTTATCCTGAAGCAAATCGTCTTTCGCTGCTAACAACTGTTTTTCCACATCTTTCTTCACGTCAAGTTCTTTCTGTAGTTTTACATTATCCTCTTGTTGTTGCTCGGACTTGACTTTTAAGTGTGCTTGTTCTTGAATGAATTTCTCTAAGTTATCTTCTGTGATTGTATTAAGTACGTCATTTACAATGTCATTTTTTATTTCTTCAGGTTTCCGAACTTGATTTCTAAGATCAATAATTCTAGCTTTTGCTTGGTCCTCAGTTAACTTTCCGCTATTATAATCTTTCTGAAGCTCGGTATATTTTTCGCCCACACTGTCATTTAAAACTTTCGATAATACAATCTGTGATTTAGTAATTATATCAAAAGTGGTTGGTAACGAATTTTTGCCAAATCCCTTATTAAGCTTAAACCAAAATTTGTTAGTTAGAAAACTTAAATGTGTCGCCAAAGGGACGAAACCCTGCTCTTTCATGAGGTCGTTCCATGCAACCTTTATTGTTGTCGAGTTGCCAGTCAGAAGTATGTAGCCGATATTTTCAAAATTTTTGGAATTCGCTTCACGTCTACGAATAGATACAAAATTTAAAAATCTTAAAAATGGTTCGGCATCTCTATCTATTTCCTTACTTACAGAATCAATTATATCTTGGCTAACAATATTGTATATATGATTATCTGCGCTAAAATATTCATTAAAGTTGTCGTGTTCAATACTGTAAGATTTCAGTAAAGTGTAGAAATCCGATTTTTTTCCTAAAACATCTCCAGCTGTTTGACATCCGTTTACAATTGAAACCATTGCTGTGATATTCGGATATGGTTTTTCATTACCTTCAATTAAGTATCTCGCTTTAGTAAAAAAACCTTCAATATCATCTTTTACTTCATCAAAATATTTTAGTTTAATAAGTTTTTTTTGAGCTTTTAAATTTATTTCGCGAACATAATTTAAAAAATCGACAGCAAGTTTCTGATAAAGTTCGCCATTAAATCCAGCGATATGGAATAAAATTTCTGTATCTATAAATATCGTTATCTCGGTTCTCCAATTTCCAAAATCATTAATATTATTATTATATTTTATACCAGTATATAGTATTACTCCTTCTCTGATTAGATTTAATTGACGCTTAAATTCAAAATCAGCTTCCTTTTTAAGGATATAAGAGGTTATGTATTCAATAAATTCATCCCCATTATTTATATCAAGTAAGAAGCAACAAAATGAATGAGAAACTTTTTCTTTTTCTTTATCTGTCAGAATTAGTTTCTTTTCATTCTCAATAAACTTGAACACATCTTCAATAATGTTTTCATTATTAGACTGAATGGTTTGTCTTTTGTCATCAAATACTTGTGTATTAATGTTTGATCTATCTGTAACTATATAACTGCCTTGCTTTTTCTCCAGATATGGAAGTCGACCAAGTGACGTTTTGACTGCTGCATCTGGTATTTCAAACTCAAAAGTGGTATTGAGTTTAGCTGTTATTTCAGCAGCACTGAAGCTGTATAAGTTATCATTTTTTATGATGTCAGCTAGAAATACGGCAATAACACCATAAACATCCTTTTCGGAATTGTATAGTTCTCTAAAAACAGCTAGTGATGCGAGCACTCTATTTTCATCTTTTAATTGAGGCATATTTTTTTTTAGTTCGTTAAAATTATAGATTAACATCTTTAAATTGAAAGTAGAAAGGCAAATAGGAATCGTCAATATCTGATGCGCTTTTTCGTTAAAATCTTTTAATCAAGGTGAGCATCTGAATAATTATTTCAAACTATCATAGAATATGATAAAATATTACCAGATTACAAATTGTAATTAGCCGTCAATCAAATAATCTGAATATGTCAGAATAAATATTTCTTTGTCTAATTCTGATAAATTAATCTGATTTCCTCAAGTACTTGCTTGGAAATTATTGAGATATCATTTTTTGATATCGGAAAGGCACTAAAATATGCTGAACAAAGATATTCGAGGGGGGTTATGCGTTTTTTAAATGCATTATATAGATCCCAATTCAAATCGGGATACTTAACCATTACCTTGCTTTGTGCCCAATGATCAATATTTACATCAACTTTACTTTCATCCCATTCGGACAATTCCAAAATCGTAGAATCTATGTCAATCATTCCACCCTGAAGTGTGTTGAGACAAAACCCAACACAGGTTCCAAATTCTGGTAATCCTTGTTTACTTGCAAAGTCCCCTGCTTGGTTATATGAAGAGCCATCCGCTATATATGAATAGGTAATACTTGAATTTTTACAAACTCTTCTGCAGTATTGAAGAAAAGATGCTATATCTGAAGCGTCATTGAAATTAAATGAATCTACTATTTTATAAATATACCAACCAGATTCATCGAAATCATTTTCAACTAATGGGGGACTGCCCCCAGGATAATGATGAAGATAATTTACAGAATTATATCTTATTAATATTCCAGCATGTTTGGGTTCATAATCCGTAGGATCGATCTGTACAGCAATAGATACGAAATTTTTAGGTAGATCGTGATCATTAAATCTTGAAAGAGAGTCGTGAATTTGCATCTATATTCGATTATTTAAACTTTCTGCTCTAAGCGTAGCGGATAAACTTTCATAACTTCTCATTAACCCTTTTAACTCTTTAGTCTTTATATATGGCTTTAATGTCATTAATACTGTCCTTAAAATTCCGCGTTCTGTAAAGGGGTTATTAAATATGTTAATCAGATATTCAATGGCTTTAATATCCCGATACTCAAGCAAAGTTTGTAGTTTATCGTAAATTGAATCATATTTACTAAGACTGTCATCCTTCACAATTGATTTATAAAAATTCTCAATGCTTAATTGCTCTTTTGAACTTAAGTAGTAATCTACTAATGTATAAGATGGTCTTTGGTTAAATTTGGTTGTTTTAATTGCAGAAATATAAATAACACTATACATGAATTGATTTATCTCCAATATTTCTTCCCGTGAACATCCAATAGTGAATTCTTCATTATTCGCCTCAATGTGAAGATTAGATATAGTCTTTCCACCTGCATCAAACAACCCCCCTTTCAAAAATACTATCTCAGATGAGTTCACATTCTTATGTCTTTTATAAGGAAAGTTCGAGCCTTTAAATACTTGTGTTAAGTCACTAGTTTTATTGTTGATTTTCCAAAATACTTCATAGTCTAGTCCATTTTTCTTTATCTTATCCTGTATTGATCGAAAGGCTTTAATTTTATTGACATCTGCTAGTTTGCCATCGATAATATCTTTGATGTCTTGACTAAATTCTTTACTATTAGTTGGAGCTATAAAATTACTTTCAACAGAACCCTCAGTAATAGACACTTTAAAGTCTGATGGATTATCATATAGATTAGCCAATGTGGTAAATGAGTCAAGGAATATTTTGAGTGACTCCACAGCCTCAATTGGAATAGAAGCTAACGAAAGCTTATTTCCCTTTGAGTCCTTTACTATTCTGATTTTTAGTTCATTAGCCATTATTGATTGATGTAGTCTTCGCGATTAGATAAGAATTTAACGTATTGTATCGTATTGATAACGAACTGCTAATGAATAATAAGAGATTGTATGTAACATAGATGAGAGTGTATGTATTCGAGTTGTAAAAATCTAAGTTATAGACTTATTTCAACAAATCAAAACCAATAATTGAAAGATTTCATAATAAAGAAACTTAAATTTCGCATTTATGCT
This sequence comes from Pedobacter sp. A2324, assembly GCF_059693705.1. Lineage (NCBI taxonomy): Bacteria > Pseudomonadati > Bacteroidota > Sphingobacteriia > Sphingobacteriales > Sphingobacteriaceae > Pedobacter > Pedobacter sp. A2324. Next base: position 79,382 of record NZ_JCASSK010000009.1, on the reverse strand, counting down.
TTTTAACTGCTTTAATACTTATTTAGGTCGTGAAGCGTATTTATTATATCTTTAAATCATATGTTTGATAGACAACCGGCACCAATTTCATACTTAGATGAAAGTATTCATATTCTAAACGTAATTAATGACAAACTCAATAATTACTTTGAAGCGCTAACTAAGTTGGCGTTATATAATGTTTCATTAGACGTAGTTAGCCCTTTACACCAATTAACCTATGAGCACGGAGTAATTTTAATAAATAGCTATTTGGACGAACTTCATAATTACTTTAATCCATCATTACCTAATCAGGTGAGTAAAGCATTTAATTCGTATTATAACTTGATCAAAAAGGAAATCCGTAGATTCTCAGATATAAAGAATTACAGGAATAACGTTTGTACTCATAATCTTCGAAATAATGACAGAAGTGTTGATTTATATGGCAACTTACAAAAGTACAAAGTACCTCAAAACGTCTCTGAATTCAAGTTTGCAAAGGATTGTATTAACTTAATGACACAAGTCGTTAATATAATTTCTCCTATTTCTTGCAGTAATGTTAAAGCAGTATTGGACGCTAGAATTCAAAATGATAAGACACCATATATTACCAGCCTGCCAAAGGATAAGTTAGAAACACTCACGTCAGACTTATTAAACAAATTACGGATTATTGAGAGAAAAAATAAGCAGTAGCATAAAGGCTCGCATAGGAATGCGAAACGTTGCGAACTAAAAAATAGTTTGAGAATTATCAGTAGCCAAGCAATGGTATTCCATTTATGATTTTATACAAGTGATCATTAAAGACAGCCTAATTGAAATGAATTAATGTTATATTTAAAACTCTGTTTTATCCTGAACTTTTAAAAGCAGTATGTCATTAGAAAGAAAGTGTTTTGAAACAAAGGTTATATCTGGCTGTAGTTATTACGACTATTGGAATTTAAGAAACAACCCATTGTATATATCATTTAGCAAGAGCAATGAACCTCATTATATTTATTTCGATGAAGTGCCATTTGAGAGTTCTATTAAAGTTTCAAATTTAACAGATATACGTGATGCGTTATATCGCAACGCTTGGGCTTTTGAAGTGAGGTACTGGAAACTTATCTCTAAACATATTCAAACGATGATAAATATTCCGTGGACACAGCTATAGCTTTCCGCGCCTAGCCAGGTATAGAGCAATGACCATTGCAGGAAGATTCAAATTTAAAGATTCTTAATCGCTATTAAATTAATAGATTAATTTATGGTTCGTAGTTTATAGTGTAAACATCTCCGTGTTCAGTGCGACATAAATTTTACTCTCAACCTGTAATTTCTCCTCTTCTGTCAAATTAGTTTTGTCCAGAAATAGCTTTTTTATAGCTCTTTGAGATCTTGCTGGTTTGTGCCCAAATCGTTGTGTTATTTTTTCACCTTTCTTGAATATTATTAGCCTAAAGCCCCTCTTAAGTTGTTCACCAATTTGAACCCATAGATAATTGTCAGTTTCTCCTAAAGAAGATCCGAAAATGCATATAATATCTGCAGCATTGATATAATTCACACATTTTCTGTCCACAAGATGCTGCTGAGTCTGATTCCCGACTGATTTAATTAGTGCCTCTAAAATCTCCCGATTCGTTCTAAAATCAATCTTTCCAAGTTGTGATTCGTCATTGACGCCTAAAATTGTCCTATCATCAGTATATCCATGGATGTGTTGAATATCACCAAACTTCACCTTACCATGCGTATGTGAGCCTATATAAGTGCTAGGAAATTTACCATCAAGAATTTTCTCCAGTGTTCGGGTATAGTTAAGTGTAATAACATCGACCTTCCATGTTGCGGTTCCAAACTGTTGCTTGAAATTGATTAACTCTTCTTTATAGCCTTGTGCTAACGATGATTCTGGGGTATATAAATCGATCAATAATTTACTGGTATCTGCATCTTTAAGCTCAAATTTCAACTCTTCAGCTTCCAAATAATCACAAAGGTTATTAACTATATCCTCGTAAACTCTGTCGAATTCATTGATATCATTTAAATTCTTTGTAAATATTCCAAATGCAAGTTCCAAATCCGACCAATTCTCGAGGTCTAAATTAATATCTTCTTTCAGCTTATTTACAAGTACATCATCCGATTTTTGGTGTTTATAATAATTGTAGAAATCTAAATATCGTGTTTTTAGACCCAAGTTTATGTCAAATCCATTTCCAATTATAAATAATATATTCATTTATTATTTAGGCGTTAATTATATGATTGTCAAATATAAAAACTTATTAAATGCTCACCGCCTGCGAACTGAGAAAATGTGTGAGAATCAGCAGTTGCACCGCAACGGGATTCGATCTATGTTTTTACACAAGCGATTGGCGAGATACTTGTATCAAGTATCATGACGATCGTGCAGCGTTTTCGATTGCGCAGGTGAGCTGAAAAGTGGAATGCGATTAGATTTATCCAGGATGCAGCGAAGCAAATCCTAGATAAAGATAGAGAAAGCATTCATGAGGCGACTGCTTTGCCAAAATTAAAACCATGACAAAGCGTAGCTATGGCGTGTGTTTTAAGTGGCATTAACCTCGCCGAATACCGATCTTCCTGATAACGTGAGCACTGCCTCAACCGATCCATCACTGATTAAAAGTAGCCGCAGAAACTTAAAAGAAAGCTGTCTGCTGCTGAACCACTGATATAAAGACTAAGCCATTCCTTTCTCCGCTTAAGCCACCCTTTGGAGAGAGGAATGGATTTAGGATGCATGAATAAAATGATTACTAAGTTAATGTGAACGGTTTGCAATTGTTATAAATATCTTTCAATGCATGAAGTAACTCGTTGAGATCGAGTATTTCATCATGAAACACCACGGTGTTATTAAAAGAGTTATAACCTCTATGCGTGAATTCTGGAATGTGACCGTACAGTCCGCTGTTAAAATGAGGGTTCATTGATAAATCTGTGTATACTCCCTTAGAGTTATCGGAAAACCATTCTTCGACACGTTCATCATAATGTTCAAAGTGATTCCGAAACTCACGGCTTGAAAGAGGATTGTCGCTTACAACTTTTAGTATCTGTCTTAACCTTTCGCCTCGGGCTTTATATTTTAATCGTGGCCATAGGATTTTAGATACGTTTCCTGCTGCGACAAGAATAGATTGAATAGAACACCATGTCTCAACATTGTCAAAATGCTCATGAGTATCCTGCAATCTCTCCGATGCTCTAAAAGCAATTTTAGTTTGAAGGACTATTTCGCCTATTAAAATCAAGTCATGAAACAAATACATAATAATTGGTCATACTGGGATGTATCATTTGATAAGAATCATTTAAAGTATTTAAGTTATATAATATATATAGGTTTCGCAAGGATTGTAGTATGCTAGCATCTTTAAATAGGTAGTTAATTAGTTCAGTGAAAGCAACCAAATGTTAATAATTAGCAGTCTAACAGTATTATACGTTTTGTATTTTAGTGTCATGGATAATAGTAAAGATTACATCATTTCATTATTAAAAGATAAATTTGATTATGAGCAAAAGCGTAAAGACGACTTTGAAACCTCTTTAGGCATTACTATTTTATCTGCCCTTTTCGCTGGAGCTTATTTCGTTGTTAGCGATTCATCATTACAGGGGATCAATTGCTCTTTGTTAACAATAAAGTGGATATTGGTAATTCTTTTGCTATTTTCTTTGGTTACAACATTGGTACTTCTTTTTATCGTTTATTTCGGTTTTAAACGATACTATTTTTCATTTCCAGATAGCGATACGGTTTATAATACTGATTACAAAGCCCTAGAAGAATATACTAAAGAACATTATGCTGATTCTTACGAGGAGAGTCTGCTTGATAACCTAAAAAACAAAGTTATTCATTGGTACTTGGACTGCAACACCAATAACACCTCCGTTAATGACAGGCGTAGCAATGCGCTGTACTATGCAAAGATGTCAATCTGCATATCATTGAGTGTTGGTCTTGCACTTCTGATTTTAATTTGTTTTATTAAATCAATATAGTATATCTAAAACTAAGGCTCCACCACCCCCCACCACCATCTAGTCCTGTAAGAAGAGAAAGAAATCTCCCAACAATAAGACCAACCCCACCACCAACTAAACCACATAAATAATATGGCTAAAGATCAGAAACCAAAACCACCACCTCCCCCGCCATCTCCAGTAAGGAGAGAGAAACAGGAGCAATTTCCTATTAAAACTAAGTAGATAGTAAGAGCCACTTCGGTGGCTCTTTTCAGTTATGATATGATTAGATTGGTCGCTGTCAATCCGTAGTTGCTTAATCAATTTCAAACATTACGGTGTCATTGATATGAACTGGTTGGTTTAATCCTTTCAGACAGAATGCAATTTCTTGTTCATTCTCATCCTCTATAAATCCTCTTCCCTCGGAAGCATTTACGCTTAGTATCTTTCCTATTCTCATTTGTTTAGTACAAAGAGCCATAAACGCACCAAAGTTGAGGATAGATTCTAAAGGGGTATTTTCTTACCATATGATAAGAAAACCAGCTAAAAAGGATCTAGCCTTTATCCAATGTTCCCTCCAAATATTCATCATAGTTCTGATTAATATAATTATAGATAGCGATTGCGTATGGATCTCCAGAACCCTGTTCAACTGCTATGTAAGCATTAATTTCACTAAAATCCCCTGCTATTAACATGAATGGCACTTCTCTTTCAGGTAAATCGTTATAATAATCTATTGCTTGATTGATAACCATCAATCTTCCTGTAAAGCCTTCTTTTCTGTTAACCTTAAACCAAAATCTGTCTTTTGAAAGTTTAGAGTCTATTGCAGTTGGTTTAAACTTGATTAAATGTTCAAACACAGCATTTGTAAAATTAAATGTTCGTTCAAAGTAGTTTGATAGGCCACCATCAGTATTTAATGCTTTATATCGCTTTTTCTTATTGAATATCTTTTTAGATATCTTTATGCTCGCTTCATAGTCCTCCTTTGCTTTATTAAGGAAGCTTAATAGTTTTTCTTTGTCGTTCATAATGTCATGTATTTACTTGACGAAACTCATCGTAATCCCAATCATCGCAATTGAAATGATGATTGAGATTACAAATGAACTTTGGTCGTAATTGCGTTGTTTATAACAGTGATTTACGAAGCTGAATGACAGCACCGTAATTATAATTAAAACGAATTGCATGATCTGTGAGCTATATTAACTTAACCGTACAAATTCTCTCACCTCCAATTGTATATTCAATTTTAGCTATCCCACAATCTATACAATTTCCAATTAAGGTAGCATCCAAACTTTTACAATCTTCGAAGAACTGTTTTATCAAAGCTTGCTTCCATTCCTTCGCTTGTAAGAAGTCATCATATGAATATGCGGAAAGCGATCTTGATTGGTTAACTGATAATTTAGACTTGATGTTTAATATCTTATGATATTCGATTGAATTCGCCACCAGTTGACTATCATTGAAGTTGATAACGATTATATCCTCAGATGTTCGAATCTCAGCATTTACACCACTATCTCTGTATAGCTGTTTTATAAATATACTTATCTTGTTTCGTGCTTCAGCGATGTGGTTAAACACGTTGCTTAACGTGATTCCAATTGACATTGAGCCATTGCTAGGCGGTTGTATCACAATCTTCATTTGGCCGATGCCTAAATGCTTGTAGCGGTTGGTAAATCCAACTGAATTTCCATAGGACTGTATTTGGGAGCCCTCCGTATAAACTATTCCTGAACTTCTATTAGAAAGTGTATCTCCCTGCCCTGTGTAAACCGGATTAAATTTATCTGCTAGTTCAAACTTAGGTGTTGTTATTTGATCAATCCTTGTCACAAATGTATTGGCTGCTGAATCAACAGATTCTAACTTTGCGTCTTTTTTAAGTAAGTTAATTAACGTTTCATAATTGCGTTGCTCGTTGGGAAATACAATGTTAAACCTTTCAATCAGGTGATCTCCCTGCTGTTGTTCGTAAACAAATATCACTTGATCATTTAGCTTATAGGTATTTGTTCTGGTATTGCCATTCTTTATTGTTGATTTTAGTTTGACTATGTATAAGTGAGTAAAGTTGTTTCGATCACCATCCTTACTAAAATCATTGGTTCTATCTAGAAGATCGGTAATAACTTTGACACTAAGCTTTGAATTAGTAGAGAATGGGAAATGGGTAGTGGAAAACGATTTAAGTATTTCGTCTGTCATTGATTGAGAGTTAAGTTTCGATAGTCCTCTCGATTGATCTTGATGCATAAAGCGCAGGACTGAGCTATGTCTGCGTCTAAGAGGTTCGGCAAAAAACCCGACAACAACAAACAAGCCAGCACCTGCGCTTTATGCACAGGCGTGAACTTATCTGCTCTTGTTGTCTTTGTAATTTTGCCGATTCCTTAGACAAGAACTGATAGCTTACGCTATATCTTAAATATGTTAATTAGTATTTACTTCTTATTATGTCAATATCTTATGGAGTTGATTTAGTTGTAAAGATAATAACGAGATTTAAATAAGGCGCATTTCTGCGCCATATTTTATGATTCTAGTTTATCAACTGTAGCAATGGAAACATAGTTGTTCTCCCCCTCTGCAACCCTGCGATAAAAGAAGTTATGCAACTGATCTGCTTCTTGAAAGTTCACTCGTAATGCGTATTCAATACCACCAGTGTTATCATGCGATTGGGTAATTTCATAGGCTTTCCTTAAAAATTGGTTTGTAAGTCCTGAACCGAAACGCTGCAATGCTTCCTGACCAAGATCTATAAAAATAAATGATCGACCATCCTTACTATTGGACAAGGTAATGTTCCAGAAGTAATTTAGATGTTCTAAAATCATGTTGCTTTTGTATTCGTTCTTTACGTGATCAACCGTTGCATAGGTTCTGTACTTTGCCAAATCGAACTTTCGTAATTGTTCAGTTGCTGCATCAACGATTAGATTGTATGCTTTTTGTACTTCTGTGTTTACTAAAACTTGCTGTTCGTTTATAACAACAAATTGTGTCTGAGGTAGCGCTGCCTTTGCAGTCTTTGTTCTTGCTTGCATCTTAATAGATTTTTAAATGTGAAACTTTGGTTAAATGAAGAATGCTTCCGGTTGGAAGCATTCATGTTAAATTGGTGTATAATAGAAAAGCACCGCTTTTAGAGCGATGCTTTGTGATTTTATTGATTCTAAATAATTAGTATTGTTATGGAAGAATATTGCCTCAAACCTTTCTAAATCTGATTAGGTGGTAAATCTGTCGGTTCGGATTAGTAATCTGCGATTCGATTTATCTAGATTACGATGTCTCGATTTTAGTTTCAAAGGTGGCGAGCTTGGTTACCACTTCTTTTGATTCTTAGAATTGGAGTTACAGAGGTAGAAGTGTAAATACTTTTAATCTCCCAACTGAACGAATGCGGGGGTTTGTGGTAATAGAGGCTTCGGGAAATCGCCTCATATAATGTTATATGCAAGTAGTAAAATACAAAATAAAAAAAAATATTATAGGCGCGATGATGCAATTTGTTATCATTATAGCGCCAATTATACTTAATACTTTCCATTACAGGCGCTATATGCTGGGCTCAAATACCCATTCCAAAATAATGAGCAAATTCTGTTGAATCCCTATATAAAGGAAATCTAAAGACTTAACTGGAAATTGGATAAAACACTTAGAAGGCATCAATCCGCCAAACATGCTTGTCATGTAACTTTGTGGGCTTAACATCTGAGAACATTGATTTTATCTTATTCGCATTTACCTTGGGTGTTCTATCGCTTGCAAAATTTTCATCAAATACATTATGCCGTTTATATAGATCTAATAGATGTTCCTTTAAAGGATCGGTTTCAATAGGTTGATTACCAATTATGTTGTATAGGTCAAAGGCGACTTTCTTCATGGCTTTCTTGTTCCTGGAACGAACGAAATATTTACGCAGTTTGCTCATATTATATTGTTCTTTCCTCATGACTTCTGCTCCAATCTCATCGTAATATTCCACTATATAACTTAACTCGATTGGCAATGAGCGCTCTAAGCTTGAATAATTTTTGAACGATTCGTCCCTAACCTCTTTTAAAGAATTCAAAAATTCAACAACCTTCTGTACCTTGAGCGATTCTTTTAGGTTTTTATTGAATTGAGGTATAATGGGGATTTTTATTTCATTTATTATTACTGAATAATAGGCGCTCTCCCAAGCTTCCTTTATAAAGTTTACATGGTTGTATTCTTGATTGCAATAATCAGCATTGATTAATCTATCAACTTTATAATGATTTAGAGTCGCGATCCATGTTGATTCATCGGTATCAGCGTACTTATCGATTGCGGCTTTAATATCGTCATCCATTTTTACACTAGCTTCTTTAGTTTTAATTAAGTGCGAGTTGTAATGATGAATTACATCATTCGCGGTATAAAATAAATCCGCTTGCAATTGATTAAACGGTTTAAACTCTTCAACTGACCTATCATTTGAGATATGTATAATACGGTTTGATTCCATGCGGTTTCTCCCAACTGCCTGAACACATTTGTTTGAAATGCCAGTCTTCAAGGTTAGGCTGTTGTAATCAGACACAATAATCATTGTAGCATTATCGTCCCATAAATCCCATCCTTCAAAGTACTTGGTAGTGTAGAAGTTGAATTTTGAAAAGGTATCCTCCATTGGAATATCTTTGAAATAAACTCTAACCTCATCAAGCTTTTCTTGGTTAACCTTATCATCCTTACAGAAAATGCTGCAATCTTCGAGGTTTGCCATTCTAATTGCTCCAGCTATTCCATTCACTGTATTAAGAAATATGTGGACTCTATTAGGAAACATATTAGGGTTGATCAGCAGATAATGAAGGCAGTCATTTACGGTTTTAGTTGACATAACCTCAACAAGCCCTAGTTTCTCTGAAAATTGTATATCATATACGTCAAACGTCTTCAGTTGTGGTGCAGAAAATCTAAAAGGTGTTGCGCTAATAAATGCTTTATTAGTGAAATTAAAAACGAAATTAAATGCATCTAACATTCTCTTTCTGTAAGCTTCAGTTATTGCCGTGTGCGTTTCATCAAACAGAATGAACCATTTACTATAGAGTTCATTTAGAGGAAATCCAGATTTTACTATCTTTCTCAATGATTCTGGAGTGCAGAATATCTTCTTGTAATCCTTTCCGTTCATGAAATCTCTTAGTAGCTGTGGTTTGAAATCAACAGCCTTTCCCCTTACCACATAATGGTTAGGTTTTAACTTTCCATCTTCTGCAAAGCATTTGTTATCAATGATTGCGTTCGTCGGCACCACGATTATTGAGTTTCTATCTTTGTTGTTTATCTCTAGGAACGTCCCGCCAATGCCACATCTTCCTTTATTAATTATTGCATTTGATGGCAACTCTGTAAACACATCTGTTAAATACTGGTCTTTACTTAGCTCAAATGTATAAGTTGTTTTTGCTGTATCAACTTCAGTTTTAATGTGGTATTGAGATTTAAATAATCTTGCCATGCTCTTCATTTAGGGTGGTTTTTTCTCCCTTTCTACTGCAAAGATTCTTAAGATGAGAGGCCTAATTTGCACAACGGAAGTGCTTGATTTAAATGCTTATTATAGCTTTGATTATCAACGAAGTATGAAGCAAAAAAAAATGAGGCATCTCTGCCTCATCTCATTGTTTAAATTGCGTAATTTAGAAAGCTTGATCTTGTGTTTCTTGATCCGTTTGATTTTGATTACCTATTCTTGCGGCTTCTGATTGATTTTGAAATTCTAGATCATCGAGAAAGATTCCATCTGCAATATCTTGCAACATGGAATCATGTTCTTGCTTTTGCATTAAAGCATCCATTTCGAATTCGTTATGATTATCTTTAAGTTGCTCAAAAGCAGACGAACTCTCAAATCTCCATTTTACGCAGCGTTCTGGTAAAATGTTTAATTCATCTATCTTGACCGTTCCATAAATTAAATCATATCGGTCAATATGATTCGGACCAATTGATGCTTTGTTATACAATGCTCCAATCTTAATAATGCAGGTATTAATGCTGAAATGGTTGCTAGTAAATTGTTTGTAATATGCCTCTGCACAGTCAACCATTTTACCATCGATTAGTTGTTGGAATACTTCTCTGATTTGATATTCGCCGATTTGAAGTGATTTGATGTTCATTTTGATTCGATTTAAGTGATTTTATATTAGTGTACCTCTATGGCACATCACAAAAGTCCCTCAAAACGAAATCTTAAACCTCACAATAGAAATAGTCAGTTTAGATTTTAGTTATAGCACTGGCTGTCAATAGAATAAAATAAGGCTATATTAATTTAGATTCCATTGGCTCTTCTCCGCCTTTATTAGTAATAACCATTCTCATATAGTTTAAAGCGTCCCTTTCAACTTCATGTACAACCGGAATTAAGTTGTTAATTTTACAAACAGCATAAATAACACGTAGTTGATCATTAGTTAAAAATGCACCATTAGGATTTAGCTCAGTATATTTATCGGTGTATTCCTGCAAACGTTTAGCAACGGTATAACGAAGTAGCGATTCGAATTTGAACTTACTCATTATAGATAGTTTGTTAATTACATTTTGTACCTCATTTGTTGTCGAAATACTTTCATTTTGGATAAGCTCATCAAAAGTACTAGAGTAAAGGAAGTTATTCTCCTTAATCATTGTAATCACTTCGGTGATTAATGTGTTAACGGCAGCCGTAATTATGCTCGCATCTATTATATTAGTGTAGTTGTCGAATTCTTTACCATATAAATTGTGCGTCAGCTCTAAACGTAATCCGCTATATTGTGAGGCCTCTTTTATCGCAAGTAAACGTTTTAAGGTCAATAGGTGTTCTATGATTTTATCGTTTAGTCTTCCATCTTGTTCAGAAAATCCACCCTCATAGGCAATTAGGTGTTGCGTTATGTAAATCAAATGTCCCATATGAATCCAAACACCTAGGTCAGCCAACTTCTTTTGAAACTCCATATATTCATTTATGGAATCGTCAACCTTTTCAGATTCTAAGTATAAAGAAAATTCAAATGGTACATCTTGAATTTCAGACTGCTCTTCTCTTAAATCATATTTCTGTTTAGCTGTAAAGTGATAATCTTTGAGAACTTTATAAGATATATCCTGAACTCCTTTTATTTCATGTAGCGGCATCGTGTAGACTGTTTTAAACAAAATTAGTAATTCCAAGCTTCATGTCCGTTTAGCCTTGCTCTATTTATTATCTTTACCATTTTAATTTGAGTTAATGAAAGATTACCACAGACAAGACCTATTATCCCTTGCTTTCAATATGGGAGTAGAAATTAGATCGGATGCAGATTTAATTCAGTTTGAATGCGAAATGATATTAAACGGAGATTTAGAGATTGAGCCAATCACACCAGATGTTTCTTCAAATGATAGCTATCAAAGTATTGTAGAAAAGCAGACTGAGCAATTGAAGCTGATCCAAGATATACATAATAGTTTATTCAAGAGCAGCTCCAACTCTAAATCTATTTCACAGGCAGATAATATTCAGCTAGAAAAGGCAAACATATTGTTAAAATCTAATACATCTAAAAAAAGAAAGTCCTAAATCAATATCAAAAGCGCCCTTAATGAAGTTTGGAGCGACAATTTAGCCCATATTTACACGGACATTTCACGGACAAATTCGTATATTTACACCACTATGCTAGAAAAGAAAAGCCCTTTAAACAACAAAAAGGCCACCTTACAGGTAGCCTTTAATGTGGTGGAGAATATCGGATTCGAACCGATCACCTCTTCACTGCCAGCGAAGCGCTCTAGCCAAATGAGCTAATCCCCCAAATTTGATTCGCAGTTAAACAGATTTAAGCAATTGCCCCTGTGCTGTTGAGGATGAACTATCCAGCTGCGTTGCAAAAATAGTAATAAGTTTAACTAATACAAATGATATTTAATCTTTAAGTTTAAATGCAAATAAAGCCATAAAACAAATTACCGCCATGGCCGAAGGTAAAGGATTGGTTATAAATAAGAACAATATAAAAGTGGCAATCAGCAGCATCACCATAAACAGCATTCCTTTTTGAAAAGAGTTCATGAAAAAGATGGCGATAATTGCCAGAAGATAAAAGGGAACGATAAGAGTGGCTAGAAACATTCACCCAAAATAATATTCCCGTATTAAGCTTAAATTAAGCGGTAATTAAATCCTTAATCTCTTCGTTTAGCAAGGCTTGATAGTGGTCAACAAACTGTGATACATGAAAACCGTCCATCAGGGCGTGACTGACATGAATGGAGATGGTCATGATTTTCCTGCCGTCGAGATCTTTCACTTTACCAAAAGATATTTTGGGGCAGCTATCCTGATAGGAAAAATTACGGGCGTGCGACAAGGATTTGAAATCGAGCCATGGAAGAGCAGAATAGTGGATTACATTTTCGCCGGAAGAAGATGGGATTAGTCCGCTGGTATTTTGCACCTGCTGAATTTCTTTTTCGGCGCCTGCCAGGAATTCGTTGAAATTTTCGTTGAAATCGATGTAGCCAAAACCGAAAGTTCCGTTAGGCCGGTTGATGGTTGCGGAAGCGTGCACCTGATTGTATTTCCAAACCTCGCCATTGATAATGCGGTAACGAAAAGGCTCTATGGCATTTGCTGCCTGAAGCGATTTGTACAGGTAAAGCAAAAAGAATGATTGTTCTTTTTGTTTAGCCTCCTGATAGGTTGAAGTGCAGTCTACTTCTACGCTGATGCCGAAGAAAGGCTCTGTGAAACTGTTAAAAAAGTTAAAGTGATCTTTTCTGATCCAGGTGTTGATATCTATTTTTTCTCTCATTCTAATAATTTAGGTAAAACTTCAGACAGGCTTTCCATCTGATAAAAATTGGCATGTTCAATGGTATGATCGATATGCTCGTGTACCCAGGTGGTATGGTAGGGAATATGTACTGCATGCCCTCCAATGTTTAATACGGGCAAAACATCCGATTTCAGTGAGTTGCCCAGCATCAGAAATTGTTCCGGTTTGCAATCGAGGTGTTTCAGCAATTTTCGATAATCCGATTCCTGCTTATCGCTCATGATTTCAATGTGGTGAAAGTAATGGTCCAATCCGGATTTGTTAAGCTTCCTTTGCTGATCGAGCAAATCACCTTTAGTTGCCACCACCAGTTTATATTTTCCTTGTAATGCTTTTAAAACCTCTTCTACGCCATCAAGTAATTCTATTGGTTTGCTGAGCATTTCCTGACCAAGCTGAATGGCTCTGCTGATGACTTCAGGATTGACTTTTCCTTCAGTTATCCGCAATACCGTTTCAATCATACTGAGCATAAAACCTTTAATACCATAGCCATAAAGCGGTAAATTATCGATTTCCGTTTTTAAGAGTTCGGCTATGATGCTGTGGTGGGGCATAAAATCCTCCAGCAGTCCGGCAAACTTGGCTTCGGTTTCCCGGAAGTAGGGCTCATTTACCCACAGGGTATCATCTGCATCGAAAGCAATTACGCTAATTTGATTGTTCACAGTTATTGCACTAATTTCGTGGTGCAAATGTAGATCAAGCTAATTAGATTAAAAAGGACATTTGTCTTAACAGGAAATGATGTTACGCACCAACTTATCACTTTTATCTTTTATTGAGCGTTATTATGCCGGCAATGAGGAATCAAGAATTACCATCAAGTCATTCCCGGCAGGGTACAGATTTATTGAGCAGGGAGAGCAGATACGCAACATTTACATTGTGAAAGATGGTATTACCAAGTGTTTTATTTCTGAGGAAAACGGGAAGGATTTCATCATTGAGTTTTTGGGAAAGGGGGAGCTTGCCGGAGAACTGGAGGCCATTAAAAAAATTAATTGCCTTTGTAATGTGGAAGCCATTACGGAGGTGACAGTGTTTGCCATTCCCGATCATGTTTTTATTTCCCTGACGGAACAAAATAACGAGTTTAACCGCCTATTGCTTCAGGAACTTTCCACACGGATTATTCAAACCAGCTCAAGGGCATCTTTTCAGCAATTGTACACACTGGAATACGGTTTGGAAAAACTGTTAAAGCTGCAAACAGACGAGCAGATTTTTATTTCAAAGGAAGATATGGCGGCCTATCTGGGGATATCTACACGGAGTTTTAACAGAGTATTAAAATTGGTTCAGGAAAAAAACAGTTGATCTATAACAACAATGATTCATATCACCAAGTCTGCGGATGTATGGAAGGGCATCATTGGTATAGTTATTGTATGTAAAATATTTTTTTGCTACTGTAGCGAAATCAAACAAACAAACGTTTTAAGCTTAAAATGATCTGCCGGATACATTATAAGCACATACACAAATGAATAACCATGCAAAAAAGAACCTTTACATTGACCATTGACATTTCCAGAATGATCCCCATGGGCGCATCCTAAAGTATTTTAATTTCCAGATATCCTAATTTCGTATAAAAATCACAAGGAATTATTTCCTGGTAATAACTAATCTATTAGTAATCTTATAATTATGAGCGCTTTTATCCACATCTACTCAAACTCACTCACTGACGAACTTATTCCAACCCTTTTAAAACGGCTAAATGAACATGAAACCGTTTTGGATATGAATCCATCATTTTCTTTCAGAAACCCATCAGGTTCACTTGCAATGGTTTTTAAATGGGACAAACCCAGCATCACCTCTTTCAATGAAAACAACTTGAAGTTGAATTTCAGTACGGGAATGCAGTCTTTCAATTTAAAAGAATATAAAAAGAAGCTATTTAAAGACAAGCTGGTAAGGCAAAACTTTTTGCAGAAACTGTTTAAAAAGAAAAAAAAGAAAGCTGCGGCACCGGTAAAATTAACTGCAGAAATTGAAGAACAACTGGAAAAATACAACAAGGTTTTCTCACTGAAGTATTATAGCGGCAACTTATTTGAAAGCCATTTCGCTACCCTTATTGGGGCAATAATTACCGAAATGGGGATTGGTGTGTGTCATTTTACCCACGAGAATACCTGGTATACCCATAAAAATGTATTGGGTGAATGTCTTTCCAATCTTTACACATTAGAAGAACTACCTAAACACATTAATAAGAATGCAATTGCTGTAGCCAGCTAAAAATCCATTTCATCTACCTATGCAAGGTCCTGGCATTATACCAGGACCTTTTTTTATTGTAAAACATATTCTCCATAGCTGTTGTTTCTGGATAGCCTGAGCGTTTTAATATAAACAATACAATAACTGAAGAAGAACTCATCGAAATCAGGAAATCTTTCTTTAGTTTTATAATAAATTAATAGTTCATCATACCAATAAAAACAAAATCGAGATATAGAATATGAATGTAGCAGACGTATTTAAAAACAATGAGCAATGGATCACTGATAAACTGGCCATCAATCCTGATTATTTTACAGAACTGGCTAAAGGACAAACCCCTGAATTTTTATACATCGGCTGTTCGGATAGCCGTGTAACGGCAGAAGATTTAATGGGTATAAAACCAGGAGAGGCCTT
The DNA here is from genome assembly GCF_059693705.1 of Pedobacter sp. A2324. Lineage (NCBI taxonomy): Bacteria > Pseudomonadati > Bacteroidota > Sphingobacteriia > Sphingobacteriales > Sphingobacteriaceae > Pedobacter > Pedobacter sp. A2324. The sequence goes on along the minus strand of NZ_JCASSK010000009.1, from coordinate 63,846 downwards.
TGTACACCGTAACGTAGCTAATCTGGTAAACAACGTAGATTTAAATGTGATGACCGTTTTAAACTACTCTGTTCGCCATTTGAAGGTGAAACACGTAGTGGTTTGCGGGCATTATAACTGTGGTGGTGTGAAAGCCGCTATGCAGCCTGCAGACATGGGTATCTTAAATCCGTGGTTAAGAAACATCCGTGATGTGTACCGTACCCATAAAGATGAATTAAACGCGATTGAGGATGAAGGAAAACGCTATGACCGTTTGGTGGAACTGAATGTTCAGGAACAGTGTGTAAACCTGCTTAAAACAGCGGCAATTCAACAAGCGATTACAGAGCGTGGTTTAACCGTTCATGGCTGGGTATTTGATATTCGTACGGGTAAGCTTATCGACCTGAAACTGGATTTCAAAGCCGTATTGAAAGACATTAAAGAGATATATGACTTGTACTAGTTCGGGTAATAGATTATAAATGGAAAAGTCCGGAGTACAGGTTTGATGACCAGAACTCCGGACTTTTTTTGTTTTAGAGGTGATACTATCGTCCCATCCAGCCACCGTCAACCGTTAGGATCGTTCCGTGCACATAATCGCTTGCACCAGAGGCCAGGAATAAGGTTGGACCTTTGAAATCCTCCGGAGTTCCCCATCTTCCGGCGGGTATACGTGCCAGTATCGATGTACTTCTATCCTGATCTTCCCTTAAAGCAGATGTATTATCAGTTGCAATGTAGCCAGGAGCAATGGCGTTTACATTAACCCCTTTAGCTGCCCATTCATTGGCAAACGCTTTGGTTAATGATGCGATAGCACCTTTACTGGCAGCATAGCCTGGAACGGTAATACCACCCTGGAATGATAAAAGCGAGGCCGTAAAAATAACCTTCCCGCTTCCTCTGTTAACCATATCGCGGCCGATCTCTCTGGTCAAAATAAATGGTGCAGTCTGGTTAACGGCAATCACTTCATCCCACATTTCATCAGGGTGTTCGGCAATTGGTTTACGCAATATTGTTCCGGCATTATTAACCAGAATATTGATTACCGGATGATCTGCCTTTACTTGTGCGGCAAATTTAAGGGTAGACTCACGATCGCTGAAATTACATTGATAAGCATAAAACCTTCTTCCCAGTGCAGTAACTTCCTGTTCTATTGTGCTTCCCTGCAGTTCAAGATTGGCAGAAACTCCGATAATGTCGGCGCCGGCTTCAGCAAGGGCCAGCGCCATTGCTTTACCAATTCCCCTTTTGCAACCGGTAACCAGCGCAGTTTTACCAATTAGATTGAATATATTTTGTGACATAAGATCTTAATTTTTATGATGTTTTATTTGACGGTTATTTTCAATGGTGTTTTCAATTGTTGCTGAAATTCTTTTAAGTACTTAAACCACGCGGTTTCATCAGCAATTCTACCACCCTTATTCCATGCTGCACCGGCATAGTAAACATAAGGGATATTATTTTTAACTTCAGTTAAGGCTAATAGTTGTTTTGGTTCTGCCAGGGTGCTCGTAAATGATTTTCCGCTTACAGCGCCTACGCCGGTTATCCCATCCGCTCCGTGTACCGGTTCCCAATATCCGATTACGCCACTTTGATCCTGGAGCGTCTTCATTTGTTTTTCGCCTCTGGTTGCCAGACCAATGGCAACAGGCAAACTGCCGCTGCCTGACCAGCTATATACATTTTCGATTTTGTTTAATTGTGAACCTGCATCGATCGATATCGTTTTAGTTACCTTCACCTTCTTTCCGGCAACATCCCATTCATCATAAGTAAGCTGAAAAGTGGAACGCAAGGGACCATTATCCAACACTTTAGAAGTGCGGTAATTACCGGAATAGTAAACTTTGTTATTCAGGTATGGTGCCATACTTCCGGCACCAAGGGTGAAGCCAACGCTATAATAATCTAAGCCATCGCCATGATCTTTATGATAATCGTTCTTTTTATAGCGGTCGTTTACCACAAGCTTTTCTGTGCTTTTCACCCACACATCGATACCATAGGCATCCTCTGATGTTTTCTCTAAAGCCTTACCATACATCCTGAAAGCGATACGGTCGTTTTCCCAGGCAAAATCATCTTTACGTTCGGGCACATAGCGGGCAAAAGTTTTTGCTACAACTGGTTTGGCTTTTGATGCAAAGATGAGCAAGACCAGGCTTTCCTGCGCCTTTGCAGAAACCTGTAACAACAGGTTTTGTACTGTTTTTTCACCTTTATATTCAAGCTGATGCGGGATTTCAGTTTCTGTATTCTTGTTCATCACCAAAAACTTGGCGGTATCAATTTTCGGATCTGCTTTTAAAATCTGCGCCCAGGGAATTGAAACCACCACATCCGCCCTGTTAGCAGAAGATGAATTTTTAATTGTTATGGTTGGGTATTTCTGCTGTGCAAATGCATGAGAAGAGAATAATAAAAGCAGTACAATACAGTGAAAGATTCTTTTCATTGTTTATAGGATTGAGGTAAACAAACAATAAGCCTGGGGTAGACCCCAGGCTTATTTTGAATAACTTATTTTAATTCGGTAATGGCACAGTGGTCCATGTCGCCATAGTCGAGGTTTTCACCTGCCATGCCCCAGATAAAGGTATAGTTACTGGTTCCTGCACCGGAGTGTATTGACCAGTTTGGAGAAATAACGGCCTGATCGTTCTGCATCCAGATGTGGCGTGTTTCCTGTGGCTGCCCCATAAAATGACACACACTTTGTCCCTGAGGCACTTCGAAATAGAAGTAGGCTTCCATTCTGCGGTCGTGTGTATGGGCTGGCATGGTGTTCCATACACTGCCTGATTTCAGTTCGGTCATTCCCATCTGCAACTGGCAGGTAGGCAATACGCTATTCACCAAAAGCTTATTGATGACGCGGTGGTTTGCTGTTTCAGGTGTACCCAGTTCCACAATCTCTGCATCTGCCTTGCTCACTTTTTTTGTTGGGTAAGTGTGGTGGGCAGGTGCCGAATTGATGTATAATTTTGCAGGCTGTACAGCATCTGCCGAGGCAAATGTTACTGATTGCGTACCTTTCCCGATATATAAAGCTTCTTTATATTCCAGTTCGAATTTTTCACCATCAGCAGTTACGATGGCTTTACCACCAACATTGATGATTCCCAGTTCCCGGCGCTCCAGAAAATAAGTGGCCTTAAGATCATCAGGATTAGGTAGTTCAAGAGTTTGACCAACCGGCATAGCACCACCTACGATGTACCTGTCGAAGTGAGATAATGTTAAGTTTACCTGATCAGCCTCAAAAACATTTTCAATCAGGAAGTTTTCCCGCAAAGCAGCGGTATCCATTTGTTTTACTTCTTTAGGGCTTTGAGCGTAACGGCTTTCGAATTTATTCATTGGTTAAAATTTGAGATAAGGTGAAACAATAAGTTCCGGTAGCAAATATATTTATACCATGCTTATTATTTGAATGAATACCGAAATTATTGAAAATTAACGTATAACCAACGTTTAAATTTACTTCTGATTTCCCAGATACCATTTTTTATAACGGGCCAATGCTTCCAGATAATAATAATCAGCATAGATGAGCGGTACATCAATTTCTATATTGAGCGGGTAGGCACCTGTACTGTGCATTAACAGAAAACCACCATTGGTTCCCGGCTTCGCCCGGTAGGCATCAGTTGATAAGGAATATATCATGGTTTCGGCCGCAGCTTTGTATGTTTTCGTTTCATCTTCCGGCGTATACTGACCCAGTTCAAGGAGTGCTGAAGCAATCAAAGCACCTGCAGATGCATCGCGTTTGGCATATGGAATTCCCTGTGCATCAAAGTCCCAGAAGGGTATTTTATCTGCCGGCAGATTGGGATGATTGAGGATAAATTTTGCTATTCCCCTGGCCTGAGCCAGATAAGCCTGGTTTTTAGTGAAACGGTACATCATGGTGTAGCCGTAAAGTGCCCATCCTTGTCCGCGTGACCAGGCCGAGCAATCAGCTGCTCCCTGCCAGGTTGCTTTTCGCCTTACCGCTCCGGTTTCCGGATTATAATCGATTACATGATAGGAGCTGAAATCAGGGCGAAAGTGATTCTTCAGTGTGGTATTTGCATGGTTAATGGAGATTTCCTTATACTTTGGATCTCCACCCTGATCGGATACCCAGTTCATCATTTCGAGGTTCATCATGTTATCGATGATGACCGGATATTCCCAATACTTGCTTTTATTCCAGGATTGGATGGCTCTTACCGGCTCATGGTAACGGCTGGCCAGCGATTCTGCCGACCGGTTGATGATGGCTTTATATTCAGGCTTGCCTGTGATGCGATAGGCATTTCCAAAACTACAGTACATCATAAAACCCAGGTCGTGGTTGCCCGTATAGGTTTGATTGGGTTCAATCAGTTTCAAGGCCTCTTCGGCCTGTTTCTTTATGGCAATGTCTTTGGTTTGCTCAAAGATATACCATAAACTCCCGGAATAAAAACCACTGCACCACCAGGTAATTTCTTTATTTATTGACTTACCATCCTGATAACTTTGGGGTGTTTTACCCGGTGTAATGTTACGTGCGAGGACTTTGTACTGGCTGGTGGCAAACCTGAATTCTTCATCGATAAGCTGTGCCATTGGCTTTACAGCAGTTTTTTGTGCGGAAGAAGTTACACCTGAGAAAAGCAGGAGGCTAAAGATCAGACTTTTGTTAATCATATTGGTTTGTTAGGGTTTTAAGTTGAGGGAAAGATTGATGATGCTGATGATTTTACTTGTACACACGCACATAATCCACTTCATAAGTTAACGGTAAAATACGATCGTCGAGCCGGCCGCCGAGCGTGCCTTCCCGCCCAAGTGCCATATTGAGCAGGAGATAGAATTTCCTTCTGAAAGGATTATAGTCTTCATGATCTGCTTTACTCAGGTCGTAAGTGAAGTAACACTTATCATCATAATAGAATTCAATCTTCTTTTTATCCCAATTGATGGCATATACATGGTAATCTTCCCAGGGTTTCCCTACTACAGGCTTTTCAGTTTGATAATGGTATACATCATCTTTATCTGTAAAGTGTGTGGTTGCATAAACCTGAGTTGAATCCTTTCCTACATACTCGAGGATATCAATTTCACCACAGAAAGGCCATTTGACTTCCTGGCGGTTTACGCCGAGCATCCATATTGCGGGCCAGGCGCCAATGCCTTTGGTCACTTTAGCCCTCACTTCTACCCTGCCATACCGGAAATGTTTTTTACCAAGGGTAATTAAGCTTGCGGAGGTATAGTTTGCGCCTTTGTAAGATTCTTTGATGGCCTGGATAATCAGTTTTCCATCTGCTACCCTGGCGTTTTCGAGGCGCTCCCGCGTATAGTACTGTGGTTCTTTATTACGGGCGAATCCGGTTTCATAATCCCATTTGCGCTGATCAGGTAAACCGGTATAATTAAACTCGTCGAACCAGATTAATTTTCTTTTAGGTCCGTTACTTTGGGCAAAGCCCTTTACACATAGAAACGCTAATAATGCAGCAAGTACAATTTTCATAGATGAAGGAAAAAACCGGCTACACCTTTTAAACAGCGTAGGTGCAGCCAGTCAAATATTAAACAAACAATTATTTCATATGCTTTATGTTACCTTAAAGCGATACAAACATATTTGTTAAACTTGCTTTCCTTGGGTGATTATCCTAAACAATTAGGGTGAAATTCCTAAACATTGTAACAAATAGCACACAAAAACGTAGTTTGGGGCGGTAATTTTTTTATTGATGTGCATGATTTGCTTTCAAATAGGATATCAGATCTGCCGGGCGGTCGCTTTGGATCACCAGAGGCTTAAGTTCCAGTAACCAGGCCCAGCTCCCTTTTGTATCTTTTTGTTCAACGGCGCGATCATCGTCGTGCCCGCCGTTAAGTGAAGGCCACAAACTATTCAGCCAGATGACCTGACTTTTCGCAATTGCAGGAAGTGATTTTAAGGTGGATAAAGTATCGGTATTAAAAATGGGCTGGATAACACTTTTTGGAAAAGCTTTATAGCTTTTGATTAGTTCAATGGCATCAGGCCCGGCCATGTTAACTACGACCATCAGCGCGGCATCCGATGGGATCTTTTCTGTAGAAATCAATTTACTGTAGCTGATGTTATCTCCAACGTTTACGATGGCCTGATTCAAGGTTCCGGTTTCATTTAATACTTTGAATACTTCAGTGAGGTGGTCGTTCCCTTTATCTACATTAATCAGTATTTTCCCTTTTGCGGCAAGCATCATTTCTTTAAATGTGGGAATGGGGTTTAAGGTTACCCTGCCGAGACCGTTTTTAAGTCTGAACTTACTTATTTCTTGAAAAGTATAGTCGCTTACTTTGCCTTTTGCGTTGGTGGTGCGGTCGATGGTTTGGTCGTGCATGACCACCAACACGCTGTCTTTGGTCATTTTCACATCAAGCTCCATCATATCAAAACCTTTATCAATACAGTTTAGCAGCGCGTTTAGGGAGTTTTCGGGCGCATTGCGCCAATCGCCACGGTGTGCGGCAACAAGTATATTTTTATGGTTTAAATTAAAAAGTGTAGTCAGTTTAGCTGCAGGTTGCTGGGCAAAAGTATTCAGGGCATTTAGAACCAGTACTGATGCGATCAAGATTTTGTATTTCATCTTTAAAAATATAAAAGGGCGATTGATTGCTCAATCGCCCGGGGTTTGCCATTTATTAATATTTTTAGTAGCCAGGATTCTGGTACATTTTTTCCGGATTCAGTTTGTACTCATCAAAAGGGATCGGGAAGTACCTGTCTTTTGTGGTAAAGTTGCTGAGTCTGGCATTTCCAAAGTTGGCTTGTGATTTAGCTTTGAAAAATGTTACCAGCTCAGTGGTAGTAAAGAAACGCAGCAAGTCAAACCATCTGTGGTGTTCGAATGCTAACTCTACGCGACGCTCATGTAAAATAGCCAGTTTTAAAGTTGGGTATTTAGCATTATAGGTAGCGTTTGTGCGTGCTACGGCGTATAATGGAACACCTGCCCTTGCCCTCACCATATCCAGGTAAGTTATGGCTGCTGCGTCGTTCCCTTGTAACATATTTACTTCTGCCAGCATGAGGATAATATCTGCGTAGCGCATGAGGGGACAGTTGTTACCGCCGTAGCCGTTTACACCTGCATTATCACTGACATCACGGTACTTGGTTACAAACCAGTCTAATACACGCGTATCTGCAGCATACTTGATTGAAAAATCTTTACGTGGATCACCAGTTTCATAATCCAGCACTAAATCGGGCGTAACGTTACCACCCACGTTTGTAGCTGCCTTTTTGGAGTTGATCGTTTCGCCCCATGCCTGATTATTTGCAGCAATGCTGGAAGCATAACTGGCATTACCCTGAATATTTACAATTTCAAAGATAATTTCGGGGTTACTATTTTTCTTTGTTACGTCGAAAACATCTGCGTAAGGCACTGCTGTTAATGAAGCAAAGGGTTTTAAATTGTAAGCTGCCGTTAAGTAAGTATTAGCGTTAGCAAGATTTTCTGTTTTACCCGCATCCAATGTAGTTGCCATGGTCAAATACACCTGACCTAATAAACCATTTATAGCCGCTTTAGACACTCTTCCGGCATTTGCTCCTGTGGCGAGGTTTGGGATTAAAGTACTTGCCAATGCATCCTTCAGGTCAGATACAATCTGCGCATAAACTGCTGTTTGTGGTTGCCTGTAAGTATTTTCGGTTACCTCTGCTGTTGAGTTTAGTTGTTTGGTAACCAATGGAACGTCGCCCCATTTTCTAACCAACTGGAAATACATCAATGCACGAAGGAATTTGGTTTCTCCCAAATACTGGATTTTAATTTCCGGATTTGTAAATGGAACATTATCAATATTGGATGTGATGATGTTGCATCTGCTGATTGTTTGATAAAGACTTCCCCAGTGATTTTTCAAGTAAGCATTACTAGGTGAAATACTAAAGTCTCCAAACTGAAATGGCTCGCCTGCATTACTCTGATTATCATTTGTACCTGTATCATCAGAACGCTGATCGGTATACAAGCCACTGTTTTCACCAATATTATCTCCACTTCTCAATGATGCGTAAGCACCATTCACCGCAAGCAATACGTCGTTCTGCGAAGTGTAGTATTGTGCAATATTTGATGCATTTGGATTTTCCTGTTCCAGAAAATCTTTTTTACAGGCCGACAACGATATCAATCCTATAAAAACTATCAATATATTTTTTCTCATTTTATTTGAATTAATAATCTTTAGAAGGTTAATTTTATTCCGAGGTTATAAGCGCGTGCTAAAGGATAGTTTCCATAATCAACCCCTGGAGTTAAGTTAGCACCGCCATTATAATCTACATCAGGATTATAACCTTTATAATTAGTGATGGTAAATGCGTTATCTACGCTACCGAATATCCTGATATTCTCGACATGGAGATTTTTGGCTACGGCCTTAGGAAAATTATAGCCTAGGGTCATATTTGTACATCTTAGATAAGAACCATCCTGAATGTAGAAGGATGATAGACGGGTACTGTTGCTCTGCGTTCCGGCGCGGGATGCCCGGTAATTTAAGCCACTTCCAGGGTTAGCTTCATTTCTGTAACGATCAGCCACTTCTACATATTGATTTCCTGATCCCTCAAAGTTGTACAGGTAGTAATCCTGCCCATCCAATACGCTGTTACCTTGAGAACCATTAAATGACGCTCTGAAGTCGATTGCTCTATAACTTGCGTTTACTGCGAAGCCATAGGTAAAGTCGGGATAAGGACTTCCAATGATCTTTTTATCAGCATCGTTAACTATGCCATCTCCATTGGTATCTTCAAAGTATAAATCTCCAACTTTATATGGATTAGATTGTGCTGAGGACCGGGCCACCTTACCTAATAATTCCGGGGTTACTCTACCCGCTACCTGATAGCCATAAAACATACCAACCGGCTGGCCTTCCATGGTTACGTGTGTAATGTAAGAACGTTCGGCACCGTTGGTAAATATGGTGCTGTTTCCACCCAGATTGAGTACTTTGTTCTTATTCAGCGCAATATTAGCACTCAAACCTAAAGTGAAGTTATCGTTATTAATGATGCGGCCATCCAACTGAAGATCAAAACCTTTATTCCTTACCCTACTGTCTTTAAGATTCGTTAAGATTGTTGAAGAACCTGAAACTGCAGAGATAGGTTGATTGAATAAGAGGTTATACGATAAACTGTAATAGTAATTCGCCATTACCGACAAACGTCCGTTCAAGAAGCTTAGATCAGTACCAAAGTTATATTGTGATGTTGATTCCCATCCCAGATTCTGATCTTTAATTCCTCCAGCCCACATGGCTGTCGATACACCTGTTCCTGCTCCGAAAACAGATCCTCCTGGAGAGTTCATGGTTTGGGTATGGTTGTAATCGCCGATATTGTTATTGCCACTCAAACCCCAGCTGGCTCTCAATTTAACCGATGAACCTCTACCTAAGAAATCATTGTACCACTCTTCCTGAGACAAGTTCCAGCTTGCGGCAACTGATGGGAAAGACCCCCACTTATTATTAGGGCCAAAACGCGAAGAACCATCTGTACGGAATGATCCCGTTAAGAAATATTTCCCGTCATAATTGTAGCTAAACCGACCAAAATACGAAAGAAGCGTAGTCACTGTTTTTCCGGTTGCAGACCCTAAAGTAAATAAATTGGCATCTGCCGGCTTGTCGGTAATCTCGCCGATCTTATCGCTGGTAAAACCGGTAGCACTGATGCGTACCACATCAGTTGCAGTATGCTGGGCTGAATAGCCTCCCAACACGTTCAGGTTATGTTTGCCAAACTTTTTATCATAATTTAATGTAAACTCTGCCAGCTTATCTATTCTTGTCAGGTTTTGGGCAATAGAATTAGACGCTGCAATTGAAGAAGCTGAATAAGGTGCATTTCCACTACCATTACTTAAACTACCCGGGCGATAGTAATCATATTTTTCGCTATAATTCTGCGTACCTAAATTAGCTTTAAAGTTTAAGCCATTCAGGATTTCATAGGTGGCATATGCATTGTAGTTATTGCGGTTTCCCAGACGATTAATTTTCATTTCATTAACCGTAGCAAGCGGATTTTCTAAACCTTGATAGCCATACTGATCTCCTAAAGCAGCCATGCCATATTTAATGGGGTTACCATTTGCATCCGTTGCCGGCAAATAGGGAAGATAAAGTAACGCAGACATCATCGGACTGAAACGACCCTCACCGACTTCTTTATTATTCGTTTGGGTTAAGGCAATGTTTGCCCCTACCTTAAGGCGTTTGCTTACCTGACCTTCTATGTTGGAACGGAAGTTTAAGGAACGCATTGCGGTATTGGTTACAATACCATCCTGATCCTGATAACCGCCACTTACATAATATTTAATATCCTTATTACCGCCCGAAAATGAGAGGTTATGACGTTGAAAGAAAGCATCTCTGTAAAGTACATCCTGCCAATCAGTATCGTATTTCGGAGCAATGGGTGTTTGCGTTGCGAAGTTGTAGATATCAGTTGGAATACTCACAGACGAACTGTTCCCTACATTTGCTGTACGGGCTGAATTGCTATCCGAAAACATTCCATCGTTCCAGGTTTTTCCGGCGTTCACAACTAAATCCTTGTAGGCATTGTTACGACCATCAATCATCAACTGAATGAACTGTTCAGCATTCAATAGTTTTACTTTCTTTGCTAGTTGTGTGATTCCAGCCTGCACATCATACTCAAAACGGCCTTTACCTTCTTTTCCACGTTTAGTGGTAATGATCACTACACCGCCCGATGCTCTTGAACCGTAAATAGCCGCAGATGCTGCATCTTTCAAAATGTCGATGGTTTCAATATCTTCAGGGTTAATGAAAACGTTATTTCCTGATGGATAACCATCAATAACATATAAAGGATCGGAGCTGGCATTAATTGAACCGACACCTCTTACCCGGATTTTTGTACCAGCATAAGGTGCGCCTGTGGTTTGCGACACCTGTACGCCTGCTACTTTGCCCACAAGTGCCTGACCAACGGTTGGTGCACTTAGGTTCATTTCACTGGCTTTGACACTACTGATTGCACCGGTAACATCAGATTTCCTGATCTTCTGATAACCGATGGCAACGACTTCATTCAGCGTGTTACTGCTTTCTTTTAGTTGTACATTAATCGTTTTACTAGTTCCAACCAAAAGTTCCTGCGTTTCGAAGCCGATATACGAAAATATTAAGGTTGCGCCATTTGTTGCATCGATTATAAATTTACCATTAGCATCTGTAGTGGTTGTTTTTTTGGTTTGTTTGTCGTAAACACTCACACCAGGAAGGGGCTGTCCCTTCTCATCGGTTACCGTTCCACTGATAGCAGCTAAATGATTATTGAGTTTAATTGACGGAAATAATTTAGCATTACTGGCTGCCAGGACCGGAGTATTGCAAACGGCGAGTAAACCGAGCGGCAATAGCAATTTCCTACAGGTAGTTTTGATACCTGTTACTGAAAAAAATGAAATCATCTTTTTGATTTAAGTAATTGTTTGAGAAATAGAAATTCGTTTATGTTATTGAAAGGCGTACATTTTCAAATTCACATAGGCAAATGTTTTAATTAAAAATTTGTTTGGGAGAGCTTTTTACGTCGGCAAAACTAGGCTTGCTGTTTTAAGAAAACATTGCCGGCAGGTTAACAGTACAATAAGAAGACGGCTGCAATGTTAACGGTAGATTAACAGTTTCGTGGCCAAATGGTGTAAGCTGCAGTTAAGGCATCCGCGGGGCGGAGGTGGGTTAAAAGTGGCGAAAAGGTGGGGTAAAGGCGGATGGGATGGATGAGATGCAAAAAACCCGCAAAGCCAGGCCATATTACTAAATTTCTTCAGCATTGGCAAGGATTTGCGGGATTTATTAAGGTGTAAAGCCGGAATTATTTCAGTAATTCGGCCAGAAATGCGGTAGTGTGCTTCCAGGCCCTTTTTGCCATGATCTCGTTATAATCGGCAGATTTTGGGTCTGTGAAGGTATGTTTACTGTGTGCGTAGGTAATGATTTGCCAATCGGCATTGCCTTCATTCATTTCAGCAATGAGTTTAGACATTATTTCAGGGGTTACGCTTGCATCATCAGCTGGATTCTCTACTAATATTTTAGCTTTTAACGGCCCATTTGGTCTGTCAGCAGCTTTACCTAAACTACCGTGAATGGAGATGACACCCAAAACTGGCAAACCAGCACGGGCAGTTTCAAGTGCACCTGCACCACCGAAACAATAGCCGATAACTGCGATTTTATCTGGAAGTGCACCAGCTTTCTTTAATTGTTCCAGCGCCAGACTAATCCGTTTCTGGTAAGCCTGATAATCCTGTTTATATTTTCCGGAAAGCTTAGCCGCAGCAGCATTATCGGCAGGAATGTTGCCTTCGCCATAAATGTCGGCAACAAAGGCTATGTATCCTTGCTTTTGAAGATCGAGCGCAGCAGTTTTCGCTTCGTCATCAATTCCTTTCCATGCCGGCAATACCAATACACCGGGAAGTTTTTTGCCAGCGTTAGGGGTTACCAAACCATTTAATTTCTGGTCTCCGTCGGCATAGCTAACCGCCTTTAATTGTTGCGCATTTGCAAATCCGCTGATCAGCATAGCTGCTATTAACATTAATTTCTTCATTTTTCTTTATTGATTTATATGTTTCTAAAATACGATTCTGGAATGATTGTGCCACCAATCAAAACAGGAAATTACAGGATAGGTTTGTTGATGATTGAAAAATTAAATCTGTATGATAGAAAGTAGCCGGTAATATCTCTGGCGGGGTAAAACTATCAGCAAAGGGGCTTGTTATTTAAAGAAATTATCATTTATGTGGAAGCGACATCTCCTTTTTATATTAGCCACGTTTGCTATTGTGGCTATTTACTCTTGTAAATCCGGATCAGTTAACTTATTTAAAGCAGCCAATCCTCACGAACAATACCGAAGGAAACTGGAAACAGCGGGACTCGACAAAACTGCGATGGGTTCGGCGTGGATTAATTCTTCATTATTAAGTTTACAAAAGGCGTTGACGATTGGTTTACCTTACCGGGAGACAGGATTTTTTGGCGCAGATAAGGTGCAGGCGGTTACTTATAAATTCACGGCTACTAAAGGGCAAAAGTTGACGATCGCTTTAGCAAAGAAACCTGCACAAACTGCATTATACCTGGACTTATGGTACGTTTCCGATGTAAGTAATCCCGAACTTATTGCTTCTGCCGACACACTAAACCGTGTACTTCAGCACGAAATAAATGACACCGGAACGTATCTGATCCGTTTGCAGCCTGAACTTTTACAGAGTGTGGAATACACCCTGGAGATTACCACCGGTCCATCGCTCGCCTTTCCTACACAATCGAAAAGTAGTAAAAGCATTGGAAGTTATTGGGGTGATGGGCGCGATAATAATGCCCGCAAACATGAGGGTGTTGACATTTTTGGAACATTCAGAAGCCCTGTTGTGGCCATTGCCGATGGCACGGTAACCCGGGTAAACGAAAACAATTTGGGGGGTAAGGTGGTGTGGCTACGACCCAAAGGCAGGGATTACACGCTTTATTATGCGCATCTCGACCAGCAGATTGCTACTGAAGGACAAGATGTTAAAACAGGTGATACGCTCGGTTTAATGGGCAATACCGGGAATGCTAAAAATACGCCAACACATCTGCACTTCGGGATTTATACTTACGGGGGTGCGGTCAATCCGCTTCCATTCATTGATCCGGTTACAAAAAAACCTACACCCGTTACGGCTACGTTAAGCAACCTCAACAGCACACTGCGGACAGCTGGAAGCACAAATTTACTACGCACGCCGCAAAACAAATCTGAGACAATGTCAAAACTGTCGCCCGGGACAGTGGTTCGTATTAACGGTGCGACAGGACATTACTACAGGGCCGAACTACCTGATGGCAGCAGTGGCTTTATACCAGGAGGGGAACTGACAAAAGCCAGTAAACCTATAAAAAAAATAAAAATTAATGGGCAGCAACTGCAGGTTTACAACGAGCCTGATACCTTGGCCCCTGTTAAACTTCATTTAAAAACAGGGGAAACCGTAAGTTTATTGGGCAACTTCAATAATTATCAGCTGGTGAGTAACGAGCAGAACGAAGTGGGATGGATTGTGAAGTAATCTCTTAGTCTATCTATTCTCTTTAAAAAGTTTTATGCCATAAAAAGGGGTCAATGGAGCTAGATCATTCCAGTTTTTCGCAGAATGCGACTCATCAGTAATAAATTTAACCCTGTATACTCCTTTTTTCATAAAAATTGTAGTGTCTACGTATTGATTTTTATATGCTCCTCCAGCCCAGTGACTGGTTGCAATATCCATCGTCCAAACCCTATTTCCCGATAAATCCTCGATCCAACCATAATCTGCGAATACGTTTTGAGAATCCCAGATTTTAAGGCTTGGAGAAATATAATTATCCGTTACATTTAGCACAACATAAAAGTTTGTTTCATCCCATGAAAAATTTGCATCAACAGAAAAATCAAAGAGATCTTTTACATTTCCATAGATAACATTTTTGATTGGCAAATAATTCAGAGGAAACTGGTTAAACCTGTCATTGGTGTGAGGAACACAAATTGTTGAATCAGCTACCATTTTATACGTTGAGGTTAGTTGAAGTTTACCAAGCTTTTTAAAACCCCTATCACTAAATAGGGCTAATCTCGATTTTTGAATAAAGTCCTTGTCGTTGTCTCCAACTATAATATCAAATGGTATTTTCATATCCTCTTTAACCCTTCTTATCCCTATATCCTTCCAAGGCAATTTGAGTTTTACTTTGTAACCATTCTCCCCTCTGAACAATTGACATTGTAATCCCGGAAAGCTAGCATTTGTGCTATCAACATTAAGAGGTTGAGAAAGAATTAAGGTATCAAGTCCAAATGGGGATTTGAATACCAGTATTAATTCATCTTCCTTCAAATAGCAGCCACGATCGGCATCAGCGAGATTATATAAAGATTCTCCAACAGCACATACTTGAACTTTCCCGTCTCTATTCAAAGAAAATGATTGAGACACCTCACTAAAATTTGGCAAGTTAATTAAACTGATCAATTCAGGTCCAATTTTCGAGCTCTTAAGGTATCGGATTTGATTAGTATCAGGGTCATTATAGATCGTTGTTTCTCCATTATAACACTGCAGTAGACAAATTATAAAATATATACATAGCCCAAGTAGGCTACCACCAATTAACTTTGTTTTCATAATAAGTAAAAATCCGTTCTCTTTGCTGACGATCCTGCGATTTTAATAGGAAAATGCAGTTCCTGGGTGCGTTACCAAATTGAATTCTATTTGTAAAGCCGTTTTTTTTGCCCAGACTTTTCCATTCGTTATCCCAATAAAATAATTCATAAATCTTATCCTTCCTAATATTTATCTCATGTGGATAACCCTCTGGAAAAACCTTGGTTAATTGAAGCGAGTCCAAAACATCAGTTTGAGGTTTCATGAGTATAATTTCACCACTTTTTAGCAATTTAAAAGCATAGGATGCAGGATAGAAAGTATTTTCTTCAAAAACCATTGGTAGATAAACAACATTACGACCTATATTATTAAATGCTACTTTCCCATTATAATTTCTTCCAAAATCCACAGGCTGCCATTTAAGCCTATTGAAAACACACAAATAAATATTTTCTACATTTATTTCTTCGTCAAATAATGTTATCGAGATATTACTAGTGGGAACATATTCATGTGTAACATCCAGGTAATGATTATTTCTAAAGAACAGCGGTAACTCGCCAGTTTGAAGACTAATGCCTGAGATATCGTTATGGTTCAAATAAACTTTCCGATAGACTTTGGCAACCGTTGAAGTAATAACGCCGACACGTTGCGCTCCGATTTTGTAAGCCCCGGGATCAACTTCCGTACCTTGAAAAGGAAATGTTTGGCCTTGAATTTTTAAAGCGTTCCAATCATGCCTAGAGTTTCTATTTGGCCATAATGGAACACCATCAAACGCTACTGGAAGTCCTAAGGCACGCATCGCATAACACGTTAACTGAACTTCATGTATACAAGCTCCAGAACGAACATTTATTAAATCCTGATAGCTTAAATCAAATGGTGCATGTAAATTATTTGTATGATAGAACCATTTTCGTAAGTCATCATTTATGATTTTGAGTAGATCGACAGAATTATTGTTTTTCTTCATTGCTAATACTGCCCCTTTGTAACGATTCCGGAAAAATGTCCTCCATTCTTTTGGAGGCTCGTTACAAATCTTATAAGGCAGAAGAAACTCACAAAACTCATCAAAGCATAATGACCTCGCCCAGGGTAGCCTCCATACTTCAAACGCCTGCTCAATATTGTTAATTAAATATTCTGCGTCAATTACTTCAATATCTTTAACAATATGCATTTTTAAATCAGAGCGTAGCCTTAAAGATATTTCTAACGAATCCCAGGTTTTTTTAAAATTAACCTCTTTCGATGAGACCACAATCGAGTCCATCTTTTTAAATTGTTTTCTATAGGCATCAACTAGGCTACCCTCGTAATAATATTGATCCGGTAAACCAGCAATCAGATAGTATGCTGCTTTCAATTTTTCTTTGTTTCCACAACCCTTATAATAACTTATTACCTTCTCTAATTCATGCCTATTTTTTCCAGATTTATTAAGTGCAATAGTTACGTTTTCCGGGATATTCTCACAAGATTCAAACAATAATAGAGTTAGATAAAGAAAACATGACAGCTTCCATCTACAGCAAAAACCTCTATATAAACTACTTAAAAACAATAACATAAACACAAATCAATGAACAAAAACATTTAAACAATTGGTAAAACATAAATATTTAGAAAAACACCCCTAAATAGTTTGATTTTTCACCCATGCCATCAAAAATTAAGTCCAAAATTTGATTCAAAATTTATACTACAATCATTAAAGCTAATCAAATGAAAAAAATAAGAGGTCCAACGAGCGGGTATATACGACTTTCTCATCCTGTACATCTAAATAACTATAACTAATTTTTCAATAATGAAAAGGAAATACGCTCTTTTGGGGCTTACTGTAATTGGCATTTCTATTATACTTTATGCTTGTCAGAAAATAAGTATACATAGTGATAAAGACCTCCTCAAACCACATGGTACAGAAATAGCCATGTTTAAAGATTATTTTTATCAAATGGTTAAAAAGAAGGACGACGAGGGCCTGCACTCACAAAAAAATCAAGTTCAATCAATATTAATCAGAAATATGCTTTATGGAAAAAGGCGTATTTTTTCGAAAGTAAAAACGGAATATTTTTGGAAATACCAATTGTCTATAATCAAAGATTTGCCTCAATATTTAAAAAAAATAATACTGAGAACTCCAGTGTGAGTGAAGAAATTTTTAGAGGTTCATTCGATAGGCTTGTTATTTATAAAAATAAACTGACGGGCGCATTTGATCGAAAACTCATTACCTATGTTCCAGACATCGATTACCTCAGAAAACATAATAACGATATTAGTCATAACCAACTTAATAAGCTTGACGAAGATTTTTCAGGATTTTTAGAATATAAAGACTGGGATGGAACCAAGTTGTTTACTTTACAAAAGGAAAAAGGCAGAACAGTAAAAAAGTTCCGTTATAACGCTAATGAAAACTTTTCAACTGAAGCATTAAAAATAATAAATTCAGCAAGCCTATCAAGTTCAGCAAAAAATGCAAAGTTGATGTCTTTGAACATTAAGGATAAAATTACGATGACTACACACTTGTGCGACGTTGATTTCGTAGAGGTATGGGGTGAAAGCTGTATTGATGCTGGACCAGATGATGGGGGATCTGGTGGTTCTCCAACGTGTACTCCATACCTTATTGAGACGATAACTGTGTACATCTACTGCGATGACGATTATGAAGACCCATGTACCAATTGCCCGATTCTAACGGGAGATGATTGTATTGATTATGGAATTGGGTGTGATATTTATACAGATCCGGGTCAGAACGAGCCACCAACTAACGACGACCCATGTGCGAAAGCAGGTAAAGTTAACGGAATGGCAGCGGATAGCACACTTAGTGATAATAATTATGAAGCAAAATACAATACTTTAGCAACTGGAAATGAATATGGATATGAGCAGAAATTAACTGATCTTAGCAGCAATGATTACATAGATGTGCCAGTAAGAACTGACGGATCTACAAATACATTTAATATGTATTTTACTTGGAATTCAACGGATGGGTATACTGTTGGCGATGTTCATACCCATCCCTCCAGTAGTGCTCCATCACCTGCGGATGTTTTTGGAATGATAAAAAACTTACCAACGGTAGTTGCATCCAACGTCGGTGTCGACTTTTACAAAGAGAACGTCTCTATTACAGTGATTGGTATAGATACCTAATGTAGTAACAGTTAAAGATTGGGCAGAATTAAAATCCGCTTACGAAGAATATCTGTCTGATAAAACCGCCTATAATCTTTCGTTTGCAGATTTATCAGCTCAAGCAGGGGGCTCAGAAAAAGCACTCCTGACAAAGCTGGGAAACGCAATAAACTTATTTAAATCAGATAGCGCAGGCAAATTCAACCCCAGAACCCTCGGCGAAGATACTTTACCTGCTAATGTCGAATGTAACAAATAATAATTCTTTCATTAACATTAATAGTTCAGTCATGAAAATTAAAATAATTTCACTAATAATATTCTGCTATTTTTCAAGCAAAAATACTTGTGCTCAAATCAACCCATCGATAAGTATCAAAATACCATCAGGCTCAGTAAAATTATTAGCCCCAAATGCGGAAAAAAATATTGGGCAGACTTTTAAATCACATGCAAATATTCTTAGTATGAAGAATGCATATAAGATAAACAATATCATTTTAGGCTTTCAAGATTACATTGTTAAAAAAGAGGAAGCTAGAACACTAACCCAAATTAAAAAAGAACTTGAAGGGGTAATGGCTGAATCTGGATTAAAATCTAATATAATACAATCAGAGATAACAACTAGGAATCAGACAAAGTATCTAATTTGGAAAACTTTGCACGATGGTGAATATACATATACAATAATATCTGATCCACAGCAAGTCCATTCTATGATAGGAAAAATACTGTTCAAAGTAGTTGAAAAAGCTGAGGCGGATGTCGTATTTGAGAATTTCATTAATAATCTTGCTTTTAAAAGGGAAGTAAATTAATGTTGAGATCTACTTGTGAATGAACTTTTCTAAATTATCAATTAGCATTGATAATTTAGGAATCGTAAGAAATCTCATTATTTTCAGAAAAATGCAAATGATTTTAACAGCGCAAGTAGACCTCGTATTAAAAAGGTTTAATATTTAAATTTTTAAGAAAGGCTGAAGTTGCTTGCCAGCCCATCTAGTCAAATTTGGAAAAAATCAAATATAGTTTTGGGAGTAGATCGATATTTATTAGCATTTTTTTCATGCTATGCATCTACATACAATTGGAAATTAGGGCCATAATATTCGGAATCAGTATATCATTTGCTGTAATGGTTTTCTACCTAAACATCTTAAAACTTACCCGCAAAAATCTACTAATTACAGGAATCTCATGTTTGACACTACTTTTAGTTTTAACGATATTCTTGAAACAAAACTCCACTTCAGGCAGAAAATTAGTTTATAAGATATCATTTAACATTTTAGCTGACAACTGGATAAATGGGATTGGAATTAAGAATTTTCCTTCTGTTTATAGATTATATCAATCAAAATATTTTGATGAACAACCTTTTACTATGCAAGAACTCCTGCTTGCAGACAATGTTAAAAACGCATATAATGACTACTTTGAATTGTTTATTGAGCTTGGAATAAAAGGTTTAATAGTTATGATCACAGTTCAATTCATAATTTTTAGAATTACGTATTTTTCATTAAGATCGAATCCTAATAAGCCATATATTCAACTAATGGCGTGTTGTATCATTATTTCTATTTCCACCGCCGCAACAATCACGCATTTATTCGAAAAGTGGAGTACACAATGTTTATTTGTTGGATCATTGATTATTTTAATCTATTATATTCGAAAGAGAAATTTGGCTTACTATAACATTGCAGCAATTATTTCACTTGCAATAATCTTATACTTCCACTTCGGATATTATGTCGCAAATAGGATTTATTTTACAGAATACAACGAAGGGAAACAACTTTACAAGGCTGGTTATCGAACAAAAGCCTTGAGTTATTATGATCACGCATTTCCTCATATCCAGGAAGATGCAGAATTTCTGTACAACTACTCATCTTTACTCCTTGAGCTTGGAAATAAGGTCAAAGCTCGAAAAATTGCATCAAAGATGGTCAAGATTGACAACGGCTGTATGTTTTATCTGAAACTTGCCGACTGCTATTTTGAAAATGAACAATATATTCAGGCTGAGAAGGCTTATTTAAGAGCTATCAACACGGTTCCCAATAAGCTAGTAACCCGATATAAATTACTTAATTTTTATATAAAGACTAAACAATTAGACAAAGCTTTATCTGTGGGCAAAATTATATTAAGGTTACCGATAAAAATCCCGTCGGAGTCAGCCACTCAGATAAAGCTTTCGACCAAAACCCTGTTAATGACTATCAACAGCAGTCAATAGATAAGGAACTCCAATTGAGTAACACCTTCTAAAATATCACGATTGCCTGTTTCACCAATAAATACGCAGCAAGTACATAAAGAAATATGGCAATTGACTTATTGATGATCAGGCTGCTCAAGGCAAACTTTTCCTGAATGAAAGTAGCAAAATGTGCATAAACATACAATGCCAATGCTGAACCGAACCCCGAACCGACAGCAAAAATTACCAGGGAGAGATAGTCGGTTTCAATCCATTCATGTAAGATGACATAATTGCCAAAAAATAACCAGAAAGGAATCTGTACGGGATTGAGTACTCCGAGGATTAAGCCGTAAAGTACACTTCCGCTGCGTTTATCTTCTTCAGTATTACTGGTTTTAGGGACTTTTTTACGGTTGACCCAGGTGATGGTGCCCATTGTAATAAACATCAGAATCATGAAGCAATCGACCAAAGTGCCAAGCCGGACTTCGCTTACTGCGGCATCAGGATTGATATCACTCATTGCCCAACGGGCGAAACGCATCATCCCAAAGGTAAAAAAAACCTCCACACAGGAGAATGACAGTATGAAATACCATACCTGTCGCATCCCCTTGTTTATGGCCAGCTGCGCCACGGTAAGATTGATATTACCGGGCGGAATATAGCCCATGGCGTTGAGAAGAATACCTATAATAAACGTTAAAAATAGCATGGACGAAATTAGGTATTTATTTTAAATGGCTTGCCAGGTATTTACCGGTATAGGAATTTTTCTGTTTAACGAGATCTTCAGGTATTCCTTCGAATACCAGTTCACCTCCCCCATCGCCACCTTCGGGACCAATATCGATCACCCAATCCGCACACTTAATCATATCCATGTTATGCTCAATTACCAGAATGGTATTGCCTTGCTCAATTAAGGTGTTGAGTGCTTTTAACAGCTTTTTGATGTCGTGAAAGTGAAGTCCGGTAGTTGGCTCATCAAAAATGAACATCGTTTTATTCGCATTGTTCCCTTTAATCAGAAAGGATGCAAGTTTGATTCGCTGTGCCTCTCCACCTGATAAGGTATTGGACGACTGCCCAAGATGTACATAGCCTAAACCAACATCTACAAGCGGATTCAGTTTATTAAGGATTTTTGGCTCATCTTTGAAAAACTCAACGGCCTCATCAATGGTCATATCCAGAATTTCAGATACATTTTTCTCTTTATATACCACATCTAGTACCTGCTGCTTGAAGCGTTTTCCGCCGCAAGCTTCGCAAGGCAGATAAATATCAGCCATAAACTGCATTTCAATTTTCACTTCGCCTTCACCCTGGCAAACGTCGCAACGTCCGCCCTCTACGTTAAAAGAGAATGCTGCCGGTTTGAGTCCCGCAGCTTTAGCTGCCGCAAGTCCTGAGAATAATGAACGTATATCATCCCATGCTTTAACATAGGTTACCGGATTAGAACGGCTGGAACGGCCAATTGGATTCTGATCGACCAGCTCCACGGCACTCACCATTTCGTAATTACCAAATATCCCATCATAGGAACCAGTTTGTTCACCGGCATAATTACCAATGGCTTTTTGCAATGCCGGGTACAATATTTTTTTAACCAGACTGGTTTTTCCGGAACCGGAAACCCCGCTTACTGCTGTAAATACGCCCAATGGGAATTTGATATCAATATTTTTCAGGTTATTTTCCCGTGCCCCTTTGATCAGGACATGATCTTTCCATTTGCGGCGCTGTGCAGGAATTGCAATTTTCTCTTCGCCCGACAGGTACCGGCCGGTTAAGCTATTTTTATCTTTCAGGATAGATTCATAGTCGCCACTGAACACCAGATTACCGCCATGGGTACCGGCTTCAGGACCGATGTCTATGATATAATCGGCAGCACGCATCATTTCTTCTTCGTGCTCTACAACCAGTACAGTATTACCCACATTACGCAGGGAGAGCAGTACTTCTATCAGTTTATTGGTATCACGGGGGTGTAAGCCGATACTTGGTTCGTCCAACACATAGATGGAACCCACCAGACTACTTCCCAGAGAAGTTGCTAAATTAATTCTTTGAGACTCACCTCCTGATAAGGTATTTGATAACCTGTTCAGCGTTAAATAGCCAAGACCAACATTATTCAGATAAAGAAAGCGGTTATCAATTTCTGCCAGTAAACGTTTTGCAACTTTAGCATCTGTAGTATTCAGCTTCAGTTCATTGAAGAAAACCAGGGCTTTCGACAAGGGCATCAGTACAACATCTATAATCGACTTTTCGGCAATTTTAACGTACGACGCATCTTTACGTAAACGGGATCCTTTACATTCAGGACAAGTTGTTTTACCACGGTAACGCGAAAGCATCACGCGGTATTGTATCTTATAGGTTTGTTCTTCGAGTTCTTTAAAGAAATCATTCAGCCCGGAAAAGTGCTTATTTCCAGTCCACAAGAGCTGTTGTTCCTTATCGGTAAGTTGGCTATATGCGCGGTGAATAGGAAAGTCGAACTTAGCAGAGGCTTTAATGAAGTTTTGCAACCAAACGCCCATTTTTTCACCACGCCAAGGTGCGATGGCATTATCATAAACGCTCTTGCTTTTATCTGGTATCACAAGATCTTCATCAATGCCAATTACATTTCCATATCCCTCGCAACGTTTACAAGCTCCGTAAGGATTATTGAATGAAAAGAAGTTTGGTGTAGGTTCCTCGAACCTGATCCCATCAAGCTCAAAGCGATCGCTAAAGTGCTTTGTTTTTCCTTCAGCCTCTACATAACAATCACCTTTTCCTTCAAAGAAAGCGGTTTGTACCGAGTCGGCCAGGCGGCTTAAGGTTTCTTCTTCCTGATTGGTTACGATCCGGTCGATCAGAATCTGAACAGTTTTATCATCTGTAAGTTCAGCATCTTTGAAATCGACATCTTCTAAAACAGATTCGATTTTCAAAATCTTCTGATCAATTAAAACCCTCAAAAAGCCTTTTTGCAATAAAATAGCGAGTTCTTCTTTTATAGTCCTGTTATTATGTGGATACAGTGGACAGAAAATAGTTACTGTAGTAGCTTCTGGCAGGGCGTTTACATAGTCTACTACAGAGCTTACCGAATCTTTTTTAACCTCTTTACCTGAAACCGGTGAGATGGTTTTGCCGATGCGGGAAAAGAGAAGCTTCAGGTAATCATATATTTCAGTAGACGTACCTACGGTTGAACGCGGGTTTGATGTAATCACTTTTTGCTCAATGGCAATGGCGGGTGCAATACCTTTGATATAATCTACATCTGGTTTGTTCATCCTTCCCATAAACTGACGAGCATACGAAGACAAACTTTCGACGTAGCGGCGCTGCCCTTCAGCATATAATGTATCAAAAGCGAGAGAAGATTTCCCGGAACCTGACATTCCTGTAACCACTACCAGTTTATTTTTTGGGATGGCGACATCTATGTTTTTAAGGTTGTGCACACGAGCACCTTTTATAATAATATTTCTATGCGGATCTTTTTCGGCTTCTTTTTTGCTCATGAATAATAAAGGATTTTAAAACATAACCCATTTAATAAATGTAGGGTTTTAAAAACATACAAAAATAGGGTACTGAGGTCGTTAATTTATTTTTTAACATTTTATTTTTTGTTTTTTGATAAAAAAATAACTTTCTTTGGATATTAACAAGCTCAGAACCAAACTAACAAGAATCAAAAAAGCATAGGAGAAAAGCTATAGAAATTAAACATCTACAAATTAATTTTTAGCAAATAGTACGGGATTTAGTGTAGGTAAACCTATGGATTTACAATCATATAACGATCAGGACCTGGTAAAATTGTATATTACCGGGAACGAGAATGGATTGCAGGAACTTTTAAGACGACATAAAAGCAAGATTTATACTTCTATCTATCTATTGGTGAAAGACCAATACCTGGCAGAGGATATTTTTCAGGATGCCTTTATAAAAGTCATTAATACCCTGCGATCAGGACGATACAATGAGGAAGGCAAGTTCTTACCTTGGGTAATGCGTATTGCGCACAACCTGGTTATCGATTATTTCAGAAAAGAAAAAAGGACTCCGATCATTACCAGTTCTGATGGAATGGATGTATTCAATATGCTACACTTTTACGATGAAAGTGCAGAGGAAAGAATGCTACGTGATCAAACGCATAAAGATTTGAAGGCAATGATTCATTTATTGCCTGATGAGCAGAAAGAAGTGCTTTTAATGCGCCATTATGCAGACCTGAGTTTTAAAGAAATAGCCGATTTAACAGACGTAAGCATAAATACTGCGTTAGGGCGTATGCGTTACGCTTTGAGCAACCTGAGAAAGATGCTCAAAACAAAGGAGATGACCTATAAAGGGTAATGAAAAAGTTACATATTTTGTTTTAGGGATTGAAATAAAGCATCTAAACAATCGTTAAGTTTATAAAACTTAGAACATTTAGTTGCTTATGACAAAAACCTCTACATCGAACACAAATGTAAATTTACCTAATCATCCTATGTTTCAGCATAAAACTGATATAGAATCTGATGCGGAAATCGACTTATTTTATGATCAAATCAAATCTAAGTTGGATCGGCTAGCTAAAAATCCAAGTGATGAAACCATCAATAAGATTTTGACCTACAGCAGATCGAAATAACAAAAATTTACACGAGCTATAAGCTGCCCTGAAACCGGGGCAGCTTTTTTTATTTTCCACCTTTTGTATCATTCATTTGCCATCATGTTTGATGCATCTTCCATCTTCAGTAAAAAACAGGTACTTTTGCTTAGTGTAATTATAACACTAAGCAGAACATGAACAGAAATCTTATCCCGTTAACTTTAGGAGGTTTAGGTATTGGCATTACAGAATTTGTAATGATGGGTTTACTGCCCGACATCGCGGTTGATTTAAAGGTTAGCATTCCTGAAGCCGGACATTTGATATCTGCTTATGCTTTAGGCGTAGTAATTGGTGCACCATTACTGATTATGATTGCGGGTAAATACCCGCCGAAGAAAATACTGATTGCCTTGATGGTTATGTTTACTGCTTTCAACGCATTTTCGGCGTTTGCGCCAACCTTTGATACATTATTTATTGCCCGGTTATTATCGGGCTTGCCACATGGCGCCTTTTTTGGCGTGGGCTCGGTAGTGGCAAGCAGGATTGCGGAAAAAGGAAAAGCTGCACAAGCTGTTTCGTTGATGTTTATGGGTTTAACTATTGCCAACATCCTGGGGGTCCCGCTAGGGACTTTTATTGGCCATAACTTCTCGTGGCGGATTTCATTTGCGGTAGTAGTGTTTGTAGGCCTGGTTACTTTGCTTTCTCTAAAACTGTGGCTTCCAGCCTTACCTGCTACTGAGAACCGCGATCTGAAATCTGAGCTCAGCTTCTTTAAAAAGAAGGATGCCTGGATTATCATTTTTATGATTTCCATTGGTACGGGCGGATTATTTACTTGGTACAGCTATATTGCACCGCTCATGACCATCGTAGCAGGTTTTTCCGCTAATGCTGTTACTTACATTTTGATGCTGGCCGGCGTTGGTATGTTTATCGGAAATTATCTTGGTGGAAAGCTTGCCGACAGGTTCTCACCTGCTAAGGCTTCGGCAGTGTTATTGATTGCAATGGTTGCAACCTTAATCATCGTACACTTCGTTTCTTTCAACCAGCCACTGGCTTTAATCATGACTTTTATAACCGGTGCGGTATCATTTGCACTGGCCTCTCCTATTCAGATGTTAATGATTCAATCGGCGAAAGGTTCTGAAATGCTCGCTGCCTCGGCAAGTCAGGCGAGCTTTAATATCGGAAATGCTTTGGGTGCGTTTTTCGGTGGACTACCGCTGGTTTATGGTTTCGACTATACCTCGCCTGCTTACGTAGGTGCCGCAATGGCCCTTGTGGGTGCATTTTTTGCGTTCTGGTTAATCAAACGAAATGCATTAAAATCTCCTGGAAAACAAGTGGCGGCAAAATCAGAATACGTACCGATGCATTAAGGTTTTTTTTTCCGATCACGAAGTTGACCGAGGCAAACGCTTAAAGACAGGCATGCATAACTATGGCTTTATCTTCTTTAGGTGATATGCTTTTTGATAACTGTTGCTGCCAAAAAATATAAATAAAAGCGCACCTGAACTATTTGATAAATAGTGTATAATAAGTCCCTCATCTTTTGCCAAACCAATTCTTGTTTTTTCGGTCATGATACTTCCAAACAAATATGGTATGCCAATATACTCACGGCTTTTGTTCTGAAGGTATACTGACCCTTTATTAAACTTTACCGGCACAGCAAGACTATCTAGAGTATGGCTATTTTGTTTAACAATAAAGGTTAGCTCATCAATTTTATACTGTTTAATAATAAGCCGCATGTCAGCAGCGGAATCGAGATTGCTTGTTTTTTGACTGATGTAAAGATGTATGTCTTTCGCGAAATTTCTATTATCAAGATTCCTCGCCTTTCCATCAGCTTTATATTCCAGATCCGGAGCAAGTTGGTATATCCCTGTAACCTGGGATAAATTTCCCTGAGCAATTTTCTGTCTGTGATTTTCGATTGTAGCATCAGAAAAAGAAGCACAGCCTGATAGCAGAATGCTTACTAATGATGAACACAAAAGTAACCAGGCGATTATTCTCCAGGGGATACAAAGACAGGCTGTTGAAACCAGGCTTAAAATTTTCATTGTGATTGCTAATTAAGTTCGGTATCAAATCTAACTGATAATCAAGAACTCAATTAATTATATTCAATATATCCCGATAAGATTATAACTTTTAAACACAATAGTTAGATATAACGTTGGTATTAGATTCAATTTAAAGGTTTTAAAAACCTGAATTAATTAATTAGATTAGTAAAATGGTTTACAACCTCGAAAAAAGATAATCTTTATGAGTAATCAACAAACCGTATTTTTCGATTCAATCAAGTCTGCTTTACCGGATTACCAGAATCTGGCCTTAAGTGTTGCAGAAGCATTGGGCATCAGTACTAATGAAGCATATAAAAAGATCAGGGGAACAAGTTTACTCAGCATTGAACAGATTGTAAAGCTTTCCAATAGTTTTGATGTTCCTTTTTTATACAGCCCGAAAGCATCTTTATCGGTTACGTTTAATTACCTGAGCGTGAACGAGGATCTGGATATGGTAAACTATCTGAAGAACTTGTTGAGCCACATTAAGGCAATAAAAAACAGTAAGCAGAAACACATTACGATTACAACGGATGATATCCCTGTATTCCATTTTTTTAAATACGCGGAACTAACCAGCTTCAAATTATCGTTTTGGGCCAACAGCACCAATAATCAAAACATTGCTTATAATGAATCCTTTTTATCTGATGAGATTATTGGTTTATCTAAAGAACTTAATGCAGCCTATCTGGAAATTCCAAGTACAGAAATCTGGTCGAAGGATACCATAACCGGCACTATAGAGCAGATCAGGTATGCTTTTGAAGCCGGTCACCTGTCGGACAGAAAATTGGCGGCAAAGATTATTGAGCAAGTGAAGTACTGCCTTACAGATATGAACATGTACGCTATTGGCAGTAAGAAATCGATCGATCCTCATCATACCTTCACCTGGTACCATTGCGATGTATTGGGAAGTATATCCTATCTGGTTAGTCAGCAAGACAGGATGACTTGCTACAACAGGTTCAATACTTTTAATTATCTGCGCACTGAAGATCAGACTTATTGCATGCAAACCAAAAACTGGATGCAAAGTCTGATCATGAAATCTGTTTCATTCAGCGGGCAGGGTGAGAAACACCGGAACAAATATTTATATGATGCTTTTGCAGAGTGTGATGCACTGTTGAGGGAAATTGAAGGAACCTAGACTAGACGAATAGAGTGATATTATGCGAAACTATGTAGGATATTACATTTTCGGTGATAGGGCTGCATTCCCTATATTTGCTCATGCTTAAAAAAGAACGTTATAAACTTTTTGTAGAACATTTTTCTGCCAAACAACCAGATGCGGAAACAGAATTACATTACAATAATCCATACCAGCTTCTGGTGTCGGTAATTCTTTCGGCACAGTGCACGGATAAGCGGGTGAATATGGTTACACCAGCTCTTTTTCAACGCTTCCCAAATGCAAAAACACTTGCGGAGGCTACCCCGAATATTGTTTTTGACTACATCAGAAGTATCAGTTATCCAAACAATAAAGCAAAGCACCTGGTCGGAATGGCTAACATTTTACTGCATGAATTCAATGACGTGGTACCCTCGGATATTAATGACTTGCAGAAGATGCCGGGTGTTGGACGTAAAACGGCCAATGTGATTGCATCTGTTATTTACAATGCGCCGGCTATGGCCGTTGATACTCATGTTTTCAGGGTAGCAAACCGGCTTGGACTTACCAATGGGAAAACACCTCTGGCTGTGGAAAAAGATCTGGTCAAACATTTACCTCAACACGACATCCATATTGCCCACCATTGGCTTATTCTCCACGGGCGATATGTATGTTTGGCGAGAAGCCCTAAGTGCGATGTTTGTGAGATCACCTACATGTGCCGGTATTTTGAACGGTTAACGGTGCAAAATGCTCGGGAAAAGAAAGGGGCATAAAATATTTTTGATAATACTATTGACATTAGCTAAAAAACAATTAACTTAGCTAAATATTTTAGTATATAGTTATAAACATTCAGACTTATTAGCTGACAATTCAAGTATATTTACAGCAACAAATTAAATAAAATGGCAAGCGCAAATCCTGATAAATTAAAAGCCCTACAGTTAACACTCGATAAGTTAGAAAAATCTTATGGAAAGGGTACCATTATGAAACTTGGCGATACTGCAATTGAACCTATAGATTTTATTTCTACAGGATCAATCAGCTTAGATATTGCATTAGGTATTGGTGGTATTCCGAAAGGAAGGGTTATTGAGATCTATGGTCCGGAGTCATCTGGTAAAACAACCCTGGCGACACACATCATTGCGGAAGCGCAGAAAAAAGGTGGTATTGCAGCATTCATTGATGCGGAGCACGCTTTTGATCAGTTTTACGCAAAGAAATTAGGCGTAGATACTGATAACCTCTTGATTTCACAACCAGACAATGGAGAGCAGGCATTGGAAATTGCGGACAACCTGATTCGCTCTGGTGCTATTGATGTAATTGTAATTGACTCCGTTGCGGCACTGGTGCCTAAGAGTGAAATTGAGGGTGAAATGGGTGACAGTAAAATGGGATTACATGCCCGTTTGATGAGTCAGGCTTTACGTAAATTAACAGGTACGATTTCAAAAACCGGATGTTGCTGTATTTTCATCAACCAATTACGTGATAAAATTGGTGTGATGTTTGGTAACCCTGAAACCACTACCGGTGGTAATGCCTTGAAATTTTATGCTTCTGTACGTTTAGATATCCGTCGTACTTCGCAAATTAAAGATTCCGATGAGGTATCTGGTAACCGCGTTAAAGTTAAAATTGTTAAAAATAAAGTTGCACCGCCTTTTCGTATTGCCGAGTTTGACGTAATGTTTGGAGAAGGTATTTCGAAAAACGGTGAAATTATCGACTTAGGCGTAGACTTTGGAATTATTAAAAAAGCAGGTTCATGGTTTTCTTACGGGGATACCAAACTTGGTCAGGGTAGAGATGCAGTAAAGCAACTTTTAAATGATAATCCAGAATTGGCTGAAGAATTAGAAATTAAAATTAAAGCTGAAGTTACTGGTGAGCATTTAGCTGAAAAATAATTTAAACCGTATCTTTTTTGAATGAAGGGGCAGCCATAAACTGCCCCTTTTTTGTTGCTGTAAATAGCATTTATGTTACAATACAGACTCAAATGCCATAAAAATGTTAAAGAACGTTAAAGCACGTTACATTCTTTTAAGTTTTGCGTTTATAAGTCATAATTCAATTATTATGAAGTTACATGCTTATACGGACCTCTCATTAAATACAAGAGAAAACGAGTATTGGAAAGATATTATCGGACTTGAAGGACATTTTCAAGTATCAAACCATGGGCGCATTAAAGCGCTGACCCGACAACTGGAAAACCGTTTAGGTGTAAAAAGAAAGTTTCCGGAAAGAATCCTTAAACAAACCCAAAATAAAAGCCACAATAGCTTTACTGGTGACACCAGAATTTACCTCCAGGTATCTATGAGTATGGCAGGAAAGATTATTAATTTCAGTGTTCCGCGTTTAGTATACTATACCTTTGTTAAGCCTTTCGATCTTGCCGACAAAAACACCTATATTTTCCCTACTGACGGTGACACGCTGAATACTACGGCTGAAAACCTGTTCATGGGAGGCCAGGAAATTAAACAGAAGCGCATGGCTGAGGCAGGAAGAAAAGGCAATGTTTTCGCCACCATGAGCCAGACTGACCGTTTGGTAATGCAGGCCAAGATCAATGCAAAGCGTGCAGAGAATCCTAAAGACCAGATCAGTCGTTATTCGTTATCTGGAAAGCTACTGGAAACCTATCACAATGCAGAAGTGGCGGCTAAGGTTTTCGGATGCAGCGCTAATCTGCTCTCCAAAGCAACGCGTGGAAAGCCACTTACTTATAAGAGCTATATCTGGAGAAGAGGTGCCAATGAGGAAATTGACATTAATGAATTTGCAGGAACAACAGGTATCTGGGGCTCCCCCCTTTCCAAATATATCCACAATATCGGCCAGTATAGCTTACAGGGAAAACTGATTGCAACATTTGGAACCATCAAGGAGATTGAAAGTAAGCTCAATCTCAACTACAATCAACTTTCGGGAAGTTTAAATGGAAGAAACATCACTTGTGGGGGATTCATATGGCGCTACAGCACCAAGCCTACCATCAATATTAAACAACTGGAAAAGTTACCAGGTTTTAAACATTCTTCGGTGTATTCAGAGCATAACAAAATCAGCCGTTATGATCTTGATGGGATCTGGAGAGGAACATACGCCGGCGTTTCTGATGCAAGTCGTAAAACTAAAGTAGATTCGAAAAGCATTCATATTGTATTAAAGGGCGATGGCATTACCGCAGGTGGCTACCTTTGGGCGAAGGGCGAAGCTTTAAGGCTTAATCCCAATTCATTCAGGCAGCATAGTCATTTTGAGCATTCGCTGTTACAACGCTACATGAAGCAAAAAAATCAAAGGAATACCGCTACGGCTCCTCAACAAATGCAGGCGCTTTAGTTAAATTCAAACCGCTAACATGAGTAAATAAAATAGCCATCCCCTGTTCGGAATGGCTATTTTATTATGGTAGCAAGGTATTTAATTCTGACTGAAAACGGTACTGAAATCTTTTGTTACGTATACTACAACCAGTAAAGCGGCAATAACAAGCCCTCCAAGAATAATTACCCCCCAGGTACCTTTTAACTTGTTTTTATCTTTTCTAATCAGATAGTATAACAGTCCGATGAGGGGAATGGCACAAATAACCCAAAAAATCAATGATGCTCCAGTCATGTATATAAAATTGCTAATATTATTTAAAACTCCATTCTCGCTTTTGGCGCGATCTCGTGGCCAACAAAATCGTTGGCTAAAAACTTTTGATAGCCTGCAATGGCTATCATACCAGCATTATCGGTGCAGTACTGAAAAGCAGGGATAAACACTTCCCAACCGAGTTGGCCTGCAAGCTCCTGCAGACTATTCCTCAAACCGGAATTGGCTGAAACCCCACCCGCTATAGCAATATGTTTAATGTTGTACTGCTTAGCTGCTTTCTTCAGTTTATTTAATAAAATCTGAACGATGCTGTGCTGCACTGAAGCACAAATATCGTCTAAATTTTCGGCAATAAAATCAGGATTCTCAGCTTCTTGTTTTCTGATGAAATAGAGGATAGAGGTTTTGAAACCGCTAAAACTGAAATTCAGATCAGCAATCTGGGGTTCTGCAAATTTAAATGCTACAGGATTTCCGTTCTTTGCATGTTTATCGATTAAAGGACCACCAGGATATGGGAGTTTCAGAATTTTTGCTGTTTTATCAAAGGCTTCACCGGCTGCATCATCAAGGGTTTCGCCAACAATTTCCATGTCGAAATAGTCGCGTACCAGTACAATTTGCGTATGTCCTCCGGATACGGTTAAACACAAGAAAGGAAATTCAGGTTTAGGATCATCGATGAAGTGCGCCAGAATATGGGCGTGCATGTGATTAACAGAAATTAACGGAACGCCAAGGGCGAGGGCAAAAGATTTAGCGAATGATACACCTACCAGCAGAGAGCCCAACAGTCCGGGTCCCTGTGTAAAAGCTACTGCACTTATGTCCTGTTTTGTAACCTCAGCATTTTTCAAAGCCTGGGCTATCGTAGGTACAATATTTTGTTGATGTACTCTGGATGCCAGTTCTGGGATTACCCCTCCATAATTTTCATGAATTGTTTGGTTTGCAATAACATTGGCCGTAATTTTGCCGTTGTTACATATGGCAACCGAGGTATCGTCGCAAGAGGACTCTATAGCAAGTATGACAGACAATTTATTTAATATTTAAGCTGCAAAATTATTAAAAAACTATTTAAAATACTCCTTTGGGTAATTGCATCAATAATTTTGCTGCTTGCGCTAATCATTTTCTCACTACAATTTAAGCCCGTGCAAACTTTTTTTGCGCAAAAGGCTGCTGCATATCTATCCAAAGAGCTTAAAACAACCGTCTCTATCAAAAGTCTTTACATAAAGCCTTTTAAATCTGTTGTACTTGAAGACTTACTTGTACTAGACCTACAAAAAGATACTTTATTAAGTACTCCTAAATTCATGGTCGATATCAATCAGCTATCCATCGACAAGAAAATTATTGACATCAGCACTGTTCAAATTAACAATGGACAATTTTTCCTAAAGGATTTCAAAGATAAGTCTTCTAACCTCGATTTCATCATCGATTATTTTGATTCGGGTAAACCTACTGTAAAGAAAAAGAAAAGCAAACCATTTGATGTTAGTTTAGGGCGTTTAATTCTGAATAAATTTGCTTTTCGCTATAAGAATTTTGCGGCAAAAGATACCGCACAAGGTAGCGCTGTCAACTTTGATAATGTTAGTGTAAAAGAGCTCAGTGGGATTTTTGAGGGCCTTGATATGAAGACCCACCTGCTAAAAACGAATATCAAAAACCTGACCTTAAAAGAGAAAAGCGGCTTTTACCTGAAAAACCTAACCGCTGAGACTACTATTGACAGCAATGCCATTGAATTGAAAAACCTGTTGCTGGAAACGAACCAAAGCCGTTTGACAAACTATTATCAAATGAAGTTTAAGGGCTACCGCGATTTTAACCACTACATTGATAACGTGAGAATGAAAGCTGTTTTTAAAGACAGCCACCTTAGCTCAAGAGATGTGGCATTTTTTGCTCCGGAGCTTAAGGACATGAAACTTGATTTAGATGTTGACGGACAAATTACAGGGCTGGTAAATAATTTAAGGGCAAGAAACCTTTCTGTTAAAGCGGGTAAAGCGACCTATATTAAGGGAGATTTCATTTTAAAAGGGCTTCCGAAGTGGCGGGAAACTTTCATGGACCTGAAAATAGAAATGGCAGGCACCAATAAAACAGATCTCGACGAGGTATTGGCAGGCATTACCAACAGCAAAAAGAAACTCATTCCTCTAATTATCAATAAGTTTGGCAACATTAACTTTAACGGTAATTTCACCGGTTTTCAGGATGACTTTATCGCTTATGGGGAGTTCAAAACCAAATTGGGTCGCATTGTTTCGGATGTTAACATGAAGATCGACAAAAATGATGTGCCATCTTATACCGGAAGTGTTAAAACTTATGATTTCAATATCGGTAATTTAATTGATGAGCGTAGTCTTGGCCGTATCACTTCATCATTAAATGTAAAAGGAAGAGGAACGGAGCTTAAAAACCTGACTGAAAAACTTGATGGCGACATCGCATATATTGACTTTAATGGTTATCGCTACCGTAACGTTAAAATCGATGGTACATTTGATAAGAAATACTTTGATGGCAAGCTAAGCATCAATGACAAGAACATTAAACTGGCTTTTGACGGAGGGGTAAACCTAAATCCTAAACTTCCTGTATTTAACTTTAATGCAACCATTTCGAAGGCAAAACTAAAAGCCTTGAAACTGATGAAAGATTCATTAATGGTTGATGCAAAATTTACCACTAATTTTTCGGGAACCGATCTGAACAATATTGAAGGGAATTTACTCATTCAAGAGATTACGTTGAAAAACCCCAAAGGCACTTACAATGTAGATTCGGTTCAATTAATGGCTGCCGGTACTGGTGTGAATAGGAATTTAGTTATCAAATCGGATATACTCGATGCCAGTATAGTTGGAGAATACGACCTCAATTCGATCGTATCTTATTATAAAGCGATAGCCAAAACCTATATCCCATCGCTACAGGCTGACATTATCAAGTATAGAAACCAGATTTTTCAATTTAATCTGAAGATCAAAAAATTTGAGGCCCTGGCGCAACTGATATCACCCGGACTGACCCTGGACGATGGTGCTACCCTAATTGGCGACTTCGATTCGAGAAATAATAAGGCTACTTTAAATGGTTACGTGAAGACGCTGAAGTATAACGGCATCGTGGTAAACAATATCATTCTTGATGAAAATACTACTCCTGAGCAACTTCAACTTATTGTTACATCAGACCGTGTTCAACTTAATGATAGTCTGTTTATCAAAGATGTAAACATTTCGAACATCCTGCGGAACGACAGCCTGGCTTTCAACGTGAAGATGTCGAATTCTGATGAGGCCAATCAGCTTGATTTAAACGGATTGGTTGAGTTTACTAAAAACCAGGATACGACTGCAAGATTGAGTATCCTTCCGTCGATTTTGAAAATCAACAGCGAGGAGTGGCGGATTCAGGAAAAAGTTCGTATTGTACTTAATAATGGTAAAACGGAAATTAGCAATTTCGACCTGACGAACGGTTCACAGCAGCTTACCATTGATGGACTGATCTCTAACGACCCGAAAGACTTGATTAAGGTTGGCTTTACGGATTTTAACCTGAAAACTTTAAACCCTTTTACCAAAGGATTTGGCGTGAAACTGAGCGGGGCTGTTAATGGTGAAACCAATCTATATGGCATATTAAAAGGTCCGAGGGTAAATGACGACATTAAAATAGATTCCCTGAATTTCAACGATATCTATATCGGTACACTTACCGATACTTCATCCTTCAATAGTGAAAGCAATAAGGTTAGTATTTTCACCCGTGTAGTGACAGAAAATTCCGAGACTTTCAAGCTGACCGGGAATCTTGATCTGAAAGCTAAGGAGATTGACCTGAATTTACGGATGAATGAAAGTAAACTTACCATCCTTGAACCTTTTGTTAAGCAGCTGGTATCAAACTTAAAGGGGAATATATCGGCTGATCTGACAGTAAAAGGAAGTTTTGATAAGCCACAGATTAATGGAACGCTTGCCCTGGACAAGGCTGAACTAATGGTCAACTACCTCAAAACGACTTACGTGATCAGCAATGAGGTAAAAGTCGACAATAGTGTCATTACGCTTAAAGACTTTGAATTAAGTGACCTTGAAGGCCATAAAGGTATGGTGGAATCCGGAACGGTTGATTTGAATGACATTAATGACCCTACGCTAAATGTAAGTCTGAAAGCGGACAATTTAATGGCGCTGAATACAACTGCGAAAGATAATTCGATTT
Source organism: Pedobacter sp. A2324 (assembly GCF_059693705.1). Taxonomy (NCBI): domain Bacteria; kingdom Pseudomonadati; phylum Bacteroidota; class Sphingobacteriia; order Sphingobacteriales; family Sphingobacteriaceae; genus Pedobacter; species Pedobacter sp. A2324. The sequence continues at coordinate 27,443 of NZ_JCASSK010000009.1, read as the reverse complement.
ATTACGGGAAGGCTTATGGAACAGGTGTATTCAAATTTAACGGGCCAACGAGCAAGATGAAAATTGACATCAATGCCAAAACAGAAAAAGGTACGGTTTTCAATCTGCCGTTAAACAGTTCAGAAACGGTATCAGATAAGGATTTCATTAATTTCATCAGCAGGGACTCATCGGCTGCGACGGTTAAAAAGACGACGAACTTTGATGGATTGACCTTAACCTTTAAGCTGAGCATTGATCCCAATACTACAGCCAACATTTATACCACTTTAGGAAATTTAAGCGGAAAAGGAAATGCAGACTTAAGTCTGAACATTAATAGTCTGGGCGATTTTGAAATGTCTGGCGACTACATTATTGAATCAGGAAGTTTTGATTTCACGGCTCAGGAAGTGATCAATAAAAAATTCGAAATCAGACAGGGCGGAACGATCAGGTGGACAGGCAACCCTACTGCTGCTCAGATCAACCTAAAAGCAGTTTATGCATTAAGGGCCAACCTAAGCGATCTTTTTAAGGCAGCCAACCGTGATGCCAGTAGTAATGCTAACCAGCGTGTAAATACAGAGGTTGAAATGGGCCTTACGGGTTTACTTTTACAACCAGATATTAAACTGGACATTAACTTCCCTGCTCAACCAGCTATTAAAGAAGAGTTGCAAACTTATTTCAGTGATGTGAATAATCTGAACCTTCAGGCTTTTAGTTTAATCATCAGACGAAGCTTTGCACCTGGCAACGGTGGAGAATCAATTGGTAACCAGTTGAGCTCTACAGCGGCCAGTACAGCTACCGAACTTGTGTTCAACCAGTTCAACAATGTATTATCATCATTAAACTTAAATTTTGTTGACCTTAACGTTCGTTCTCTGAGCGAAGCAAGTGCATCGGTAAAACTATTCAACGACAGGTTAATTATCAATGCCGGTATTGTAGATCGCAATAGTCTGAGCGATCTCTCGCTGGACTTCTCCAAAAGTAATGTGGGCGGTGAGGTTGAAGCAGTGTTTCTGATCAGAAAGGATGGTAGTCTGACCAGTAAAATTGCGAATAAGCCTCCTACCATACAAAGTGTGTTTGCGAACCCGGGCATTGATCAGGCCAGAAATGTTACTTCTTTTGGATTAGTTTACACACAGCAGTTTGATACTTTTAAGGAGTTCATTCAAAAGATTTCCGGTTCTTACCGCAGAAGCTTGAAGCGCAGGCAAGATCAGGCACCGGTAAAAACCAACAAATCGATCAATAAAGAAGCCATCATAAATGAGAATAAGAATAATCCGAGAAGATAATTAGCTGATTCAGGATCGCAAAACCAGGTTATAAAACAAGGGTCATCAATTAAATTGACGACCCTTTTCTCTTTTCAGAACTTTCTGACTAAGTGACTATCCTTTCATGATGGAATGTCCCATTTTATCACGCTTAGTGGCCAGATAACGTTCGTTATGTTTATTGCTTGCAATTTCAATCGGGATGTTTTCGACCACTTCCAGGCCATAGCCTATTAGTCCAGCTCTTTTAGTAGGGTTGTTGGTCATCAGGCGCATTTTCGTTACACCTTCAGATCTCAATATTTGTGCGCCTACTCCATAGTCGCGTTCATCTCCTTTAAAACCCAGTTTGATATTTGCTTCAACGGTATCAAAACCGGCATCCTGAAGATTGTATGAGCGGAGTTTATTGATTAATCCAATTCCTCTTCCTTCCTGATTCATGTACACTACAAGACCTTTGCCTTCTTTCTCAATCATTTCAAGCGCTTTGTGCAGCTGAGGGCCACAATCGCAGCGGCAGGAACCGAATATATCGCCGGTTACACATGAGCTGTGTACGCGGGCTAAAATCGGCTCATCCTGATTCCAGGTACCTTTAGATATGGCCAGGTGTGTTGCATTGTTATCCAACTGCGTGTAGGCAGTCATTTTGAAATCACCCCAGGCTGTTGGCAAATCAATTGTTACTTCCTGTTTAATTAAACTATCGATTTTTAAACGGTAAGCAATTAAATCTTCAATAGAAATAATTTTTAACTGGTGTTGTTCGGCAATTTTAAAGAGGTCAGGTAAACGAGCCATTTCGCCATCTTCTTTTAAAATCTCTACCAACAAACCAGCAGGTTTCATACCGGCAAGACGTGCTAAATCTACGGCGGCTTCTGTATGACCTGCACGGCGAATTACTCCACCGTCTTTGGCAATCAAAGGAAAAATGTGACCTGGTCTGCCCAGTTCTTCCGGATCGGTTTTAGGATTTACCAAAGCCAACATCGTTTTAGAACGATCGCTGGCTGATATACCAGTTGTACAACCATGACCAACCAAATCTACCGAGACGGTGAAATTGGTTTCATATGCTGCTGTATTTTTTCCCACCATCAGGTTAAGATTCAATTCTTTGCAACGCTCTTCAGTAAGTGGTGCGCAAATCAAGCCTCTGCCATAAGTAGCCATAAAGTTGATTACTTCTGGCGTAGCATTTTCGGCTGCTGTTAAGAAATCGCCTTCATTTTCTCTATTTTCGTCATCTACAACAATGATTACTTTTCCGGCTTTAATGTCGGCGATGGCTTCTTCTATTGTATTTAATTTTGTTTGCATTGTTATTAAAGCATAATGTCGCAAGCCCTCAAAAGCCTAGAAGCATTGATGTTTGCTTGCACAAAGGTACAACCTTATTGAGCATTCTAATGATTAAAATAATCATCTGGAAGTAAATGTAGCGGGAACTTATTTCTCCTTCTTCTTAAAAAATTTAGCGAAGAACACCTTGTACGCATTGACGTCGAACAGGGCAGAATCTACTGTGGCCTTGTAGGTTAGAAAGGCTGCCAGCGGAGACAGTACAATCACGGCTATCCACATACCAAAAATGGGATTCAGGTTTCCTTCTCGGGCAGTTTTCTCTGCCACGGTGGTGATGATATGGTAAACCAGGAAAAAAGAAATCGCCATTACCACGGGAAGACCCATTCCACCTTTGCGGATAATTGCACCTAATGGCGCTCCGATAAAGAATAAAAGGATACATGAAGCGGCAAGCGTAAACTTACGTTGATATTCAACCTTCGTAAATATCCATTCGCCTGTTAAATCATTCTGACGCGGCGCCCAGTTCGGCACATGCTGCATAATACCTGCCACCACGTTGGTTGCATTCTCCAGACTCTGTTTCCTCGATCCGTTCGGTATGTCTTTCAGAATAACATCGTCTATTTTTTTAGGGGCGGTTTTGTACTTTGTGTAGCCTTTGGTTGTGTTAAACTGCTTAAAATTACCCGTGAAACTGGCAATGGTATTGATTTGAAGGGTATCCAGCTGACGCTTCAATGAATCTCTTTTCTTAACCAGCCCTTTTAGGTTAAGCATTGGGGTACTGTTTCCGAAAGCATTCGGATCGGTTGTGTTTCCATCAAAGGAAGACATATCGAACTCTGGTGCTGTTTCCTTAAACCTTCTCCGTGAAAATACCTGACGGGGATTATACATGCCGTTATTTTTGGCTTGTTCCTCATACTGGACGCCGTTTTTAAGTCTGAGGATAAGCGATTTTCCGTCGGCAGTTTTCTCCATTTTACCTTCTTTCGCTAAAATAACCTTCGGGATACCATTGTTATCCTTATGATCATAAATCATAATGCCATGTAGCATTCCATCCTCATCTTTACTGTCTACACGAATGGCATAGCCGGGGATTGCATTGTTGAATACGCCAGGTTTGATCAGAAAAGAAAGTTTTTTGTTTCGTATATCGTAAAGCAAGGAGCCAAACTTTAAATTGGCCTTGGGCAACATGTAATTGGAGAACAGAAAGGAAGCAATGGTGAGCATCAAAATCACAACCAGCAACGGCCTCATTGCACGCTGTAAAGATATCCCTGCTGATTTGATGGCTACCAACTCGTAGTTTTCGCCAAGGGTACCGAAAGTCATGATTGAAGACAAGAGTACAGATAGTGGCAAGGCCATGGAAACATTGGCTGCAGAAGCGTAATACATCAGCTCTAAAATGGTGTACCATTCGAAGCCTTTACCAATCAGGTCATCTATCCACTTAAATAAAAAAAACATCAAAAGAATGAACATCATCACAAAGAATGTGGCAATGAAGGGTCTGATGAATGCTTTTATTAAGAGAAGATGTATTTTTTTCACCTTACAAAGGTAAACATTGCGCAGCTATTATTATGCACCTAAAACGCTAATAAGGTAATCGATCTGGTTGTCCCATATCAATTTTTTTTCTGCCAGAAGGTCGTCTGTTGTAAAATCGGTAATGGAGAGCGCCACATCATTGGTAAGTTCGTCTTGAACAATTTCCATCTCAAAATAGCATTGAGGTTCGTCGTCAAGCCATTTAAACTTTACTAATTTGTTTTCTTTTATAGAAACCAGCTTGGCTTTTAGCTGCTCGTCATCCCAGGTAAAAGTAAAAACCTGATCGCGGAAAATAACATCATCGGCAAACCATTGCGACAGGCCATTAGGCTCACTAATAAAACTATACAATATTCTTGGTGACGATTTAACCTCGTACTCTAGCGTAAATTTTTTCTTATCTGCCATGTTAATTCATTACCAGAATAAATCCGGACTTAATTTTTTTTATTTTATTTTTCTAAAGAAAGGTAAATTATTCTATATTTGCAACTCCAAAAAATAACCACCTAAAATATTTGATAATATAGCAAATATTTTTTACCCGGCGGGGTAGCTCAGATGGTTAGAGCGCAGGATTCATAACCCTGAGGTCGGCAGTTCGATCCTGCTCCCCGCTACCATAGTGGGCAAATCAAATTTCTGTTTGGTTTGCCCATTTTTTTTACCTTAAAAAAGGCTTAAAATTCGAAGTACTGAAACTCATAGCTACTCTTGGAATCCGCTAAGCTCACTTAAAGAAATTAGAGTATGCAAGCGTGATATTTTCATCAGCGAAGTCGACGCGCCGGGTATCGAGATTTCGGAGGTGATTATCATTCACGCAGTTCGGGCCGTTGAATAAAGGCTGACAGCTTAAAGGTATTTTAACTATAGTTCTCATAACCCCCATGCAAGAAGAGAGACGCTGGACAGAAAGGGTTATTCACCCTGGTCGGACAGAGCGATCAGTATGGCTCCCGCCAACATCACTGTTCCTCCTATTACAATCTGCCAGGTTAATTTCTCCTTTAAAAAAATAACAGAGAGCACAATGGCGATAACAAGAGACATCCGTTCGACCGTAGCCACGTAAGATGCTGGTCCCATAGACAATGCCTTATAAGAGAATAGCGTTGAGAGCGAAGTAAAAATACCTGCAGCAATCAGAAAAATCCACGCGTTTTTTTCAATTGCTTTCCAGGAAGCAAAATTCCCCTGGTAAAGCACCACACCCCAGGTAATCAACAATATCAGTACCGCCTGAATGGCAAAGGCTAAACTAGGGTCAACATTTTTCAGTCCTGCCTTAGTGAGCACAATGACCACCGCCGCCGAAACTGCGGCTAGTACCGCCCATATAATCCACATAATATTTCTTTTTGACTAATGAACAACAAAGCGGAACAATGGATTGTAACATTACTGACAGACCAGCATCATTATTGATGTTCCGGATAAGCCAGTTGAAATAAAATACGGGAATTGAATCATTACGTTCAAGGATATTCCATTCTGGTTTATACGCCCTATATAAAAATCACTAAACCAAAATACCAAAACTGAAATCTTAAATATTTTTTACAAATTGCAGTTTTTACCGCTTCCTATGAGAACCAGTTTGAACACTGAACTAATCACCAAACCGCACTACCCGATATTAGATGGCCTTCGTGGCATCGCAGCCATCATCGTTGTCACCTTTCACCTCACAGAACCACTTGGAACCGGACATCTGGATATCCTGGTCAATCACGGCTACCTGGCGGTAGATTTTTTCTTTTTACTATCTGGGTTTGTAATGGGCTATGCCTATGATGACAAGTGGCCTAAAATGACCTTTGGGGATTTCATGAAACGCCGTTTAGAGCGTCTTCAACCTATGGTGATTTTAGGTATGACTCTAGGTGCAATCGGATTCTATTTTACGGATTCTACAATATGGCCACTTATTCATACCATACCTTTATGGAAAATGCTATTGGTGCTATTGATAGGCTATACCATACTTCCAGTTCCATTGTCGCTGGATATCCGTGGCTGGCAAGAGATGCATCCGCTGAACAGTGTGGGCTGGTCGCTTTTTTTCGAATATATTGCCAATATCCTGTATGCTGTCTGGATCAGGAAGTTTTCTAAAAATGCATTAAGTATATTAGTTGTCATTGCTGCGATTGCGCTGGCTTACCTGGCTATTACCAATGGCGATGTTAGTGGCGGCTGGACATTGAATGTGGAGCAGGTGAAGGTGGGCATAGTCCGCACGATTTACCCATTCTTTGCTGGTTTGTTGCTTTCGCGTGTGGCAAAGCCAACACGGATTAAAAATGCATTTTTGTGGTGTAGCGTTTTAATTGCAATTGTGTTATATATGCCGCGTATTGGTGGCGGGGAACATCTCTGGATGAACGGGATTTACGAATCCGTATGTATCATTTTTATTTTCCCACTGATTGTATACCTTGGTGCCAGCGGAATCATTAAAGGTAATGCGGAGAAAAGAATTTGTAAATTTTTAGGGGATATATCTTATCCGCTCTATCTGGTGCATTATCCGCTGGTATATTTTTATGTTGCGTGGATCAGCAACCATAAAGGCACAACAATTGTACAAGCCTGGCCTTATGCCTTGCTCATTTTAACCGGATCGATTATTCTGGCCTATGTCACATTGAAATGGTATGATCAGCCTGTTCGTAAATGGTTAAGAAAAAAAAAATTAGGTTAAGTGGTTAATGTTTAATGAGTTAAGAGCATACAGAAAGAATGTATTTCGGCTATAATAATTGAAGCCAGAGCCTGAACTAGCGATAGCCCTTTAGGGCTATTGAACAAAATGGTCAAAACTTTGTCGTTAAAAATCTGTTACTTTAATTAATGAAAACGATTTTTACGCTCTTCTTTCTAGTGATGAGCATATCTGTTTTTGCACAAAGCAAACAGAATGCCTCAAATTCTAACCTTGAGATTGCTACCGCATTAAGCGATGTAAATGAGGAGATAATGCCAGTTATTGCGGAGAAAATTACTGCTAAAATTGAGCATAATGAGCTTTACGAGAACTCTAAGGGAATGATGATCTATCCTAAGTTTAAAATAGATAACAGATGTGGAAAAGAGGTGATTTTGAAGGTTAAACTTTATCGCGAAGGTAATAGTGTGATGCAATGCATGGAAGATCAGGCGCTACAATTGAGTAATGAAGGAGATCCGTTTATTTTCATTCCTTATTGCAGCCTGAATCTGGAAAAAAATAAAGTACATAAAATCCGTTTTGAAGTTCAGGCTTACTGTCAGGGTAAGCTATTAAAACGAAGTACGTCTTATCGGGCAATCATTAATATGTTATAATCATTCAAGTCTCTGTTTCTCATTGCGAAACAGAGACTTGAATTTCAAGCAAAAGAACCCGATTATTTCACCGACCAGTATGGGGATTCAGTACGGGCAGTTAGCAAATAATTTTCGATCTTTTTAACCACCTCTGGCTGTTCGGCAGCGAGATCGTGCTGTTCGCCGATGTCGTTATCAAGGTTGTAAAGTTCCAGTTTATTGTGCAGCTTCACTCCTTTCCATTTGCCATATCGTACAGCCTGCTCAAATCCCTGTTCAAAAAACTCCCAGTATAAAAACCGGTCTTCTTTATTTTTTTCGCCTTTAATTGCAGGGTAAATACTTGATCCATCAGTTTTGAATCCTGTAGTTTTGCCTGCTATGTCTCCGAAAGTGGGCAAAATATCGGCAAAGTAACCGGGTACACGGCTCACCTTAGGGGCATTTTTAATAAAGGGTGCCCAGGCAATAAAAGGCACGCGGATACCACCTTCATAAACATCACGTTTATAGCCTTTAAGCTGACCATTGGAATCAAAAAATTCTGATACGGCCTTTAACTGGGAAGTTGGCTCAGAACGCGGGCCGTTATCAGAAGCAAAAAACACGATAGTGTTTTTCGACAAACCACTTTTAATCAGATAATCTTTAACTTTTGCAACGGCTTGATCTAGATAATAAACCATGGCGGCATAGGTTTTCATATCCTCGGGCCAGTCTTTATTTTTATAGATCGCCTGATTGGGCACATCCAGCGGAGAATGTGGATTATTAAAATTGAGCATCAGAAAGAAAGGTTCTTTATTGTCCTTTTTTGTTTTCAGATAGGCCAGTGCCTCATCGGTACATAAATTGGTTTCGTAATAACCTTTTCTTTGATTGGTATTAGGCTCAATGGTAATCAACTTTCCGTTTACATATCGTTTTTCGGGCCAGTAAGTACTGGCATAAGTTTCGGGAACATTAATCAGCCAGCCTGAGAATTTATCAAAACCACGTTGCAGCGGTGTAGCCAGCGAATCATAGCCATCAACATGCCATTTACCCACCAGTGATGTTTCATAACCAGCGTCCTGCATCAGGTTTCCGATAGTGTAATCGTCTCTTGTCAGGTTAGCACGGTAAACTACATTCTTTCCCTTTTTGCCTGCAATGCCTCCATGGTCGGTGGCATTACCCCTAATGGTGGCGTGACCGGTATTCAGGCCTGTTAACAGCGATCCTCTTGAAGGAGAACAAACGGGTGCACCGGCATAAAAATCTGTAAATTGTGTTCCCTCTTTTGCGAGTTTATCAATGTTAGGCGTTTGAATTAATTTTTGTCCGTAAACGCCCACATCGCCATAGCCTAAATCATCGGCAAGGATGAAAACAATATTAGGTTTCTGGCCGCTCTGCTGCTGAGCAAATACCATGTTGCTCATCATCAGCATCAAACAGAAAGGCAATAATTTCTTTATCATCATATTTATTCAATTTATATGCATTTGGACTTAACGCTAATTATAACCCGGATTTTGGGTGTATAAGCCTGGAACGGTTTGCAGTTCACTTGCCGGAACCGGATAGATCACATAATTGGCTACAATGGGATTTATCTTAGTGATGGCATCAGCTGTTCTCCAGGTATTCATCTGCGTTACTGCCAGTCCTGATCTTACCAGGTCGTTCCATCTCAGTCCTTCACCTAAAAACTCCCTTTGCCGCTCCTGCATCAGGGTTTCGATGGTAACATTGGATATATTGCCTATACCCGCCCTTGCTCTCACACGATTTACAATAGCATCCACATCGGCCTGTGTTCCGGCAGTACCATGTAAAATACATTCGGCTTTCATCATTAAAATATCGGTATAGCGCAACACAATAAAATTAATCGGCCAGTCTTTTCCGCTTGTACCTTTTTTCGAAATATCGATATATTTTTTGATAAAAGGGCCAACCGTGTAAGTTGTGGCTACATTAAAAGGGTAACGCAGGTCTGTTCCGCTTACCGTATTGGTGGTATAGGAAGTCACCAGACTTTTTGAAACTGGAAAAGTACTGGCCCCGTAGCCATTACCATAACTATTTGAAATTCCCTGCCCCGTCCAATATGCTACTGGTACCAAATGTGATGGAAAACCGGCACCATTTAAACTTGAGGCAAACTGCACATCGAACACCACCTCGCTGTTATTTTCATTGGCGTAGGAAAAGATATTGGTGTAGCTGGTTCCAAAGCTGTAGGGGCTTCCCGTGATAATCTGATCAAATAATGCTGCTGCCTTTGTGTATTCGTTACTGTTTAGCCCCGGACCGTTAATGCTATAGGTAGGGCCTGATTTGGTGAGGTAAACCAAACCCAAAAGCCCTTTGGCGGCGTAAGACGTTGGCCGCCCCAAATCGGTACCGGTAAAGCTTGCAGGTAAATTGCTTGCTGCAAATTGCAGATCAGACTCGATGAGTGCATATACATCGGCAACGGGACTGCGTGGAATTGTGGCCACTTCAGCAGCGCTTTTTACAGTAGATATCAACGGCACTTGGCCAAAAGTACGCACCAGCGAGAAGTAATAAAATGCCCTGAGGAATTTAACCTCTGCCTGATAGCGCGTTGCATTGGCCACTGTTAAAATACTTCCCTTACTTTCTAAGGCAGCTAAAACCGTATTGGCATTATAAATACCGTTGAAGTTAGCTTTCCATGCGGTTGAAATAAAACCTGTTGTAGCAATATCGGGTGTAAAGTTATTAATGCCGTCCCAGTCACGGTTACCGTCAGAGGTAGCGTTTAAGTTATCGCTGCGCATTTCACTTAACCATAGTGCCTGGCTTGGGTAATTGCTCAATTGCGAATACACACCATTTACGGCCTGCAGGAAATCGTTGTTATTGGTAAAGAAATTTTCAGTAGCCAGGCTTGATACCGGCAGTTGATCCAATTGTTTATCGCAGCTGCTCAATATGAGCAAGAGCGAAAAAAGACTTAAATATATTTTCGTTTTCATCTCTGTATTCATTATTAGAAACCAATGTTTAAACCAACTGAAGCTGTTTTACTCAATGGCAGTGAACCGTAATCGCCCGATATGGCATAACTGGTATCCCCACTCACGTTGGTGTTCTGCGCTTCGGGATTTGCACCTCCCTTATATTTATCGTGAGAGAAATAATTTTCGAGAGCGATGTAAATTCGTGCCGAAGAAATGAACGGTGTTTTAATGAGTTTTTTAAGGTTGTAACCGAGGGTGATATTTTGCACGCGGAAGAAATCGGTTGAGTAAACCCAGTCTGATGTTACCTGCGGATAGGTATAACTTGCTCCGAGTTTCCCTCTTGCTGCGCTGTAATCCTGGTTGGTGGTTGACCAGCGATCTCTCCACACACCTAAACATTGGCCGTTGTGCTTCCCGAAAAGTCGATTGCCCTGCCCAGGTAAGAAAGGATTGAGCCTCCATGCTGGCCATATAACTGAATACCCAGGTCAAAGCCTTTGTATTTAAAGTTGTTTGACCATCCCCAGGTATATTTTGGTGTGGGCTGTCCGCCGATTACGCGATCTGCGGCAGTGATTTTTCCATCGCCGTTGCTGTCTACATATTTGGCGTCGCCCACAGTCTGACCGGTTACCTTGGCCACACCAGGGTTGGCGATATCTGCAGCAGTTAATATGCCATCTGTTTTGGTAATGTAATAACTGAATGCAGGCAAACCTTCTCTTAATAAATAAGGGGCGTTACTTCCGCTGTATGCTGAAGCAATCTGAATATCTGCATGTGTTGGGCCAAGATCGGTTACCTTGTTTTTATTGAAGGAAATATTCGCATTCATCGTCCACTGGAAATCGGGAGTTTTAATGTTTACCGTGTTCAGGCTAAATTCTAAACCGGTATTTACCACCACACCAATATTCTGGAGACTTGTACTAAAGCCACTTGCCGAAAGTACCGGCAGATTCAACAGCAGGTCGGTGTTCTTTTTATGATAGGCATCAAAAGTGAAGTTAATCCTGTTGGCTAATAAACTAAGATCCAGGCCTAAATCGTAAGTGCTGGAAGTTTCCCATTTTAAAGCTTTGTTTGCTAAACCGGAAACCACCTGCCCTGTTGCAGTTGTTGGTGTGTTTCCACCGAATACATAATTAGAACTAACTAGGGTACTGATGGCGTTATAATCGCCGATGTTGTTGTTACCCGATTTACCCCAGCTTAGGCGGAGCTTCAGGTCGCTGATTGCTTTGACGTTTTTAAGAAAGGCTTCTTCCGAAATTTTCCATCCGGCAGATAGTGAAGGGAATGTACCCCAGCGGTTCTCTGAACCAAATTTAGATGAGGCATCTCTCCTGATACTTCCCGAGAAAAGATACTTATCCTTATAAGAATACTGTAAGCGGCTATAGTATGAAAACAGCGTATTATTCGATTCGGTAGAGGTGCCGGTTAAGGTTACCCCTGCTGAGTTTGCAATGGCATTACTTAAAGTTTTTACAATATCATTGGCAAAACCGCCGGCTGTTGCCAAACTTGCGCCTTCCAGGTGAACAATGTTATAGGATACCCCTGCAAGCGCCGTAAGCTTATGGTTTTCGGCAAAGGTTTTGGTATAGCTTAAGGTGTTTTCATTCAGGAAGTTCTGTTTTTTGTTTACAATATAAGCTCCGGTTGAATATAATCCCGGACTGGAGGCCAGACTTGAAGCGGCACCTACGGTTACCTGATCAGATTTGTATTGCGAGTTATTGCGGTCAATATTATCATAATTTAAGGTCGACTTTAGCGACAGCCCATCGATGATTTGATATTCACCATAAACGGATGTTAATAACCTGGAGGTTTTAATGGTATTGATTGCGGTTTCCAGATAAGCGTAAGGACTAATTAGCCTCGGGCTTGCCCAGGTATAGGTACTGTTGCCATAAGCTCCGGTATTTAGCCCCACTGAACTTTCAACTACAGGAACCATTTGAAGGGCATTCATTAACTGATTGTCTTTTCCTTCTCCCGGGGCTGCGTTGTTTACAGAATAAGAGGGCGCCAGGTTAAGTCCGAATTTGAGTTTTCTACTGGCATTGGCCTCTATGTTGGCTCTTAAACCATAATTTTTATAGTTGGAATTGATAATTATTCCGTTTTGATTCAGGTGGTTGGCTGAGATAAAATAGTGGACATTTTCCGAGCCTCCGCTTGCCGAAACTTCATAGTTCTGATATGGGGCATTCTGATAAATGGCATCCTGCCAGTCTACATAATCCAGGCCGGGATGCCCTTCCTGGGCCCAGCGCGGATCGGTCATATAACTGGTATTGATTGTACCTGCGGCAAGTCCGAGGATAGCCGCTCTCTGCGCATTGGTTTGCGATGCTGTTCTGCCGGTGCCCGAAGCTACCCAGGCTGCGTTTGCCAGTTGTGTAGCCTGGGCTACCCATTCGTCTGCACTTAGCATATCTACTTTTCTAGATACACTGGCAATACCGGCATTGGCATTTACACTGATCTTTGCGCTTCCGGTAAGCCCTTTTTTGGTAGTGATAATTACCACTCCGTTTGCTGCCCGAGAACCATAAATGGCACCTGCGGCAGCATCTTTAAGCACCTGAACGCTTTCAATGTCGTTAGGATTAAGGTTATCAAGGGGACTATTGGTAATACCACCTGCCGAATTCTGGCTGGCGATGTCTAACGGGAAACCATCAAGCACATAAAGTGGTTCATTTCCGGCAGTGATAGATCCCGCACCACGCACCTGAATGCTGAGTGCTGCGCCAGGCATCCCACTTTGCTGCCTTACCTGTACGCCCGACATCTGGCCGATGAGTGCCTGTTCTACTCTGGCAATAGGTTTTTCTTCCACGGCCTTTGCATCAAAACTGGCTACCGAACCCAGTACATTTCCTTTTTTTTGAGTAGCATAACCTACAACTACAAATTCCTGCAGGGAGTTGCTTTCTGGCTCCAGCTGAACTGTCAGTGTTTGTCCGGTATAAAGCACTTCTTTGGGTTTATAACCGATGTAGGTAAACTGCAAAGTGGCAGCATTCTGTTCTGTAAGCAACCTGAAATCACCATTATTGTCGGTAGATACCACTTGCTTAGTGCCTTTTATTCTGACACTTACGCCTGCAAGTGGAAGCTTTTTCTCATCCACAACCTTTCCCTGTATGGTAATCGCGTTGATGGTTTTACGCTTTAAGGGCGGTAGTAAGTGGGTATGAAACGTATGATTAATCTTAGTATTATTTCCTTTAGCCAGTGCTGGGAACGAAGCCAATGAGGTTAACAGAAGAAATCCTGTTATTCCGGTCAGCAAAAAAGGTTTGTTCAATAATGAGCTTTGAGAGTCCTTCCAGGACTTTCCGCTGATTTTCATAATTATAATAGTTTGTGCTAATTATGATATGCTGAAGAGGATATTTAAGTTGACAGTCTCCAGCAATTTTCATAAATTTAACAAGATTCATGGAATAGTTTGACCGGACGCAACGCCAATTGATAGCCGGTTAAATGTTTGTAATCGGAGGGAAAATGTATTCTATTTTCCCTTTTTTTATGTGTATTTATGTTTTGCTTTATATCCTCCTTTCTATTCTTCAACATCTAAAATTGAAGGGATTTCAATCGTGTTTTATCACACACGAGTATTTCTTTTTTAACGTTTTGAGAGTGGCGACAACAGCGGGCGTTGTTAGATAGTGTCAAATATACATTAAGTCTATGTATTTGATAGAATATTTTTAAATGTTTTCGTAACATTTATTATAAAGTGCCTTTTAATGGTAGCTAATCCTCTTTATGAAACTTCTTTTTTAATTCGGAAGGGCGTGTTAAGTTTTAAGCCCCTACGTTAATAGCCAATATTTTTAACTTCCTTTTAAGATTGGTTCCTTATTTTTGTTTATGTTCAAAATCGGAGTCGCAGAAGATGATCCTAAAATTTCAGCACTTCTGAAGTCAGCTTTAGAAGAAAATGGGTACGAAGTACTATCGGCAGCAGATGGAATAAGTGCTTTACAACTCTTTTCAGCTTCGGCCTTTAACCTGCTCATTATTGATGTTATGATGCCAGGCCTTAACGGCTTGCAGCTTTGCAAAAAAATCAGAACAACAGATCAGCAAACACCAATACTGATGCTTACAGCCATGGGAAGCATTGAAGATAAGGTTACGGGCCTGGAAACCGGTGCTGACGATTACCTGGTTAAACCTTTCCACCTGAGGGAGCTTCTGGCAAGGGTAACTGCGCTTTTAAGACGTCAGACAAAAGGGACAAACGATCACCTGATTTGTTTTGAAGATTTATGCCTCAATACAGAAAGTAAGGAAGTGAGCAGGGGCGGCATCGTTATTGAGCTTAGCGCAAAGGAATTTATCTTGCTTGAACTTTTCATGAAGAATCCAAACCGCCTGCTTTCGAGGCAGTTTATCGCTGAAAAAGCCTGGGATATCAATTTTGAAACCGGGACGAACGTGATTGACGTTTACATTAATTTTCTGAGAAAAAAAATTGAAAAAGGGTTTGACCGGAAGCTCATCCACACCAAAATAAACATGGGTTATATTTTAAAATAAATGAAGATCAAAGACCGCATTGCACTTTACTTTACATTGATTACTACCTCAATGCTTCTGGCTGTGCTTTGTGTCATCTACTTTACCTTCATGAAGTTTTTGCAGGCCGATTTTTTTGAACGGCTTACAGACCGCACTATGGTTACCGCAAAACTTTATTTAGAGGCTGATGAAATTAGCCGGGATGCCTTAAACACTGCAAGGCATAAATACCTGCAAAAATTAACTGGCGAGGTGACCCGAATTTACGATTATAAAAACAGGGCCACATTTATTGGCGATACAACCCAGTACTGGACAAAAGCGACCATAGAAAAGGTGAGGAAAAATGGCAACCTGAAGTACGTGGATGGCCAGCGACAAGTAGTTGGAATTTACTATAAAGATAATCAGGGCGACTTTGTAATCCTTGCCTCGGCTGATGATCAGGGATCGCATAACCGTTTAAGCAAGCTGCTTAAAATTATGATTTTTGTATTTATTTTAATTTCGGCTATTGTGCTGGTATTAAGCAGATGGATAGCAGAGAAAATGCTCAAGCCACTCAAAAATCTGACTAATGAGGTGAAACAGATCGATGCAAGCAACATGGAAATGAGGCTGGGAAAATCCACAAATAAAGATGAAATTAACCTGATAGCCGAAAGTTTTAACCGCCTGATGGATGAACTGGAACAGGCTTTTATTCTCCAGAAAAGCTTTGTTGCCAATGCTTCGCACGAGCTCAGAACTCCGGTAACCAGGCTGATGATGACAGCTGAACTTGCGCTTTCCAAAGACCGTGAGATAAACGCTTACCGGGAGGTACTTTCTTCTGTTCTTGAAGATGCCGAAAAGATGGAGCACATGATTAATGGCCTCCTGGCACTAGCTAAGATGGATCTTGAATTGATTAAATCACAAACATCCCCCATTTCACTAAGCGAAGTTCTCAAAAAAACCCAACAGGAATGGCAAACCGATAAAGGCCATCCCTTTGAACTCAATATAATACTAACACATGATGAGGGGGCATATATCTCAGCAAACGAAATTCTGCTACAGATTGCATTAGACAATATTATTTCTAACGCATTTAAATTTTCCAATGGCCGTCAGGTTGTCTGCTCGCTCCGGAAAAATAATCAGCACATCCAGATCACCATCACAGATCAGGGTATTGGAATCCCAAAAGCAGAAAAAGATGAAATTTTTAAAGCCTTTTATACCCGAGCAGAGAAAGCCGGGCTAAAAGGTGAAGGAATGGGGCTGTATATGACAAAAAAAATTATTGAGCTATTTCATGGCAACATTGAAATATCGGATAACAAAAATACCGGATCAACCTTTACCCTAAAGTTCCCAAAGCTTTAACTCCCCTTTAATTCGGGTTTAATCCTCCTTTAATGTGGCTAAAATAGCTTTGCCACATGAGACGAATATGTTTTTTGCTGGTGGTGTTTTTGGCACTACAGTTTGGAAAAAGCCTTGCACAAACGGATACTCTACAACTTGATATCAAACAGGCTGAATATCTGTTCCGGAAACAGAATTATGATTTACTGGCGAGTAATTTTCAGATCGACCAGGCAAGGGCGGACATCATCACCGCCAGATTGTGGGATAATCCTGAACTCGAACACGAGAATCTTTTTTACAACCACGAAACCGAAAAATTCCTTCAAACCTCATATGAATACGGACAATTTTCCAGTTCAGTTGCACAGTTATTTAAACTTGCAGGTAAGCGGAATAAGAATATTAAAATAGCGCAGTTTGGAGTTAAAATGGCTGAATGTGCCTACTTCGATCTGATCAGGACACTTAATTTTGAATTACACAACCATTTCTACAATGCTTATTTTGCCCAACAGTCAGTAGCTGTTTATCAGCAACAAATCGCCGCCAGCACGCAGTTACTGAAGGCTTACGAAGTACAGCTGAAAACAGGCAATGTTGCGCTGAAAGATGTAATCAGGATCAAAGCATTGTTAATTAATCTCAAATCAGAACTAATAGCTGTATTGAATGAACTTGAAGACAGTCAAAAAGATTTAAGATTAATTTGTGGATTAGCACCTTCAGGCGGTATTAAACTCATACTTCCAGCGCCAGAAAATAATCCACCGATTACCAGCCTCTCCTATCAGTCGTTAATCGATTCTGCGCGGGTAAACCGCTCCGATTTAAAGCTTGCCCGCACTGATCTGGAATACCAGAAAATGAACCTTAAACTTCAGAAAGCCATGGCTATCCCCGATGTAGAACTCTCGCTGAGTTACGATCTTAAGGGTAATTATCCGGAAAAATATACCGGATTGGGCATAAAAATTCCTTTACCCCTTTTTAACCGCAATCAGGGAGAGATTAAAAAAGCGATGACCGGAATCGACGCTTCTGAAAACAATATCAGAAAACAGGAATCTATTCTGGAGAATGAAATATTCAACGTTTATAAAACTGTTTTCAGAAATGAAAAGCTCTGTAATGAAGTCGATCCATCGTTTAGTACTGATTTTGACAAGCTCATCAGCGCATTGATTAAAAACTTTAAAGACAGGAACATCAACCTCATTGAATTTCTGGATTTATTCGATTCGTATAAAGAAAACACACTTCAACTCAACAAGCTTCAGCAAAACAGAATGAAAGCCAGAGCTGAACTCAATTTTGTAACCGGCACAAACATTTTCAAATAAAAATGACTCCAATTAACCTTAACATCAAAAATATATTGCTGCTCACAGCCATTAGCGTTGGTTTAGCTTGTACAAATCATAAAACGGAAGCAGTAAAAGAGAAATTTACCATTACCGATTCATTGCTTAACCGCTTGTTAATTGACACCGTGCAACAGGCGAACGGAAAATCAGCCCTGAGGTTTTCTGCTAAAATCGCAGCAAATGAGGAAAAAAAATCTGATCTCTATCCCATGGTGAGTGGATTGGTGAGTCGTGTAAACGTAAGGCTGGGAGATAAAGTAACCGCTGGACAAACGCTTGCAAACGTGTTGAGTGCAGAAGTATCCGGATTTGATAAAGATGCCATATCGGCCTCTGCCGAATTGAAAAATGCAGGCAGGGTTTTAAGTCAGGCGGAACAGCTTTTTGAAAGTGGTTTATCATCAGCCAGGGAACTTGAAGAAGCGAGAAATGATTTCCAGATCAAAAAAGCCGAGTTAAAAAGAGCCAGTGCCGTATTGAAACTTAATGGAGGAAGCAGCTCGGGCATGTACGCCATCAAATCACCTATCGGTGGATTTGTGATCGAAAAAAACATTACCGATCATATGCAAATTCGCAGCGATAACGATAAAAGCCTGTTTACAATCGCCGATCTTTCTAAGGTTTGGGCAATGATTAATATCTATGAATCAGACATTTCGAAAATAAAAGCTGGGGATGAGGTAGAACTTTCTACTCTTTCCTATCCGGATGAAACTTTTAAAGGAAAAATAGATAAAATTTATAACCTTATTGATCAGGAAAGTAGAGTAATGAATGCCAGGGTAGTCATTCCGAATCCCGGTTTTTTACTGAAACCTGGAATGTTAGGAACAGTAAAGGTCAGCGGCAACAGTAACGTAAATCTCCCGGTAGTAAACTCAAGAGCGGTAATTTTCGACAACAATAAAAATTATGTTTTATTGATTACAAAAGACCGGAAGGTTAGGATACAAGCCGTAGAAATTGGCAGAAAAACAGGCGATAAAATTTATATCAGTAATGGCCTGCAGCCCGGAGACAAGGTGGTTGCATCCAAACAGGTTTTCCTTTTTGAAAGTTTAAAATCCCAATAATTCCTTTAGGTATGAATAAAATCATTAAAAATATTATCGGGTTTGCACTGAAAAACAAATATTTCATATTTTTCGCAACCTTTGTTTTAATCCTGTCGGGATACCTCAGTTTTAAAAACACAACCATAGATGCCTTTCCGGATGTTACAAACACCAATATTACAATCATTACGCAATGGCCTGGAAGAAGCGCTGAAGAGGTAGAAAAGTTTGTGAGCCGGCCGCTCGAAATTGCGATGAATCCAACAGAAAAGCGAACCAGTATCCGTTCGTCATCACTATTTGGACTGTCGATCATTAAAGTGAGTTTTGAAGATGATGTCGACTATGCCGAAGCGCGCGTTCAGGTGAACAATCATTTGGAAGAGGCTGATTTGCCAGATGGAATTCAGCCTGAGGTTCAGCCCCCATACGGCCCTACAGGAGAAATTTTCCGTTATACCTTATCGAGTGATCAAAAAACAGTACGTGAACTGAAAACCCTTCAAGACTGGGTAATTCAGCGGGAATTGTTATCGGTTTCCGGCATTGCCGATGTCGTAAGTTTTGGAGGGGAGGTAAAAACCTACCAGATTACAGTAGATCCGCAGAAAGCCATCCAGTATGGCGTAAGCGCAACCGAACTATTCGATGCCGTGTCTAAAAGCAATATTAATGTAGGTGGCGATGTAATTGTACAAAGCAACCAGGCCTATGTTGTACGCGGAATAGGTGTTCTGAATAACATCGATGAAATCAAAAATGTGGTAGTGGATAACATTAACGGAACGCCTATTTATGTTAAAACCATTGCAGATGTGGCTGAATCAGCATTACCTCGACTGGGACAGGTAGGTAGAGATGATGACCCTGATGTGGTAGAGGGGATTATCGTGATGCGTAAAGGTGGCAATCCGAGTGAGGTTATTGCGCGTCTGAAAGAAAAAATCAATGAGATCAATACCAGTATCCTACCCGATGATGTGAAGATTAAGCCATTCTACGACCGTGAAGATCTGGTTAATTACTCGGTACATACCGTGATGGGAAATATGCTGGAGGGGATTTTATTTGTAACGCTGATTGTTTTCCTTTTTATGGCCGATTGGCGTACAACACTAATTGTTTCTATCATTATCCCGCTTGCATTACTGTTTGCCTTTATTTGTTTAAAACTAAAAGGGATGCCAGCGAACCTGTTATCAATGGGGGCTATAGATTTTGGAATCATTATAGATGGTGCCGTAGTAATGGTAGAGGGAATATTTGTGGCGCTTGATATGAAAGCCCATCGTGAGGGCATGGATCGTTTTAATAAAATGAGCAAGCTGGGCATCATCAAGAAGGCTTGTCTCGAAAACGGCAAAGGCATCCTATTTGCCAAACTAATCATCATTACCGGCTTACTGCCTATTTTCACCTTTGAAAAGGTAGAAGGAAAAATGTTTTCGCCTTTGGCCTGGACCTTGAGCTTCGCACTTCTCGGTGCGTTGATCCTAACTTTCACACTCGTGCCCGCCTTATCGAGCGTACTATTGAAGAAAAACGTAAAAGAAAAACACAATATATTTTTATTGTGGATGACTAAAGGCACACTAAAGTTTTATGATTTCTGTTTCGAGAGAAAACGTGTAGTATTTTTTAGCTCACTCGTTGTGCTCATTTTAGGAGTTTTCAGTTTCAGCTTTTTAGGTACAGAGTTCCTGCCCAATCTGGATGAGGGATCAATATATGTTCGGGCTACGGGTCCTTTAAGTATCTCGCTGGATGAAACGAAAAAACTTTCGAATGAAATGCGCAAAATTTTTCTGTCGTTTGAAGAGGTAAAACAGGTCATGTCGCAAACCGGACGACCAAATGACGGAACGGATGCTACGGGCTTCTACAACATGGAATTTCATGTCGATATCTATCCAAAAAAAGAGTGGAAACGTAAGCAGACGAAGGAGCAACTTATTGAACGCATGCAGGAAAAGCTAAAAAGTTTTCCTGGCATTAGCCTGAATTTTTCTCAACCCATATCAGACAACGTGGAAGAAGCTGTTTCGGGGGTGAAGGGCTCTATTGTAGTCAAAATATTTGGTGAAAATTTCGCGTATATTGAACGCGAGGAAGAAAAAATCGAAGCCATTTTAAAAACTGTTGATGGCATTGAAGATCTTGGAATTTTAAGAAACCTGGGGCAGCCGGAATTACAAATCAATCTTGATCAGAAAAAAATGGCCCTTTACGGGGTTACCACCGCCGATGCCAACGCAGTAATTGAAATGGCCATCGGTGGAAAAGCGGCAACGCAGATTTATGAGGGAGAAAGAAAATTCGATCTGATTATACGCTATCCTGAGGATTTCAGAAGCGACGAAAGTTCGATCAGCAAGCTCAAGGTACCGACCCTTTCAGGCTCTAATGTACAATTGGGTGAGATTTCCAGTATCAGAAAAATCACTGGCCCAAGCATGATTTACCGTGACAAACACAAGCGTTATGGTGCGATCAAATTTTCTATCCGCGGCAGGGATATGGGAAGCGTAATTGCAGAGGCCCAGGAAAAGGTTAATCATGCCATTAAACTTCCAAAGGAATATAAACTGGAATGGGCAGGTGATTTTGAGAACCAGCAAAGGGCTACCGCACGACTCTCGCAGGCTGTTCCCATTAGCCTGGTCCTCATCTTCTTCATTCTCTTTGTATTGTTCGGAAACATTAAAGATGCGCTGCTTGTACTCAACAATGTTCCCTTTGCCATGATCGGAGGGATTCTGGCATTACTTATTAACGGTATAAATTTCAATATTTCTGCAGGTATAGGTTTTATTGCTTTATTTGGAATTTGCGTGCAGAATGGCGTGATCCTGATTACCAGATTCAAAACTAACATAGCCGAAATGAAACATATACCGGACTGGACGTTTAATGATGCAATGCGGGATGGGATTGCAAGTAGATTCAGACCTGTACTGATGACAGCTATGATGGCAGCCATAGGATTGATGCCGGCTGCACTTTCTACAGGGATAGGCTCTGAAGCATCTAAACCCTTAGCCATCGTTGTAATTGGAGGGTTAATTACCAATACCCTATTTAACCTCTTTGTTTACCCAATCGTTTTTTACTGGTCGTACCATAAAAAGGTTAAAGCCAGTATGCTATAAGTGCAAAAAATTACAATAATAAATCTATATATTCTATGGGCTTATTATTGCAAGCTTATCAATTTTCATAACTTTGCCTGTAACACAAAACAGATTCAAAGGCAATGGATGATGAGTTTTTCAGCTTACTGGCTGATCGGCCACTTTATGGCAATAATGTTCCTTCAAATGATACTGTCTCCAGCTGGGCACTGAAGCTTATTCGTTTCTTATATCCGGATAATCTGCAGAAGTCAGTTTCTGCTACCCTGTTAAAGACAGAGGCACTGGCATTGCGGGACGAACTTGCCCTGATCATTGCAGCCAACTGCGCAGCGCAAAGCAGAAACTGTGACGAGATTGCTTTACATTTTTTTGATCAGCTGCCTAAGCTCTACAGTATCCTAAATAGTGATATCCAGGCGATATTTAATGGAGATCCTGCTGCCCAAAGTGAATTTGAAGTGATCCGTACCTACCCTGGTTTTTACGCCATTTGCTATTATAGAATTGCAAATCTCCTGTCAGTTGCCAACGTGCCACTGATTCCCAGGATCCTCACTGAACATGCGCATTCAAGAACCGGTATCGATATACATCCTGCGGCTTCCATTGGTTCCTATTTTTATATCGACCACGGTACAGGAATTGTGATAGGAGAAACAACAGTGATTGGTAATCATGTGAAATTATATCAGGGGGTTACCTTAGGTGCATTAAGCGTTCGCAAAAATCTCGCGGGTGCAAAACGACATCCAACAGTTGAAGACCATGTTATTATCTACTCAGGGGCAACCATTTTAGGAGGAGAGACTATTATCGGCCATAATAGTGTAATAGGTGGAAATGTGTGGATTACAGAGAGTGTGCTGCCGTACTCCACTGCCTATCACTCGCCCATAGTAACAGTTAGAAAAATTAACGAAACAAACGAAATATAAAAATGGCAGGCATTATCGATTTAATCGGAAATACACCAATGGCTGAACTCAGCCATCTGAATACCAATAAGAATGTAAGGATATTTGCCAAGCTCGAAGGCAATAACCCCGGGGGAAGTGTTAAGGACAGGGCCTCCCTGAATATGATTCGCAGCGCAATAGAGCGTGGCGATATCACCAAGAATACCAAACTGGTTGAAGCGACGAGCGGCAATACAGGTATTGCATTAGCCATGATTGCAAGTCTGTTCGGATTGGAGATTGAGCTGGTGATGCCTTCTAATTCTACGCGTGAACGCACTTTGACCATGGAGGCATTCGGTGCCAAGGTAACCTTACTGGAAAGTATTGAAGTATGTCGTGATTATGCTGAAGAGAAAGGTGCTGAAGAGGGCTATTATCTGCTCAATCAATTTGCCAACAGCGATAATTACATGGCACACTATAAAACCACAGGGCCTGAAATCTGGAAAGATACTGATCAGAAAATTACCCATTTCGTCAGTTCTATGGGAACTACAGGCACAATTATGGGCTGCTCACGCTTCTTGAAAGAGCAAAACAATGAAATCCAAATAGTGGGTTGCCAACCTACAGAAGGGGCATCTATACCAGGAATACGACGGTGGCCAACCGAATATCTGCCAAAGATTTTCGAACCTGAACGTGTAGACCGCGTGATGGATATCACACAGGAAGATGCCGTGGATATGGCTAGAAAACTCGCTAAAGTTGAGGGTATATTTGCAGGTATGAGTACTGGTGGAGCATGTTCGGCCGCACTTAAGTTGGCTTCAGAACTTGATGAAGGAGTGATTGTTTTCATTGCCTGCGACAGGGGAGACAGATATTTGAGTAGTGATTTGTTTGGATAAGCGTTTGTAACAGATTGATTACTTTTTGGTAATTATCCTTATATTCGTGCATTCAATCACAAATGAAAAAATTAGTTTCAATAGTCATCCCTGCTTATAATGAAGCCGATAATATTTTCGTAATTGCAGAAAGCATTAAGCGTGTTTTTTCTACAATCCAATACGATTACGAACTCATTTTAGTGGATGATGGTAGTAAGGACCATACGCTTGAAAAAATAAGGGATTATGCCCTTACGGCAGAAAATATATTCTTCCTAGAATTTTCGAAAAACTTTGGTCATCAGCTGGCGGTGAAAGCAGGTATGGATCATGCTTTTGGCGACTGTGTCATCTCTATGGATTGTGATATGCAACATCCACCAGAAATGATCCCCGAAATGCTTCAGAAATGGGAAGAAGGCTATGAAGTGGTTTATACAGTTCGGGAAGAAGATAAAAGCTTATCGAAGGGTAAAAGAAGCTCTTCCAGTCTTTTCTATAAAATATTAAATTGGTTATCTGACATTGAGTTAGAGCCCGGTGCAGCCGACTTTCGTTTATTGGACCAAAAGGTGGTTAACGTATTCAGAAATTTTCATGAAAATGAGCCTTTCCTGAGGGGACTGGTTAAATGGCTTGGTTTCAAACAGTATGCCATCCGCTATCATCCGGCAGCCCGCTTTTCCGGAAAAAGCAAATATACGGTTAAAAAGATGTTCCGTCTGGCCTTGCACGGCGTGACTTCATTTAGCATTAAACCCTTATATTCGGCTGTATATTTAGGTTTTATATTGTCTTTCGCCTCGGTCTTGTACGTGCCATACATCATTTATGCTTTTGCTAACAATGTGGAAGTATCCGGTTGGGCATCTGTAATTATGACCATCGTTTTTTTTGGAGGCTTGCAGCTAATCATCCTGGGCATCATAGGCATCTATGTAGGAAAGATGTTTATGCAAAGCAAAAACCGGCCTAATTATATTATTCGTTCAACCAATATTCAAAATAATTAAATGGTCCTTTTAAGTTTCGATATTGAAGAGTTCGATATGCCTTTAGAATATGGAAAAGACATTTCCTTTGATGATCAAATCTCTATATCCAGAGCAGGCACCATATCTATTTTAGATTTATTGGATAAGCACCAGGTGAAAGCAACCTTTTTTTGTACTGTAACATTTGCTGAGAATATACCTGACCTGATTAAAAGAATCACAGATTCAGGGCACGAGTTGGCCTCGCATGGCTACTATCATTCAGATTTTAAGGTGGAGCATTTACTACAATCGAAAGTTAGACTGGAGGAATTATCAGGAAAAGAGATTACTGGTTACCGTATGGCAAGGATGATGCCTGTAGATGAAAAGGAAATTGAAAAGGCTGGATATATCTACAATTCTTCAATAAACCCAACATATCTGCCCGGGAGATACAATAACTTCCATATTTCCAGGACTTATTTTACTAAAGAAAATGTAATGCAGTTGCCGGCATCTGTTAGTCCAGTGGTTCGTTTTCCATTATTCTGGTTATCCTTCCATAATCTTCCACTTTGGGCATATAAAAAAATGGCAAGCTGGACGTACAATCATGATCACTACCTGAATATCTATTTTCATCCATGGGAATTTACAGACCTGGATGATTTCGACAGATTTGGGTTTCCAGGTTATGTGAGAAAAAACACAGGATCAAAGATGCTTGGAAGAATGGATGAGTTCATTTCGTGGCTGAAATCGAAATCATATCCTTTCGGTACCATTCAATCCTTCATTTCTGATATAAAATAGATTTTATGGATAAGTTGCTGCTAGCTTAAGTGCATTATAAGCATTTACAACACCCCCACTTACACAGATCTCGCTAAAAAGGGCTTTCTCATTTTCACCTTTATCATTTTTGTATCTGACTTTGTGAGGTACTTTGGAAACCGACTTCATGATGATTTCTCTAACCTGAGCAGGTTTAAGATGTGGATAATAACTTAGAATAAGCGCGGCTAAGCCGGAAACTACCGGTGAAGCCATACTTGTACCATCCGCTTCTTCATACTTACCATTTGGAACTGTAGAGTTGATCATGAATCCTGGAGCAAATACATCAACAGTATATTTCCCGTAGTTAGAAAAATCTGCTTTAAGGTTATCATCATCTTTATAGGCACTTGCACCAACCTCAATCCAGTTATTTGCATGAGGTAAGGAAAACTTGGCTGAATCCAGTGGAACAGGCTTAACTACCGGAGATCTGTTATAGCCAGGAGCCATCCCCATCATATTTCCTGGTTGTCCGTTGCGCGTGGGAGGTACAAAATCAGGTTTTACAAACTTTTTATGGGTTTCTTGGTAAGCCTTCGCCTCTTTTCCCTCAAAATATTTGTTGGGAAAATTCTCTTCAACATCATTATTTCGATAATCGTTACCCGCTGCATGTACCAGCAATACATCTTTTTCCTCAGCATACTTAACGGCTTCGTCGACTACTTTTTTATTCCACTTATAAGCTTTACCAAAACTCATGTTAATCACCTTTGCGCCATTATCCACAGCATACCGAATACCATTAGCCACATCCTTATCACGTTCGTCGCCAGTTGGGACTACGCGAATAGCCATTATGCTTACGCTATTGGCCACGCCCATCATACCTAGCTCATTATTCCGGTTCGCCCCAATAATACCAGAAACGTGTGTCCCGTGGAAAGCATCCGGACCTTTAACGTCGTTATTTCCGTAGTCCTTTTCATCAGCATTTGAATAATTATCTCCAACTAAGGCCGAACGCATATCATATTTAGGATTCAGGTTATATTTTAGCATGGCATCATATTGTTTATAGCCTTCCTTGATATTTTTATAAAATTTTTCAAAACTACCTTCTTCCCTGGCACCCTTGCGAATGATGGTTTTTACCTGCTGCTCAGTTTCATCATCTGGGGTGTAACGGTCGATATCTTCGTAATCAGGAATACTCTTGTGATTAACTTTTGCTACTGAATCAAGTACTTTATTGATCGCGAGAAGAACAGAAAAAGTATTACTTGCATCTTCATATTTCTTGCCGAAATCACCAACCATTTTTTTATACAACCTAAACTCTTCTTTCTGGGTACTATCAAGAGGTGTTAAATTAGTTGTGGATTGATATTTCGGCGTGTAAATCCTAAGGAGTCTGACCAATTCAAGATTATCAAATTCAAGATTACCCTTTTTTGAACCGATGAAATTCCAGCCGTGGATGTCGTCAATATACCCGTTTCCATCATCATCAATACCATTACCCGGAATTTCTTTTGCATTAGTCCAGAGTACATCTTTTAAATCAGGATGACTTGTATCTACCCCACCGTCAATCACCGCTACTATGATATTCTGTTTAGGCTTAACATCTTTCAATAATTCTTTATATGCTTTCTCGGTACTGATACCAAAATAACCATTCTCTGTTAAATCCAGGTTGAACCAATTGGCGGGAAGTTTAACATTTTTACTTTGTGCGAAAAGGGATAGTTGTAAGCACAATAAGAAAATGAGTGAGATCGGTTTCTTGAAATTTGGAGGTATCATATGCAGATGTACGTAATACTACAATAATACGGTTTTATTGTATCTGACTTAAAAGAATTAGCATTTTTTAACCCTTAGAGTTAGGAGTACCATGTGGTTATAAACGAAGAAACCCTCACAGTTGTTACTGCAAGGGTCCTTGTTAATCTGCTTTTAGGCAGTTTAAGATTTGGCA
>NZ_JCASSK010000008.1:0-194645 GCF_059693705.1 Pedobacter sp. A2324 | reverse complement strand
TTCCTACCTTGTTCCTTTGTGGTACCTATCTGTTAAGTGCCATGGTACTGCGAAACACGAACCAAACACCTATTGCACCTTTAGGGTTAAAACCTTAAATTAGTTACATGTTAGCAATAAAGCGCTGGAGCTCAGACTTATTTAACCTATTGTTTCCGAATCTGTGTAATGCATGCGGAATCCCCCTTTATCATAACGAAAATGTGATTTGCACCAAGTGCCTTTACAACCTGCCTTATACCGACTATCACCTGTACAACGAAAACCGGGTCGCAAAGCAGTTCTGGGGCCGGGTTCCCTTAAATGCTGCCATGGCCATGCTTTATTTCAGAAAAGGATCAAAAGCACAAAACCTGATTCATGCCCTGAAATATAACGCCAAAACAGAAGTAGGCACAGTGATGGGAACTTTAATCGGCGATCGGCTTAAGGCAAATCAACTGTATGCAGATATCGACCTGATCGTACCCGTACCACTTCATGCAAAAAAACTCCGGAGCAGGGGTTATAACCAAAGTACATTCATCGCTCAGGGAATTTCAGCCGCATTAAATGTTAGCGTTTGTGAAAATGCACTGATCAGGGACGTCGCTACTGAAAGTCAGACTAAAAAAAGCAGGTATAACCGTTATGAAAATATGCTCTCGGTTTTTACCACTAAAGATTCCAGCCTGTTTTTAAACAAACACATTTTATTGGTGGATGATGTGATTACCACAGGAGCAACTTTAGAAGCCTGTGCCAGCCTGATGTTAAGCCATGGTGCTGCAAAGGTAAGTGTTGCAGCAATCGCTTTTGCAGAATAAGCATCTACCTATTGCAATACATAGAACAAATACATAAGTTTGGAATATGCGTCTGCTCATTTGCACCTGGATCATCACTATCTTTTTCCTTGCTTCCTGCAGGAAAGATGAACGCATTACAACCGATCCCAATGCAATGCTGACCTTTGCGAACGACAGCCTGTTATTCGACACCCTGTTTACAACAATCGGCTCAATAACTAAAAGAATCAAAATCGCAAATCCCAACAGAAGCGCACTAAACATTGGACAAATCAAACTCTCCGGCGGAACATCATCTTCCTATCACCTGAACATTAATGGTGAATCAACTAATCTGAAACAAAACCTGATCATCAACGGTGGCGACTCCATCAACATCTTTGTGAAAGTAACCATCGACCCCAAATCAACGGCCTTGCCCTTTCTCGTACAGGATTCGATCATCATTAATTATAACGGGAATAAAAAGGCATTGCAACTGCTGGCTTACGGACAAAACGCTGTTTTTATCAATGGCGGAACGTTAAGCGGCAATGTAAACTGGACAAACACCCTCCCATACGTGATCAGTGGAAGTCCGACACTTACAAAAGGAAGCCAGCTAAATGTTTCAGCCGGTGCTAAAATTTACTTTCATAAAGACGCCACGCTGAATGTGGAAGGGGTCTTAAATGTAAACGGGTCCACTGCCGCGCCTATAATGTTTTGCAGCGACCGGCTTGAAAGTATATATAGCGAACAGCCTGGTCAGTGGCAAGGCATTCATCTAAGACCATCAGGCAATGCGCTGATTAAAAATGCAGTGATTAAAAATGCATCGGTTGGCATCACGTCCGATTCTTTGTCGCAAAACACCAATGCTAAGCTTATTCTAGCTAACACGATCATTAAAAACATGCAGGTAGCAGCTTACATCGGTTATCACTCCGAACTTAACGCATTCAATTGCCTCATGTATAACTGTGGAAATTATATCCTGTACGCCGTTGGCGGAGGCAATTATAACCTAAAACAGAACAGCTTTGCAGGATACAATCCCGATTTTCCGAGAAAAAATGCCGCGTTGACCTTTTCTGATTACCTATCGGCCAATGCCTATAACAACCTCCAAATCAACCTGACCAATAATATTATCTGGGGATCCCTCAGCAATGAATTAGACATTCAGAAAAAGAGTAACGCCGTTGTTCAACCGGTCATCATGAACAATTTAATCCGCACAACCAATACAGGGCTAAACACAAACAATAATATGATCAATACCGATCCGCAGTTTATCAGTCCTGTTTCGGGGAACTTCAACCTTTTAAGCACCAGCGCGGCCCTTAAAAAAGGCACTAATCTATCGGGCGATTATTATTTCAGCACTTATTTGAATAAAGACATCAATGGGGCTGACAGGATTTTCCCTTCATCTTTAGGCTGTTATCAGAAATATTAATTTTTTTTCATTTTATGAAAACAAAATCTCTTTAGTTTTCGTTTATATAATTGAGAGCGTTAATTTAGATGGTAAGGGTCGATATTTCTTCAAAGAGTATCGGCCCTTTACTTTTTATGCTATTTATATAAAGGAAATGCACTTACCAGTTTAACCACCTCAGCTTTTACTGCATTTAAGTTTGCCTCATCTTCCGGATTGGTCAACACCTGATCGATTAAATCAACGATTTGTTCCATTTCCGCTTCTTTTAAACCACGAGTAGTGATCGCCGCGGTACCCACACGGATACCTGAGGTTACAAACGGTGATTTATCATCAAAAGGCACCATGTTTTTGTTCACCGTGATTTCAGCTTTTTCCAAAGCGTTTTCTGCCAGTTTACCTGTGATGTTTTTATTACGTAAATCAATTAACATCAAGTGGTTATCCGTACCACCAGAAATGATTCCGTATCCTTTAGCAACAAAAGCTTTCGCCATTGCCTGCGCATTAGCCGCTACCTGTTTAATATATGTTCCGTATTCTTCACTTAAAGCTTCACCAAAAGCAATGGCTTTTGCAGCAATAATATGCTCTAGTGGTCCGCCTTGCGTACCCGGGAAAACTGCCATATCCAATACGCTGCTCATCAAACGAACCTCGCCTTTTGGCGTTTTTAATCCCCATGGGTTCTCGAAATCCTGTCCCATCATAATCATACCACCACGAGGTCCACGTAAAGTTTTATGTGTAGTTGTGGTAACAATATGGCAATGTGGAAGCGGGTTAGCCAACAATCCTTTAGCAATTAAACCTGCAGGGTGAGAAATATCAGCCAGTACCAAAGCACCGATCTGATCCGCTACTGAACGGATGAAAGCATAGTCCCACTCACGTGAATAAGCAGATGCACCGCAAATAATCAACTTCGGTTTTTCTGCCAAAGCCACCTCTTCCAGTTTTTTATAATCAATTAATCCGGTTTCCCTGTCTACACCATAAAATAACGGCTGATAAGTTTTACCCGAAAAGTTTACCGGAGAACCGTGGGTTAAGTGACCACCATGAGAAAGATCAAAACCTAAAATTTTATCTCCCGGTTGTAAAACAGCTAACATTACGGCTGCATTCGCCTGTGCACCTGAGTGAGGCTGAACATTCACCCATGCAGCACCAAATAATTCTTTTGCCCTGTCAATAGCAATCTGCTCTACCACATCCACTACCTGACAGCCGCCATAATAGCGCTTTCCAGGTAAGCCTTCAGCATACTTGTTGGTGAGTACTGAACCAGCAGCTTCCATTACTTGCTTGCTTACGAAGTTTTCTGATGCGATAAGCTCTAAACCATGCTCCTGGCGGTTTAGCTCCTGATCAATTAGGTCAAAAATTTTGGTGTCGCGTGTCATCCTATTATATAAGGTTTGTATTATTTTCGCAAAAGTAGGCATTTTATTTTAGACTCAGCAAACCAACTTGCTACTTGATACTAGACACCTGATACTAAAAAGTTATTGTACCCACTCCCGATCTTGATCTCCACAATCTGCTGTTGCAGCATCTCTAAAATCGCCAGGAAGTTATAAACGAAATGCACTTTGTTCTCAGAGTTCTTCAGCACCAGAGCGAAGTCGATTTGTTTGTTGATGTCGAGCAGGTTGGCAATAAAATGTTTCTGCTGTTCAATGGTGTAAGGGTACTGCACTACGGTGTGCTTCACTTCCTCACTCCGCAACTCATACTTCTGCATGGTACGGTGGTATACGGTGAGCAACTTATACAAATCCAGCGAAAGCAACTCATCCTGATGGGAAGATGACTCCGCAGCCAGCGTTAAATCATATTCAATGTTTCCGCGGCGCTCCTGTTGCAAGCGCGCTTCTTCAAAAACCTTCATCTCTTCCGCTGCCGACTTAAACTGCTTGTAGGCGATCAGCCGGGCAATCAGGTCTTGCTCCGGGTTAATCTCGTTACCCGCTTCATCAATCTCCATGCGTGGCAACAGCATTTTCGATTTGATGCGCATCAGGGTTGCCGCTACCAATATAAATTCACTGGCAACTTCCACGTTGAGGGAAAGGAGCTGATGAATATAAGCAAGGAAATCATTTGTGATCTTGGCAATCTCCACATCCTGAATGTTCAGCTCATCCCGCTCAATAAAGAATAAGAGCAAGTCGAAGGGGCCTTCAAAAACAGGAAGTTTGATTTCAAAATTGGAGTTTGGCATGCAAAACAAAAATAGCAATAGTGTTAAGGATTAACAATATTATATTTTGGCTGCTCAAAGTCGTTTTCTGCTCAGCTTTATACTCGCTACTTAATACTTGATACTTGACATAAAAATACCTTACTTTGTATCTTGTTTTTTACTATAATACTGAATGCAAGTTAAAGCTGGCCCCCTATTATCTACCATTAACTATCCCGCTGATTTAAAGCAGTATAGTGAAGAAGACTTAGTGCAAATTAGCCAAGAGTTACGTCAATACATTATTGATATCGTGAGTGTGAATGGCGGCCATTTTGGTGCCAGCTTAGGTGTTGTGGAGCTAACGGTAGCCTTACACTATGCATTAAACACCCCTTACGATAAAGTAGTGTGGGACGTTGGTCACCAGGCCTATGGACACAAAATCCTGACCGGCCGACGCGATTTGTTCCATACCAACCGCGTTTACAAAGGTATCAGTGGTTTCCCGAAAATTTCTGAGAGTGAATATGATACCTTTGGTGTAGGTCACTCTTCTACTTCCATCTCGGCTGCGCTGGGTATGGCTGTGGCGTCTCAGCTTAAAGGCGAAACCGACAGGCAGCATGTAGCCATCATTGGCGATGGTGCCATGACTGCCGGACTTGCATTTGAAGGACTCAACCACGCCGGGATCGAAAACAGTAATGTGCTCGTAATCTTAAATGATAACTGCATGTCTATCGACCCTAACGTAGGTGCCTTGAAAGAATATTTAACCAGCATTACCATCTCTAAATCTTATAACCGGTTCAGGGATGATATCTCCACCGTACTTGCAGGTCTTTCTAAACTTGGCCCCAATGCACATAAGTACGTGAAGAAAATAGAAAAAAGCATCAAAGGGACTTTACTTAAACAAAGTAACCTCTTCGAAGCGCTTAATTTCCGTTATTTCGGTCCGGTTGACGGGCACGATGTCAAACGCCTGGCGCAAACCATCAAAGATTTATCTGCGATACCAGGACCGAAACTGTTACACTGCGTAACGGTAAAAGGAAAAGGATTCGCACTTGCTGAAAAAGACCAGACCATTTGGCACGCCCCAGGTTTGTTCGATAAAATTACCGGCGAAATCAAGAAAAGCATTCCCGATAAGCCTCAGCCGCCTAAATACCAGGATGTATTTGGCCATACGATGGTGGAGCTTGCCGAAGCCAATGCTAAAATTGTAGGGATTACCCCTGCAATGCCCTCAGGGTCTTCTTTAAATATCATGATGAAGGCCATGCCTAAGCGGGCATTTGATGTGGGTATTGCCGAGCAGCATGCTGTCACTTTTTCTGCTGGTTTAGCCACGCAGGGGCTGGTACCTTTCTGTAATATTTACTCCAGCTTTATGCAACGCGCCTATGATCAGGTGATCCATGATGTAGCCATTCAAAAGCTGAACGTGGTGTTCTGTTTAGACCGTGCAGGTTTAGCAGGTGCCGATGGTGCAACCCACCATGGTGCATACGACATTTCTTATATGCGCTGCATCCCGAACCTGATTGTTTCTTCTCCCATGAACGAGGAAGAGCTGCGGAACCTGATGTATACTGCCCAGCAGGATAACATCGGCCCATTCGTAATCCGCTACCCTCGTGGTAATGGTGTGATGCCCGACTGGAAACGTCCTTTCAAAGCGCTGGAAATCGGTAAAGGCCGCAAAATATCGGATGGTGAAGAAGTCGCTATCCTGACTCTTGGTCACGTAGGAAACTTTGCCGTAGAAGCTACCGCTGAATTAAACAGCGAAGGTTTATACCCGGCACATTATGATATGCGTTTCGTGAAACCTTTAGATGAGCAAATGCTTCATGAGGTTTTCTCTAAATTTAAACATGTAATCACTGTAGAAGATGGTTCATTGCCAGGTGGTATGGGCTCAGCAGTAATTGAGTTTATGGCCGATCACCATTACAGCGCCAATGTGGTGCGTTTGGGTATCCCCGATCAGTTTATTGAGCATGGTGAGCAACCGGAGCTATGGGCAGAGTGTGGTTACGATAAAGATGCGATTGTGAGTGCGGTTAAGAAAGTAGGGACAAAAAGGGTAACGAATACGTTGGTGGGGTAAGGGTTGTGGTGGTTTTTACCACCTCAGACATTTTAGAACACCTGAGATATTATAATCACTTTCCAAAATCTATTTTTAGGGATACCTGGGTAGCTATGCTTCCTAACTTTCACCATATAAGGAATGTAGGGACATATGAGTTCGATATACCCAATTCGATATACACAAATTACCTATATCATTATCCCGTTTACCTGGGGAGGCAGTGAAGCATAATCATTCCCGGTTGCCCGGGAATGAGGCAATTACTTATTAAAAGTGGTGAAGTCTTTATGCTCTATTTTCTCCAGGGCTTCAGCAGGTAAAGACCTGAAATAATCATAGGTAATTTTCAGTCCCTCGGCACGGCCTACCTTAGGCGCCCAGCCCAGAATGGCTTTCGCTTTGGTAATGTCTGGTCTGCGTTGTTTAGGGTCATCCTGTGGAAGTTCTTTGTACACAATCTTCTGGTTGGTACCGGTGAGCTTGATGATCTCCTCGCAGAACTGCTGGATCGTAATCTCATCCGGGTTACCGATGTTTACCGGTTGTGCATAGTCGCTCATCAGGAGGCGGAAAATGCCCTCAATCAAATCATCTACATAGCAGAAGGATCTGGTCTGACTGCCATCGCCGAATACCGTTAAATCTTCACCTCTTAAAGCCTGACCGATAAAGGCAGGCAATACCCGACCATCGTTTAAACGCATGCGCGGGCCATAGGTGTTAAAGATCCTCACGATACGGGTTTCTACGCCGTGGAAAGTATGGTAGGCCATCGTAATGGCTTCCTGGAAACGTTTGGCTTCATCATATACCCCACGCGGACCAACCGGATTCACATTGCCCCAGTATTCCTCTGGCTGAGGGTTTACATTTGGATCGCCATAAATTTCTGAAGTGGAAGCAATCAGCATTCTCGCTTTCTTGGCTCTCGCTAAACCGAGCAAATTATGCGTGCCTAAAGAACCTACCTTCAGGGTCTGAATCGGAATTTTAAGGTAATCAATCGGACTTGCAGGTGAAGCAAAATGAAGGATATAATCTAAGTTTCCGGGGATGTGTACAAACTTGGAAACATCGTGGTTATAAAACTCGAAATTCTCCAGTTTAAACAAATGCTCAATATTGGCCAGATCGCCTGTAATCAGGTTATCCATTCCAATCACATGGTAGTCCTCCGCAATAAAGCGGTCGCACAGGTGCGAGCCTAAAAATCCTGCAGCTCCAGTTATTAATATTCTTTTGCGCGCCATGTTAATCAATCAGTTTACGGCCAATGCTATTGTAATAATAACCCAGGGCAATCATCTTCTGTAAATCGTATAAATTACGGCCATCAAAAATCACCTTATTTTTTAAAATCTGATGGATCTTTTCGAAATCCGGATTGCGGAATACCGACCATTCGGTAGCGATCAAAAGCGCATCGGCACCTTCAAGTGCTTCATACTGGCTTTGCGAATAGTTTACTTTATCACCAATCACCGCCTGAACGTTCTCCATGGCTTCCGGATCAAATACCGTAACCGTAGCGCCGTTTTTCACCAGTGCATCAATGATGTATAAGGCAGGAGCCTCACGGATATCGTCGGTTTCCGGTTTAAATGCCAGTCCCCAAAGCGCAAAATGTTTACCCTGTACGTTGCCTTTATAATATTTTAAAACCTTATCCACCAATATGGTCTTTTGTCGTTCGTTCACTTCCATCACCGATTTCAGGATCTGGAAATCATATTCATAATCATCAGATGATTTTACCAGTGCCTGCACATCTTTAGGAAAACAGGAGCCTCCGTAACCTACGCCCGGGAAAAGGAACCTTTTGCCAATGCGCTCATCCGAACCAATGCCTTTTCTCACCGCGTCGACATCCGCCCCTACCAGTTCGCATAAGTTGGCCACCTCATTCATAAAGGTAATTTTTGTAGCCAGGAATGAGTTTGCTGCATATTTGGTCAGCTCTGAAGAACGTTCATCCATAAACAGGATTGGGTTTCCCTGGCGCACATAAGGACCGTAAAGTTCAGTCATCAGCTTTTTGGCTTTTTCACTTCTGGTGCCCAACACCACGCGATCAGGTTTCATGAAGTCATCCACAGCTACCCCTTCGCGCAAGAACTCCGGATTCGATACCACATCCACTTCAATGTTGCTGTGGGCTTCAAATACCGCTTTTACTTTATCTGCAGTCCCCACCGGAACTGTCGATTTGTTTACGATAATTTTATATTCTGTAATCAGTTTTGAAATGTCTTTGGCAGCACCCAATATAAAAGACAAATCTGCTGCACCATCCCCACCCGGAGGCGTTGGCAATGCCATGAAAATAATCTGTGCAGCCGCTACCGCATCAGCCAGGTTGGTAGTAAAAGTAAGCCTGCCCTGCGCAATGTTGCGGTGAAAAAGTAAATCCAAACCAGGTTCATAAATGGGCACTTCCCCATCCTGCATCTTTTTCACCTTACTTTCGTTAATGTCTACACAAATCACGTCGTTACCAGTCTCTGCAAGGCAGGTTCCTGTAACCAAACCTACATATCCTGTACCTATTACGGCTATTTTCATATTGCTATTAAATGATTGATAAAATGTTGAATGTAAAAGGGGATTAAAAGTCGGTATACAAGTTTCTAAACGAACTGCGTAAACCGAAAGTGATGATGCCGGTATTTTGTTTACCCAGCATATTGCTTTCCCTTCTTACAATACCACCTAGTTCTAAACGCAGGTTATATTTAGGATTCACTACGTAAGCAACTCTACCCTCCGCGTAAACCAGATCCGTTCTTACGCCTTGTGTGGTATAGTTGCCATTCGGTTGTACTACATCGGTGTAGGGCTCGAAGATGTTCTTGCCATAATTCTGACCGGTAGCATCCAAACCATATTTCGCATACATCAACTCGCCACTGAAATCAAAACGTTTGTATGAATAGTTTAACAAGCCCACTACTTCCCTGAAGTTTGCACCCAGTGGATGCGCTAAAGGTTCATTGTAGTTGGCATAATTGCCGATCCGTGTTCTTGACGAATAAGTATAGGGTTTGGCGGTATTATATTCCAATAGGTAATTCAAACCAGCAACTTTAAATACATCTGCCCCTCTCACCCCTAACTGCCAGCCATATTTATTACGGGAGCTACCTGATGAAGAAAAGAAATTCTTAGCTTCAAATTCATCTAAAGAAAATTGGCCATAAGCCACCAGTTCTTTTGAGAATTTATATTTACTGGTAAAACCGATTAAAGCATTATCCGGTGAGCCACTTGAAGCTTCTACAGGACGCAAAAATATAACCGGACTGGCGTAGCCCCAGTCGAACCCACGTTTGTTACCTTCATCATCATATTGCGACCAAACGATTGAATCAAAGAAACCGATTGATAAACGATTGTTCACATTCCAGTCTAAATAATGAAATACCCCACCCTTCTTTCTGTTTCCGGCATCGTATGATAATTTAGGTGCCCCAGGATCTTGCATAGATGTCCACATGGCCATATATTGCACATTTCCCAGGTTAGCCGTTAAACGCAATAATGGTGCTGGCGATGAAAAATCAGATAATAGCATCGAGCGATAACCATCACCAATAAAGGTTTTATCGTAACCAGCAGTAATGTTTAGATATTTAATCGGTGTATAAGATAAAGTCGCGGTAACGTATGACCAGTCAAGCGAGCTTTTGCCGCCGTTGAAACCATACGCGCGATTGTAGGATTGCCCTGGTACTACTCCGGTGCTATTTACATAGTTGTTATAATATTGAGAAAACTGTCCCTGGTTCTCATAACCGCTGGTGTAGAAGGAGAACTTCTTTCCTACTGTTCCACCCACCTGGTATCCCCTGGTATTTAGCCAAACATTCTGTTTACCGGAGAAGTCTTTCCCAATCTGGAAATCAGGAAGGAAGTCTGCGTATACCGTAAAGTCTTCTTTCTTGATATCTAATAAATGTTCCTGCCAAAGCTTACGGCCACCCCATGATTTGCGGCTCGAATCTCCGTTATAACTCAATAACATACTCGCTTTCTTCACGATCAAACTGTCATCAATAAAGAAAGGCTTTAGAGAACTATGAAAACGCGTTTCTGGATTGTAGATTTCTGCGCCTAACTTCTGGTAAAACTGATAAGAATAAGGCTGATACTGCGATTGTGCACTTAACCGGCTGATTGAGATAGCCAAAAGAACGAGTAGTAAGATTTTTTTCATGGATATTGTTTATGTACCGGTTACAAAAGAACGGAAATTATACGGGAAACGGAAAATTCGATCATCAGGCCTGGCTGTTTACGCAAAAATCCCGCTTGCGCAGGATTAATACTATATATGTTTAACGACTTAAAAAGCAAACTTAATTAACTAATGCTTCTTTCCAAAGAACTTCAGGATAAACTCCCTCATGTGTCAGTTTCAACAACTCTTCTTTTACTATTGGCGCATCATCCTTAAACGTTACCCCAAACCATTTCGCATCCGTAGGAATTACTGAGATTGCGGCGTTTCCACTTTTGAGCATCTGATCTGCTACTTCCGGGATTAAGAATTCTGCTTTAAGCTCATTCTTATTTTCTTCCAAAAACTGATAGTATTGTTTTTCCATCCAATTAATAAATGTTGGATCAAAACAGAAAAAGTTCATGCTTACCTGCGTATCCTGATCCAGGATTTCCTGGTGATCATTTTCAAGACTTACGATTTTGCCATCTTTTAAAATGATTTCTCTTCTTTCTTTGATGGAAACAATTTCGTTATGAGTATTGGTTTTAATTTCACCCCTGGTGACCGCACCAAATTCACTTACCGTATTTTTTAGTGCATAACCCAGGCATGCGTATTTGCCGTCAGCAATTTTTGTTGTCAAAAATTGATAAGCCTGTTGAAAGGCGTCAAAACCATAAAAATCATCTGCATTAATTACTGCAAATGGCTCATTCACTTTACCTTTGCAACAGAGCAATGCATGAGCTGTGCCGAACGGTTTGACACGATCCTGATTAAATTGAATCCCATTGCTAAAGCTATCTAACGATTGAAATACATAGTCGAGCTCTATCTTACCGTTTAACTTCGCTTCCATTGATTTTGCAAAAGCCTTATGAAATTCTTCCCTAATGATGAAAATTACTTTACCGAATCCGGCTTTGATGGCATCATAAATAGAGTATTCCATAATGGTTTCCCCATTTGGCCCAAAAGACTCTGTCTGCTTATTCCCTCCATATCGGCTCGCCATTCCTGCAGCCAGTATTACTAATGTTGGTCTTGTCATATTTTAAAATGCATTCTCCTCGCCTTTTACCATGTTGATCACGGTCATGAAGATAATCTTCACATCCAGCATAGCCGACCAGTTTTCCAGGTACCAGATATCGTGTTCCACCCTCTTCACCATCTTATAATCTTCTTTGGTTTCACCACGGTAACCGTTTACCTGCGCCCAACCCGTAATACCTGGCTTAAGAAAGTGACGTACCATAAATTGGTCTACGATTCCTTTATACTGTTCCGTATGGCTTAACATATGTGGGCGTGGTCCGACAACACTCATGTGCCCCATGAAAACATTGAAAAATTGTGGCAGTTCGTCAAGACTTGATTTCCTTAAAAATTTGCCAATTGGCGTAATGCGGTCATCATTCTTACTCGCTTGTCTTTTATCACTATCGGCATTCATGCGCATACTTCTAAATTTGAAACACCAGAAAGGCTCATCATCCCGACCACTACGCAACTGCTTAAACAGCACTGGCCCTTTACTCTGTAACTTAATCAATAGTGCAATGATTGGATATAACCAGCTTAAGACAAACAGAATCACTAGTCCACTAAAAACTACATCAATGACACGTTTCTTGAAACGGTTGTGAATTTTCTCTAAGGGTTCGGAACGAAGTGAAATTACCGGAAATTCATTCCCTAAATAACTCACCGTGTAAGGTGATAAAAGGGCGCCGCTGATATCGGGAATGAATTTCAACCTTACACACTGACGTTCCGCCTCCTCCGTTAATAATAACATATCTCCCATACGCTCTGGTGCGATGGTCACATAAATGTCTTTAATCCCTTTGTCTACGGCTTGTTTAAACTGTCGACCTACGGCTTCGGAAAGGTGTCCATCCCGATCGCGATATTCTTCAGGCACATCGTTGATAAAACCATGAAATTCAATATAGCGCTGTTTTTCAAAATAACCTGCCAATTGTAAACCAGTCGCATTATTCCCCATAATTGCGACAGACTTAACCCCTCTCAGATGATTAAATAATAGAAACTGAAAAGAAGTCCCTATGAAGCGATTCACCAGGAACAATATGCCAAGCATTCCATAAAAGACCACTAAGAATGACCTGGAGAATTCATTTTGCTTTGAAAAGAATAGATAGACAGCAAATAGAACCGCATGTAAAACTACACTTTTCCAGGTTCCACGATAAATTCTCTCGATACGTCTTGATCCATATTCGGTATATAAACCAAAACTAGTGGTACTTACAATCCAAATTAAATTGCAAACCACTACATAATGCCATTGCAATTCGGAACTTAAGGATTTTCCAAGATAACCTGTAAATTGGAACGCTAAAAAATACACCAGATTGACCATTAAAAGATCGGTAACTGGTAATATGTATTTCAATATAAATAAGTAACGTGTTTGCATAGGCTATGAGTGCGCTGTATAACAGACAATTTAATTTTTTGTTTGAAAGTCTTTAGATATGAACAAAATTAATGCCCAAATCACCATGACAAAGTTAATTAATGATTATCAATATAAAAATTGTTAATTATTAAGCAATATACAGCTTAAAACATTGCCGATTCAAAATTAGTCACTGAACATGAATGAACAGTAGAACACTAAAGTAAATCAGTAGATAGCAAAAAAGGCTTAACCCTTTAGGTAAGCCTTCTAAATTCATCATTTATTAATCGCTAATAAGGACTATGCATAATCTTCACCATATTTCTCCACCATTCCTTTCGCCACTTGCTTAATTTCCTGTTCTTCTGATTTAGGGTATATTAATAAAACCTTCCCGTCATCCACTACAATATAATTATCCAGCCCCCTAATTACTGCAGCTTTGTCTTTAGGTAATTGAATAATGCAATTGGCTGTTTCCTGCAAGTGAACTTTATCTAGATTCACCATGTTATTTTTTTCATCCTTGTCTCCTACTACATATAGCGAAGCCCAGGTACCTAAGTCAGACCAACCGATATCAGCTGGAATCGTATAGACATTATCCGCTTTTTCTAAAATCGCATAATCAATTGAGATATTAGGGCTAGTTGGATATTTGGAATTGATGAATTCAGTTTCCTGATCCGTGTTATAGCAAGATAGACCACTTTCGAATAATCTCGCTATTTCAGGTGAATATTTTTCAAATGCCTTCTTAAGTGATTCTGCCGACCATATAAAAATGCCCGCATTCCAAACATAATCACCACTTTTCAAGTATTCCTGTGCCTTGGCCAGTTCTGGTTTTTCCATGAACGCATCAACCTTTTTTACGTCTTCATTGCCATCCTGATATCTGATGTAACCATACCCAGTGTCTGGCCGGGTGGGGCTAATACCCAACGTAAGCAAGGCATCATTTTCTGAGCTGAAACCTAAAGCAACTTTTATTTTCTCAAGGAAAACATCCTCTTTTAAAATTAAGTGGTCAGATGGTGCAACTACGATATTGGCATCAGGATTTGTTTTCCCAATTTTGTAGGCTGCATAAGCAATGCAAGGAGCCGTATTGTTACGGCTAGGTTCCAAGAGAATGTTATCTTTCAACACATCTGGTAACTGCTGAGTAACAAGTTCTGAATAAGCTTCGTTGGTTAATACATAAATCTGGCTATTAGGGCATATCTTAAGAAACCTTTCATACGTAAGCTGAAGTAGCGATTTTCCTATTCCTAAAATGTCAATAAACTGTTTTGGAAACTGGTTGCGACTTTTTGGCCAAAAGCGGGAACCTACCCCACCCGCCATAATTAGTACATAATTATCTTTGCTCATTATACTTTTCTAATACGAATTTTTTTATCTCATCTTTAAAGACAGTCTCATCAAATCTTTCTGCATTCAACCTTATAAAATTAGTGTCGAAATCAAGAGACTCGGATAGTTGAACTGCTTTGATAAGGCTTTCAACTGTTTGTTCATCAAAAAATATGGCAGTTGATTTGGCTGCATCATTTATGTAAGGAATCATTGTTTCTAACACGCCACCAACGCCATAAGCAATTACTGGTCTTCCAGATGCATTGGCTTCCAGCGGCGTAATGCCATAATCTTCGTGCTGTGGAAATATAAGTGCTTTGCAATTTGCATACAATTCAGCTAACTCTTCACTTGATAGACCTTTCCTGAATGTGATATTATCCTTTGCAAGTTGCTTTAGTTCCTGTGCCTTAGTACCATTACCAACAACTATCAAATTCAGACCAAGCTTATTAAAAGCCTCTATGGCCAAATCCGCCTTCTTATAATACTCAAGTCGCGAAACCAAAAGATAGTAATCTTTGGGTTTATCTGAAAGATGGAAATTTCTGGTTTTAACATCTGGAGGTATAAGTTTGATATCCTTTACCCCATAAGCATCGCGAATGCGCTGGGCAGTTTCCTCTGTCATTCCAAGGAAATAATCCCCTCTCTGCGCAGCTTCTTTATCGATCTTTCTCAGTATACTCACAACCTTATCGAACACCCATCGAGACAGTCCTTTAGAATTATTATATTGACTGTAAGAGGTTGGATTCCATGCTAGTCTGAAAGGGGTATAAGTGTAAATGAAAACTAATGCTTTAGAGTCTATATTTACATACTTTGCGCTATGGGTATTCGAAATAAGCACCACGTCGTACCCATGCACATCTAATGCCTTCATAGCCATTACTCCGAATGGAAAGTACAACCTCTGCATCCACTTTACACTTTTGGAAAGAAATTGTAATTTGGAAGTGGTAATCTTGTAGTCCCGATATTCTGGGTAAGTACCATCAGGGTTATAAGCCAGCGTAAATACGTCTGCTTCTGGAAATGCCTGAAGCATTGTCATCACCACTTGCTCTGCACCTCCCCTACGCATTAACTCATCATGTACAATTGCTACCTTCATTATATAAAATTCTTATCTTCTTCGTTAATTAAAATTTCGAGAACGTCGAAAAATGATTTATCGTATTCCCAACCTAATACTGTTTTTGCCTTTTTGTTATCTCCATACATATCTTCCATTTCTGTAGGTCTAAACAACGTAGGATCCTCCACTAACTTATTT
Source organism: Pedobacter sp. A2324 (assembly GCF_059693705.1). Lineage (NCBI taxonomy): Bacteria > Pseudomonadati > Bacteroidota > Sphingobacteriia > Sphingobacteriales > Sphingobacteriaceae > Pedobacter > Pedobacter sp. A2324. Next base: position 178,842 of record NZ_JCASSK010000008.1, on the reverse strand, counting down.
TTAGAAATCTTAAGATAATCCATCGTATACGTTATGATATCTCTCAAGTAAATGGACGTCCCAGAACATATCAAATAATCGTCAGCTTTATTTTGTTGTAAGGAAAGCCACATTGCGGTAACATAGTCTGGAGCATAACCGAAATCACGCTTAACATCAATATTTCCCACCCTCAGTTCGTCCCGCAAACCTTTTTTTATTTCCAATGATGTTCTAATCACCTTTTTTACAAAAAAATTTGGACTGCGAAGATATGACTCATGGTTAAATAAGATACCATTCACGCAAAATACTTTATAAGACTCCCGATAATTTACGCCAATCCAAAAGCCCGAAGCTTTCGAAATGGCATAAGGACTCAAGGGGTGCATTGGCGTGGATTCCGTCACAGGCAATGATTTTACCTGCCCAAACATTTCACTACTACTCGCCTGGTAAATTTTTGTCTCCAGTTGCAAAAGACGAACACTCTCCAATATATTGAGCACGGACTGTGTATTATAATTGATCGTACCAATCGGCTGTTCGAATGAAATCCCTACTGAACTTTGAGCGGCTAGATTATAAAACTCGTCAGGCTGGTATTTCAATAATACTTTTATAATGCTTGAAAAATCTAATAGATCACATTCCTCAATTAAAATTTCAGCTTTAATATCTAAGTACTTGAAATTTTTTGTGCTAAAATTATGGCTACTTCGGGTTAGGCCAACGATAGTATAATTTTCACGGGACAATAACTGTGCTAAGTAAGCACCATCTTGGCCCGTTATTCCTGAAATAATTGCTATTTTCTTTTTCATGCGTCAAGAATATTATTCAAACTGGCTTTTGATATAATATCCGTTTTCCTTAAGCAATTTTTCTTTTTTGAAATGATCAACGTCAGTTGCTACCATTTCTTTAACCAGTCCAGCCAAATCATACTTGGGTTCCCACCCTAATTTAGTTTTTGATTTCGTTGGATCACCAATCAGTAGATCAACTTCTGTCGGCCTAAAATATGATGAATCCACTGCGACAACGGTTGTTCCAATCGCAACCTGGAATTCAGGTTTCGAACAAGAAATTACTTTTCCAATCTCGTCGACTCCTTCTCCTTCGAAGCCAACCACGATTCCAACTTCTTCAAAGGCCAATCTCACAAACTCCCTAACTCTTGTAGTAACCCCTGTCGCAATTACATAGTCTTCAGGTACATCCTGCTGCAAAATTCTCCACATTGCTTCTACGTAGTCTTTAGCATGTCCCCAATCTCGTTGAGCATCTAAATTCCCTAAATATAGTTTTGACTGCAGTCCTTGAGCAATTTTGGCAACAGCTCTTGTTATCTTACGGGTAACAAAGGTTTCACCTCTGAGCGGGCTTTCATGGTTAAATAAAATCCCATTACATGCAAACATACCATAAGCTTCCCGATAATTTTTAGTTATCCAAAAACCATAAATTTTGGCTACACCATATGGTGAGCGTGGATAAAAAGGCGAATTTTCATCGTAAAATCCTTTTTCATTTTTATTTTCTGGCATACCGCCATATAATTCAGATGTAGATGCTTGGTAAACTTTAGTCTTTTTTTCCAAGCCTAGAATCCTTACTGCCTCCAATATCCTCAAAGTTCCTATCCCGTCGACATTGGCTACATATTCAGGAGAATCAAAAGAAACTTTAACATGACTCATTGCGCCAAGATTATAAATTTCATCTGGCTGTACTTCCTGAACAATTCTGATTAGGTTAGTCGAATCAGTTAAATCTCCGTAATGCAATTTGAATCTTACATTGTCAGAATGTGGGTCTTGATATAAGTGATCAATGCGATCCGTATTAAACAAAGAACTTCTTCTTTTTATTCCATGAACTTCATAACCTTTTTCCAAGAGAAGTTCTAGAAGATAGGCACCGTCTTGGCCAGTGATGCCTGTAATTAATGCTGTTTTCATTTTCAATATTGCTTACTTTTATTTAATATTTTCATTTATTTAACTATTGCTGACATATTCACGCAATAGCTAATTTAAATCATTAATAACATTTTTGATAATATTTGCTGAATTAGACCAGGAGAACTCCGTAACACGTTTTAATCCTTTCTGTTTTAGTTGAGTCCGAAGCTTTTCATTCTCGCTTATAAGTTTTATTTTTTCAGCTAGTTCTTCGGTATTGTGAGGGTTGAAATAAATTGCTGCGTCGCCACATACTTCAGGTAAACTACTGCTCTCGCTAACTAATACCGGACAGCCGTGCTGCATGGCCTCTAGAGGTGGTATTCCAAATCCTTCGTACAAGCTTGGGTAAACGAATGCTACAGCATTTTTGTACAAAGCTGCCAAATGAGCATCACTTACTTTACCTAAGTATATAATATTTTCACTATAGTCTAAATCTACCAAACCAAAGTTTTTGTTAACCATCCCTGCGATTACAAGTTTTAAATTCGCTTGGTTAGCAGATTTGAAAGCATTTACTAGAGTGATCAGATTCTTTCGGGGATCCAAGGAACCAACAAATAACAAATATTCCCCATACGTTACTGGTTCAGAATGTCCTGAATTCAATTGAGAGGAAGAGTTGTATACAACAATTATCTTTTCAGCCGGTTGCTTGAGAATTTTGATGATTTCTCCTTTTGAAAACATACTCACTGTTAAAATTTTCCTTGATCTTCTGGCTAAAATAGGAATAATAAACCTATACCAAAGCGAAAATGGTTTTGAAAACCATCCAGGATTAACGAAGAAAGCAAGGTCATGTAAAGTGACCACTTGATTCTTATATAACAATGGAGCGCTATTGCATAAATTAAGCAAAACAGGTTTTTCTTTCGTATTTAGGTAAGACGGCAAATCAATTTGCTCCCATTTAACGCCTTGATTTTTACCAATGGTTTTGAACCGCTCTGGTAAAACCATCTCTTTGGGAGATGTATTGGGAGGGCATAAAACTATGAAACTAATTGGCTGCTTAATAAGCTCATTAAGAATCTCCCGCGCAAAACGCTGAACTCCGGTTGTTGGTTGGGTTAAAAATTTTCCGTTAATATAAAACATAATGTTATTCAACTTCTACATAACGATTATGTAATAGCATTTCATCAATTAATAATTTGAAAGTTCGTAAAAATAGTGTAATTATTTATAAACAGAGAAAAATTTTAAAGTAACACATTTATTTTCGAACTTTATGATAATTCAAAGATTCTTAGTATTAGAGAACTTATTTAGTCCATTGATTATCGTGATCATAATTATTAAACTTTCAATTTATTTTTAACACATTTTGTTAGATAAATTCATTTATGAAAAATCAATCTATTTTAAATCTGTACAAATAAAAAAGCATGACAAAGGTTGGAGGTAGTAGATAAATCGATAATGTATAGAATGTATAAAAATTAGCAAATACCACGTTAAAGCTGACTATAATAATTGTCTTTATTATTAATGAATCTGAACCCATAAGCTTCTTCTTCAAATATTTTGTAAAATACCCATAAAAGTATCCTGATATTAAGCAAAAACCAATGATTCCGAACCAACCGAACGATACATAACCCCATATTGGAGCCGGTAGCCTCAGACCTCCGGATACAATCTCTTCTAAATCATCACCGTTTGTTAACACCTTTAGAGTATAAACACCGGGATTCCATTCATAGTGCCCAGGAATCAAGCCACCATAAATTGTTTGCCCATAGGTTAAGTTGGGGTGTTGGACAAACTTTTCCATAAACAATAGTTGATCTGCAATATCCGGAGAGCCAGATGCAATGATTTCCCAATACGGATGCTCTGTGTTATAATTTGAATAATCGAGTTCCCGGGCCCCAATAATAAAGTAAAATACAGAACTAAAGACATATAATCCTATTACAGAAAGTAAAAGTAATATAAAATGAAACCGGCTTTTAAAAACCATAATAATCCCAAAAGCAAGAACAAGTCCCGAAAAAGCTGGACTCCTAGACAAGGACAATGCCATAAGCGCTACCGCTAGTATTGTACTGTAAAGAAAGAAACTTCTTTTCGTTTGATACCAAATAACTGCTGATATGGGTATAATTGTAGACAGAATATAGAATGATGTTCTAAAAAAGATTGCAACGCGCATATATGGAGCCTGATAAGGCCCTCGAAAAAACTTAGCTAGAAATGGATCCGCAGCAAATGCAGGAATAAATCCCATTCCAGCGTAACTCAAAACTAACATTACAATACTTACTATCATCAGCCATTTAGTAAAAGACATTACTCTTGCTAAATAAACTTCACTGTCAAGAACCTCATAGCTAAATCTTTTTAAGTCTGGCTTGGATCTATACCCAACAAACAGCCCTATTGCGAATGAAATAGCACCGACTAACAATATGTTTGAATACAAATCGACTACTGCCTCAGCAAAATTATTATGAACGCCTAAAATAATGGCAGGAACGAAAGTAGATATAAAGTTTCCTCCTAAAGACAGATGGGCTATAATATTATATCTGCTAGGCCAAACTAAATACCCTGGAGAAATAAAGATAGCGAGCGCAAGAAAAATAATTAAGCTATTCATATATTATTGATAATGGAATTGTACCGCTCGACCATCACATCAATATTAAATTTCCTTAATACTTTAATACGAGCATTTTTACGAACTTGCTCTAGGTCTTTAAAATTTTCGATAATCCATGCAATTTTTTTACGTAAATCATCATTATCATCCGGTATAAAGAGAAAACCATCAATATTATTTTCAATAATTTCTGAAGACCCACCTGTATTACTCGCCAACACAATTTTCTCACATGACATTGCTTCATAAATAGTAGTTCCCAATGGTTCGCTACCTATTTTTGAACTATTATTTATAACTATATCACAAGTATTGTAAAACTCTTTCATGTCATGAATATCACCGAGGTAAAAGAAATTTCCCTTCGAATTTATTATATCAATAACTTCTTTTCCATATTCGGGATGATCATCCGCAAACTTTCCAGCGACAAACACCTTGAATTTACAGGGTAAATTTAAATTCTCTAGGGACTGTAACAGCTCTAATTGACCCTTTCGAGGGGCAATGACAGCGGCTATGCCAATTACTATGCAATCTGCATCAATTTTTAAAAAGTTTCTTTGCCTAGCCCTTATTGTCTCGTCGTTGGTAAAAAAATTAGTAGACAGGCCATTGTAGAGAACAAAAGTTTTACTTTTGTCAGAGAACTTTTGTCTTACAGCTTCTGATACTACCAATGTTGCATTATATAACTTGTTACATGCTCTCGACATCATTGCATCTAAACCGGAATAATATTTCAAGTCATGATCACTCCAAATCCATTTGATATTTCTCTTAAAAATTTTGGTGTAAATTATAACTGGCAATAGATAGGATGCGGGCACTATTGTATTTGCATGAATTACATGTATATTATTCGATTTTATATATTTAAAGACAAATTTAGAGATTCTGAAGTAGTTAGTTAATGCTCTAACATAAAATGATAAGCTTTTTTCTTTACTTCGATTTAGTTTTTTCAATTCTGGCAAAATTACAATTGGATAGTCAATTTGCTGCTTCAATTTCGAAGCGTATTCACCTGGCGCTATCAAAAGATGCGGCTTGACTTTAGTGTTTTTCCCAAGAAGTCTAGAGATAACAATCTCTGCGCCGGAGGCCTTTTCACCCCCGTAAACATATAATATATCTTTCACTTAAGTAGTGTTTTTTAATTCAAGGTAAAAGTATTATTTAAACACTATTTATTACCAACATCCTTCAAGACTCTTACTATAACGCAAATATGTTAATAATAAATTGATTTTATATATCACATTCTTTGATTAAAATAAAAAAGCATTTTGGCAATAAAAATTCTCCAAGTTTATTATTTTTGAAACAAATGAAGCAAGCCATACTAATTGTCGCGTATAAGGACATCGACTATCTTAAAAAGTTGATAACGTTTTTTAATCCAAATGACTATATTTTCTTTATACACCTGAATAAGAAATCAGTTTTTACGGGTAATGAACTGAAAACGCTCACTGACATGGAAAATGTTAAGATAGTAGTACAAAAATATAATACGCATTGGGGGAGTTTTAACCATCTAAAAGCTATATTACATCTGTGTTCGGTTGCACTTGATTTTGATATAAGCTATTTGCATCTTATAAGTGGCCAGGATTTCCCCGCAATGTCTGGTGAGAAAATCAAAGATTTTCTTCGCGAAAATAAGGGGAAGGAATTTTTAGAGCATTTTGAATTCCCTGCAGATGTATGGAAGGATGAAGGCTATGGACTAGATCGAATTAATTTTTTTCACCTCAACGATTTCGTCAGCAGCACCAAACGCAGTGGCAGATATATCCTGAGATTAGTATTTACATTACAGAAAATATTACATTTAAGAAGGTCAGGATGGGGCGGGCTTAAATTATTTGGAGGCGGTACTTGGTGGACATTAAGCAAGGAATGTATTGCTTATGTTTTAAGATATATAGATGAAAATCCCGCTTTTTACGAGCGATTTAATTATACAAAAATACCAGAGGAAATTCTATTCCAAACTGTGATAATGAACTCACATTTTAAGAGTAACGTCGTTAACAATAACTTGCGGTACATTGATTGGAATTGGAAAAATGGTAGCAGGCCTGCAATTTTAGATGAAAATGATTTTCAAGTCATTAAAAATTCGAACGCATTATTTGCTAGAAAATTTATTCTCCCGATTTCAGCAAAACTTCTTGACATTTTAACGGAAGATTTTAAAAAAGCTTAACTACCTGTTAACTTTTCTGGTATTAGTTATAAAAGATTACTATAGTTCTTAATAAAAAATTTAAACATCGCCGTTTCTATTGCAATTGACTGGATGGTTGCGAAATTTGTAGTACTGAACAATTAGCGCAAATAATTTTGGAGCGCCTTTTGATTATCCCCTTCTAAGAGAAAACCTTCTACTCCATCATTTCCCATTTCATTAGAGGTACCTGACAACGACGCGATTGCATTCCTTCTCAAACGAAATCGCATCTTCGTAGATAGTTGTTCCTAATAGTTTACTACATGTTAGGTCACTATTATTTATCACAATCTTACACAAATTGTAGAATCTCACATACTATTAACATGTCCAATCTAGACGATTTTGTTCCGTGATCACTTCATATCCCCTTATTTATTTTAAAAAATTTAAGAAGTATAACGCAGGCAGCAGGCATGATGAGAGAACTACCATGTTATCATGAAATACATCATGCTTAACGAGCTTTCGAGGAATAATAAAAATCTAATAAATTAATTAAATTGCTCTAAAATGGTATTTTGGAGCAGATGAACCACTTCAATTCAGTTTTTGAAGTCTGTCTAGAGTTTGAATTTACCCTACTGATCCTCAGCTAAAATTTTATTTGCAAAATCCCGAGGAGATAAAATTAAAACAGATTTGCATTTTTTTATTGTCAATTAATCATTTAATAAAGATCTCTCCCCAAAGCTTTTAAACTTCAAAGACACATAGTGCTATTAACATATTAAGTCAATGATATATAAATTCGCTTCGCAATTCTGACAAAAATACGCTGCATAAACAAAGGAATAGGAATCTTACTATAACTTTCAATCAAGTGTCTACAAGAATACTTGCTATCATTTAGCAGGTTATCCTCTCCATTATGGGTTTTAGAATAATTTTTGAATCCAACATAAGTATCCAGTTTGGATAGAAATATCTCTAATAAATTCCTAGCGGTGATAGTATTTTTGAACCTATATGCTTTTTCTACGATTTCTAAATATACCTCGCTTGTTTCTTGTTGGGGAGATATTCTATAGAAAGCCAGTTTTTTATTTACAAAATGCAGTGGGGAAATTAAAGATAGTTCGTACCAGAAAGAGTAATCGGCAATTGGATACATATCTTTCTTGAACTTTGTATTTATCTTTCTCTTATTAAACAGTACCCCTGGAAAAGGGATAGGATTTCCTAGTAAAAAATGATTTGGCTTAATTCTATTGAACGGAAAAACAATATTCTTTTTAGGATCATTAAAATCTGGCCTCACAGCTGTACCGAAATGTGTATCAGATGCTACCGAAATCAAAGAAGGAAATTTTTCAATGTATGCTAACATATTCGCAATATAGACTGGTGAAAGCATGTCGTCTGAATGTAGAATAGTAACCCACTCCGTTTCGGTTTTGTCAATACAAACATTCCAATTTTCCACCATTCCAACATTTTCCGAATTTCTTATATACGACACCTGCGGGTTTTTAAGGGAATCAACAAAATCTTTAAACCTTGCATGACTTGAATTATTATCTACTACAAGTATGTTTGCGCTTACAGTCTGGTTAATGGCGCTGTAGATCGCATCCTCGAAATATTCATAACGTTCATAAACGGGGATAGCTATGGTGATTTTTCTAAGTGTATTAGGCATAAAGATCTTTGAATTTAATTTTTAATTCTTTTATTACTTCCAAAGGCCATTTCCAAGCATTATATGACAACTGTATAAATATGGTAGAAATACCAAATGCCTCTAACCTCAAATGAAAGTAAAATATAAGAATTAAGTTCGCGCAAAAGATTGCTACCCCTGAAACAATAGTGGGTAAAACATATGGCACAGTATTTTTTGTTGTCAGGAATATTCCGCTATTTCCATGCGTAATTTCCATAAGATAGATAAATCCAAACATTAGAATCATCGACAAATTTGGCAAATTTGTATTACTGCCGATTATTTGTAAAATATACCTTCCAGCAAAAATTATCACTAAGCTCCCCAAAGCATAAAGTGCCCAGCCTATTTTCATGCTTTTGATGAATTCTCCTTTGAGTTTGGACACGTTATTTCCCATCCAAAGGCTATTAAATCTTGGCAAATGAGATGTAAAATACAACCGGGAAAAAATCGCTAAAAGAGAAAACAACTGAACTACGAGTCCGTAAGATGCGACCTCACTTAAAGAAAAAAATTGACCGGCAATGAGCATATTTGCTTGAAATATCAGAAAAGTTCCCACAGAAACTAACCCCAACTTTTTTGAATTAAACCATATACTATTGAAAACATCCTTTGGATTCTCAACATTAGCTCTATCCAATTTCGTAACCGTGTCGAAATCATAGAAAGCTCTGTGGTACAAGAATCGGCAAACTATATTACTTAAAAGTAGCGCTATAGATATGCTCAAAAGACCATATCCCAAGAATAGGCCAGTTGCTGCTAAGATCAGGTTCAGTAATTTAGCATAAGATATAGCTTGATTCGCATTTTTTACTTTACCTCTTCCTAATAGAAGTGCATCATAATATGAGTAGAAAAAATTCATCGATATTGCGATGCAAAAAATGTAAAATGCAATCCAAAGAGTGTGTTCCTCCGGTGAAATTATATTTCTCAAATACCAATATCCACCAAAAATCAATAAAAAAACCAAAAGACCCGTTATTAACATGTATATTTTTTTAATAACGTGTATGATTGTTTTTAGTAAATCATAATTGATTTCGTTACTGGTAGTAATATCATCTAAGCCTTCTTTTTTTAGTTTTTGCGCCCCGCTATATACATAAGATACAATTCTTGTAATGTTTGGTAGAAACCCGAAATCTAGTAATAAAACAAGTGAGGTTATACTCGAGAAGATGTACCAAATACCAATTTGATGTTCTGGTAGTGTTTTTAATATTATTGGTAGCAAAAGAACACTTGACCCATAATTCAAAGCTTGCGCTACATAACTCCAAAAAACATCCTTTTTACTTATACTAATATCCATAAAAGTAAATTCTGTTGAAGTTAAAAGTTGGTAAAACATATTCACCAACATTAAAGAAAATTTTCAAGGCGATAAACAATTTTATCGCCCTGAAATATAAATTACAAATCATTAATATATTTGCGAATTACATCTGCGATATAATCATAATGATCTTCCGTAAGACCTGGCCATACACCAAGCCAGAATGATTGATTCATGATGATATCAGTATTTGTCAAGTCACCTACTACTCTGTGTGTAACATCAGCATAAGCTGGCTGTCTTAACAAATTCCCAGCAAAAAGTAATCTTGTTCCAATTTTGTTTTGCTCCAAATGCTGAACCAACATATGCCTGTCGTTTGCATCTCCTTCCCTTAATGTCATCAAAAATCCAAACCAGGATGGATCGGATTCTGGCGTAGGCTCAGGCAAAATGAAAATGTCTTCAAATTCCTTCATACGAGAATACAATGCGGCGTAATTTTCTTTTCTTCGTTGAATAAAATGATCTACCTTCTTAAGCTGCGATACTCCTAATGCCGCCTGCATATCTGTAACCTTCAGATTAAATCCAACATGAGAATATGTATACTTATGGTCATATCCGTAAGGTAAAGAACCTAATTGTTGGCTAAATCTACAGCCGCATGTATCATCTTTACCCGGCAAACAGTAGCAATCCCTACCCCAATCTCTAAAACTTTCAGCAATTTTAGCCAATTCAGGATTGTTAACAACTACCGCGCCACCTTCACCCATTGTGATATGGTGAGCAGGGTAAAAAGAAAAAGTCGATAAATCACCGAAAGTACCGGTTTTTTTGCCCTTATAAGTTGCCCCCAGTGAGTCACAATCGTCTTCTATCACCCACAGATTATATTTTTTTGCAACTCTCATCACCTCATCCAAGTCAAAAGGATTACCCAATGAATGGGCTATCATGATTGCTTTCGTTTTAGGAGAAACAGCTGCTTCTATCATATCGGCCTTTACGTTATGTGTGGCGATATCAACATCAATGAAAACTGGAACTGCACCCGCTTGTACAATTGGATTTACGGTCGTAGGAAAACCAGCTGCCACAGTGATTACTTCGTCGCCTGGCTTAATAGCCCTGTCACCTAGTTTAGGAGAGGTTAAAGTATAAAAGGCAACTAAGTTAGCAGATGAGCCTGAGTTTACCAAAAGTGCCTTAACTGCACCAAAATATCTGGCGAATTCAGATTCAAATTCCGCTGCAAAACGTCCGGCAGTTAACCATCCATCTAGCATAGAGTCCACTCCTAATAGTAAATCATCTGCGTCCATTACTTTGCCGGTTACAGCGATGTAATCTTGACCGGGGATGATTTCCCGTTTTGCATTTTTGGCAGCTATTGCAGACAATTCTTCCTGTAACGCTCCGTTAAAGTGTTTATAATTCATGTTTTGTTACTTTAAAAATAAAAGAATCTACATTTTCAAATGTAAATTTTGGATATTCTCCTAAAAATTTAATATTTAATAATCCTCCGTTTAATGGTCTAACCGCTGCTTGATTCGATTGAGAAGTTTTAACGGGTGTCAGATGAAGCTTGTTATGGCTAAAATAACTACCAACTTTTGCCGCTAACTGATATCTGTTGTAATAGTCATTTCCTGCTAAGTGATAGATTCCCTTTTTGTTATCCTCAATTAGCATTAAAGTCATTTTGGCAATATCGCCGGCATATATCGGCGTGGCAAACTGATCAAAGGGTAAATTTAGTTCTTTAGAAACGTTATTCTGTAAATCTGAAATTAGTCTTGCGATAAAGTTTTTTGACCTAGCCTCTTCACCATAAACATTCGTCACACGTAAGACAAGGTTGGTATCCAATGTAGAGACTAATCTTTCACATTCTAATTTATGTTTTCCATAAACATTTAACGGATTAACTTTGGCATCTTCACGATATGGTCCACTCGTGCCGTCAAAAACATAGTCCGTCGAAATAAATGCTAATCCCACATTTTTCAGCCGGCAGTAGTCAACTATTTTTTCAGTTGGTAAAACAGTTTTTTCGTAGCTTTCATCCACATTATTTTCACAATAATCAACGTTTGTTAAAGCGGCGCAGTGAATAATCACATCTGGATAAAAACTGTGTGTAGCAAACAGTTTTTCTAAATCATCTTCCAAGAAATTGAAAGGAACTGTGTGTTCGGTTGCAAAACTTAAATGTGAACCTAAGACTTCCCAGTTATGGTCTTTAAACACAGACATGCAGTGAGAACCTACTAGTCCTGAAGCTCCAACGATAAAGGCTTTCATATTTAAAAAGGGCTTTTTATATTAGAAAATGTTTCGAAACTCAGATCCCGATCTGATAAAATTGGGGTCTGAACGTCCCAGTCATATCCAAAAGAATCAAATTTAATCCCTGCTTCACATTCTCTGCTTTGAGAAGTAGAAGTATGGTATTCTACAGTGGTATTGTCTTCTAGTGAAAGGAATCCATGTGCAAATCCCTTCCCAATATATATCCCCTTTCTATTTTTCGCTGAAAGTTCTGCGAAAAAAAAACTTCCAAAGGTTTCAGAATTCTTACGAATATCTAAAACGACATCTATGATTGCACCAGTAACAACGTATACTAGTTTTGAATGATCTTCAGGAGGAACTTGATAATGCATTCCCCGGATTACATCTTTATTAGAGACAGAATAGAAACTTTCGGTAAAGTTATAATCCAAATTTTTAGCCTGAAATGTTTCTTTGTGGATTGTCTTTACAAATTCACCCCTGTTATCAACAAAACTTTTATAATCCATGATAAATAAATCGTGGAAGGGAGTTTCTTTTATTTCCATTATAATGCCCAGTTTATGGCCTTGCCTAATGCCGCCTTAGTATACTGATTTATCTGGTTTGTCCTTAAAGATAAAATGTTACTTCCACCTTCCAAATCGTCCATGTAACCTTTTAGAGTGAAATCAACTGTTTCCTTAAAGCTTAAAACTGGTTTCCATTTTAGGAAATTTGCTGCTTTAGAGATGTCTAACTTTAATAATACTGCTTCATGAAGTTTGACAGTACCTTCCGGTATGGTATAACCACCTCTACTGTCTAAAATCAAAATCTCATCAATTAATTCCTTTACAGAATAATTGGTTACATCTTCAGGCCCAAAATTCCATCCTCCACTAAATCCCTTGCCGTTTATGAATAATTCCGCTCCTAAATTTAGATAACCACTTAATGGCTCTAACACATGTTGCCAAGGTCTTGTTGCATAAGGATTACGAACTTCCAGCTTCTCTTCTTTTTTGAATGCCCTGAAATAGTCTGGTATTATTCTATCTAACGCCCAATCTCCGCCCCCAATTACGTTACCTGCCCTTGCAGACGCAATATTACACGTGCCCTCAGCTTTGAAGAAAGATTCTAGATATGAACTGGTAATAAGTTCCGAACAGCCTTTGGAAGCACTATACGGATCTTTACCTCCCATTGGATCATTTTCCCTATAACCCCAAACCCATTCTTTATTATCGTAACATTTATCTGTAGTTACATTCACGGCTGCTTGGACCGAGGCTGTAGACCTTACCGCTTCCCAGAAATTTACTGTGCCCATCAAGTTAGTGTCAAAAGTACCTAATGGATCTTGATAAGATAATAATACTAACGGTTGAGCAGCTAAGTGAAAGGCAAAATCAGGTTGAACGTCCTGAAAATAACGTTTTAATTTTTCTCCATCTCTAACGTCACCTTCATAATGATTAATATGATCTTTTAAGTTACAGATCACGAAATTATCCATATCGGATTGAGGAGCTAAAGCATATCCATAAACCTCTGCACCTAGTTCTTTTAGCCAGATTGCCATCCAAGAACCCTTAAAACCTGTATGGCCAGTTAAAAGGACTTTTTTCCCTTGATAAATATTTTGAAAGCTCATACTACCAGATTTTCCATTTTGCTTCCCCACTAGACCAAAGTTGTTCCAACTCAATACGATCTCTCAAAGCATCCATTGGTTTCCAAAAACCAGAATGTTTAAATGCTGCTAGTTGACCATCATTGGCAATTTCTTTCAAAGGTTTGTTTTCCCATTGAACGTCTTCAACGTCACCCTCTAGGTATTTAAATATCCCTGGATTTAAAACAAAGAAACCTCCATTAATCCACATTCCATCTCCCTGAGGTTTCTCTACGAAATGTTGTACAGCACCATCCTCATCCATTTCAATATTTCCGAAACGACCTGGCGTTTGTATACTAGTTAATGTTGCTAACTTATCATGGCTATTATGAAAATCAACGAGAGCATTGATATCAATATCTGCTACTCCATCTCCATATGTAAGCATGAAAGTCTCACCATCCACATATTTCTGAATTTTCTTGATTCGGCCAGCAGTATTTGTTTTCAATCCAGTATCAACTAGAGTCACTTTGAATGACTCTGAATTAGAAAAATGGACATCCACTTTATTCTTTTCGATATCGATAGAAACATCTGAGTTATATAAATAATAATTCAGAAAATATTCTTTAATAGATTGGGCTTTATAACCTAAGCATAATACGAAGTCATTGTAGCCATAAGCTTCATAAATCTTCATAATATGCCATAATATAGGTTTTCCACCTATTTCAACCATTGGCTTTGGACGAGCTTCTGTCTCTTCCATTAAGCGGGTACCTAAACCACCTGCAAGTATTACTACCTTCATATTTTATTTATATTTCTATATGTACATTATCTGTTAGAGGATGTGTGCAGCAAAGTAAATATTCATTTGCTGATAAATCATCGCGTACTTTCGTTAACCCGATCATCTTGGCTTCGCCAATGATCATTGAACCCTTGCAAGTACTACAATTTCCCGTTTGGCAAGAATAAGGCAATTCAATGTCAGCGCTTAAAGCTGCTTCCAAAATACTTTTTCCTTTAACAACCTCAACGGTATATTTTTCGCCCTGAAAATTTAGAGAAACGTTTTGAGTATGCACATCTTCGAAATCTTTTGGATCTTTAACCAATTCAAAATCTTCGGAATAAACATGGTCAAGATTACCGAACTTGGCTTGAACTGCATTCTTTACGGATTCCTTTAAACCGGCGGGGCCACAGATATAGTGTGCAACACCGTTATGTTCGCTTTGATCACTCAATATCTTTAAGGCTTTGTCTTGATCAATCCTACCTTGTATCAGATATGGATTTGCCTCATCAATAACTAATTTTGTGTGAAAATGCCTAATTGTAAGGCGATCACCATATCTCTCTTTAAGTTGATCTATTTGGTTTTTAAATATTGTAGATTCATGACTTCGGTTACCATAGTTAAGATGTACTTTAACTTCCGTTTTTTCCGACAAAATATATTTTATGATAGATAGCAGTGGCGTTATACCGCTTCCCACACCCCAAAAATATACATCTTTAAATCCATGGCCCTCTTCAAAAATAAAATCGCCCATTGGAGGCATTACCTCAATTGAATCACCTACCTGTACTACATCGTTGATGTGATTTGATATTAAACCATTTTCGACCCGTTTGACTGTAATTTCCAAAAATGTATCAACACCGGGACAGGACGAAAATGAATACGGACGAATATAACGTCTTCCATTAATCCTAAAGATCAAAGTAAGGTATTGTCCGGCTATATACTTAATTTTTTTTAATCCGGGTTGCTTGAAACAAAGTGTGACAGTATCTTCGGTTTCCTTTCTTATTTCAGCAACTTTTAATGTATAATTCATAGACTATGATCTCAATTTAAACATTTTCTTATACCAAGGTTGCGTCTCATTCTCTCCGTAAGCTCCATAACCGTAACCGTAACCATAATATTTATTAACTATATCATTTACGACGATCCCTAAGCTCTTCATTTTTCCACTTCTGTAGAGTTCCTCAACAATTCTAAGTTGGTCTTTCTGTGTAACCTTCTGTCTCACCAAAAACAAAGTAACATCTGCGTACGGAGCCAGTAACTGAGCATCTGATATAATACCAATAGGAGGCGCATCTAAAATTATGTAGTCAAATTGTTTTTTCAGCTCTTCCATCAAAAGTGGCATTCGTTCATTCATCAGTGTTTCTGCGGGATTTGGAGGGAGCGGACCTGAAGAAATAATGAACATATTTTTATTAATATGAAGTGGTTTAATTAAGTTGGTTGCTGTCAAATCATTCTTAATGGTATAATTACTATATCCCAATGAATTATCAACATTTAACTTCGCTGATAAACCTGGTTTTCGTAAATCCAGCTCCATTAATAAGACTTTCTTTCCCGCTAATGCCAATATATTTCCTAAATTAATTGCCGTAAATGACTTCCCTTCACCACTCATACTTGATGTAAGTAAAATTATTTTTTCATCATTATTCCGAAGATAAAACGATAAGTTAGTTCTTAAGGCTCTGAACTGTTCTGATATCGCGGATCGGCTTTGATTTGCAACCACGAGATTATCATCAGATGAATTATGGCTTATTTCTCCTATTACCGGAACTTGTGTCAAAGAATTAATCTCTTCCTTAGTTTTTATACTATTGTTCAACAGCTCTGAACCAAATATTACAATAACTGGTAAAATCAGTCCTGCCACTAATCCCACAAGATATATTAGGTTTTTCTTCGGACTAATTGGAGCAACTTCAGCTTTTGGAGGATCAATTGTTTTAGCAATCGAAATATTTGATGTCTTCGATATAGCGGTCTCTTCAGCTTTCTGCATTAGAAAGATATATAGTTCTTGTTTGATCTGCTGATTCCGTGCCAATTTCAAATAATTCTTCTCAATTTGTGGAACACCGGAAATCTGTCCCTCTGCTGATTTTAATTGATTTCGAAGCTTATTACGATTAGCTACATATGAATTTTTTGTGATTTGAACATTAGAAAGAATATCGCTTCTTAGCCCCTCAATTTGTTTATCGATATTTTTAATAAATGGACTTTCTTCCGTTACACTTAATAATTGTTTTTCACGCTCCAGGAGAAGTGCATTGTATTGCCCCATTAAATTCGAAAAAACCAGATCTGAAGGAATTAATGATGAGGGAAACACCCTCTTACTATCTGTATTATCTTTTAGATAACGTTCCAAATCATTCAATACTGATACCTGTGTTTCTGCTTTAGCAAGTTCAGTTGAAAATTCACCTGTATTCTGAACCAACAACTTACCTTGTTCACTCATGTCTGATAACTGGTTTTGTTGTTTAAAAGATTCAACTTTGTTTTCGACATCCCCAAGCTCCGAAGCAATTTTATTTATTCGTTCTTTAATAAATAAATATGTACTATCAGCGATGGAATTTTTATCTCTTAAATTTGCCTGGGTGTACTTATCAATTAAAGTATTAAGAATATCTTCGCCTTTTTGTTGTAAAGTATAAGATAGCCCAAGATCAATAATAGAGACTTGTTTATTAGAAACCCCAACAGAAAGTTGTGCTAACAAATTTGATACTCGTTGGTCTATGGATAGAATACGTACAGAATATTCACCACTTTCAGTCCTAGAAGGAGACAAAAGATCTAATTTTACGATACCAACACCATCAAGTTTAAATTCACTCCCCCATTTTATGTTTCTTACCTCGTTATTTTTTTTTAATCTTAGATTTTGATTGTCTATTACTGATACTTCTATGTTAGTAGTTTTAATAGTATCTAATCCCTTGAGAATACTTAACTTAAATGGCGAATTGTAAACTTCTCTTGTTAAAAAATCTATCTTTCGTGAATATATGACATTAAGCTGCATCTCTCTTACGACTTGCTCCATCAAAAACCTCGTCCTAAGAATTTCGACTTCGTTATCAACGGAATTTTTAGCCCCCATTAACCCACCTAGGTCCATTAAAGCGCCGGCTTGTTTACCTAAACCCCCGCCTTTTTCGTCATCATTTACCAGAATTTTAGCTCTTATCTGGTAAAGTGGGGCAGTGTATTTTGCATAAAAAAATGAAAGTAATAAACAGATCAAAATACTTATTAAAAACCATAACCACTTATCAACAAGCTTACTGAAAACATCCTTTAGGTTGATAATATCTTCTTCACCATTCGGGTTGGTATTGTTATTTACTATATTATTCATTGAGGCAAATTATTTAAAACTAGAGATCGCTAAAACTATTACTGAAATAACAGAGGCTATTACGCCAATAGTTTGTATTTGTGCTGAATTTGATGCTGAGACTTTACGTTTATTTGGCTCGACATAAATTACGTCATTTTGCTTTAAATAGTAGAACGGACTATTGAAGATGTCAGATGAGTTTAGATCAAGTCTGGCAAACTCCTTTATTCCGTTATTGTCTCTAACAATTAAAACATTCTCACGTTTACCGTATATTGTTAAATCGCCAGCTAGACTTAACGCATCTAAGATGCTCACTTTTTCATTTGGAAGCGTATATGTTGACGGAGCGTTAACTTCTCCTAAAACACTCACTTTAAAGTTAGCAAACCTTAACTGAACATTAGGTTGCTGATAGATATTGGCAGCTTTCTCTCGAATTAATTCTCTCGCCTGATACGAGGTAAGGCCCGCAACTTTAACTTTTCCAATTAACGACAGTTCAATCTCGCCATTTCTATCAACCAAAAAACCAGTATTTTGCGTTGCCAAACTACTATTAGAGTTTCCTCCCAAAGATGGCGTAGACGCAGCTTGATTTACAATTGCCCCACTTTGTTGATTGAGAGTAAATATGTTTATACTTAATATATCATCAGATTGTATTATTGGTTCAGAAAAAACCACTGCACTATCTAACTTGGCTTGATTTACCGATTGGATGTCTTGAAAATAAGCAATTTTCTTGTTGCTTATACATGATGAGGTTAACGATATAACCAGTAGAGTTGCAACGAATACAACCCCCTTACTCATATTATTTTGTTTATTCATAAATATTATATCTGCAAGAAATGGAATTGACACAACGAGCAGGTTACAAACTTAATCATTTAATTGTAATATCTAGAAATGCTGATCTAGATAATATATGAAGTAAGCTCAATTTTAGTTTAGTATTTCAATTTAAAACAATTTTATTCGTCACATACACTATTTTAAATACTGTCATGCCCGAATACATCTTGGTTTCGAAAGTGGTAATTACCTATTAATTCATGTAATCTTCCTGAAAGAACCGACTCTGTCAATGTATTCAAATGCCTTTCATGGTGTAAATCAGTTCCTGCCAAATCATACATTTTCTCCTTTAATAAAACGTCTGCCATTAGCTTAACTTCTTTCCCATAGTAGCCCAGAACAGAGAGTAAATTTAATTGAAATAAACAACCTTTCTCTTTAAATCTTTTCAACCGGGTTTTATCCTTGAAATAAAATGTATATCGTTCTGGATGAGCAAGAATTGGCTTATAACCTTTAATTTCTATATCAAAAACAGTTTGGCTTATACCTGGACTCTCATTCAAATAAGACATTTCAATTAACACATGTTTTTCGTCCAATTTGCATAAAGGCTTATCCATCGTAAAATCCTGATCGACCATATATTCTGCTGCAGCACCTAACGTCAACGAAATATTCTGATTATCCATTTCCGCTTGCAGTGCATCTTTCGCCGCACCAATGGTTTCCTGCGTGTTAGGATAAAGCTCCTTATATATGTGGGGCGTAGCGATCAATTTATTAAAACCTAATTCCTGCAGGGCCTTAACAAAACGAATGGAAGTCGGCACATCAGGTGACCCATCGTCTATACCGGGTAAAATATGGGAATGCATATCGACTCCGAGCCAGGAAATGTCTGTAACCTTATTTTTTTTTGAAAAAAAATTAAACATAACTAATGAAGGATGCTTTTGCGTAGAAAAGGAAAGACCAACTTAAATCTGAAGATATACCGCATTATAACCAATTTTTTTCTAAAAATAGATGCAATAATCCAGTTATCCAAACTTAAGTAGATTAAAACAGACCAAAAGTAGAGGGGGACCAGAACAAATACCAAATTAAGGCAAATTTAACCTGATTTTACGTGAGTAAACTATACGAAAGCTTTCGGAAAACGCATTTTACTATCCAAACGCCGCTGTTCTGATTTTTTTAGTCGTTTAATGGAAATGTATGCCACAACATTAGAAATGATTAGAGCTACCCAGCCAATTGATTCAATATAACTACTCATATGATTAAGAATAAGACAGCCAC
Source organism: Pedobacter sp. A2324 (assembly GCF_059693705.1). NCBI lineage: Bacteria > Pseudomonadati > Bacteroidota > Sphingobacteriia > Sphingobacteriales > Sphingobacteriaceae > Pedobacter > Pedobacter sp. A2324. The sequence goes on along the minus strand of NZ_JCASSK010000008.1, from coordinate 158,886 downwards.
ATAACAAAGCAAAGATGAAAAGGTTTTAAAAACTTTAAAATTAATTGAGGGCTTCCACTGGAGTCAAGTAGTGAAGTATAAGCAGAGATTGCTTCGTACCACGCACTGATTTTGAGCGGGCACGAAGCAAATCATAAATATCAACTAAGAGAATTTTGCAATAACCTCCGTAGCCACCATAATAAGATTAATAAGACCAGACCAATACCAACAACCCAATACCAATTTCTATTTCCAACCTGCACATGACTTTCGGCACTTTGCATCTGCTTTGTTTCAATATTGAGCTGTTCATTTAAACTTGTAGAATCTGTCCCCTTTGCCTCCCCATTAACCTTTCGTATCTCTTTTTGTTGTATCTCGATTAGCGCAGCTTCACCTTTGAAACCACTATCATTGGAATAGCGTACTGCTCCTTTGGGCCAAATACGCCAAAAGGTTTCATTTGACAAACTATCATTGCTCAAAATAGTCCAGGATTGATGGCTTGACAAACTGGAATTAAGACGTTGCGCTTCCTGGAGATGATTGGTGTTGGAAGCACTTTCCTTCCGCAGCACGCTGCAGGAACAGAATAGTACCACGATCAAAAACCTTTTCATATTCCACCTCCCTTCAGCCAATCCGCATAATACATAATGGTTCTCTTGTGCCGGTATTTAGTGTATACGCCATCTCCTTCCCTGCTGCCCGTCATGTTGGTATTACCTTCAATGGTAATTAACCATGAGCCACGTTGTGATTTTACTAAACCACAATGCGCTATTCGCTTCAGGCTGGAAAAGTAAATTCCAAACACATCGGCGGGTTGTGGGTTGTCTACTCTTCGGCTAGCAGGAAATAAAGCCGGACTCCAGGCAGTGGACGGGAACTTATACCCTGACTGTCCATAAACCCAACTTACAAATGCTGCGCACCATGGGTCGCCTTTTACATGTCCAGTATAATGGAGATAATTTTCTACTGCAATTCCATCGTTATTACCTGTCGCTTCACGGACACGAAGTTGGGCCTGTGCAATCTGAATGACTCGTTGTCTAGCGTGTTCGGAGGATGATTTACGAGAAACAGTGCGCTCCTGAAAGAAAGATGATAAACCAGCGAAACTTGCTCCCGATACTTTACTTTTTAAAACACTGCCGCTAAGCATCCCACTCCCGCTAACAGCAAAAGCGCAAACGATGCCCAATAAAAGCCTAACTGATACCATGATGATAGATCGTTAAATTGTAAAACCATGTTTGAAATTGAAGGTAATGCCAGTTTTCGGAGAAAAAGCCCAAGAAGACTAACCGACAAGAACAGGAGCAATATCCAGGTAATTAGTCCGAAAAGTAATAATTGCCAGATACCGGCGTCAACCAATCCCACAGTTGCATTGCCAATCGTCAGGAACATGGGCAAAAGCTGCCAGCATAGATATAATCCCAGCACCACTGCTACGATTAATAGGATAGGATAAAGGTTAAATCCCCTTTTTAAATTTAATATTAAAGTTTTCATGATTTTAAGTTTAAGATGAGTGTGCTGCCGAGGGCAACACACTCATCGGTTAAAAATTAGGCAACTGTAAACGGCCCTTTGTAAACACTATTTGACTGTCTCCCACCATCCCGGGATTGGTAAAACATGTAAACATGAATTTCCTGGCCCGAAAAGCTTGCAGGTAGGGTAATCGTAGTAGTCCCCTCAGTTCGTGTAGCGATCGCAGTGTAGATCATAAACAGATTTTGCGGGGCGTTGTAAATCAATACATATACCCGGTCATCAACAAATGCTGTCAGGTCATTAATCTGAGGCATCCAGCTCAACACCAGATCTTCCGGCGTTGTAGATACCAGGGTTACGTCTGCAGGTGCCTGTAAAGTTCCTTTGCTGATCTGAATAATTGACTTATCAACGCTAAAATACGGATAGACTCCGGTGACCGCATTGTTAAGTGCATGTTGTACACCCATGTTAAATCCCGTTGCCCGATTCGAGGTCTGCCCTTTGTACCCGAGCATCAATACATCTTTGATAGGCCCCAGGTAGGTCATCACCGCACCGAAGCGAGCCCGCTGCATAAGCTGAGCCTCACTGGCAGGTTTGTTGCTTAGCTTTGGCAAGCCCTTAATGTAGCTGATATTGTTCCAGCTACTGCCGATAACACTTCCGGCCTTGCCGGAGAAGCCTCCATTGGCTCCGTTTCTGATTGTTCCCATAATGAATGGATTTAAAATTTTTAACAGCATCACTATCCGGCCGGTATAGCTTTGCCTGGCACAATATTAAATGCGAAAAATATAAAATCCTAATATTCAGCGTAGTGTGGCTTAACTTGTCTTGATTTGGCTTAATTTGTCTCCTTCATAGCCTGCCAGAAAACATTACTGAACAAATAATTAAACCTAAATATTGTCCTCACTTAAGGCAGCCGGTTGGAAAAGATGGCAACCTGAGAGGTATCAGTTTAGGTTAACAAATGCCTTGCGGTTGCCAATTCATTGGAATTTGATCGTGTTGATCCCAACCCGTTCCCGAAGCCTTCCCGAACGCTTCCCGAATCTGAGGCAATACTTTCCCAAAGAGGAGTCGAAGCCACCTCGAAGGATACACGAAGCCATTAGAAAAGGTTCCCGAAGAATGTTGGCTCAGCTACAAAGAAATCAATATCATTCCGGAGAAATGATGCTTCGCGGCTGGCGCTAATAGCCATCCCAATCGCAACGATGTTCGATGTTGTAAGTGAGTTATTTCTTGTTTGCAGGTTGAACTGGAAAATCCGGAATTTTGTAATACCACTTCCCTGAAAGCTGTTTTGAAGATACAGCGCCGTTTTTCCGCAAACGGTAAATGGTTCGGCTACTGATGTTAAGTTTTGCCATGAGTCCGGCGGTGTCAAACCATTCTTCATTTTGAACAATAGGTTGTTGCTGAATCAACAAATTACGGACTTCGTTTACAGAGTCCAGAATCTCTTTTAAGCGAAAGAAAATTTTACTAAACATAACGATAATTTTAGATGAGCATACTGAAAGTTATACAATCAATACCTCTACAAATTCAACAATTACCTGTTTATCATCAAGTTGATGATAGGTTGATGATTATTGCAACCCTGCATCCCTAAAAGAAAATGACCTGGTAAAAAATTAGGAATTGAATAAATATAGCTGGTACTCAAATGCGTTCGTCACATTATAAGCGGTTTTCGCGGAGCCACAGATCTCAACGGTGTAAAAAGTTTTATTCCAGGAAAAATTGCCGATAATTTACCGGAAAAAAAACCATTATGCAATTTGAACTAACCCCATTTGAAGAAAATTTTCGGGAACTGATCTCGAATAACACCTTTTCCAGAAAGTATAAAACTGATTTCGAAAAAAATGTTGATCGGGAATATGAGCGACTAATATACATGTTCAGAAACCTGGTGTTTAAGGCCGGGAAAAACTCCGAGATAAAGAGGTATGTCTATATGCATCAGCAAGTACTCACGGCCCTGGCAGACGCAATAGAAAAAGCGATCACGTCAGACATTGAACACCCTAACAAATCACTTTTAAACATTTTGTATTCATACATTCGGGATCTTTTGGAATGGTTAAGTGTGGAACTTCGCAAATATTTCGATTTCAGCTACAAAGCCCCCATTTATTTCATGACCCAGTCTTTGGCTAACATCAAAAACCAGCAGGAAATGCTCACTGAAAAATTTAAACAGCTTGATTTTAGTGAAGACTTCATCACCATGTTTAAGAAGGCGACGGATGTAAGCTATGTGATAAGCTTTACGGATATTTATTTCTGGCTGGATCTATACGATATCATCCACAAAAAAATTCTTGAAAATCTTAAAACCGATGAGTATGAAATCATTAAACTCATGATAGAAACGGGAGCAAATCATGATGTCTTTTTTTCGTACGTCGCGAAGTTTATCGCAAATGCCACTGATGGGATGCCACTGATAGATGATCAGATCACCATGCTCCGCCACTTCAGAGAAGATTTCAAATGCTCGTGTAGAAAACGTCCTGAAAAACAATATTCAGACAATAAAAGTAGCAGGAAATTAATTAATACAATATTAAAACAGAAAATCAGGTTCCTGGAATTATTAAAATTCGTCAAAGATAATTCGGAAGATGCACAAATGATGAACTCGCAATACAAGGTATCTTTCTCAGTTAAACAGCTTGCATTTTTTATTCACCTTCAAATGGAGACAGGTATCATCCTTTGGAGAAGGGCAAAGTTTGCCCCTCAATATGTCTCGCATCATTACAGTACAATTGAAAGGGAATCCATCTCCGAAAAAAGTGTCCGTAATGCTTTGTATAATCACGCAGGTGAAGATATTAAAAAGGTAATTGTCAAGCTTACTGAAATGTTGGAGCTGGCGAAAGGAAAATATTAATCAGGCTGGACCTGATATTGAAGCATGATCAATCCTTAATCATGAACACACAATGGTTTCCTTTTCATTCGTATCGAAAGAAAATCTATACAACTGGGGGTTGCAAAATTATGCAACTTGACAGAAACTATATTACCACTTTATTTACCATCAAAAAAGGTTATGGAAAATGCGGATTACATTGAAATGCTGAACACCGTACACGCTTTGCCTGATGGGCTTACATTGTACTTAAAGAGTGTAGTAAAAAGCAAAACTTATTTAAAGGGGCAGCATATAGACTATGAGGTCGATAATCAGATGTTTTACCCCTTGATGTTTACGGGGGCGGCAAAGTTACTGGCTGTCCACCGGGAGTCAGGCGAGCGGATCAATCTTTATTTCTATTTTGACAGGGAATTTCTTTTCCATGCCACCAGCTGTGTAATCAACCCGGATGTAGAGATTGTTTTAGTTTTCCTGGAAGATGCTGAACTAATGTATATTGAGGAAGTACACTACGGAAATGTATTGAAGCTTTATGGAGATGCCTACCACCTTGATATTAAATACAATATGTTTCATTTTGAGGCAGTCTTAAATCAGCTTTTTATCAGAAACTATCACCTCGCTACCCAACGGTATCAGCTCATGCTCAAAGATAACCCGAAAACCGGCAAAAGACTTTCAGTTAATGACATTGCTTCATATCTTGGGATAGATCAAAAAACACTCAGTCGCATCCGGACAAAAGAGTAGTGACATTTGTCACTCCCCACCGCCTATTTAATAGTGAACTGGTGACATTTGCGTGCATACGCTTCGATGCATTCTCACGAAATTTATGTCAGGATTTCGGGAAATGATAAATACAATTACATATCTTAAAAATGGCTTCGCATTCGCGGGATCGGCCATTTATTTCCCGGAATTAATGGCTGTGTTTACGGGTAGGCCGTTCAGGAGAGTCAACAAGAAAGTGTTTTACAATATCGTGTAAAACCGCTTTCGGATCGCCATCCTCAAGTGCTTAAACAGAGTCTTTAATTTAATTTTTAAAATCATGAATTTAAAAAAAATCTCTATCGGCCTTGTAGCCCTTTTCGGGTTCGGCGTGATAGGCTTAAGTGCTTTTACCGAAGAAAAATCGGCTGCCTTAAGATACCAATTTACCGGAACTAGTTATTCAGATACCACCGACCCATCAAAGTGGGTAGATATCTCGAATGACCCAATTCCTTCGGAATGTGATGGCGAAAGCATTCCATGTACTCTTGAATTCCAGGATACGCAATACGCAAATATCTCGGCATACCTGGCCGTGCATAATACGCCTGCGTTGGTAGACGATGATGATTTCGTTACTTCGAGGAAAGATTAGGTATAGCAAGGGAGCAGGCACACCTGCTCCCTTACGTTTTTAATAGGTATTTTGTACAATATCACTTAAGGTGATCACCTCTTCCGGAATGGGTAATGCAAAGCGCCTGCTATTTGCAGGCAGGTTATAAGTAATATTATTAACCGTTCTGCTTAATGATATCCCGGCACCCTCCTTATTTAATCTCTTAACATCCATCCATCTAAGCCCGCGGATGAGCAACTGCTTCCTCCTTTCCTTTAATATAATTTGCACTAAGACTTCCCCGCTCAATCCGGTATACGGGACATAAAATCCTTTCGCATAACGCGTGACCAGTAATGCATTTAGATCAGACAAGGCCAAGCCGGTTTGATTCAGTCTTGCAGCGCATTCGGCCCTCGTAAGGTATACTTCATCTATGGCCACCCCACTAAACGCGGTGACGGAATTATCGTAACTGCCCTTAAAGGCGTAAGTGCCATTACCGTTATCTTTAAAGTACAATGTCTTTCTCAAATCTTTAGGGTCGTATAAGCTATAAACCTCTGGAACAATTTTCGCCCTTGCAGCAGCAATTGTGGTTAACGATTTAAATACCGCAGCATATAACACTTCAGTATTAAATTGAGGAAATGGATAGCTAGCTGTTGCAGTTAACGAATTATAATCCAGCAAGCTGCTTTTGATTTTAAGGCAGGAATCTGCATAAAGCTGCGCCTGCTCGTATTTTCGCATCCAAAGATAGGTGCGGGCCAAAAGCGCAAAGGCGGCAGGCTTTGAGGGGCGCATCACATGGATTTCCTGATTAGGCAATAGTGCGGCAGCTAATTTAAACTCATTGATGATATCATTATACGTTTCCCTGAGCGTACTTCGGGTTGACCTCAGATTAAAATTTGTGCCATCAATAACAGGTAGACCTGGTTCAGTGTCGGCGGTACTTTCGTCGTAAGCCAGGCACCAGATTCCGGCTGCCTGCAACAGATTTCTTGCCTTGATAAAATGAGCCTGGCCCATCACGCTGTTCCATTCCATTGAATTTAAAGCAGTTTTTTCAACCTTTGGCAACCCATCAATTACCGTATTCAAGGTAAAGTTCTTTCCATAAACATTTGACCAGTCATTGTTCTGGGAAATAAATATATTGCTGTTTTGCCAGGTATACATCCTGCGGTCCACTTCATCCCTGGCATTATAATCGGCGTCAGAAAGGTAAGTTTCGGCTGCGCTTACTTCGCCCGAACTGGCATCTACTTCATTAATTGAACTGTATTTATCTAACAATGACTGGTAATCTTTCAACGTTGTGGGAATGGCCAGGCTATCTAGCGGCTTTTCTTCCAGAAACTTTTTACAGCCACTAGCTGCCAGCAATACCAGGATAAAAAGTTGCAATAACACAAATTGGTATTTATAATTCATGATCATATTTTAAAGGTTAAATCTTAAATTGAATGAATAGATTCTCTGAGGCGCGCCCGTTGGATAGTCCGGATCAAGCTTGTAATCATTATCTGACCATAATAAGCCCAGGTTATTAGCCGTAATCTGAACTGCCACACTATGAAATGGAAGGTTTTTGAAATCCGTTTTATTGAACTCATATCCCACCCCTGCATACTGAAAACGGATCAAATCACCACTCAGCACCGTGGCTTCAGAATAACCATAGAAATCATCTCTGGCTCCTATTGCAGGATATATTTGGGAAGGAACAACGGTGTTTAACTCATCCCCAGGGATTTGCCATCGATTGGAATATTCACTGAGTCCGCTACGATTTGAGTACAAACTGCTATAACTGAGGGCTGGTCTCCTGAAATAACTGCCAAACTTATAACTGATCCGAAAATTGAAATTAAAACCCCTCCAGGCGATAGTATTACCCAGCGCCCCGGTCACTACCGGAAATGCGGGGCCGCGGTAAGCCAGATCATCGATAGTTATTCCGCTACCTGTCAATGCGGTATAGTTTTCTGAATACACCCCGTTCAGATATCCCCGTGGATTCCCGTTGGCTGGATTCAGACCGGCCCATTTATAAGAATAAACTGCGTATACCGGCTTCCCAACTACCCCGCCTATATTGAGGTTTCCATTAACAAAATTACTCCCCAGGTTACTGGATAAGTAGTAATCATCTACCCTGTCCCGGTAATAATTCAAGAAAAAATCTGTTGTCCAACGTAGCTTGCCCACCGTATTCAATGATCGCATCTCCACATCGATGCCTCTGGCGCTAATGGCGGCTACGTTTCGGGTAACCGTTGTACCCACACCAATCGTATAATCTATCGGCTCAGTTCCAATGAGGTCAGTAGATTTTTTAATATAATATTCAACACTTCCTGATAAACGCTTGTTAAAAAAACTAAAATCGAGCCCGGCATTTAGTGTCCTGGTGAGTTCCCATTTTAAGTCTGGATTGGCATAATTAAATATGATCGACATTGCGGTTCGGGTATAGCTCGAAATTCCGCTATAACTGATCGTGGTTAGTGCTGCGTTTCTGGAATCAGAATTTCCGCTACTTCCATAAGTAACACGCAAACGCAGATAAGGCCAATTATTGGCGAAAGGCTCCTGTGATACAATCCATGCCATCCCAGCCGACCATAATGGGTGCCAGAGATTATTTGTAGATACACCAAAAAGATTTGAGGCGTCCCTTCGTGCACTGCCTGAAAGGGTATACCGGTTTTTAAAGGATAATGCACCATTGGCATAAGCTGACACGTAACGGGTAAGCGAACTGTTGTGACTGGTGAAATCACTAATGTACCCGGATGATCCGGTGACAAAATTCCTATAGCTATTTACATAATCTACGGGTATAGATGTACCTGTTTCGGCATCTACCCCATAACTCCTGAATGTCCTGCTCACACCCCTTGCTTCCCGCATTTCACCACCAGCCAGAAAATCGAGAGATAAATCATTAATTTGTTTATTAAAATTTACCTGGCCGCGAAGATTATGTACATTGAGGTCTTGAAGATTTTCATCAACGATACTGCCTAAAGGTATTGGTCTGGTTACTGTGGTACCCGACAGCTGTGTAAACTGGTTAATCAGATTCCGTGTATAATAACTTGATATATCGTTAATCGTGTTTCCATCGATTTTTTGGTTTTCGTACTGATAGTTGATACCCAATTTAAGGCCTTTGAACATTTCATAACCTATTTTTAAATTGGCAAGTAAATCTTTTGTAGTATTTGAGGTAGCAGAATGTTGCGCATCAGAAATCGGATAGTATTTCCAGTCTAACAAGTTGCCACTCCCCGCGGTAGTAGTGTACCGGCTAGTGTAAGTTTTCATAACCTCCGCCCCTTCGCCGTTGTTATTTAAAAACCTGGTGTAAGATGGTAATACTCCAGTTGCTGTCGTCAGCGAGGATAAACCAGGCAATCCACTGGCATTATTGATCTGGCTATACGAGATCGCAAAACCCAAATCCAGATTTTTAACCGGCTTCCAGTTATTTTCTACCTTCAGGTTAAGCCTGGAATATTTAGCTGAAAGCGCACTTGTATTATGGTCGTAACCAGCAGTAACCAGCCAGTTGTGATTGGCCATGCCGCCCTGCATGGATAAGCTATACTGGTTGTTTATACCTGTTTTGAAGAAAGCACCGGCGTAGTTCTGATTAATATCCTGAGTACGCAATACACTCAGGTTGTCTTCCAATTGCTGGGTACTGATTTTACTATCCCTTGCTGCTATTAATAGTTCGATCACCGGTGAGAGTACCGGATGCGTACTTGCATTTTCAGAGCTGGTGTAATAACCTTTCGAAAACAACATTTGCTCTACAGCAATCTGATCTCTGGCCGATATGCGTTGGCTATAAGTTAAATCCGGGTCACTTAATACGCTGGTAGCTGCATTAAACTGGACATTAAATTTTTGATTGTATTTACCCTTTTTCGTCGTAATTACAATTACCCCGTTTCCGGCTTTCGCCCCCCATATTGAGGCGGCAGCAGCATCTTTTAAAATCGTAATATTTTCGACATCGTTAGGGTTGATGTTATTGATATCGCCCTGGTAAGGGAACTGATCTACAACAATCAAAGGACTGCGGTCAGACCGTAAGGTACTTAATCCGCGCACCATGATGGAAGCTGAATTTGTTCTTCTGTCTACGGTCAATGCAGGTGTGATTCCTTCTAACCTCTCCAGAATTCCGGTGGTAACCTGTTGGTTGAATGTATTTTTGCTAACACTGCTAAAACTTCCTGTCGCACGTTCTTTAGGTATATCCTGGTATCCTGTGCTTACTATAACATCTTCGAGCTGACGGCTCTCAGTTTGTAAGTACACTTCAAAAATTTTGCGCTGAGGTAAGCTGACCTTCCCTTTAAACATTGCATATCCGAGATGGCTGATGATGACTTCGTAATCGCCCTTAGGGATTTGCATTTTGAAAAAGCCAAGACTGTCAGAATAGGTCTGACGGTCATTTACTTTTACACTGACCCTCAACAAGGATGTTTTATTCGCGGCATCCAAAATCCTTCCGCTCAGCTCTTGTGCGCATGCGGCTATTCCTGTAAGCGCGCATAATAAGGTAAATAGTATTGCTTTCATGATTAAGGCTTTTTTGGTGTTGAAGGATGTTTCGCTATATACCTTTGCGCCCTCCCTAATACGGCATTCAGGTTCGCAATGGTCAGAAGATCATAACCTGTAATAGCGACCACAACGCCCTGAGCGTTAATCCATATATAATGTGGGATGTAGTGATAAGGAAATGCATTTGCGAGATATACGTCGTTAATAATAGAAGTTGCGTTAATGTCAGGGACTTCTGTACGGATATTGGAAAATGTCCTGGTGATATTGGTAAGCGAATCGCGTGACCTTTTGGGATTTACCAGCACCACTTTAAAAAGTTTTGAATTTGCTTTCTGGAAGCTATCTAACAAGGGTATTTTTTTAATGCAGGTAGTACACCAGGAGGCCCAGAAATCAATGATGATAAATTTGCCTTTATCCCCTGAAAGATTGGAAACGATGAGTTTACCGTTATCGAAAATTTCATGGTTTCTATTCCAGAAATCGGTTCCCAACTTTTGCCCGACTTGTATCGGGACTGTTGTTTCAGTTAAAATTTGTGCTTCTGAAACCATTGGAATAGCGCAAAAGAACACAGCACTTAAGTAAGTGAGATTTGATTTTTTGATATCGAAAGTAGCATCCATAAACTTTCGAAAATTCAGGCATAGCAATGCCCGGTCAATAAAAAGCTTTAATTTTTTCATTGTTTGTTTGGTTGGTAAATAAAAATAAACGTTAGCTATAGGGATGCTTTGAACTCAGCAGGATCTTAAGAAACATTGGATGTTTCGCCTAAACTGCTTTAATAATAATTATTCAGGAGAACAGATGATAAGGCTCAATAAGATAATTTCAGCCCATTCACGAGTTGAAAATTGGGTTGAATTGTAGATGATACAAGTTCGTTTAGGTAGCCAGGTTCTTGTTAGAGAATAATCAAATTGTGATTGTAGTGCTTTCATGGTTAATATATTTAACCGAAAGACAAACGGAAAAGGGCCACCTTTACGCTGTATCTGCGACGAAGGTGTAGGACCACCACCACTTTGCAGCGGCTGAACACAGATATAGCAGGTGACCCAAATCCGTATGCTACGCAAAGATAGCATAGGAATTGAGTTTTTACCTACCACTTGTGTTCGAACGTCCTACTTCTCGTCACAAATTCTTTCAGTAATTACTCCATTCTACGAATGAATATTATGTATTTATAGTCTTTTAAATTAAAATATTTTGTTAGGACTAATATAAAGATTTTATCTCTACCTCGCTATGTACCTGTGATAATTTTTTTCTTTTATTGTTCCTTGCATGCATAATGCAGAACCAAAATCCAGAAGAAGAAAACATTAATATTGTGATTTCGCATTTGGACTATTTGTTGATTGAAAATGTGAAGCAACTTAGGTTGGCAAGAGAAATTTCTCAAGTTGCGCTATCACAGAAAATGCATTTATCTGAAGGTTTTGTAGGAAAAGTAGAGCTCCTGACCAACAGAGAAAAATATAATGTAAGACACTTTTTTTTACTGGCTGAGGCATTTAATTGCAGCATACAGGAAATTCTTCCTTTAGAAAGACCTACACATGATATGGTGAGGTTGACACTAAAGCGCACCAACAAAATTAATAAGGACGGTTCCCTATCCGCCAAAAAAATTACTGAAGTGATAGGAATTGAACCGATCAAGGCCAAACAGCCCTGATACGTATGCGAAGATGATTGCAAAGTCCAAAGCGACTAAACAATTTAAACTTTGAAATATGTTACCTTATAAATGCGTAGTGATTGATGATGACGATTCCGCCATTTCAATCCTGACTGATTACATTGGAGTGCATCCCAGGCTTGTCCTCCACAAGACCTTTACTGATCCTACATCTGCCCTGGCAGACATTAGCGTAAAAGACCAGGTAGATTTTCTTTTTGTCGACATTGACATGCCTGATATTACCGGGATTGATCTGGCGAAACGGCTATGGAATAAGGTCAGGTTTATTGTTTTTGTTACAGCCTTTAACCAGCACGCTATTCAGGCTATTGCCCTGAATGCTTCGGGCTACCTGCTCAAACCAATTTCAAAAGTCCAGTTCACCCAGGTGATAGCTGATACTCTAGACCATGAACGCAAAATAGTTGAAATATCCAAACGAGAAGATCCAAACTCTTTTTTTGTAGCAAACGGAGAAAGAAATAGCCGTAGCAGAATTAAAAAAGAAGATATCCTTTACATTGAGGGTTGTGGAAACTTTGTCAAAATTGTCACAAATGAAAACACAGAGCTGGTGTATTTAACGATGAAGGAAACAGAAACCGGTTTGGGTGGAAATCCCTTTTTCAGGATACACAATTCTTACATTATTAATGCTGAAAAGGTCTTGGAAACTACAGGAAACCTCGTCTATATTGGGGAAATCAAGATCGGACTGAGTAAGGCTTTCAGAGACAATTATCTGATTTACCTTGATCGCAACACTTTAAGATCTGACCGGTAAAACCGGCCAGATTACTTAAACCAACCTTTAGTGAATTTTCAGATTGACTATGGTTTCATTGGTTATGATAATTACGCTGGATGTGGTTGGATCCGTCGACACCAATGGGATGTTGGATTTCGATTTAAAAATAAACACAGTTTTCTTACTTAATTTTCTACGGGGTTCTTTCATGATGAAATCAAAAGACCCTCATTTATTCCTATGGAAAAAACTTTTTACACCGCTATAATCCGAGGCTACACAAAAGGCACATCAGACATGATGATCAAAATATGGAAATGGGTAAAAATCAACAGAATTCACTTTCTCGGATGGAGCTTATACATAGTTTTAGAGACTACGCTCGTGGGCTATGCCCATGAATTTGGTAAACCACTAAACTATACCTGGCATTACGCGCTGAACATCATATGGTTTTATATCAGCGCCCACTGGGTGCTTCTTAAAAACTTCGGGAAAAAAGGTAAAAAGCTATTGGTTTTTATTAGTCTGATGGCTTTACAGATTGTAGCCTTCGTCTTTATAAAGATGGCCATTAGCTTCATATTGGACAATTCACCAGATAATCATTTTCAACCCTATCTCATCCTGGTTAAGCATGAGTCTTTTATATCTTCCTTTAATGACCGTAAAGATTTGCTATCAAATTTGTGGCGTTGTTTACAGTTTATAGGCTTTTCATGCTTTTACTACTTATTCCTTTCATATCAGGCAAATCAAAAGAAAATAGAGGCGGCAGAAAAACAACAACTTCAGCATGACTTACAGATCAAGAGCATTGAGAGCGAGTTATACCTTGCGCAAAGCAATTATTTACGCGCGCAAATCAACCCCCACTTACTTTATAATACCTTAAATTTTATTTACGATAAGGCCAGAAAATATGATGATGAATTAGCTGAAGGCGTCATGAAGCTGGCGGAAATCATGCGATACAGTATCGACGAAACAAACACTGCTGAACATCTTGTGAAACTTAGCACAGAATTAAAACAGGTTCAAAACCTCATTTATGTAATGGGACTAAGAAAGGGAGGGCGGTTACACCTGAATGCAGAATACAAAGGTCAACTTGATGACTTTGAATTTCTACCTATTGTGGTGATTACTTTGGTAGAGAATATTTTCAAGCATGGTAACCTGAGTAAAGAACTGCACCCGGGATATCTGCTCATCGAAAAGACTACCCATAAATTCCGGATTTACACCCGGAATATGTTGAATACCGGAATACATTCATCGGGCACAAATCTGGGAATGAAAAACATCAGACACAGACTAGCCTTGGAATACAAAGATGCATTTAGTTTTAACTTCGGCATCGTGGAAGAAAACTGGTTTGAGGTAAAACTGGAGGTTAATTTGTAAGAATTAACGTATTTCACTAACTAGCAAAACTACCTTCCTCAAGAAAACCTGGTACCTGACTGTCCTCATATCCCTATTCTCTGAACAGTACAGGTAGCACAGGATTCCCCCTATCGCAGGGATATCTTCTTGCGTATACACAATAAATTCAAATGGTCATTCATAATGACCAACAATATGGGATGTTTTTAAGCTGTGTTAAAACGGGCTGTCGCTGGGATGATGCGAAGGGATAGTAGCCAGTTAAGTAACCTATCTGAAAGGTAGTAGGTTAATATGATCAAATATAAAAAACATTGCAGATAAATCAAAAGTTCTCAAAGCTATAATACATAGTAAATTGATATTTACCCTGAATGAAGTGTAAGGGTTGCGTTTAGTTTGTCCTAAATTGAGATATACCTGAAGTTGACGTATTTCCTTTTGAATCTTTTGTAACCACAATCCAATAATAAGTTGAATTATTGTTAACAGGTATATCGGATAAGCTATTCACACTAAGATCGTTTTTGTAAAGAGGCGGATTTGTTGCCGTACCAAAATAAACTTGATACGAAGTTATATCTCCATCAGGATCGGTCCCTTTCCAGGTTAGTGAGATTTTACCTGAAACCGGGGTAACCGTACTCCCAAGCAAAGGGGAAACAATTTCTGCAGGATATGGAGCATAAGATACTACCCCATTTCCGGCATTATAAAATTTCCATACTTCACTAGTAGCAATGGTATTGGTTTTGGAAGATTTGGTGATTACTTTCCATGAATATGGGGTATTTCGTAACATTTTGATTGTTGCAGTGGTACTTGTAGAAGTGACTACGGTAGCGCTACCTGTTTCGAGATTTTTATAATTCAGTTCATAACTGTCTGCATTTTCAGCCGCTTTCCATACAAAAGTAATCTGACTCTCTGTATCGGATAAAATCGTTCCGGTAGTACAGACTTCGTTTTGAAGGGGGCTTACTAATACTGCAGCCGTTGGAGCGGGTACAACACCATCTGGCGTTACCTCCTCGTCTTTTCCACACCCCACCAACAGCATCACACCTATCAATAAATATTTTATTTTCATTATTTTTTCAAAATTTTAGAGGTTATAGTCCCTGTTGCTGTCGAAATCTTAATGACATACATTCCGGGAATCAGGTGCTCAATGTCAATTTCAATGTAACCTTCATTTGCTCTTTTAGCACGGAAAACACGTTGACCACCCAAGCTAAATAGCTCAATATCAGCTTCCGGAGAGGTATTATCACCCATACCAATGGTTAATATTTTTTCGACCGGATTAGGAGAAAATGAAGCTTTTGCCGCCATTGCTAAAGTCTTTTTAATGACGCCCTGACAAGGCAGATCAGAGCTTACCATGAGTTTGTTAATCCCTGAAGCTAAAGGCAGCTTAAGTTCACTGTTAGTGGTTTGATAGGTTTTGCCATTGAGATCAACAAAATAGGTGTTTGCTCCAGACAAGCTGATGGTAACTGTTGGGCTCGTTGTACTGATATTCGTGTATAGGCTTAGCTCTTTAGGTTCCGAAATCACCACATCATAACATTGCTTATAGTTTGGTTGATCAGGTATGGTAATGCATAAATTATAATTGCCTGCATCGAGATTCGGGAGCTCGAGTATTGTAGAGAATTTATGTATTGAAGCTATTCCATTGACATTTAAGGTAGCAACATAATTCAGGTTAGTAGCAGCTGTAATTTTCAAAGTACCGTTCTTGCTTCCCCTACAACTTAATGAGGTGGTGGCAATCATGAAGTTTGAGCTCGGTAGGGTAAAAATGGTTTCAACTACAATCGGGTTAGACAAAACTGATAATCCATGATCGCTAATTTGTAATCGATAGCTTCCAGGGCTTGTCACTTTGAAGTGATCGTCCGAAGCCCCATCGATTACTACTCCATCTCTCATCCATTTTTTGTCTATTCCTTTTTGAATATTTGTAGAAAGCATTACAGACCCGCCCTGCGAAAACACAATAGGCCCGTCAGCGCTAATTACAGGTGTAGGAACGTAAATAAACCCATCCATAGCCACTAACCCGGCCAGTGTACTGACCGAAACAGTACCAGTGGCGCCCTCACCCGGAAAGGTTTTGATTTCAGTTGATGTAGCGGTAAACGACTTTGCTGCTACATTACCAAATGTTATTGATTGGAGGTGATCAAAGTTAGAACCCGAAATGGTGATCTCCATATCTTTTGTAGCAATTTTTGGTGTAAATCCTGTTATTACCGGAACAGGAAGTGCTGTAATTTGTAATAGTCGGGTGGCGTGCGAAACCTTACCTGAACTCAACGTGGCAGAGAATATAATCGTCCTGTCTCCGCTTAAATTTACGGTATTTGAATAATTAACTTTTCTAAGAGCATTTTGCCACTCTGTAACCGATGCGGAATTGCCTGCAGAACTTAACACGAGCGCTCCGTTTGCTGAATCGTAAGTCCCCGCAATATTCCCCATTCCTCCATCATTTTTAAATGAGAGGATATCTGCGGAATGGAGGCCTTCTTCGATCACTACATTACAACTGCTCATGATATCATTTCCTTTACTGATAATTTTTATTTCGGGATCTAATGCAACAGCTGTAAGCCTGCTGGTGTAGCTGGAGAACCCCGGGGATGTAGCTAGTTCGAGATCAAGAGCACCTAACTGGTTGATCAATATTGCCGGCGATACAAGATTCGAAATGTTGGTATAAGGAGCAAGAAGCAAATCGGCCCTGCCATCTAAATTGAAATCCGTAACAGCAGCTACCCTGAACATATTAGGCAACGTAACCGTTATTGGTTTATTAAAAGATGACTCATCAAGAATTCCTGGTATAGCTATATTCCTGAATAAATATATGGCAGGCTTGGATTCATCTTCACCAGCCAGGGCAAGATCGGGCTTTCCATCACCATCAAAATCAGCCGACTCGATAAACCTGACTGCCAGATTGTTAACAACGGTTTTACTTTCAGCGAAGTTAATACTGCCTTTGGTTGAAATATTGCGCATAAAGATTATGGAATTATACTGCGAGATAATCAAATCAGTTTTACTATCTCCATCAAAATCTCTTGCTGAAATATGCCCCACATACGAAGGTACTGCCCGGTAGAATGGGTTGGCAAATGAAACGGTACTCGCCCTGGGGGTACTGGTATTCCGGAATATACACAGGCGTTTGGTCCCGTGTGAACCACTAACCACCAAGTCTATCATCCCATCATTATCAAGATCGGCAAGCTCATATCCCAGATTACTGGAATAAGATGCGTCAATATCTAAAACAACTCTGGTATAGGGATCAAAACTTATGCTTCCTCTTTTTGAGTTGTTAAGGTAAATGCGTAGTGCTGAGCCAACATCGGGTGCAATAATATCAATCTTACCGTCCTGATTGATGTCTGCTAGAAAAAACCTGTAAAACCTGGTCTCCTCATCCAGTATATCCGAAAGAAAAGATAAGCTGCAATCTTTAGTGCAGGCATTTTCGAAAATGAGTATTGTGGACGAAAGCGCCAGAATTTCCGGCTTCCCATCTCCATCAAGATCGGCTATCTGAACCAGTGAACCGTTTTTGTTGGTCTCCATCTCTTTGGCGCTAACAAAGTTTTTGGGTAAACTCGTTTCATCACGCGATGCGGCTTTGAATATCTTTAACTTCGATGTATTTCTTGTTTCGCCGATGATGACTTCAGGAATACCATCGTTATCTAAATCCACGGCTGCGAGACCAGAAGAACCGGGATTATTGACATAGTTTTCCTGAAGTTTAAAGGCGGAGGAATCAAAATCCGTTCCTTTGCCATCACCTGATTGTACACTAAAATACTGGGTTGTTGTGGCCCGCAATTTGGTTTCGATATCGAGTACACTAATGAAGGAATAAACAGCACCTGGCGGTACCTCAACTACTAACTCACTGCTACTTCCGGAAAGTAAACGTGCACGCACATCGCCGAAGTAAATCATATTTTTCTCCAAAACCGGATTGAAATGATTTCCCTTAATTAAAAGCTTAGATTTAATGGTTCCTTTAGCTGGGGCAAAGGAGCTAATTACAGGTGGGGTATCAGTCTCAGGATGTGTGGTATTCTCAAAAATAACTAAATAGTTATTCTGGAATGTCCTGAGCACAATGTCTGCTTTTCCATCATTGTTTAAATCTATAAACCCCTCCAGACCAGGTGTTGCTATGATATTATCACCAGGATTTTCATTCCGGGCGTTAAACTTTACGTAATCCTGGTAAACCGGATCCTGCACACCAGACATCAAATTCTGATAGACATATAAGGTATCTTGATTGGCAGCCGAAAAACCATTTCTACCTCTGATAGCATCTTCTAACCCATCACCATTGAAATCTGCATAATCAATAAAAGATGTATTAAAAGTATAACTTTTATTTACCGGATACCCGATAAGGGTTTGTTGCTGCCCAAAATTAACATCTGTGCCCAAGCTATTGTTTCTATAATAATATTCACCATAAATCATGTCTGGCAAACCATCATTATTGAGGTCCTGATAGCGCACATTTATGGGGGGAGAAAGTGCGGGTACATGAACAAACAGACTGTCGCTTACCATACCTGGCTGGCAGTAATTTTTATAGATTTTGTAAATACTCCCTTCTGATAAATGTAATTCAGGCTTTCCATCATTTGTAATATCTATCATGTTCGCTTGTTTTGAACTGACCTTTACGAAAGTTGGCCGGGTCGAATTTTCGGTGGTGACATTACGCATTGGAAAAAAATCAATCTTGCCATCTCCGTCGATATCAGCCCCTAAACCTCCGGTGAGGGGTATGCCAACAGGTGGATTAAACATTATTTTTCCTGGTGTAGAAATATTTTTAAAATATTGAGTTTCACTATCGCCAGCAACAAGAATATCTACTAAACCATCATCGTCCAGATCTTCATAAGTTGCATCACCTTTGCTATTCGAAGTCAAAACCATCTTCTCCGCGAAGGTGGAACAATCCAACGCACCACTGGCACTGTTTCTGAGAATAGTTAAGTTTTGTTTGAAGTCGACACTTGCCATATCCGGAAAACCATCGTTGTCAAAGTCGATAAACTTCAATTTGTTTGTTCCTTCACCGGGTCGGTCCATGCGTATAGCGAATCGATAATCTGCCGCAGAGATGGGTACTGCCTTTTCATAGATATATCGGAAAGGCTGAGAAAATCTTGCCGTGCGACGGGAAACTTTATTCTGAACGCTAACGATAGCTGACGCTGCACCTGTGGGAATTTTGATTTTTAACTGTGTTGCGGAGGCTGATAGGATTTGTACTTTTTTACCACCCACTAAAACCAGATTATCATTGGCGCTTTTGCCAAAGTTATTTCCCTGAATAGTAACAGTTGCTCCCATCGAAGCAATCAAAGGTTCAACCGACTTAATCGTAGGTATAAGGGATTCCTTGTTTTTCCTAAAGGTGATCGTATTGTCGGCATTAAGGGAAATTAGGTCTGGAATACCGTCATTATTTAGATCTTCAGCGAGTAAAGCATAAGGTGTTTGAGCGAACTGATATAGGGTGATGATTTTGAACCAGCTATTGTTAGCAACTGAAAAACTAAAATCATTTTTGAAAACCGATACGCGATTGTCACTTTTACTCACAGTTACGAAATCAACCCTGCCATCTCCATCAATATCATTGGCAAGAACATCTTTGGGGTCTGCTCCGATGTAGTGTTTAGAAATAAGTTGGAGGGAGCTATTGGTAAAATTAGTAGAACCAGAATTTTGTTTATAAACATTCAGATATTTTGTAGTGCCAGAAATTGTGATAAGATCTTTTAAACCGTCCTGGTCTACGTCTCCAATAGCGAGCATAGAAGAACTTCCCACTTCCAGCTTGGTAATAGGGAATGAGGTACTGGAGAGTATATTATTTATTACCTGATTTGAAAAGATGCTTACAAAGGAATTAGAATTCCCTCCGGCAATAATTTCTGGCCTGCCATCATTATTCATATCTTCGATTGTAATTCGATTGAAACTACCAAACGCAGGTATGGTGGTGATATTCGAGAATGAAGCTGGAAGGATCTGATTTGGGGAGCATTCATTTTTATAAATTTGAAGATTTAGAAAACCTAACACAATGTCGGGCTTTCCATCTCCATCCATGTCGCCAATGGCCAGTTTTCCACCAGATTGTCCAAGAGGTATTTCTACCCGGGTAAACGCATCCGCTCTAAAACCTGATGTTAAATTATTTTTATAAATAGATATTAAACCACTTTCCAATACGATGATATCTTGCTTACCGTCTCCATCCATATCTGCTATTGCCACATTTTCAGACCCGGATTTTGTTTGTAAGCTGATTGTAGTGGTAAAAGAATTGTTATTCAACAGCTCAGTTCGTCCCATATTAGGACAGATGTATAAAATATTTGAACCCAAATTCACGTAAACCAAATCCTTCCTACCGTCGCCGTCTAAATCTCCAGCCGATATAGCAGAATTTGCCGAACCACCATTTCTGGAGGTTTCGATATCGAAATCAGAAGCAAACATCTTATCTTCACGCGGGTAGGTGGAAATAAAATACTTTGATGATTTGACTGATAAACCAGTGACGGTATTGAGTATGTTAAACGAACCGGTTCCTCCTGTTGGTGGGATGATAAAGCTAAGCTGTGTTTCTGTGGCGGCTTTTAACTGGACTTTTACGCCTGAAAAATAGACGACATTTTTGTCTACTGAAGAATTAAAGTTTTTTCCAGCAACATTCACTACGGTACCTGGCGCCCCTTTCTCCGGACTAAACGATTCAATGATAGGCGCTTGACAAAAGCCAATTGTAGGAATTAAAAAAAAGAGCAGATAAAGCGGCAGCAGACCTGATTTAATAGATCTTAATAGATTTGAAAGCATTAAATTTAATTCAGTTGGTTTATATAGGGAATTTGGAATTACCCATGCCTAAAGATAATGGAAAATATTTATCTTTTCACACATCGAATAAAATTCCATTGGATCATTTGCCCGTTCTAAATCCCTAGGTACCATAAGTGTTTAGATTTGATTTCGGACATTAAAAGGAGTAGATAGCTCAGTGTATAGATTAACCAGATAAAAACAAGAACTAGCTACCCATGCGTGGTAAGCAATTTACAACCTGGCATCAACCAATTCTCTTGGAACAAAAGATTTGGTATCAAAAATCACAGCACCTTCCTGTTTAAACTTTCCGTAATCAATTTCCAGAAACTGCTGATGTGCCACAGCCAGGATCACCGCGTCATAGCTTTTGATTGCCGCGGCTGGGATCAAATTGAATCCATATTCTGTTTTAACTTCTGTCGCATTGGCCCAAGGGTCATAAACCTCAACATTTAAACTGAAAGATTTTAATTCTTTATAGATATCGATTACACGGGTATTGCGGGTATCCGGACAGTTTTCTTTGAAGGCAAAACCCAATATTAATACACGTGCGCCATTGATCACTTTATTTTTAGCCACCATCATTTTGATGACCTTGTTCGCCACAAACATTCCCATATTATCGTTTACCCTTCTGCCCGACAGAATCACTTCAGGTTTATAACCCAGCGATTCAGATTTATGGGCCAGGTAATAAGGATCTACCCCGATACAGTGACCGCCTACCAAACCTGGCTTGTAATTCAGAAAATTCCATTTGGTTGCGGCAGCCGCCAGTACATCCGTGGTGTCAATCTCCATCCGATCGAAGATCAGCGCCAGCTCATTAACAAAGGAGATGTTCACATCGCGTTGCGCATTCTCAATGGCTTTTGAAGCTTCGGCAACTTTGATGCTCGGCGCTAAATGCGTTCCGGCTGTAATAATAGAAGAATAAAGTTCGTTTATTACAACAGCGATTTCTGGCGTGGAGCCAGAAGTAACTTTTTTAATTTTAGTAAGGGTATTCACTTTATCACCCGGGTTAATCCTTTCCGGCGAATAACCGCAGAAAAAATCAACATTGTATGTTAACCCTGATACTTGTTCAAGCACAGGCACACAGTCTTCTTCGGTGCAGCCTGGATATACAGTAGATTCGTAAATCACGATATCTCCCTTTTTGATTACTTCTCCGATCATTTTACTGGCTTCCAGCAAGGGCTTTAAATCAGGGCTTTTCTGCTGATCGATCGGTGTAGGTACGGTGACGATGTAGATGGAACAATTGGCAATTTCATCGAGTCTGGCAGTAAGGGTTAGCCCCATTGTTGCTGCCTTGGGCTGCAACACCTGAGCAAGCGCATGGAGATCAGCTTCGTGCGTGGCATCTTCCAAACGACTCAATTCGTCTACCCGTTTAGCATTGATATCGAAGCCATAAACGGAATAATGTTTAGCAAATTCAATGGCCAATGGTAAACCAACATAGCCTAAACCAATAACTGCGATTTGCTTTCCCTTGTTCATAGATGCGCAAATATATATAAAAAGGCATGAAGGGTGAAACGGGTACTGAGGGATGGAAATAGAATGATTTCATTTCCAAATTATTTATTAAATCTATGTACTTTTGTGTCCATTAAAAATATAACATTGGAAAAAAGCGCCAAAATTTACGTTGCCGGACATAGAGGTATGGTTGGCTCGGCTATTTGCAGAAAGTTACAGAGAGAAGGCTATACTAATTTGATCACAAGAAGTTCTTCTGAACTAGACTTACGTAATCAACAGGCTGTTGAGGATTTCTTCACAAAAGAAAAACCAGAGTATGTATTTCTGGCTGCGGCAAAGGTAGGCGGTATTATTGCCAACGACATATACAGAGCTGACTTCTTATTTGAAAATCTGGCTATTCAAAGTAATGTGATCCACAGCTCCTTCGTTCACAATGTTGAAAAATTGATGTTTTTAGGATCCAGCTGTATCTATCCTAAAATGGCGCCTCAACCCTTGAAAGAAGAATATCTATTAACCGGCTCTTTAGAAAGCACCAATGAGGCATATGCCATTGCGAAAATTGCAGGTATTAAAATGTGTGATGCATACCGCGACCAATACGGCTGTAACTTCATTTCAGTAATGCCAAGCAACCTATACGGCACCAATGATAATTACCACCCGGAAAATTCGCACGTACTTCCAGCACTAATTCGAAAAGTACATGAAGCCAAGTTAAATAACCAAAAAGAAATTGTGGTTTGGGGTTCAGGATCGCCGATGCGGGAATTCCTCTTTGCCGATGATTTGGCAGAAGCTTGCTATTTCTTAATGGAAAATTACAACGAGCCCAACCTAATTAATATTGGTACCGGAGAGGACCTGACGATTAAAGACCTGGCTTTACTCATCAAGGATGTATTGGGTTATGAAGGCGAACTGGTATTTGATGCCAGCAAACCGGATGGAACGCCAAGAAAACTGATGGATGTAAGCAAATTGCATGCGTTAGGCTGGAAACATAAAATAGACCTGCGCGAAGGCATTGCCCTGGCTTATCAGGATTTCGAAAGCAGATACTAAGCATAATAAAAAACAAAAAATCCCGAATGATTCGGGATTTTTTTATGCTATTTAATTTGCTTTAAGATATAGGCACCATAACCACTCTTAAGCAACGGTGTAGCAATTGCTTTAAGTTGTTCCGCATCGATAAAACCCATGCGGTAGGCAACCTCTTCGATGCAGCCGATTTTTAAGCCCTGGCGCTCTTCAATGATGCGCACAAACTCACCAGCCTGCATCAAGGAGGCGAAGGTTCCGGTATCCAACCAGGCCGTGCCACGGCTCAGCACACCAACCTTCAGTTTACCACGTTCCAGATACACACGGTTCACATCGGTAATTTCATATTCGCCACGAGGGGAAGGTTTCACATTTTTGGCAATTTCAACCACTTCATTGTCGTAGAAATATAATCCCGGAACAGCATAATCTGATTTAGGTTGCTCCGGTTTCTCTTCTATGGAAATCGCTTGTTTGTTTTCATCAAACTCCACTACGCCATAACGCTCCGGATCAGCTACCTGATAGGCAAATACCACGCCGCCTTCCGGATCAGCACTTTCCTGCAATAATTTCGACATCCCATCTCCGTAGAAAATGTTATCGCCCAATACCAAAGCTACTTTATCCGTTCCGATGAAATCAGCACCGATCACAAAGGCTTGTGCCAGTCCGTTGGGTTCTGCTTGTACCGCATAGCTGAATTTACAGCCCAGCGATGCACCATCTCCCAGTAACTTTTCGAAGTTAGGCAGATCATGGGGCGTAGAAATAATCAGAATCTCTTTAATACCCGCAAGCATTAAAGTAGACAGTGGATAGTAGATCATCGGTTTATCGTAAACCGGCATCATTTGCTTGCTGCAGGCAAGGGTGAGTGGATGCAGGCGCGTACCGCTACCGCCAGCTAAGATTATACCTTTCATATATGGAAATTAGATTTGAGACACTAGATGTAAAATTTAAGAAAGTTTATCGATACAAGCCACAAGGCTATCTCTCCAGTATGGAATGCTGATATTAAAAGTACTTTTGATTTTGCTTTTATCCATTACCGAAAAAGGAGGGCGTGTGGCTTTAGTAGGGTAAGCCGAACCGGGAATGGGATTGGCTTTTACCTGTGTGTTGCTGATATCAAAGATGGCTTTTGCAAAATCAAACCAGCTGGTTACCCCTTCGTTGCTGTAATGGTACAAACCGTAAGCGGTTGAGCCGGAAGCAATGATATCGAAAATGGCATTAGCCAGGTCGATGGCATAAGTGGGTGTACCCACCTGATCAGCAATGATGTTCAATTCATCGCGCTCGGCACCGAGCTTTAGCATCGTTTTTACGAAGTTGTTGGCGTATTCTGAATACAGCCAGCTGGTACGTAAAATGAAATGCTGCGGCAATAAGGCCATCACCGCTTTTTCGCCATCCAGTTTGGTTTGTCCGTATACACTAATTGGCAGTGCTTCGTCATCTTCCTTCAATAGCTTGACCTCATTTCCGGCAAACACGAAGTCAGTGGAAATGTGCACTAAAGTAGACTGATGCGCAGCACAAGCCAGGGCCAGATTAGCGGCACCGGTTTCATTCACTGCTTTGGCCAGTTCCACTTCATCTTCTGCTTTATCTACGGCGGTATAAGCGGCACAATTGATGACGAAAGCTGGTTTCTCTTTTTCAAGCAGGCTGTTTAAGGCTTCCTGATCCAGGATATTGGCATCTGCTTCAGCAGGAAATATCATTTCGCTAATGCCTCTGCGTTCGGCAACGGTTTTTAAACATTGGCCCAATTGCCCGCCGGCACCAATCACTAATATTTTACCCATGTTGTAATTCAGCAAATGGTTTTAAAAGCATGTCTTTTTCGGAGATCGACTCCATTCCGGCTGGAATCAGCCAGTCTATATTCAAATCCCTATCATTATAAATGACACCGGTCTCTGAAGCTTTATTGTAAAAGTTGTCGCATTTGTAAAGGAACTCCACAGTTTCACTTAATACGGAAAAGCCATGAACAAATCCACGAGGGATATACAACTGCAATTTGTTTTCGGCACTCAAACGTACGGCCACATGCTGTCCGTAAGTCGGAGAACCCGGACGAACATCAACCGCTACATCCAATACTTCTCCTTTGGTTACACGCACCAGTTTGGCTTGTGCAAAAGCACCGGTTTGGGCATGTAAACCACGGATGACACCGTAAGATGAATAAGATTGATTGTCTTGTACAAAGGCACCGGAAAGCCCCGTTTTATCTTCAAACGTTTGTTGATTAAAGCTTTCGAAAAAATAACCACGTGCATCATCAAAAACCCTTGGCTTTAAAATCAGACAGTCTTTTATTCCTGTTTCAGTAATTTCCATTATTTAGCGCTGTACTGTTGCTCGTAGTAAGATTGATAGTTTCCTGAAGTTACGTTGTTTAACCAGTCTTCGTTTTGTAAATACCAGTCTACCGTTTTCGCTAAACCTTCTTCGAACTGTAAGCTGGGTACCCAGTCTAACTGATTTTGCAATTTGCTCGAATCGATAGCATAACGCAAATCATGTCCGGCCCTGTCGGTTACATAAGTAATCAGCTTAGCGGATTCGCCAGCTTCACGGCCCAGTTTCTGGTCCATGATGGTGCATAGCAAATTGATCAGGTCGATATTTTTCCATTCGTTGTGTCCGCCGATGTTATAAGTATCACCGGTTTTTGCATTGTGGAAAATCACGTCGATGGCACGTGCATGGTCTTCCACCCATAGCCAGTCGCGTACGTTTTCACCTTTACCGTAAACCGGTACCAGTTTGTTATTTTTAATATTGTTGATGGCTAACGGAATCAGCTTTTCAGGAAAGTGATGTGAACCATAGTTGTTTGAACAGTTTGAAATCACACAGTCCATACCATAAGTATCATGGTATGCCCTTACAAAGTGATCGGAGCTGGCTTTGGAGGCGGAATACGGACTATGTGGATCATAAGCAGTAGTTTCCGTGAACATGCCCTCTTCACCCAGTGCGCCATATACCTCATCCGTACTCACATGGTAGAAACGTTTCTGGTCGTAAGCACCTTTCCACGACTCACGTGCTGCATTTAATAAGTTTACCGTACCAATCACGTTGGTCATTACGAAAGCAGTAGGATCTGCAATAGAACGGTCTACATGACTTTCGGCAGCGAGGTGAATGACTGCATCAAAGTTTTCGTTTTTGAATAATTCGAAAATGGCACTGGCATCAGTGATATCTTCTTTAACAAAACGGTAGTTTGGTTTATTTTCGATATCGGTTAAGTTGGCGAGGTTACCGGCATAGGTAAGCGCATCTAAATTAACAATTTCGTATTGCGGGTAGTTGTTTACAAAACGACGAACGACGTGAGAGCCAATAAAGCCTGCACCACCTGTTATGAGAATTTTTTTCACTATATTATTTGAGTTTCAGGTGGCTAAATTAACACAGATAATGCTAAAAGTCAATGTTTTTGGCTGGATAGATGGTCGAATAGCCCTATTTCGCCAGATTAAGAACTGAAAAGGCTCAATTAACAGGTAAAATGAATAGAGTAAACAATAAAGTATCTACATCGCGGCAACCGAACTTTCCAGTTCCTGATACCAGGCTTCGCCATACTTACGGATAAGTGGTCCTTTAAGGAAACTGTATACCGGTACTTTCAGCTCGCGGCCAAAGGTACAGGCATCATGGCAGATGTGCCACCGGTCGTAGTTCAGCACATCAAACTCCGGATATTTGGTGATGCGGATGGGGTATAAATGGCAGGAGATCGGTTTTTGCCAGTCTACAATGCCTTGTTCATAAGCTTTCTCAATCGCACATTTGGTAATGCCGCCTTCAAATAAAACATAGGCGCACTCTTTGTTTTTATCTACGCAAGGGGTGGTTAAGTCGCCGTCTTCATCTACCACATAGGTCCCTTGTTCTTCAATGGCTTTGATGCCCTTTTCGTTGAGCAGGTGTTTGATTTTAGGATAGATTTCTTCGAGTATTGCGGTTTCATCATGATCCAATGGTGCCCCTGAATCGCCCTCCACACAACAAATGCCCTTACACTTGCTTAAATTACATACAAAGTTTTCTTTTAAAACGTCTTCGTGCACCAGCACCTGTTCCACTTCTATCATCATTATTCTTTTGCTAAAGCATATTTAAGCCCATCGGCCGATTTCAACTCCATTGTAACCGCACCCACCAGGATTTCGACCTGCGCTTTCACCGGAACACGGTTCCCATCATCGGTGACCCAAAGATACAAACGACTATCCTTTTTAAAAATACGTCCAGGCTTAATAGATGGACTAAATTTTAAACACCGGATGTTTCCCAGCTTACTTTTAACGGTTTCTTTACCAACATATTCCACTTCGAGCGCAGAGATTTCATCCTGCAGGAAATAGTTCAGCTTAAACTTGTCGCCCACTTTGAGCTTGCTGATGTCCAGACTGCGGGCAAAATAATAGGCCGATACCAGATCAAAGGTCTGCGTGGTTGGGGTGGTAAAGGTACCCCGGTTGGAGACTACCTTTTTGCCGTCCTGATTAAAGCGTGCCTTATCCTGGCGTTTATAGCTGGCTTCACGGATGTTCTCCTGGTAAAAGTAGGGCAACAAATCAGTTCTATCGATATAGGAGTCGTAATGGTCCCTGATTTTGTAAAAGACATCAAAGGTGCCGGAGGTTTCCGCATCTACCGTGAGTTTATAAGTGGGCCTGCCGTCGAACTTCAGATCGGAGTTGGTCACTTTCAGTGTACCCTCGGCCGCGGTAATGAAGCCGTAGCGGAGTTTGTACTTGAGTACCTCCCCTTCCTGAAATACAGGTTCCTTTTTAATGGGGAGCTCCTGCGCCAGACTCGTCAGGCTAAGGAGAATCCCGGTGAAGATGAATAGTATTGGTTTCATTTGCGTGTGTGTTTGCATGAAGATATGCAAAAAGTAAACCAAATTCCAAACAGCATGAACAAACTCAGGCTAATCCTTCCTTTTGAAGACCGGCACGGTAGAGCATGGCTCTCCAAACATGATGCTCTTCACTACCGGTGTAAGCAGATTCGTAATTTCTACATAAGCAGAAACCGGTACATCGATGTCGCCACACCCTTTTACCACTACCCTTTCGTTGGCGTAGGCTTGAGGATCGATTTTAGATAAGGCCTTGGTGGCCAGAACAGCTTCGAGGGTATCAAGGGTGCCGAATACCACTTCGTTAGCATAAGGTTTCATTTTATTGGCCAGCAGCATATAGGCCCAGGTAGGTACGATAGCATCGGCTGAGCAGAAGATGGCAACATTTTTATCCTGGTACTGGCTCCAGTCGTGGGTTTTGATGAACTCGCGGAAATCCTTTTCGCGCAGCATTAAACCATGGAAAAGATTATCCTTGATATCGTAAAGTACACGCTCGCCTTTATGATAAAAGTCTTCGAGGTTTAAAGTGATTAAACCACTGTTAGCTACTTTGTTGATGATGTTTTCCTGAATGTCCATGGCCTGTAAATAAAAAAACCGTTCCGAAGATCTTCGAAACGGTTACAAAATTACGTATTTTCTGTCTAATAGAATTTCACACGATTGTCTTTTATCTTGGCATTATCCTGTAAAGCCTGGAAAGCTGCGCCTAATGAACGCTGACCTAAGCTTAACAACATGCCTTCTTTTTGTTTGTACATGTTGGCAATTGGTGCAGGATTAGTGAATCCATCTACCGAGAACACATATACACCACGCTCGCCTTGTACCGGTGCAGATACTTTACCTGGCTGCGAACCGAATACGCTACCAACCAATGCATTTTCCTGTGCCACACCTGGAATTACCGGGTTAGCAAATACAATGTTCGATACCGGACTTACCTGACGCGCAACTTTCGCTGCAATCTGATCTAAGTTTCCTTTTCCGGCAGCAGCTAATTTCTCTTTTAAAGTTTTAGCTTTTACATTGTTGAGCACCATCGGTTTGATATCGTTTTTCACATCAGCCAATGATAAAGTACCTTTCGGACTCACACCTGTTAAGTGTGCCACAACATATGAATCGCTCATGCTGTAGATTTCAGGTAATACATCACCTTTATCGGCTGCGTAAGCATCCTGGATTAATTTACGTGGGTTATCTAAACCTGCAGCGAAGCCCTGAGTAGCGGTAACGCGGTCGGCCAGAGCCACTTTTAATTTCTTAGCACCTGCCACTTTAGCAAAATCACTTCCTTTAACATCGTTTAAGAAGTTACTTGCTGCTTTATAAGCGGCATCTTTGGTTTTGCTGCTTGCAGTAAGTGCTTTCTCAACGTAAGCCAGCTTAGCTACTTTAGAAGAACCGATTTGTTTTTCAATTTTAAGGATGTGTACACCAAACTGAGATTTTACCACTTTAACATCGCCAACCTGGCCATCAAAAGCAGCATTCTCAAATTCAGGAACCATAGCGCCACGGGCAAAAGTACCCAGCTCACCACCTTTATCTTTAGAACCATCTACACTGTATTGTTTTGCCAGTTCAGCAAAGTTACCGCCTTTAGCGATTAAGCCTTTTAATGAATCGGCCAGTTTGATGGCTTTATCTTCACCACCTAATTTAGCTGCATCTAATAAAATATGGCTCGCTTTAACCGAATCAGGAGAGAAACGCGTTTGAACCACTTTAACAATTTTATAAGAGTTACCTGATAATTTCGGACCGTAGAAGCTGCCTGCAGGTAAATTGAATACTGCTGAATCTAATGCCGGATCGCCTAATTTACCTTTTGAAAGGTAAGTGAAAGGAACCTTAACATCAGAGTTGATGGCTGCGAACAGTGAATCGTTTTTAGCCACCTGGAAATCTGCAGCCAATTTATCTACCTGTGCTTTTGCAGCCAGTGAATCTTCTTTGGTTGGATTGATGCTGAAAGCAACATATTCAAAAGCGCGTGTTTCAGTTGGATTGTTGAAACGTGCTTTGTTCTGATCGTAATACTCACTGTAATCTGCATCTGTTAGTTTTACAGAAGCATCAGGAATAGAAGTATAATCAAGGCTTACATATTTGAAGTTAGCCAGCTTATTACGGTTGTTGTACTCATCGGTAGCTTCTAATGAAGTTACATACACAGAGTTTTTAATCAGGTTGCTGTATTTGGTTTGCAAAGCCTGGTTGGTTACCTCTTGTTGTAACATGTTCGATTGCTGTATCGCTTGTGCTTCTTTTGATTTTAAGAAGTTCATCAGCGTAACGCGATCAATCTGTCCGGTTTGAGGGTTAGAGAAATATTGTTTGATTAAAGGGCTTGGGTTTGAACCTTGCAATAAATCAAGTAATTCATCTTCAGAAACAGTTAATCCTAAACGCTCGTATTCTTTTGTTAACAATACTTTACCCAATTCAGCATTCCAGGCCTGATCTACAGCCATAGCAGTCATTTGTGCATTCGCACTACCGCCATACTGTTGTTTCATCTGGTTAACACCCTGATCTACTTTCGGTCCGAAGTCATCGATACTGATATCGTTGCCATCGATAGACCCCACAACTTTCTGATTTGCCGACCAGAAAGGCTTACCCACGTTAATTGCATCGCCTACTAAAAATGCAACAATTGCAAAACCTATCGCAAAGACCAGGATATAGCCTGCACGGTTACGCAAAAATGTCATTAATCCCATATTGTACTGTATAAATTTATTTAGTTTTTTTAAGAGGGCGCAAGATACAAATTTGCCTTAAAAAAGAAAATACAAAATTTTATTTATCAAGAGCTTAGTTTTCAGGAGTATCAGGTAGCCAGAATCAGGTATCAGAACTGGATTCGGACTAAGGCGCTACACCCTCTTTCATGTTCAGCTCCCCGCTACCTGTTTCCATTTCATAGGTACTGAAATCCTGGGGTGCTTTGAAGTTGATGCCATTACCGACATTTCCGTCAACACCTTTTACAAATACCCTTTGATTGGAATAAAAGATTTTTTTCTGCTCGTCCCAGATGAGTTCTTCTGAAGTGAAGGTATCGCCTTTGGCGCTCTTCACCACTACGTTTTTACGGAATTCGGTTTTGAGTTCCTGGTCTTTACGGATGGCGTAGTCGCACACGAGGTTACCATCAATCTGGCCGTTCTCATTATAGAAGTCGATCTTTACCCCTTTGGGCATTTCCTGGTAGATGGCTGCATTAACCGGAGTTACCTTATCAAGCACGGGTGCGTAGCCCTGCGCTTTTACCCTTGCCGAATCACTGTAAATGATATCAACACCCAGCGTCCTGTCGCGCGCAACATTAACTTTTTTGGAAGAAGCAACAGCATCGGCTTTTTTTAAATCATCATCTCCACACGATGCCAGAAATAAAGGCAGGGCAAAGATTAAACCATATAAAAAAGCCTTTCTGATCATTAATCTACCCTGTATCTGCGGAACCAGGTATCGTTAAGTGTAAAACCTAAATGGAAATTGATGTACTGTTCTTTAACCAGGTTATTGTTTAAAGTACCGCGTTGACCAACTTCTGTAGTGAAGTTGATTTTATAAAAGGCAGTACCCCCGTTTGCTGATGGCAACGGGAAACCAAAACCTAATGAAGCACCCATTTGCTTAATATCCTGATTGTTGATTTGAATATATGTTTTATCGTAAGATACCCCTAAACGGTAATCTACCCTTTTCATATAATTGTTATACGAATAGGCATCAGGCGTAAATTGTCCACCTAGCGATGCACCCCAACTGTTTTGTAAGCCTTGGTTTGTACCATTAATAGAAGTGGCTGACCATTTGCTCATTCTGAAATCGGCACCCACCATCCATTTATCATTTTGCTGAATGGAAATACCAAAGTTATGTGTTAATGGTAAAGTGATGTTTGATGATCCTTTATCCACGCTGCTCAGGGTATCAATTGCCGTTTGCTCGTTTCCGCTCGCATCTCTCAGGTAACGGGTAGCATAGAAATTCTGGGTGGTATTGATTTTACCTTTGTAGCTTCCTGAATAACCTAAAGTAACGAGGGTCTTTTTACCTACATTGAAATCGTATTGAAGTCCGTATGAATAGTTGATACCGCCCACGCTGTTTTTATTTTGCAATTTAGCATATACGGAAGTGGCATCGTAAGGGTATTCTGTAGCCCTGGTGGTTTGCAGGTTACCGAAGATATACTCGATGTTTGCACCGATCCTGAAGTGATCGCCAATGCGGTGACCGTAACCGAAGTAAGCTTTAGATAAACCACCTTCGCCTTCGTAAATCTGGTCTACAGTGGAAGTATCAACCTTGGTTCTGTTGCGGTAAGAGTAACCCAGATCAGAGTATGGCAGGATACCAAAACTAATGGCCGAGTGCCTGCTTACCGGTGTAGCAAATGCCAGGTGACTAAATGTAGAGTTAAAGCTGTTCTCACTCAGACTGCCTTTTTGCAGGTTAGTAAGACTGGCATTCATACCGATATCGATGGTGGTTAAGGTAATGCCCGCATAGGATGACGGGTTTTGCATATTGATGTAGTTAAAACCACTTACCTTATTTACTGCAGTAGAAATTCCGCCCATTGCCCTTAACTGGGGAAGCAATGAACCTTTGATATTTCCTAATCCATATCTTGAATATGGTGATGATGTGGTAACCTGTGCATGAGCACCTAAACCACAAACTAAAACGAGTATGGCTGCAATATAATTTATTCTTCTGTACATTTTAATCTGCAATAGCTTCATTTAATCCTTTTAATACTAAGTAGGGATCATTAATAATTTGCGGGGCAAAGATGCTGTTTTGTAATTGCTTATACAAAAATTTAGCGTCGCCACCTGTTAAAATCACCTTTAAAGTACTTTCTTTTCTATTATTTAGGGCGATGAAGCCTTCAATTTCATTTATTACCCCTTGCAATACCCCGTTTTTCATGGCCGAAGCGGTATCTGTTCCGGCCTCAATCTGGTCTCTTTCACTCCACTCTACCAAAGGCAGCCTGCCGGTAAATTCGTGCATGGCTTTAAAGCGCATGGCAATACCGGGACTAATGCTCCCCCCGAAGTAGGCTTTACTGCTGCCCAGCAAATCGTAGGTAATGCAGGTTCCGGCATCGACAACCAAACTGGCCGAATTGGGATACAAGCTATGGGCCGCTAAAACAGCTGCCCACCTGTCTAATCCCAGTGTGGCCGGTGTAAGGTATTTATTCTCTACGCCGTTGCTAAGCTGTGTGGAAAACCGGGTATAAAGTGTGTGTTTTTTCAAATACTCTTCCAGGGGTTTAATGTCCTGATTCACACTGCTAATGATTGATTTTTGAGGAGAGAACTTCTCGATTAGTTGTGCCAGATCAAGAATACCCAGTTTAGTTAAACGTTGATGGTGTACCACTTCGCGATGCTTAAAAATGGCAACCTTCGCTGATGAATTCCCAATATCGATGCTTAATTTATGCACTTAATATCCCTGTCTGCTAATTATTAAATCATTAGAAATTTAGAAAAAACACAGCATAACCAAACTTCATGGCACAAAGCTATCAATCTTCTTCAAGTTTCGTCCTGGTTTTTTGTTAAAAAAGGTTAAACAAAAAGAAAGTACTGCACCGAAAGCACGAACAACAGGAACAGCGTTTCGTAAAACCACCGCTTTTTGGCATTGGAAAAATAATAGGCTAACAGCACTGCGCCCGGTGGTACGCACAGTAAAAAATGCCAGGTCCGGAAATCAGGCTTGAGGTAAAAACTGGCTGCTGCCACGATGAACATGAAGAACAGGAGCTGGAAGGCTTTCCGGGTACTGATAAAACTGCGGAAGAAGTTTTCGCGAAGCTGTAATGATGCCAGAATGATGATGATGGCCACAGGGATCAGCACCAGATAATCGTTATAATTGATTTTGAAAACGGATGGAAATTTATTACCCAGTGGTTTCCAGATCTGGTAAAACAGGCTTAGGTTATCATTCCAGTAGTAAAAAACGGCCAGAAAGAAAAAGACGGTCAGAAAACCGGTCACGCCGGCAACCCACTCGCGCCAGCTGAACGCCCGGAACAGCAGCAATGCCAGAAAAATCATCACCATCATGACCATGAAAGGGAAATAAACCAGCGTGCCCAAGCCGATGATCATTCCGATATCAAATACCGTAGTAATGGAATTAGCACTCTTCCCCAGTTTCAGGAATTTATCAATGATCCAGATCAGCAGAAAATTGCTCACCAGTGCCGGGCTCAAAATCATAAAGGGCATGAAGAGACTGGTTCCGGTAACAAACATTAGCGCCGGCAGAAAGCTGGGCTTTGCCAGTAAGTTGTGGTTGTTTACGACATAATTGAAAGTTAATGCCTGAATAAAAACCAGCATAGACGCAATGGCAATGTTGGTAGATGGGTTAAAAGCATTGTCGAGATCGATATTGATGAGCAGCCGGGCAAAGGGCTCCAGAAAGTCAAAATTCAGCTGTGGCGGCACCTCATAAAAAATGGCTATTCGCATAAAAATTGTATATGCAAACAGCAGCAATATGTTAATGGGGTTGAGCTTTCTAAACTGATTGATCATGCTTTTTTAAAGAGGAAGCAAAGTAAAGATAAAAAGCTGAAAGTGACAAGTAAGTATCACTTCTCACCTTTTCTCGCATACTTCTTCACCATGTCATCAATAATCTTCGCGGTTTCATCCGGGAAATCGAATTCATGTTTTTGTGGTTGCGCTACCCAGTTTTTCACAATCGGCAACCAGTTTCGGGTACTTCCCCAGATCACCGGGAGGCCAAACTGCTTCAAGGCATAGGCATTGCATTGCTGCTCAAACTGGAAACGCATTGGCGCGACCAGTAACTTTTTCTTCAGATACAGGGCTTCAGACGGGCCTTCAAAACCGCCACCGGTAAACAAACCTTCGCAGGTGGCGAGGCTGGTATTGAACTTTTCGTTATTCACGGGCTCTACCAGTACGTTTCCATGCTGATAGGCGACTTTGGTATGCTTGGAAAATACCTGCCATTGCACCTCAGGAAGCTGGATAAATAATTTAACGAGTCTTTTATCATCAATAGCCGGCAGATACACGGTATAATGCCCCAGGTTTTTATTCTGCAGGGACCTGATTTCAGAACGGATAACCGGCGTATGGATAAAGGTATCATAGCGATCGAAATGAAAGCCGATATGGTATTTAGTAGGTGCATACCTGCTCAGGATCAGTTTACCCCAGTCCAATGAACGCGGGCGGGGGACTTTCTTTGATTTAAAAGCAGCCTGGTGACTCAGCGATACGCAATCGATCCCCTGCAACTTACAGGCCCAGGCGCTAACGGGTTCGAAATCGTTAACAATCAGGTCGTATTCTTTAAGCGGAAGTTGTTTCATGTCTTTCCTGAAGCGGAAAAGGTTCATGTTCAGCCAGGTTTTAAAATGATCTACCCCGCCTTTTTTACCAAAAATAAAGCTGAAACCATGAAGCTGGTATTTGATCGGCTGACTCAATTTCACATCGGCCTGGGTGCCACTTACCAGGATGTCAAGTTCACCATACTGCTGAAGTAATGGAATAATCTCCCGTGCGCGGCTCACATGCCCGTTGCCTGTACCCTGAATTGCGTAAAGTATTTTCATTTAATGCTCCAATATCTAAATTTATTGGGCAATTTCATATTTTATATTCTGTAAAAGAATATTTATATCCAGTTTACTTTTTAAATCATCAGCATCAGACAAGATTCCCTCTTCTGTTTCATCTTTAATAAAATCCGCATGATTGTATTTAAATACCGTCCATTGCTGGTCGTGATACTCCAGTGCCGTTAAACTTTCCACCCAGTCGCCGCTGTTGAGATAGGTTACTTTTCCCTCATCGGTAGAAATTTCGCGCATTTCAGCCTGGTGGATATGTCCGCAAACTACGTAATCGTAGCCTTTTTCGATAGCCAGTTCGGCTGCTGTTTGTTCGAAGCTATTGATAAACTTAACGGCATCTTTAAACTTGGCCTTTATCTTTTTTGAAAAACTCATCTTCTCGCGGCCGGCTTTGGTGAGTACCCAATTGACCACACTGTTGAGCAGAATCAGGGTATCATAGCCTACCGCTCCCATTTTAGCCAGCCATTTAGAATGCTGCATGGTCACGTCGAACACGTCGCCATGGAAAAACCACCCCTTTTTGCCGTCCAGGTTGAGGATTAGTTTATTTTGCAGGTAGAACCCACCCATTTCCATGCCATCGAATTTGCGCAGCATTTCATCATGGTTACCTGTCAAATAATGTACCTGCACACCTTCTGAAACAAATTTCATCAGCTTGCGGATCACTTTCATGTGCGACTCCGGCCAGTAGCTTTTACTAAACTGCCAGATATCGATAATATCACCGTTGAGTATTAATGTTTTGGGCCTGATGCTTTTGAGATACTTCAGCAATTCTTTGGCGTGGCAACCATAGGTGCCCAGATGCACATCGGAAATTACGACTACATCAACATTTCTTTTACTCATAACCGGGATTTTTTAGGGGCAAAGATTTTGATACCGCTTGCAGCAAGCAGTTTAATTTAAAACGGGGATGTTTACCACTCTTCTTCCTCATCAAGTTTTACCTCAAAAGGACTAAAGAAATAAAGGATAACAATCAATAAACAAATGGCGAAAAAGGATTCCAGCATAACATCTGATTTAACAATACAAAAGTAAGACATTGAATATCAAACAAATGTTACGGGACTGTTAAATTTTTAGCAGGAAAGTTAAAGGGGTTGGAAAGTGCAATGCAGAAGGGAGACAGCGGCGAGCGGAGGGATAACCATCCAGGAGCAGAAAGGTTACAGGTGGAAAGCCGGGCAAACGTAACTTTAGCGCACAACAATAAAGATTAATGAAAACAAAGAATCCTGAGCTGAGGTGTCGAATATGACACTTCTGCTCAGGACTCCGTATGAAAATAAGGATTTTTGGCTAAAAATTAAGCTGCCTTTTTCTTCTTTTTGTTTTCTGAATAAAATCCGAAACCTAAACCGGCAAGCAATAAGATGGATCCGGCAAGTGAGATTTTTTCTCCTGCATAGTATGAGGTTGGGTGGAAAATGAATTCCAGTTTATGGTTACCACCTTCCAGTTGAGCGGCACGTAACACGTAGTCGGCCCTGAAATACGGCTTTTCTACACCATCGATATACATTTTCCAGCCTTTGTTGTAATAAATCTCCGAGAACACAGCGATCACATCTTTTGATGATGAATACTCATAGGTTAAATGATCTGGAGTGTAGGTGGTCAACTTGATAAAACCTTCCACACCTGTACCCAAACGTTTGGTATCGATTAAGCCTTTATAGCTCTCATCTACAATAGCTTCTTTTTTGGCGTCGAAACTGCTGATGGCTTTCATTTCCTCATCAGAATTCTTCGCAAACTGCACACTTTGTACAAACCAGGCATTACCCGCAGCCGTTTGGTTACGCTGCATTTTGTAAGAACCGTTTTGAGGATCCTGAGTAATGATGTATTTGGTATTCAACATATCCAGTACATCCTGATTGATGCTTTTGGTTAACTGATTATCCACCAGTTCCTGAAAACGTTTTAAACGCGCAGAGTGGAAACCACCAACTGTTTTGTGGAAGTAAGAGGTTTCAGCACTTTTAAACGGATCGCCCAGTGATAAATCGAATACCCTGAAGTTAGGATCTTTATCTGCCGAGATCAGCGGATCGATATCTCTTGGCTGATAGTGGTTAGCCAGGTCCGATTTGCTTACGAAATTCTGATTGTTTAAGTAACGGCGATCTACCTGCCATAAATCTACCAGGATGAAAAATGCCAGTAGTCCGAAGGCCAGTTGCATGTTCATTTTTTTGGTAATGAATGCCCAGGTGATACCAAAGCCCAGGGCAATAAACAATAAGGTACGCAAAGCATCTGCACGCGCCAAAGCGACACGGTCGGCCACTACGCCATTTAATATTTCGATAGCAGCACCCCGGTTATTTTGTAAGGTTTGTGCCAGGGCATCTAATATCTGCGCCTGATTGGCCTGGGTAAAACTGAAAAACGCGGTAGGCAGTACGGCTACGATAAGTGCAAAACCTCCGGTAATGGCGGCCGACCAGGTCAGGCGTTTAACCAGGTATTTCTGATCGTACTGACCTTCCTGTGCTTCCTTAATTGCCAGAATAGCCAATAAAGGAACCAGAAAGCCTACAACGGCCAGGATCGATTCTACCGCACGGAATTTATTGTACCCGGGCAGGTAATCGAAGAAGATATCGGAGATTAACGGGAAGTTTGAACCGAAGGAAAGGAACATCAGTAAAATACTGGTTCCTAAAATCCACCATTTCCAGCGGTGCTTTACAATGAATAATCCGAATACAAAGAGCATACAGATAATGGCACCGAAATAATATGGCCCAGAGGTACCGGGTTTGTTTCCCCAGTACTGGTTGGTACCGAAGTTTTGCGCCACATAACCAATAGCCTGACGAGGATCTACTCCCTGAAGGTTTTTCTCAACCGCTTTATAGGTATTGCTCTCCGGCTTGATCATTTCATCGATGCTGCTGGCACCGCCATAAATATCGGGAATCAGAAAAGAGAAGCTTTCGCCAACACCCTGGCTCCATTGATAAGCATAATCTTTATCTAAACCGTTCGCAGGCTCAGCTTTATCAGTGGTTAAATTAGACTTTCCACGGATGGTTTCTTTTCCATATTCATAGGTTGTCCACAAGGTACCTGCATTTACCAGAACGGCAAGGAAAAGACCTGCAACGATATAGGCAATAGACTTACCAAATGTGGCCAGCTGTTTTGCTTTGATGGCATGGTAAAGTTCGATACAGGCCAGGATGAATAACGCGATGAACAGATAATAGGTCATCTGGATGTGGTTAGAACGGATTTCCAGTGCCATGAACAAGGCGAGTAAACTTCCGCCAACCAGATAACGGCCTCTTAATGTAAGGATAATAGCGGCCAGAATCGGCGCAAAAAAGCCGATCGCCAGCGCTTTATTGCTGTGACCTGCGGCGATAATAATGAAGTTATAGGAAGTAAATGCAAACGCAATGGCTCCTGCCGCAGCCAGCCAGGGGTTGATTCTGAGTACACAGAACAATAGATAAGCGCCAAGAAGGTATACTAAAACGGTTCCAACCGGATCGGGAAAAACACCTTTAATTACATCAATACCATAGGTGGTAATGTTAAGCGGATACTGCACCCAGATCTGGTAGGCCGGCATCCCGCCAAACATCTGGTTAGTCCATAGCGGACCTTTTCCAGTGGCTTCCTTCACATCCATAATTTCTTTCTGCATGGCTTTGGCCTGCAAAACATCGCCCTGCTGAGGTGCCTTCCCCTGTAACACAGGACTGAAGTAGGCAAAAGTAATGACTACAAAAAACGCTATAATGGCAAGGTGGATGCCATTTCTATTGAACCAGTTATTCATTAAGGTTTGTTTAAGTTTAAACGAAGGTCAAAAATAAAAATTTGGGCGGTATAAAAAAGGAATAAATTAAATGCACGTCGAATAAATAATTAGTTTTGTATATAGTATAATCAAATTTAAGCCATTTATAATGAGAATTTTTGCTTTGATCTGTCTCCTTACGGGAATCAATTTTGTTGCTTACAGTCAGACGGTAAGTTTGAACGCAAAAGAAATTAAAAAGCTGAAAGCATGGATTAAACAAGATGCAGCAGCTAAAAATACCTATGCGCAGTTTGAGCAGGACGGGCTGAAATACCTGAATGAAGCACCCAATCCTTTGGATACGATCAGGACTGAAGGTTTGTTAAAAGGAAATCCAAAAAAGATAAAAACATGGCTGGGGTTCAAGGATATGGATAAAATGTATACCCTTGCATTGCTCTACCGGTTAACAGGTGATCCAAAATACCTGGATAAAAGCACCTCTTTTCTGCTGTCATGGGCAAAAATAAACCGCCCGAATGGCAATCCGATTGATGATACCAATGTGGATAAGGCTGTTGAAGCTTATGACCTGATTAAAGATAATCTTGCAGTCAAAGATCGTGAGGTGATTACGAAATGGCTTGCTGAAACGGCGTGGGCAGAGGTGAACAGTGTGCGGATGAAACCAGGAAGGGCTACCGCCATCAATAACTGGAATGCCCACCGGTTAAAAGTTGTCGGGGAGATTGCTTATGCCATAGATAGCCGGGAGCTGATTCAATGGACCATTGACAACCTGAAAAGCCACATCAACATCAACTTATATGCTGATGGAACGAGCCTTGATTTTAAGGAGCGTGATGCTATGCATTATCATATCTACGACCTGCAGCCCATGCTTAAGCTTGCCATCATCATCGACCGGGCAAAGGGATCAAACTTTTATACCTACGAATCGCCTAAAGGCGCCTCGATCAAGAAATCTGTTGATTGGTTGCTTCCTTATATGGAAGGCAAAAAACAGCATGAAGAGTATGTGCATACCACGGTTCAGTTCGACCGCGACCGGGCAAAAAATAATGAGCCTGGTTTTGCAGCCGGTACCATGTTCGAGCCTAAAATGGCGCTACCCGTGGTGGAGCTATCGGTTTATTTTGATGCCAGTCAGAAAAAATTGCTGCAAGAATTGAGTAACGGCGAATCAATGCAGTCTCTGACCAATCAGATTCAGCGGGAAAGCATCAGGTAGTTTCAACAGGAGAAGATCAGGTGTTTTAAGCAGAAATATCTGAGATAGATAAACTTTCAATAATTTTTGAAAACATAAAAATTATGGGTTATCTTTAGATATGGAATTAGCAGCAGCGAAACTTAAATTTATAGAAGCCTGGGGAAAGCTGGGCTCCGAATGGGGAATCAACCGCACCATGGCACAGGTGCATGCACTGCTGCTGATCTCTCCGGAGGCGCTTACCACGGAAGACATTATGGAAAGTTTGAGTATTTCCAGGGGCAATGCCAATATGACCCTTCGCGATTTAATTGGCTGGGGTTTGATTGAAAAGCAACACAAAGCCGGAGAGCGGAAAGAATATTTCTTTGCGGACAAAGATGTGTGGAACATCTCCCGTCAGGTGGCCAAAGAACGTAAAAAACGTGAGCTGGAGCCTGTACTGAAGATTCTCGGTGAACTATCGGCTGTGGAGGGTGATGAAAAGGATCCGAACTATACCACTTTTAAAAAGTCGATTACTGACATCAATAAACTGGCTGTGAATGTTGATAAGACCTTTGAGGCGATGCTGAAAGCAGAAGAAAGCTGGTTCTGGGGATCGGTTTTGAAGGTATTTAAGTAGCGTTAAGTATCAGGTATGTATACCTGATACTCCTATTATAAAATTATTTAACCTCTTCGTAATCTACAAAATCACCGAGTTTATCGGTTTTACCTGTTTGCTGGGGCGGCATGTAATCGATTGATATAGAACCTTCAGGCTTTGTACGTTTTTGTTGCTGTCCTTGTCCGCCGGCCTGTTGCTGGGCTTTACTGACAAGGTTACTGAAAAGCATCGGCAATATCAGTTTGATCAGCATTCTGATGATCCAAAGTACCAATATAGCGATGAATATGAATTTAATTAATCCCATTTCTTTTAATTACTGTTAATACAAATATAGACGTCGCAATTTTTATTTTGTTACTTTTTGGGCCTTTAATTGCTTTTTCATTACAAAATGTTACGTAATCGAGCTGTATTAGCTACCATTGCTGGCCTTCAATCTTCAACAATCTCAGCTACCCTCCCGATCTGTCCATCCTCGAGTCTGACTTTAATACCCCTCGAATGAAAGGCGGATGAAGTTAACAGATTTTGAACTACACCGTAAGTAATTACGCCTGACCGCTGATCTTTCTTCAATATAATTCCTACTTCGAGTCCCGGGTAAATATCTTTTCTGTTTTGACCATTCATAATGCAATGTTTTAATAATGGGCAAAGATCAGAATTTTATTTCAATGACAACAACTCCGGGTAATCCGGATGAAGTTTTACACTTATTTCGCGAACTTCTCATTATACATTTTCTCCAAAGCAAACATTTCATCACGCAGCTTTGCGGCTTGTAAAAAGTCCATTCCTTTGGCTGCTTTCTGCATATCTTTCCGGGTATTGTCGATGGCTTTTTGCAGTTCGGCTTTACCCATATATTGCACAATAGGATCGGCCGCGATACTGATTTCCGCATTCTCAATATATGCCCTTGCTTTATTATCACTGGCTTTTTGTGAGAAGTCGAGTACTGAAGTTTGTTCCAGGATGGCTTCCCTCGATTTTCCGACCGTTTTAGGGGTAATGCCATGTTCCAGGTTATAGGCAATTTGCTTTTCCCTGCGGCGGTTGGTTTCGTCGATGGTTTTCTCCATACTATCTGTTATCCCGTCGGCGTACATAATTACCCTTCCCCGATCGTTACGGGCGGCTCGACCGATGGTTTGAATCAACGACTTTTCTGAGCGGAGAAACCCTTCTTTATCCGCATCGAGGATGGCCACCAATGTAACTTCAGGTAAATCCAGTCCCTCTCTAAGCAGGTTGATCCCTACCAGAACATCAAATTCACCCAGGCGCAGTCCACGAAGGATCTCTACCCTTTCCAGCGTTTTGATTTCGGAGTGGATGTACCGGGTTTTAATATTCAAGCGGTCGAGGTATTTGGTTAATTCTTCTGCCATGCGTTTGGTGAGGGTGGTCACCAGGATACGCCCTCCATCTTTAATGGTCAGATCGATCTCATCTAACAGATCATCAACCTGATTTATTGCCGGTCGGATTTCAATGATGGGATCTAACAAACCGGTTGGCCGGATCACCTGCTCAACCACTACACCTTCAGATTTTTCCAGTTCGTATTCCGCTGGTGTGGCACTTACATATATCGTTTGCGGTGCCAGGGCTTCGAACTCATTGAAGTTTAACGGACGGTTATCTAATGCTGCAGGTAAACGGAAGCCATATTCCACGAGTGATAATTTCCGCGACCTGTCTCCGCCGTACATGGCCCTGATTTGCGGAACCGTTACGTGGCTCTCGTCAATCACCATCAGGTAAT
This sequence comes from Pedobacter sp. A2324, assembly GCF_059693705.1. Lineage (NCBI taxonomy): Bacteria > Pseudomonadati > Bacteroidota > Sphingobacteriia > Sphingobacteriales > Sphingobacteriaceae > Pedobacter > Pedobacter sp. A2324. The sequence goes on along the minus strand of NZ_JCASSK010000008.1, from coordinate 115,280 downwards.
CATCAGGGAAATAATCGAGCAGGCAGAATGGGCGCATACCAGGTTGTCGGCCATCAAAAAAGCGCGAATAGTTTTCGATACCGGAACAATAACCCAGCTCTTTCATCATTTCGATATCAAAATTGGTTCGTTCTTCCAGGCGCTTCGCTTCAAGTAAATGTTTATCGCCAATCAGCTGATTCTTCCTCACTTCCAGTTCCTCCTGAATACCCCATATAGACTGGTTAAAACGATCTTTTGGAGTAACGAAGAGATTGGCCGGATAAATGGCCATGTTTTCCAGTTTTTCCAGTGTTTTTCCGGTTACCGGATCAATGGCTGAAAGTTCTTCAATATCATCACCAAAGAAAGATATCCGGTAGGCATGATCCAGGTAGGCCGGATAAATATCAACGGTATCGCCTTTGACCCTGAAGGTACCGCGTTTAAATTCGGTAGTGGTTCGGGAATATAAAATCTCAACGAGACTATGTAAAAAGGCATTTCTCGATATTCTTAGTCCCACAGCAAAACGGAAAACCATTCGGGAAAAGTCTTCCGGATTACCCATACCATATATACATGAAATAGAAGAAACCACAATGATATCCCTTCTGCCGCTCATGAGAGAAGAAGTGGTCCTTAAACGTAGTTTTTCGATTTCCTCATTGATACTTAAATCTTTCTCTATATAGGTATTGCTTGAAGCGATAAAGGCTTCAGGCTGATAGTAATCGTAATAGGATACAAAGTAATTGACCGAATTTTCGGGAAAGAAATTCTTGAACTCACCATACAATTGTGCTGCTAGTGTTTTATTGTGACTTAAAATCAGTGTAGGCTTCTGTGTTTGCTCAATTACGTTGGCTACAGTAAAAGTTTTCCCTGAACCGGTAACGCCCAGCAGTGTTTGATAGTGCTCATTTGCATTGACACCATCTACCAGTTGTTTTATTGCCGTAGGCTGATCACCTGTTGGTTTGTATTCTGAAGTGATTTTGAATTTCATCGTTGTATCAAATATACGATTTAAAGAACAGAGGTGATAACAGATTAAAGTCAGGATAGTTTAACACACCTGTTGCATCGTAATACAAAATCTATGTAATTTCAAAATAAAAGCTATGTAATTTCAAAATAGAGGTTATGTAATTTCAAAATAGCGATACAATTTTCCTGGCATAGATGGAAGCCATACAAATAAAAATCCCCCGCTGATTTGTCTTCAGCGAGGGATCTAAAATTTTAACTTCAGTAATTATTTGCTTCCTGCAACTTTCATTGGGTTGGCTCCAACAGACTGGCCTCTAACGGCACCACCTGTTTTGGCTTTGAAGGCCCTGAACTTGCTTTCTTTGGCTTTACCGCCCCAGGTATTGTTGGTGGTATCAATATCGGCAGTTTCACGAAGCGGATCAACCAAAATAGATTCTACCTCTTTATCTTTAACATAAAACTTTGAAGTTTTCAGTTCATTATGTCTCCAGATTTGTGCAGGGATACGGTCGATTTCCTTAGTACCATCTTTATAGGTAAACTCTACAATAACCGGCATCACTAAACCGCCCCTATTGCTAAAATTTAACTCATACAGGAATTTGTCTTTATATTTTGCCTGGTCACTCTCAGGTACAACCTCAAAAGGCATACCCATCTCTACTTTATTCGTGATGTTCGTATCAATGCTGACCATTCCCCTGTCGTATTTGTAATAGAAATCCTGTGCGGCTGTGTTTTTGTCAACATAAAAACCGATCTTCTTATCTTCACGGTTTCTGATTTTTGAAATGTCTTCAAACGCATTCACAGCAGGTTTATCGATTTTTACCATTCTTGACCTGGCGGCAGGAACATCTTTAGGAAAATCTGCTTTTGCAAATTTTACGCTGTCCAGAGCGATATCACAAGGCTCAGTTCCATAGAACCACCCTCTCCAGAACCAATCTAAATCCTCACCACTGGCATCTTCCATGGTACGGAATAAATCTGCAGGTTCAGGGTGTTTGAAAGCCCATCTTCTGGCGTATTCTTTAAAAGCATAATCAAATAACTCTCTTCCCATAATGGTTTCACGGAGGATATTTAAACCAGTGGCAGGTTTTGAATAGGCATTCGGACCGAAACGTGCAATGTTTTCTGAGTTGGTCATGATCGGCTCCAGCTCGTCCTTTGGTAATTTCATGTAATCAACAATGGTATAAGCAGGGCCTTTTTTACTTGGGAATTTATTATCCCAAAGTTCTTCTGTTAAGTATTCAACAAAAGAGTTCAAACCTTCATCCATCCAGGTCCACTGGCGTTCATCACTATTTACAATCATCGGGAAAAAGTTGTGACCAACCTCATGAATAATTACCCCCAACATGCCGTTTTTGGTGCTTTCGCTATAAGTTCCGTCAGCATCGGTACGGCCATAGTTGAAACAGATCATCGGATATTCCATGCCGTTGGCTGCTTCGATACTCTGCGCAACAGGATAAGGATAAGGAATAGTGAAATCAGAATACGTTTTAATGGTATGGGCTACTGCGCGGGTAGAGAACTTGCTATATAAGTTATAGGCTTCTTTACCATAGAAACTCATACACATTACGGTGTTATTGTTGGCTTGTATTTTTTGAGGCATTGCATCCCAGATGAATTTGCGGGATGATGTCCATGCAAAGTCACGAACGTTGTTGGCATTGAATACCCAGGTTTTTTTAGCTGTTGATTTTTTAGCTTCAGCAAGTTTAGCTTCGGCTAAAGTCTGGATTTCTACCGGAGCAGAAGCCGTTTTCGCGGTGTTATAACGGCTTAATTGTGTTGGAGATAATACAGCACTATAGTTAATACACTCTCCTGTTGAACCAACCAGGTGATCGGCAGGAACGGTCATTTGTACTTTGAAATCACCAAAGGTTAAAGCAAACTCTCCCCTTCCGGTAAACTGATGATTTTGCCAGCCCTGGAAATCGCTATACACACATAAACGTGGGTACCATTGTGTCATGGTGAACAAATAATTGCCATCGGCAGGGAAAAATTCATACCCCCCACGGCCGCCAACGCTCATCCTGTCGGTAATTTTATAGTTCCAGTCGATATTGAAGATGAATTTCTGACCTGTTCTTAAAGCCACAGGCAAATCGACCCTCATCATGGTTTTGTTGACGGTATATTTCAGGCTCTTACCGGTAGCATCGGTGAGTTTGTTAATGTTAATTCCGTTGCCATTATCTGTTTTGGCACTTAACTGATCCAGAGACTGGACGGTGCCTGCAACAGGCATTTTAGTGGCATCCTGATAATTGGAGCTTTTGCTGGTGCTGTGTTCGTTCTCATCTAACTGCAACCAGATATAGGTTAAAGGATCAGGTGAATTGTTGGTATAAGTTACCGTTTCAGATCCTGTTAACAACAGGTTTTTCTCATCCAGCTCACATTTGATGTTATAATCGGCACGTTGCTGCCAGTATTTAACTCCTGGTGCACCACTGGCTGTACGCTGTTCATTCGGTGTTGGTAAAATGGTGCCCAGCTGCTCAAACTTATTTCCATGGTTGCTGCCTGGATTGTTTTGAATGTTCTGAGCCATAGCCATGCCACCCGAAAGGAGCAGCAGACTAGTGGTGATTGTAAATAATTTATTCATTTGTTCTTAGTTAGTTAAAAAGGGATGCGCTCTAAAGCCATTTTTAGTGCGAGGGAAAATACGCCGGCCGATATAAACAATACCCAGCTCATGCGTTTAATTCTTGTATAGTTAAATATAACAAAAGTAATCAGCAGAATAATCAACACGACAAAAATCTGTCCGGCTTCCAGGCCTAAGTTGAAGCCAAACAGTCCCCAACCCAAATGCTGATCTTTGGCCAGCATCATCCGGATGGAGTTTGCAAAGCCCATTCCGTGGATTAAACCGAATCCAAGTGCAAAAAAGTAATTGATCTTTACCGACTTCAAAGAAAAATTCTTTCTCAGCAAGTTACTCAGCGCAGTAATCACAATGGTACAGGGAATTAAAAATTCTACCCATTTACTTTCAAACCTGATTATATCCAGCACGCTTAACAGCAGCGTGGCAGAGTGACCTATGGTAAATGCAGTGACTAAGATTAATACCTGCTTTAGATTGGTATAGCTGTAAATGGCAACAAGCGCCAGAATAAAAAGCTGATGATCTAAAGCATCGGCACTAATAATGTGCTCCCACCCCAGTTTGAAGTAAAAAATAAAATCCTGCATCGGCATTATAAACAAATGAGCGTTTGTATTTTGCTTTTAGTTACTTTTGAAAGCTTAAAATTAGAGTTTTAATTATAAAAACGTATAAAATCAAATCAAATGCACGTGTTAAACACCAAATTTGTTACCATTATTATCACTTTCCTGTTTTTCGGATTGGCTAAAAGCGACAAACACCCCTTGCATGTGAGCACTACTGAGGTAAATTTTAACGCGAAAGAGAAAAGTCTGGAAATTAGCTGCAGGGTTTTTTCTGATGATTTTGAATCTATCCTGGCGAAGAGCTATAAACAGAAAACAGATTTATCTAACCCTGCTATGAAAGCTGCAATGGACGAGCTGGTGAAGAAATATATTTTAACTCACCTTTCGGTTAATGCAAACCGCAAGTCAGTAAAAATGAGTTACCTGGGTTTTGAAATGGACCACGAAGCCACGAACATTTACCTGGAAGTAGAGAAAGTACCAGCGGTAAAATCGATGGAAGTAACCAATACCATTCTTTATGATATGTTCGACGACCAGATGAGTATTGTTCATTTAGTAAAAGGAAATGTGAGAAAAAGCACTAAAATCCTTTACCCGGATAAGAAGTTTTCGGCAAACTTTTGAGTGTAATTTTTGTAATAGATATCAGGTTAGCATTAAAATACTGTTAAATTTATTATTCAGATATTACATTGAGATAATATAGGCTGAAGAATATTGTTGTATCTCTTTTAAGTTACTTTGATTATTAAGTTATGCACCTGATCGTTTTTTCCAAGCTACTCACCCCAAGGATAAAATATATCTTCAATTTTATATTTAAAGATATTTTAAAGTCCGAAGTCGAATTTACAGGCAATGCACAACATTTTTTACAAAGCCAGCAGTGCAAAATAAGCTATGGAGATATGCCACTGGCGGATGAATTGTTTTTTAAAAGTACTTCGCTGCTGTTTTCTAACAGGCTGGAGGAAGTAAAGGTAAAAAGCACTGAATTTGGTGGATATAAAGCACCTTTTCCGGTTGAAGATTCAGCATTACCTTTTGATGTATTCGCGGCATCTTTCTTTCTTGTTACGAGATATGAAGAATACCTCCATCAAAAGAAAACTGAAGATGAGTTTAGGGCATCAATGAGCCTTCAAAATAAATGGAAAATTCTGGAGAGGCCAATTATAGATGAATGGGCATTAATTGTAAAAAGTCTTCTCAAAAAGAAATACCCGGATTTTAAATTTCATGAAAAAAGCTTCTCTTCGCAGACTGCACTACACTTTCACCTTACAGCGGGTATTCCGAACGGCTTTCTAAATAAAACAAAATTTGTTTTCAGCAGTCTTTTTCAAAAAGAAAACAATTACCTCAGCGCCAGGTTTGATGAACTTACCGGAGTAAGGGTAAAAGATGAAACGGTGCTTGAACAATTGAAAACCAGCTTTGCAAAAAAAAACGTAAAGCCGGTATTCTTTATCAGCTTTCCTCATATTCCATCAGATTATATTCATAGAGTGCCCATTTCAGAAAGTCTTGGTAAAGCACCGGTAGGATTGCTTCGCCCCTGCGCAAGTGATAAAGAAAAAACCAACGTCATTAAAAATGACCTGGCTTTACTAAAGGAAACTTTCCCTGAACAGATTATTTCGATTAGTCAGCAAATGGAACCTTTGAAATTTCCAATATGCTATTTAAACATTTTAAACTTGGGTATCGTGGAAGATTATTCCATGGGGTATCAAAATAATTCAGGTTTTAGGGCTGGTACGGCAACACCTTTCAACTGGTACGATCTGCAGCTGGAGAAAGTTACCTCACTGGTGGTTCATTCTTACTGCATTGCAGATACCCAGCTACAGTACCTGAATCCGGCGGAGGCTAAGACTGAAATCGATAGCTACATCAAAGCAGTAAAGGTTGTTAATGGGAATTTCCTTTCCTCCTGGAACTTAAAAAGCCTTTCGACTAATCCAAAGTATAGAAAGCTAAATACGATGTTCAACCTGCTATTAACCGAGACGGCGGATTAAATAGGTTTTTTAAAAGATGTTCGGCCATTAATTGTTAATTTAGACAGCTCGTAACAAGCTAAAGAACAAATGACGATTTTTGACCTTAGTAAAACAAAATCTATTGCCAATACATTTATCGCTGAGCTTCGCGATGAAAACATCCAGAAGGATGCGATGCGTTTTCGTAAAAACCTGGAGCGCATTGGTGAGTTTTTCGCTTATGAGATTAGCAAATCACTGCACTATATTCAAAAAGACGTAACCACTCCGCTCGGCGTTTCGACATGTGAGGTTTTAGCTCAGCAACCTGTATTGGCAACAATTTTAAGGGCAGGCTTACCTTTACAGCAAGGGTTGCTTAATATTTTTGATCAGTCGGGCTGTTGCTTTATTTCGGCATTCCGCAAAACGGAGAAAAACGGCGACTTTAACATCCAGATGGATTATGTATCTACGCCCGATCTGGACGGGCGCATATTGATTATGGCAGATCCGATGCTGGCAACGGGCCGGAGCATGGTGATGTGTTGTAAGGAATTAATTAACCGCTACAAAATTGCAGAGCTTCACATTGTTGCTGCAATTGCCAGCACAGAGGGGGTTGCACACGTAAGGGCTAATTTACCAAAAGCAAAGTTATGGGTTGGCGCCATAGATGAGGAGATGACCAGTAAATCTTACATCGTTCCCGGGTTGGGTGATGCCGGAGATTTGGCCTATGGCACAAAGGTTTAATGAATTTGTGTGGATAAAGTTGATCTATATTTGTGAATCGCCCTACCTTTGTGACTATGTATCACCAAAAAAAACATATTTTCTTTGACCTGGATCATACCATCTGGGATTTTGACCGCAACGCTGAAGAGACTTTAAATGAGCTTTACCATACTTACGATTTGTGTTCTCTTGGACTGAACTCTTGTGCTGATTTTATTACTACTTATACGAAAAACAATCATCAGCTGTGGGCAGACTATCATCTGGGAAAAATTACCAAAGACTTTCTGAGATCAGAAAGATTTAGCAAAACTTTTATCCAGCTCGGTATTCAGCCGGAAAAGGTTCCGCATCAGTTCGAGAATGATTATGTTAATATCTCTCCTACAAAAACGAATCTGTTTGAAGGCGCAGAAGAGGTTTTAGGCTATCTTCAGCAAAAATATACGCTACATATCATTTCAAATGGTTTTAAAGAGACCACATTGACTAAAATGGATCTTTCAAATCTGAACCCTTACTTCGAGCACGTGATCATATCTGAAGATGTGGGGGTGAATAAACCGAATCCGCTGATTTTCGAATACGCACTGGATAAAGCACAAGCCCGCAAATCAGAGAGCATTATGATTGGCGACAGTCTGGAAGCGGACGTTTACGGTGCGATGGGATTTGGTATGGATACCATATTTTTTAATCCCTTGAGGAAAGATAAACCAGCGGATGTGGAAAGTGAAATCTCCCATTTAAGGGAACTTTTGTGGCTATTCTAATAAATACGCTATATTTATTAAATGACAGCTGCAAAAATCCGGGCATCTTTACATCACATCGTTAAAGCGTATAAAGCAAAGCTATCCTCTTATCCTGAGGATATTTTCCAACTTACCCCGCCGATAGATGGATGGAGTTATAGTGAAGTATATTCTCATATTTTCGATTCCAGTTTGCTATCGCTAATTGCCCTCGAAAATTGCATCAAAGGGAAAGGCGAAGATAAGCCCACACATTTTGCGGTAAAAGTGATTTTGTTTTTTGGAGCTTTTCCACCTGCTCAAAAATATAAAGTGCCTAAACGGTTGATTGACCGTGTCAAAAAAATATCAAAAACTGAAGCACTGGATTTTATCTTAGAATTTGAAAAGGCACTTGAGCATGCCTATCCAAATGTAAGTAAAGCAAACAAGCATATTAAAACGCCACATCCACGCCTGGGTTATTTAAATGCTAAGCAATGGTTTCGGTTTATCGAGATCCATCTGAAACATCATCTCAAGCAGCTGAACCGTATTGAGCAAAGTTTTAAAGGTTAAAATTATTTCGCCATATTTGATTAAATCTAAAACCTACGCTTATGAAGCAGTTTACCTACCTCCTGGCATTAGTGCTGTTTTGCAGCTGCAAGGGTGAGAAAAAAGAAACTTCACAAAGTTTAATTGCCACACCCGGCGGATTGCAAGGCCTGCAACAAGTTGCTAATCCAACGCCCCAAACTGCTACAACTAAAAGTAACCTGATTTTTAATCCCCCTCATGGCCAGCCCGGACATACCTGCGCTTTAGCTGTTGGTGCTCCGCTGAACCAAAGTGCACCTGCGCAGGCACAAGTAACTCCAAACGCTACACCGCCACCTCCTGTTGTACCAGCGACAGTGGATGCAAAAGGGAAAAAACTAAATCCCAAGCATGGCGAACCCGGCCACAGGTGTGACATTGCCGTAGGTGCACCTTTAGATTCAAGACCTGTGCAGGTTGCCCAGGCCACAACGCCACAACCGGTAGTCACTCAGGTGTCGACTGTGAAAGTGGCAAAAGGCATGAACCCACCGCACGGACAACCCAACCACCGTTGCGATATTGCCGTGGGCGCGCCACTGAACTCGAAGCCCGTTGCAGTTAAAACGACTGCTGTTTCGCAACCCCCTGCACAGCCTGCGGCAGATGCAGGATCTCTTGAGGCTAAAAACGGAGTAAAGTTGAATCCCAAACATGGAGAGCCAGGTCATCGCTGCGATATTGCGGTGGGCGCACCACTTACCTAATTACCGCACATTTTTTACATCTTTGCGTTAATGAAATTACCCGGTATAAAAGGTTTTGATGAGGAGGCATTTAATAAGTATTTAAAGAATACAGGATGGCTAATGTTTGGCAAGGTGTTAAGCTTATTAGTGGGCTTACTTATCGCCAGATACCTTGGACCAGGCCTATTTGGAGATCTTAGTTTTGGCTTGTCCCTTGTTGCGATACTGGCCGCCGTTGGCGCGTTGGGCCTCGACACCTTTATCATCAGGGAAATTATAAAAGAACCAAAAAAGCGAGATGAGATACTCGGTACTTCCCTTTGGCTTAGATTATTGACGAATGCCGCAGCCATTCCCGTGGCCATGGGCATATACTATATTAGTCACGAGACATCGAAAAATCCGGGCGAACCGTTGACGATAATGGTTGGCTTGTTAGCCCTCGCCTCTTTTTTTAAGTCCTTCAACGTAATTGATGCCTACTTTCAATCGCAGGTACAGTCCAAGTATGTTGTTCAGGTTCAAAATATATGCCTGATCATTTCGGCAGCGCTTAAGCTAATTCTGATCTATTTAGGCCTTCCGTTGATATATATTGTAATGGCATTAGTCTTCGACGGTCTGACCCTTGCTATCGGCCTGATCATTGTCTATCAAAAACAGGGGTTTAGCATCTTTCAATGGCGTTATGATGGGGCAAGAGCAAAATCGTTATTAAAGCAGTCCTCTCCCCTCATCCTTTCAGCGGTAATGGTTTCCATTTACATGAAAATAGATGTGGTAATGCTAAAAGAAGTTGGAAGTAAAGCCGTGGGGATTTACAGTGCTGCAGCTAATTTAAGCGAGGCATGGTATTTTATTCCGGTTGCCATTGTTACCTCGGTATTCCCTGCGCTAATAAATGCCAGAAAAACTGACATAGCGCGATATCGCAAGAGATTGGGAAACTTGTATGATTTACTGGTATATATTTGCTTACCAGTTGGGATTTTCATCAGCTTTACTGCCGATTTTATTATTCACCTACTATATTCTAATCAGTTTGAAGGGGCGGGCGCAATGCTATCGATTCATATCTGGTCAGGGATATTTGTCTTTTTGGGAAGTGCGAGCTCTCAATACCTCATCGCCGAAGGATACACCAGGATTTCATTCTACAGGACAGCTTGCGGGGCGCTGGTCAATATATTATTAAACCTGTGGTTAATTCCAAAGTATGCAGGTGTTGGTGCGTCAATTGCAACATTAATAGCATGCTTTGTTTCAACATTTTATCTTTTATTAATCCCGAAAACGCGCCAACAGGGAATAATGATGCTAAAATCATTATTTTTGGTCACAGCATTTCAAAAAATATTCAAACGTTGAGTACCTTAAAAGCATTAACTACATTAATCGGGAAGCCAGGTAGACTAAAAGCGCTACTATCATACGGGCACAAAGGCTACCTAAACAGCATCGGCTGGTTTACCGCCTTCGATCAGAAACAGGCAGTGGACGGGCAGGGTAAAGCCTTACCCTGGGTTACCTACTCCTTTATTGATTTCATCAGGGACCGCATTAATCGGTCACATCATATCTTTGAATATGGTTCTGGAAACTCTACCATCTTCTATGCACAAAAGGCGGCTTCGGTTACTTCTGTTGAACACGACAGAAATTGGTACAATAAAGTAAAAGGCACCAGCCCTGCTAATGCCGAGATGATATTTTGTGAGCTACAACGCGACGGCGAATACGCCAGGAAAGCAACATTACTGAATAAAAAGTTCGATATCATCATTGTTGATGGTCGCGACAGGGTACGTTGCTGCCGGTATAGCTTAGCCGCTTTATCTGAAAATGGAGTAGTCATTTTAGATGATAGCGAACGTGATGTTTATGAACCGGCGAGGGTATTATTAAAGGAACAGGGTTTTAAGGAAATCAGCTTTAGCGGCATCTCCCCTGGCCTATTTTATGAAAAGGCTACATCGGTTTTTTACAAAGCCAATAACTGTTTAGACATCTAACTTCATCAATATGTTAAGCGAAGAGGTAAAAACTGCTTATGATAATTTCTACACCAATAGCGATGTGGAATGGCGGATGCTGGGCGCTAAATATAAAGCGAAAAATATTGTAGATGTTTGCGCAGCCATCAAGCCAAAAACGGTACTGGAGGTGGGCGCAGGTGATGGAAGTATTCTTCATTTTTTAAACGACTGGAATTTTGCGCCGGAGCTTTATGCCCTTGAAATTGCTGAAAGTGGGGTTGACCTGATTAAAAAACGAAATTTATCGCTGCTAAAAGAAGTACAAAGCTTTGATGGCTATAAAATCCCATACGCTGATGATAGCTTTGATTTGATCATTCTGGCTCACGTACTGGAACATGTAGAGCATGAACGCATACTGATTCGTGAGCTAAAAAGGGTAGCCAAATACATTGTGGTAGAAGTACCTAAAGATTATCGTTATGGCGTTGACAACCGGATGAAGCACTTTCTGGATTATGGCCATATCAATATGTACACACCTACTTCACTACGTTTTCTTTTGCAAAGCGAGGGCCTGGAAATTATGGAAGATAAGGTTTCCATGACGGCGACTGAAACTGTTAAGTTTAATGAGTTTGTAAACAAGAGAGCGCCGAAGTCTTTTATCAGCAACCTGAAAATCGAATTGGAATACAACATCAAAAAAACACTGGGAGGATTGCTTGGGCGGAAGAAGCAGGAGCAGTTTGCAAATGCCTATACAGTGCTGACAAAAAAATCTGATCAGAATTTACATATATTTTAGCCGTTAAATAAGATTAACTCACTAACTCTGCATAGATTATTAGCTTGGTTCGCAATTTCGCCTTGAGTTTAATGGTTTATTGAGCGTGACTTAAGCTATTTAATTCAATAACTCAACCGGTAACATATACATGCAGAACCTTGCCCCCATAGCCCTTTTTGTTTACAACCGTCCGCAGCACACAGAGCGGACGCTTCAATTTTTACAGCTGAATGAACTGGCTGGAAAAAGCAGACTATATATTTTTTCTGATGGGGCCAAAACCAAAGCAGATGAAGAAAAAGTAGCGGAAGTAAGAGCCATTATTAATAAGGTACACGGATTTAAATCCGTTAAGATAATTGCACGCAAAGAAAACGCTGGGTTAGCCAATTCAGTAATCGCTGGCGTGAGTGAGCTGATTTCTGATTACGGGCAGGTTATTGTGTTTGAAGACGACCTGGTAAGCTCGCCACACACTTTGGCTTATTTTAACGATGCATTGAACCGCTATCGTGAGGAAGAAAAAGTAATGCACATTGGGGCCTACATGTACCCCTTAACAGCAGTAGACTTACCCGAGGCATTTTTCTACCGCGCGGCCACGAGCTGGGGCTGGGCTACGTGGGAAAGGGCATGGAAGAACTTTGAACCCGATATTGATATCCTGATCAAACAGTTTGATAAAAAGAAAAGGGCAGCCTTTTCTATTGATCATAAAATGAACTTCTGGAAACAGATGCAGGAGTTTAAGAAAGGTAAGAATAACAGCTGGGCCATTCGCTGGTATGCGTCAATTTTTCTTAAAGGAGGTCTCACATTAAATCCTGCTCAATCACTGGTGAACAATATCGGTCACGATGGCACAGGTGTCCATTCGGGGATTAACGACATTTACAATGTCATCATTAACCCAAAGCCTATTACCGAATTTCCAGACAGCATCGAAGAAAACAAGCAGGCTTTTAAAGCGATAAAAAGTTTCCTCACCCATCGTAAAGGGAATATGATGATCAGAATTAAGCGCTTTGCCAGAGAAAAACTTGCACAATATTTTTCAAAGTAAATTGATTATTCTTTGTAATTTGGCTTTACTAAGCAACAAATTATGAAGTCCTTTTTTATCTTACTGCTATTTCTTTCGTGTAATGTCTTAGCACAAAACGCCCCAGAACCGTATGGCGCAGTACCCTCAAAACGACAGCTGGCATGGCATGACATTGAGGTTTATGGTTTAATTCATTTCACTCCAACTACTTTCGAGAACAAAGAATGGGGCTTTGGCGACGCAGATCCTAAGACATTTAACCCAAGCGATTTCAATGCCACACAGATTATTCAGGCAGCAAAAGCAGGTGGTTTGAAGGGCATTATACTGGTAGCCAAACACCATGATGGCTTTGCACTATGGCCGACCAAAACCACTGAATATAATATTAGCAAAAGTCCTTTCAGAAACGGGAAAGGAAACCTGGTGAAAGAGGTGGAATCGGCTGCACGCAAAAATGGTTTAAAATTTGGCGTTTACTGCTCGCCATGGGACAGGAATAATGCCTTGTACGGAACCGATAAGTATCTCGCCATATACCAGGCCCAACTTACAGAACTATATTCCGATTATGGACCGTTATTTATGAGCTGGCATGATGGCGCAAACGGCGGCGACGGCTACTATGGTGGTGCTAGGGAAAAAAGATCAATAGATAATACCACATATTACGACTGGAATAATACCTGGGGCATTACCAGAAAATTGCAACCTACAGCAAACATATTTAGTGATATTGGCCTGGACATTCGCTGGGTGGGTAATGAAGATGGCCATGCGGCAGAAACCAGCTGGGCTACTTTTACACCAATGGCACCTGATGGAAAAAATGTTGCAGTACCTGGGCAGGCTAACTACCCGCAGAGCCCTGCCGGTATCAGGAACGGAAAGTTCTGGATGCCAGCAGAGTGTGATGTTCCTTTGCGTAAAGGCTGGTTTTACCATCCGACGGAAAAACCCAAAACTCCGGAGGTTTTATTTGACCTGTATTTGAAAAGTGTAGGCCGTGGAGCAGGACTGGACCTGGGTTTAGCACCCGATACCAGAGGACAGTTGCATGATGATGACGTAAAGGCTTTAACCGAATTTGGCAATATAGTGAAACACACCTTTGCAAATAATCTTGCCAAAGGCGCTCAGATTACCGCCAGCAATGTTCGTAGTAAAACTTTCGCCGCCAAAAATGTATTGGATGGAAAGAAGGAAAGTTATTGGGCAACACAAGACAATACCCATAAAGCCAATATTGAAATCGACCTGAAAACTGAAAAAACTTTCGACATTATAAGCCTTCAGGAATACATTCCTTTAGGGCAAAGAATCGAGGCATACACTATCGAGGTTCTGCAGGATAAGCATTGGAATAAAGTTTTTGATGGCAGAAGCATCGGCGCCAAAAGGTTGATTCAACTTGACCAGCCGGTTACGACCAATCAAGTGAGAATCAATATTACCAAATCTCCGGTTTGTATTACCCTTAGTGAAATAGGTTTTTATAAAAAAGCTATTTAGTCTCCTCGCGATCGTAAAGGATCCTGAAAACACTACCCAGTGCTTTCGACGTTTCTTTGCTATAGCGATAGGTACTATCTCCTTTTATATCCCTATACATCAGCATAACTGCTCGGTAAGATATCTTGCCGAGCCTTACTTTTTTATCACGCTGTTTTGAATCCTCACTCTTCAGCACTAAAGCATCCATCTGTTTAATGATCTGGAGATTTCGCTCCATAGGGATAATACCATCTTCTTTAATTGATTTTAACTTTGAATCCTTCGGCAAATCAATTTTTAAGCGGGTGATTGCATTAAGGTAATCCATATTGCTGTTGAATTTCTCATTTAATGCTTTAAAGTCTTCTGTCTGGTATCTGGGAATAAATGTTAATACTGCGCTGAAAAACAATGCGAAAACAACAAAATTTACAGCGTACCTTGCCCAGTCTTTCAACGCGTCTTCATGCGTCGGTTTAAAGCTAAACAGGCAACAAAATGCAAAACCAGAGATAAACCCACCAATGTGCGCTGCATTATCAACCCGCTTTCCAAATGCGCCATTAATCAACACAAATACGGAAACGATTACCGTACTGATCAATAATGCCTGTGTAGCCTTTTTTTCGAATGTTTTATTGATGAGTAGGGCAAGGAATGCACCAAATAATCCCATAATCGGACCAGACGCACCCAGAATAAATTGGTCTGGATGAAACCACAAACTCATCAGTCCGCCACAAACACCACTTAACAGGTAAATAAAAATAAATTTTTTCCAGCCCAGTTTATTTTCAATCATCAGGCCCAGATAAATAAGGGCGTACATGTTAAATAAGAGATGTGATATTGACCCGTGACTGAACTGATAGCTGATCAGGCGCCAAAGCTGCCCATTGAATATGGTATTGCGGTAATCCAGACTGAGTATGTTTTTAAAAGCTTTTGCCTTTAAACTAAGCGTGTAACTATCGGTGATTCTGCCCTGAGTAATCAGGAGATACCGGAAATATATCACGTATAGGACAGAAATGGCAAAAAAACAGATGATATTCACCAGCACCAGAATTGGCGTTACCGTATAGCCTTTCTGTGGGAAAAATAGGTATAATACGTTCTTGATTTTATTCTTGGTTGCCAGTGGGGCTTTCTCAAAGTAGTGATCGTCTTGCTTATTGATCAGCGAATGGAATTTGGCTAAGCGATCATCCCACACATCTTTCAGGTGAAATTCAACATACTCGAATTCATGAAAGAACTTCTCCAGGTTCTGGTCGTTCTTACCATAATCGTTAAACAGCATCTGAATACCCACGCATTCGCTTTTGATTACCGCGAAATTATTATGAATCCGGATGGAAATTTCTTCGCTGTAGGACTGAAAAGAGATACTGGTATAAGCGATGAGTCCGGTTTGGGAAATGTGACTAAGCTTCCATCCCAAATTTTCAATCGCTTGTTGTGCAACGATTAAGTACTTATCCGCAGCAAAATCGCCAAGCGGAATAAACTTTTCAATTTTTGGCGAGTATCCCCAACTGATTGCCATAGAGCGTAATTATTTTTTCGCTACTAAGATAATATATGGCGATAAATTTTTGCTCTCAAAAGGAATAATTTTAGTAAAAACTTTACCAGCTAACCAGATTGTTTTTTTCAATAAACGAACGCCTGCAGACTTTTGATCTTCATTCTCCAGCCAAACGCTGAAGCGTCCGAAGTAACCAGATGTTACTTCTTTTAAACCCGCTTTTTCACAAATAGATTTCAATAGCTCCGGGTCCATACTATCAATATTGTGCTTATTGTAGTTGTCCTTATCAAACTGCTTCTGGAACCATCCGTTAACCGCTTTAAAGTTAGGCAGGGTAATAAATAATGTTCCACCTGGTTTCACAAAAGAAATATGTCTGTGGATGATATCTGCGGTGTCATTGAAATGCTCAATCAAACCGCAGCTGAGTACCAGATCATATTGTTCAGCGGGATGATAATTAAATAGATCTGTTTCGATAACGTGTATATCATCAGGTTTCAAATCATTTTTCTTCAAAAGTGCCTGAACTACTGGCGGATGGACGAAATAATCTAAAAGTGTTACGTCAAGTTTTAGATATTTCTTTAAAAACACAGCATAATAACCGGGGAAACCGCCGAGTTCAATCGCGGTTTGAACATTTCCTTTATCTACAATTTCAGCCAGCTGGCGATGAAACAAATAATTTGCAGGTAACTGAACCGCTAGCCCTTTTTTACTTTCCCAATAACTTACCCAAAAAGCCCTGTCGGTTAATAAATTTGCCATGTTTTAAATTGAATACAGGTTCAAAGAAACGGAAAATTTGTTTAACTGTATAAAATGATGAACGGGTTAATTGTGATAGCATCATTGCTTTCACCATTAACCCGTTTAAACAGTTCAAAATTGATCTTATTTCAGGTCTTTCAGAATTTCCGCCACGGCTTTTTCCAATTGGGGATCTTTATCTGCGAGGCGATCTTCGAAGGTGTTTTTAACGAAAAGATCTGGTTTTACGCCTTCACTCTCCAGGTTTTTCCCATCCATGGTATAGCAACCCCAGGAGGGTAAGCGGTACGACGACCCGTCTACAAGTCCTTTAGCTGACGTGAAAATAATCCAGCGATAGGTTTCCGTACCTATAATTTTACCCAGCTTCAATTGCTTAAAACCTGCCGCCGTCATTTCTGCATCACTGAGAGATTGTTCATTGATCAACAGCACGATAGGTTTTGCCGCAGGACCGAAGTTACTTTGAGGCGCAAGCTTGCCGCCACGATATTTCCATTGCAGGTACGGACGTTGTGAGAGAAACTTCAGCACATCATCATGTACATTGCCACCCGTGTTATAACGCAGATCGAGAATGATCGCATCCTTGTTTTCTTCCTGCGCAACCATATCCAGCAAGAAAGATTCCAGCTCGCCCCCACTCATGTTTTTCATGTACGAATAAGCAATCCGGTTATTACCCCATTTATCTACATTTTTGCGGTTATTGTTAATCCATTCGTCGTAAAGGTTTCCGCGAAGGGTGCCTGCGCTTTCGGGATGTACATTCACATATACCTCTTTACCATTTCGGTTGAAGGTTAAGCTCATCTCTTTATCCAATGATGGCTTGCTGAAATAATAATCACGGTCTATTTTTTCATCTACCTTAATCCCGTTCACCTGAGTTAAGATATCACCGGCTAAAATATTTGTACCTGCGTGCGCAGCATTACTTTTAGCAGCGATTCGTTCAATTTTCAGTGGGTTCTCATTATCGAACACAATCCCGGTTTCATTGGTTACATAGTTCAAATTTTTGCGTTCTTCTGCGCCGGTGCTATTGAAACCCATGTGTGATGAATTTAGCTCCCCTAACATATCATTTAGCAGAATCCTCAAATCACTGCGGTTGTTTACATAAGGGAGATATGCGGCATAGCGGGTTCTCATTTTATCCCAGTCAACACCGTGAAACTTCTCGTCATAAAAATTTTCATCCAGCCCTACCCAGGTTTCATAGAACATCTGATTAAACTCAGCATTGAGGTTTCGGGTAAATTTATATCCGTGATCGATCTTATCCAGTTTGTTGGCCTCCAGGTTGTATTTATTGACAACACCACGGGAGAGCACAAAGAACTTATCTCCAGCCTGAACAATGTTATAGTCACCTCCATCTGCAACTTTTTCGGTTTTATTGGCTTCAAAAGGCTCAATTGTTGTCCGATACAAACCTGGTGCCCCTCCCTCGTGATTCGAGGTATAAAAAACGTAAGTCTTATCCCCTTTTGCGAAAGCATCTGTTCCGTACTGTCCGCCAAAAGAAGGTCCCACAAGTTCAATACGATCTAAAATATCCTGAGTATTGATGGCAATTATATTTGCTGGTTTTGGAGTGGGCTTTACCTCAGCTTTCTTTTTACTGGTATCGGCTTTTCCCTTTTTACTTTTATCATCAACTGCAGGCTTTACCTCTGCAGGCTTGGTTTCTTTAAACAAATCATCAAACTTATCTGAACGGTATGGCTCATCATAGTTATTCAGTGCCATCCGGTAGATATGCGCATTTGACATCCCGGTAGGATATGATGGTTTTGTACGGGCACTGGTAAAAAATATATATTTTCCATCGGGCGACCAGGAAGGTGCCGTTTCTGTAACCCCTGTATTTGTTAGATTGATGGTTTTATTTTGTTTGATGTTGTGTACTACAATATCCTGTTCAAAATTTCTGTATACTGTGAACAGCAGGTATTCATCATTCGGAGAGAAACCGGGCGCTGAATTCTGAAATGCCCAGAATTCATCTGTGACCACCGTTTTACTGTCAAATGTTTTAAGATCCATTAATTTCAGCTCATTTCTACCGCTCAGGTAAACGGCCATGGTTTTACTCTTATTCAGGCTGATATCCCGGTTATTGGCCTTCTCTTTAGTCAGTTGTTTAACCGTCCCTTTACCATCACCCGCAATGGTGAACCAATTTTGATAGCCGTCTGCCGTTTGGCTGAAGAGGATTGTTTTATTATCAGCCAGCCATTTACACTCCATGGCTCGCTCGCCACTATTGGTAATTTTACGGATAAATTTTCCGTCTGCATCACTTACAAATACTTCTCCGCGGGAGACAAATACGATTTTTTTACCATCTGTGGATGCATCAAAAGCGGAGATACTTGCCCGTACATCATATTCCTGTTCTTTACTTAATACCTGATTTCTTGATGTACTGATGCTCACCTTCTCTGTTTTTTTAGTGTTTACATCATAAGTATATAGCTGATAATCTTTTTCAAAAACCACAACGGTGCCGTTTGCAGCTACGAAAGGTCTTTTAATAGAGGTATCAAACTTAGTTAAACCTGTTTTCTTTCCACCGGTGAAGGTGTAAAGATTATATTCCTCGCTGCCTTCATCGGATACAAAATAGATGTTTCCCTTTTGATCAACGCTTGTCCAGAAGTCTTTCCCAATGTAATCCGTATAACGTTTGTATGTTTTAGTTTTAGGGTTGTATGACTGAATATCTGGATTATAGGCACCCTTATAATGCTTCCGGTTCGGAAAGCGGTAACTTTCCCAGGTATCGTTAAAAAACAATTCGCCGGTTGGCGATTCAGCAATATGGTGCGTGGTATTAAAGTAGTTGTCGAACAAACGAATTGCGCTACCTCCATTTACATTTACCTTATAACTTGAAAAAGAGTTATACCTGCCTGAAGTAAAGTAGATGGTTTTGGAATCCCAGCTCCAGTTATCCACTTCATCAGAAGCATCATTAAAGGTTAGCTGCCTGATATCACCTCCATTGATGGGCATTACGTATACATCATTATTACCAAACTGATTGGAGGAAAATGCCAGCCATTTCCCATCAGGAGAAACTTTTGGATTGACTTCTTCGCCCTGTAGTGCGGTAATCCGGGAAGCCACCCCACCTTTAACCGGAACTTTCCATATATCGCCATCATAACTGAATACTATAGTCTGCGCATCGGGCGTTAATGCTGGATAGGAAGCAAAATAAGTTTGATTTTGAGCAAATGAATAACATGGCAGCAAAAACGCTATTGCTGTGAGCGATTTTAACAGGGTTTTGATCATGATTTTGGTTTGTTGGCTTAAAATTAGGTTGAAATTACGCAACAGATTTTATATTCGTGAACAATAAAATGTATTTTTGGTCGATTTGAAAGTAGTACACTTAAATACCTATGATGGAAATGGCGGAGCTGGCAGAGCCTGCCTTCGCCTGAGCGACGCATTGAATGCAAATGGTATAGAGTCGAAAGTACTGGTATATTATAAATTTGGAAACAACCCAAAGATTGATACATTCAGCAAGTCTCCTTTTCAGAGAGCGAAGGCAGTTTTCAATATCCTCTCGGAAAGATATTATGCCAAATGGCTGAGCAAATCCGTTAAGACTCCTTTTAGTTTGCAGTGGTTCGGGCGATCGATCAAAAATCATCCTGAAGTGAAAAATGCTGATGTTATTCATTTGCATTGGGTAAATCATGGGTTTTTAACTCCAAAGTTTTTAGCTGAGCTTGACGAATTGGAGAAACCTATTGTGTGGACTTTCCACGACAGCAATGCATTTACAGGCGGTTGCCATGTGCGTTATGGCTGTGAAAATTTCCATCAGCAATGTGGCAATTGTCCGATTCTGAAAATGAGTGGTAATGATGATATTTCACACAAGACCTGGCAACGTAAACAAAAGGCTTATAGTGAACTTAATTTTCATATTGTGGCACCGAGTAAGTGGATGGCAATGTCGATCAAGTTTAGCAGTTTATTAGGTACGCGAAACACTTCGGTGATCCCCAATACAATAGAAACCAATATTTTCAAACCTTATATTAAAGCTGAAGCGAAGAAAATATTAAAAATCAATCCGGATAAATTTGTGCTGATGAGTGGATTTATGCCGTCAAAAAATGATAAGCATAAGGGAACGCCTTATTTGATTGAAGCATTGGAAATCTTATCCAAAAGATCGGGAATTAACAAAGCAAATATTGAACTGGTTATTTTTGGCAATAAAGAAAATGCGGAAATGCCTGAATTCCCTTTTAAAACGACATTTCTAGGTACGATAAGTAAAGATGATCATTTAGCAAAATGTTATTCGGCTGCGGATGCTTTTATTACACCGTCGCTCGAAGACAATTTACCCAATACGGTGATGGAAAGTCTGGCTTGTGCCACTCCGGTAATTGCTTTTACTACAGGTGGAATTCCCGATATGGTAAAGCACATGCAGAATGGTTACCTGGCAGAATATGAAAATGCCCGGGATTTGGCAAATGGAATTGAATGGCTTTACCACCGCCCGAATAAGGAAGAGATACAAAAAGCAGCAAGACTAAGTATTCTGGCAGATTTTTCGGAAGAGGTTATTGCTGCTGAACACATTCACCTGTACGAAACCCTGATTGATTTGCAACCAAAATAGTTTTGACTTGAAGATTAATTTAATCTTTACATTCCAATTTATTTGATGGTATACAAACCGACAAATCTTTGCTAAATTTATAGCGTTTCAAACTGACCAAATGGAAAGCATAACCAATTATCCTGAAAATATCAAAGCCTTAAAATCGGCAATTTTATTAAGCAGATATAAGGCTGCCAGACTGGTTAATAAAGAACTTCTATTACTATATTTTGCTGTTGGTAAATTCATCTCTGAAAAAATCAAACAAGAACGATGGGGTGCCAAAATCATCGATAAACTATCAAATGATCTGCAGGCAGAGCTTCCTGGCTTAAGAGGTTTTTCGTCAACCAATATAAAAAAAATGAGGGCCTTTTTTGAATACTGGGACCAGTATGTTCCAATTAGTCCGTCAGTGACGGTCAAATTAGAAAGTGATGATAATCAACTATTTGAATTTAGCCCGTCAGTGACGGACCAATTACAAAAAACTTTTTTCAATGTAAGCTTCACGCACCATATAGAGCTGTTGCAGAATAAGAATTCAATAGAAGAAACCATCTATTACATCCAAAAAATTGCTACGGGATTCTGGTCAGTTAGCACCTTAAAATATCATCTTAAAAATAAGTCGTTCAGCAATTCGGGGAGCTTGCCTAACAACTTTCTTCAAACCATTCCAAATAATGAAATCAGAAATAAAGCGCTACAATCTTTTAAAGATGAATACCTGTTAGACTTTATCAATATCGAGGATCAGTGCGAACCGGATGAAAGTGCTCTGGAAAGTGGGATTGTTCATAACATCAAAAAATTCCTGATGTCGCTGGGAACCGATTTTACATTCATTAGCAACCAATACCGATTGATAATTGAAGATGAAGAATATTTTTTAGACCTGTTTTTTTTCAACCGCCGCCTGCAATGCTTAGTTGTATCTGAATTAAAAACAGGAAAGTTTAAACCAGAGTATTTAGGAAAAATGAACTTTTATTTATCAGCATTGGATGAATATGTGAGACAACCTCATGAACAGCCATCTATTGGAATTATACTTTGTAAAGAGAAAAAAAACAAGATCGTAGAATTTTCATTCAGAGATTTCAATAAGGCAATGGGAGTTTCTACCTATAAAACAAGTAATACACTTCCAAAGGCATTTAAAGGCTTGATACCTGATGCCGAAACCTTTAAAAAACTAATGGACTAATGCCTAAACTGACCATCATCACCATCGTATATAATAACGTCCGGGACATTGAACGAACGATAAAATCAATCACCAATCAAACCTGCAAAAGCATCGAATACATTGTAATCGATGGGGCATCAACTGATGGTACGCTGGAAGTGGTTAATAAGTATCAAACCCAAGTCTCTAAAATTGTTTCAGAGCCTGACAAAGGGATTTATGATGCGATGAATAAGGGGCTGGCATTGGCTACAGGAGATTACGTTTTGTTTATGAATTCGGGCGATGAGATTTACGATGAACATACGGTAGAGGATGTTTTTGATTCGGCTCCTGGTGCAGATATCTATTATGGAGAAACCGAAATGTATAACGATAAATGGGAAAACCTGGGAAGAAGAAGACACGAGGCACCGGAGCATTTTGATTGGACGAGTTTTAAATATGGGATGAACATCAGCCACCAGGCGATATACATCAGAAGGAGTATTGTTACGCCATATGATTTAAGCTACAAATACAGTTCGGATATCGACTGGATCATAAAGGCGGCGAAAAAAGCATCAAACATTGTTAATGTTCACCGCTATGTAGCCAAATATCTGGTTGGTGGCATGAGCAAGAAAAAACATCGCGAGAGTTTAAAGGAGCGTTTTAACATCTTTACCAAATATTATGGGCTAATCCCTAATATTTTTAACCACATCATCATTGCAGGAAATCTGGTTGTTTATTTCCTTAAACACCGGAGAACGAATGACTAATCTCATTTTCTAAAAACAAAATTTCCTGAATGAATGTCTTTAAATACATACCTATTTAAAACAGAAAGATTATGGGACAATTGAGTAACCGCACAATCGCTGTTCTTTCAGAAAGCGGATTTGAAGAAGTTGAATTAACTGAGCCGGTAAAGAGACTAAAAGAGGAAGGTGCAACCGTACATATCATTTCCTCAAAAAGTGGAAAAATTAAAGCCTGGGATCAGGATCATTGGTCGATAGAAGTGGATGTTGACAAAACCATTGCAGAGGCAGATGCTGACGATTATAACGGATTGCTTTTACCGGGTGGCGTAATTAATCCTGATCAGCTAAGGGTAAATGAAGATGCCATTGCTTTTGTGAAGTCCTTCTTTACAGATGGCAAGCCTGTCGCAGCCATTTGCCATGGTCCGCAAACGCTGATAAATGCGGACGTGGTGCAGGGAAGAAAATTAACTTCAGTAAAAAATATTTCACAGGATTTGATCAATGCAGGGGCTTTGTGGAGTGATGAAGAAGTAGTAGTGGACCAGGGTTTGGTTACCAGCAGAACACCTGAAGATTTACCTGCTTTCAATGATAAAATTGTAGAAGAGTTTGCGGAGGGAATACATGAGGGCCAACACGCTTAATGTTTTGGACGCTCTTTCTAGATTCACTCAAAAACGGCTGGCAAAATTGTCAGCCGTTTGCTTATAACTTCACCTGCCGGATGATGTTTTTAATATTCAGCTCAATGATATCTGTCATGTTGCCGCATTTCAGATAGTTTTTATCTTTAAAATATTCACTCATACTTTGCTTTAACACCGCAATATTTTCTGGCGTGGTTAGCTCTTCCTTATTTGATACATCGCGCAAATCAGTCAACCGGTGCCGCTCACTTCTCACCCGGTGAACAATAGATGAACGCTCTTCCTGCTGATACTGTAAAACTGTTTTCTCTGTCAGCTGCTCCATACTCATTTTTACATACGGAAGATTTTCTTTAAAAAACTGGGGTAAATAAACCTTCAGATTTCCTTCATAAAACTGCTGATCAAAGTCTATAGCACGTATGCGGAATTGAATGTCATCAAAATCAGGTGTAATCTGTACAACAAAATTATATGCCCTCATATCTCCCAGGAGCATAATCAGGCAACGCTCATTAAACTTCACAAATTCTTTAGCAATACGGGTGGGATTAAATTCCGGGGTATACAACTGTCCTTTTGTAAAAACATCTCCAGGAATACCGGCAATATGTTCTTCCACCAGGGTATCTCCATCCACCAGATAATTTACTTGATTAGGAGATAAAATCTCTTCCATTTCCAGTCCGTAAATACGTGAGGCATCTGCCTTCTTGATATAGAAATAATCGTAAACATCATTTAATCTGTTTACGATTCTGATGCGGAAGGGATGAGTATTGCCGAAGGTGCAATATTCAATCTTATCGATGTATTTATGTTCAACAATCCGAAGGTTGCCGGATGCTTTTAAGTTGGCATAGACTTCTTTCAATCCGTTGTGCAGGTTTTCAATCAGGTCCTGTGCGTAAATCGGACCTTCCCATAAAGAATCTTTTCCGGCTTTGTCCATCAACGGGAAAGCCTCATTGAACTGCATGAGATCTTGATAGGATATAGGTAATTTAGCCTCACGCTGATAGGTCCGCAAATACTTCTGCAAAGCTGGCGTAACGGGAAAAATTGGTTTTTTCTTCAGAATTTTTACATCATCGTTTTCCATGTATCAGCAATGTAGTGTTTTAAAAATTCAACGGCAAAGAAAATAAAGCAAGCGCAATGAACCTTGAGATAAATAGTAAACTTTGTGTGCTTTGCGGATATTTCTTTGTGCCCTTTGTGGTTAAATAACGTCAAATCATGGATAATTAAAAGGCAAACCAGCTAAATACCTGCTTATTCTGCGGTAGGGATAATCACCTGCACCATGATCTGCAAACTGCACAATAATGGTATTGGTTATTGGATCTACGTATAGCCTCTGTCCTAGCATTCCTTCCGCAGCGTAATCGCCGGTTGCTCCTTCCTGCGGAATCCACCACATATAGTGATGGGCTGATTTTTGCCAGCCTTTGGCCGAAGCCGGCTTTTCGATACCGATGCTAATCGATTGCGCCACCCATGGCTTTGGCACCACCTGAACATGATTATATTCTCCATGGTGTAGATAGAGCCTGCCAATCTTTGCCAGATCGATTGCTGTAACCTGAAACCGGCTTGCTGTATTTGCCAGTCCGGACGGCTGATCTAATCCAAAGGATGCTGAATACTGGGCACCGATTTTCCTCCAAACCGATTCTTCAAAGAACCGGGCTACAGGTTTTCCGCTTGCCCGCTCCAAAACCCAACCCAATAAAATTGGATCAATGCTTTTATATTTCCATACAGTACCCGGCTGGTTATCGAGCCCAACTTTCATCAGCTCTTTTTTGATATCATGTGTATAATAATATTTTGCCTCATCCGAAAAGAAAGCCTTCATTACTCCGCCTAAAGCATCCTGAAAGGCTAAACCGGACTTCATATCCAAAAGGTTTTTTATCGTAATGTTTTTAAATGAGGCGTTTTTAGCCAGTTCGGGGATATAATCTGTTACCCGATCATTTAAATTTTTAATATCTCCCGCGGCTAAAGCCTGACCAATCATAATCGACACCATGCTTTTCGCGCCGGAAAATATAGTCGTTAAAGTGCTATCGGTGTAACCCGGGCTATACTTCTCATAAAGTATGCTATCATTTCTGATCACCAGGAATACGTTCAGTTTACCTTTTTTGAAATATTTATTAAAGCTAATCATGTGCTGATCTCCATCGCGAACCATGAGTGTATCGATATCATTTCTTATTGTACCTGAACGATAAAAATGAAAAGGGCTGGCACTTTTATGTACAATATCCTGCGGGAAGGCATTATAAGTGGCGGCATCAGGAGTGCGGTACCACAGAACCCTGACCAAATAGGGCTTAATGATAAATAAAGATATGATGCCAAATAAGAAGACTACTATCAAATAAGTTAAAATCTTTTTAAACATGACGCTGGACATAGTCTGCAAATATAAAATTAATTCTCCTGTGCAACCCATGCTCCTGCCGGTGGTTTGTGCTTCCACCTCCGGTGGCTCCACAACCAGTATGCAGGTTCCTGGTGAATTATTTGCTCCAGAAACCTGGTATGCATCTCGGTAATCTCGAATTGTTCAGTTTCATTAGGATTTAAACATAATGGCACGCATTCGACGTCATAATACCCGCGTTTTAAAACCCTAACCTTAAGATAAAAAATAGGCCGATTGGTTTTCTTCGCTATCTTTTCTATACCAAGCTGTATAGCGGCTGGCTGATTTAAAAAGGTGGTCCAATAGTGTGATTCATCTTTTGCCGGTGCCTGATCATTACCGAAACTAAAACTTGTTGGCCCATTTTTGCTTAAAGTAAGTGCCCTCATGGTTTGGCGCATGGGCACCATATGATTTCCAAAACGGCTTCTGATTTTTCTGAACCAGATATCAAATACCGGATTACTCAAAGGTTTGTATATCGGGTAATGACCGCCTGAGAAATTTAGCCCAATCCCTATGGTGCCCCACTCCCAGTTTCCATAGTGTGCTGAGCAAAACAAAACGCTTTGCCCGTTTTCTAAATAATGTTCAGCCAGTTCTGTATTTCTGAAAACAAACCGTTTACGGATTTCCGCTTTAGAAATGGTGGTCATTTTTACCACTTCAAAAATTAAGGAAGCCAGGTATTTATAATAGCGTTTCTCAATTGCCACAATTTCTGAAAGTGGTTTGCCAGGAAAGGAGTTTAGCAGATTTCCTCTGACTACCTTTTTTCGATATCCGAAAATATGATATAGTAATAGATAACTACCATCTGCAAGTATATAGAGAATGGATAGAGGAAGAAGTGACAACGCACTCAAAAAAAATATGCCCAGGAAGGAAATGCCTTTCTTAATCATGCAGGATGAGTTGATGGGCAAAATTAAAAGTGCTGAAAAAAATTTATGCCATGAAAATGTTAGATTTCTGGGTTGACATCCGGTTTGAGTTTTCGCTGACAGAAAATACCACAAGTGATTAATAATTGCCAGAATTCGGTAACAAAAAAAGCCCCGACTTTCATCGGGGCTTGCAATATATTATTAGAAGGTTAAGCGAATTGCTTTCCTTTAACTTTACGTTCTTGTTCAGTTAAGAAGATTTTACGTAAACGCATACTTGCTGGTGTAATCTCAATATATTCATCGGCCTGGATGTACTCCATTGCCTCTTCCAGTGAGAATTTAATTGCAGGCGCAATACGGGTGTTATCATCAGTACCTGACGCACGCATGTTGGTTAAAGCTTTACCTTTAACAACGTTTACTACCAAGTCGTTGTCACGGATATGCTCACCCATAATCTGACCTTCATAAACATCAACTCCCGGATCAATAAAGAAACGACCTCTATCTTGTAATTTATCGATTGAATAAGCAGTAGTCTGACCTTTTTCCATCGAAATCAATACACCATTTAAACGACCAGGGATAGTTCCTTTCCAAGGCTCGTAAGCTTTGAAACGGTGTGCCATGATTGCCTCACCAGCAGTAGCAGTTAATACGTTATTACGTAAACCAATGATACCACGGGATGGGATTTCGAATTCTAAATGCTGTAAATCACCTTTTGGCTCCATAATCAATAACTCACCTTTACGTTGTGTTACCAATTCGATTACTTTACCAGAAACTTCACCAGGTACATCAACAATTAAAGTCTCAACCGGCTCATGTTTTTTACCATCGATTTCTTTAACGATAACCTGTGGCTGACCAACCTGTAATTCATAACCTTCACGACGCATTGTTTCGATTAATACAGATAAGTGGAGAATACCACGACCGTAAACCAACCATGAATCAGGTGAAGCAGTTTCCACAACTTTAAGGGCAAGGTTTTTCTCCATCTCTTTCATCAAACGATCTTTGATCCGTTGAGAAGTAACCAACTTACCTTCTTTACCGAAGAATGGTGAGTTATTAATAGTGAACAACATGTTCATCGTCGGCTCATCAATGCTGATTACCGGTAATTGTTCCGGAGCTTCAAAATCAGCGATAGTATCACCAATATCAAAACCATCGATACCAACAACTGCACAGATATCTCCTGAACTTACTTCAGTAGCTTTAACTTTACCTAAACCTTCGAATGTATAAAGTTCTTTTACTCTTGATTTCACGATTTTACCATCGCGTTTGATTAAAGTAACCGGCTGGTTTTCTTTAATTGTACCACGGTGAACACGACCGATTGCAATACGGCCTACGAAAGATGAATAATCTAAAGAGGTGATTTGCATTTGTAAAGTACCATCATTGATTGGAGCTGGTGGAATGTTAGCTACAACGGCATCTAATAGAGCAAAGATATCGGTAGTTGGCTTCTGCCAGTCAGTGCTCATCCATCCTTGTTTAGACGAACCGTAGATAACAGGGAAATCTAGTTGCTCTTCAGTTGCTTCAAGGTTAAAGAACAATTCGAAAATTTGCTCATAAACCTCTTCAGGGCGACAGTTCTCTTTATCCACTTTATTTACCACCACAATTGGCTTTAAACCTAGTGCCAAAGCTTTTTGCGTTACGAAACGCGTTTGAGGCATTGCACCTTCAAAAGCATCGCAAAGTAAAAGTACTCCATCGGCCATCTTCAAAACACGCTCTACCTCACCGCCAAAATCCGCGTGACCAGGTGTATCGATAATGTTAATTTTTACGTCTTTGTATTGAACAGATACGTTTTTAGACACGATTGTGATACCACGCTCCCGCTCTAAATCGTTGTTATCCAATATCAACTCTCCTGTTTGTTCGTTGTCACGAAAAATAGAACAAGAGTGTAAAATCTTATCAACCAACGTGGTTTTACCGTGGTCAACGTGTGCTATAATAGCTATATTTCTAATCTTTTGCATAAAATGCGCCTCAAATTTGGCGCAAAGATAATGTTTTGAAATGGATTTTCTACTATGACCCAAACTATTTAATGCTATGATAATGTTCTAATTATCTCATTTTTAAACCAAAAGCAATCCGGAGTACGTTGCCTTCGTTCAGTCTAACTTTTTACCAAATGAGTTTTAGCTATGAGGTAAATAAACAGTAACCTTCTATATTACCTTACGGCACCCAGATTGTCGCACCCAAAAGATGATCATGAGCATATTGACTATAAAAAATTGAAAAAAGCAACCGAATAGATGTACTGCACATCCTGGAAAGTTCCCAATAGCAGTGAATGCCTGGTCATCAGTCCAAATTTTAAATACAAGAGATAAGGCTAAACTTCAAAAGTCCAGTTCAAAAA
The DNA here is from genome assembly GCF_059693705.1 of Pedobacter sp. A2324. Lineage (NCBI taxonomy): Bacteria > Pseudomonadati > Bacteroidota > Sphingobacteriia > Sphingobacteriales > Sphingobacteriaceae > Pedobacter > Pedobacter sp. A2324. The sequence continues at coordinate 85,754 of NZ_JCASSK010000008.1, read as the reverse complement.
CGCAGGCATTACACTTTCCCATGTGGCCACATCGTGCTTGCCCCCTACCTTTTCAAAATAGAAAACATTTTCATTGCGCTTGTAACCTTTCTTTAAAAGGCCTTTTACAATATCAATTGTATCATCAATCGAATCAATGATAAAATTTTTATTACGGTCTGCCTTTTCATCCTCTGTACCTGTCATCAGCCAGAACTTCATATCGGCCTTGGTCGATGTACGTTCGATCAACGCATGCATAATCCGGTCTGCATCCGTATAACCGTCTGCTAAATCTTTGGTACGCCACCAGAAGGCACCGGAGAAAACCCCTACAGCATCGAATACTGAAGGATAATTCCAGGCAATATCGAACGCAGATAAGCCCCCCAAAGAAAATCCCGCATAGGCAACTTTACCCGTTATGGGCATTGCGATCTTCTTTTTAACAAAGGGTAAAAGTTCTTTAACCACAAAATCGGTGTAGGCACCCGCCTTTGCTCCACGCCCTTTAGAATCAGGAATTCCGGCTACACCATACTCCATTAAACGATCTTCAGAAGCTTTAATGGCCACTACAACCAATCTATGATTTCGTTTATGCTGATGCGCAGCCTGAAGGATTTTTGGAAAATCCATCTTAGCCACATCCTGACCATCATTTAGAAACAAAAGTTCAATCTTTTCATTTCCCAATATTCCCTCGGGGGCATAAATATCTATTTCAACCTCATGCTTCAGATAAGCAGATGGTATTCTGAAATTATTGGTATTAACTTTTACAGATAAAATTGTAGTATACATAATTCGAATCCCTTTCACCCGGCAACGCCTCAAAAATTTCGGCAAAGGTACAAATCCTGGTAAACTATTAATTATCAGACATCATTTTTTGTGCAGGACATCAACTTTATATATCCGCCAACATTTTTTCTAAAATTAAATCTCTATCTTAAAGCATTAAATATTCGATATGATGAAAGAAGAATACAAGCGGTGGTACAGCCCCAACCTGAGTATGGATATCGATATGCTCATATTTGGCCATGCCGGCATTCCGGTGCTGCTATTCCCCACAAGTATGGGCCGCTATTATGAAAATAAAGATTTTAAGCTGATTGATGCTGTTGAAGGTTTTATCAATGAAGCAAAAATCAAGATTTATTGTCCTGATGCAATTGACAAACTGAGTTGGTATAATAAAGGTATTCATCCTGCCGACAGGGTTAAAAATCATATCTGGTATGACAAATACCTGCTTGAAGAGGTTGCCCCGCTGGCCCGACACGAAACCGGACATAGCAAAATCATTACAGCAGGATGCAGCTTCGGTGGTTATCATGCGGCAAATTTTGCATTCAGACATCCCTGGCTGGTTAGTCATATGTTTAGCATGAGCGGCGCATTCGACATTAGTGGTCAACTGGATGGTTTTTACAATGATGATGTATACTTTAATAATCCCGTCGACTTTGTACTGAATAATAGCAATCCCGAATTGCATTACATGAAAATTGTACTTGGAACAACAGACCGCGATATGTGCAGACCTGATAACGAAAGGTTATCGGACATTCTCCATAAAAAAGGCATTGATCACTGGTTGGATATCAGGCCTAACGCTGATCACGACTGGCCAATCTGGAGGGAAATGTTTCCGAACTATATCGCGCAGTTATAGGTTCAAAAAGCCGGTAAAACAAATAACCGTTTAAGCAGTTACTCCATTAACACATAGCACCTTTAAAAACAAAACTGATGAAAAAAATAGGCATTTTGTATGGCCAGGAACGTTCTTTTCCTGAAGCACTAGTAGCGCGAATTAACGAAAAAGCAGAAAAAGACATCACAGCTGAACCAGTCAAAATAGAAAAGATCCTCCAAAACCAGCCCCTGGATTATGCGGTAATCATCGATCGTATTTCTCAGGATGTTCCATTTTACCGTGCATCGTTAAAAAATGCTGCAATTACCGGGACGGCAATCATTAACAATCCTTTTTGGTGGAGTGCAGATGAAAAATTCTTTAACAATGTACTTGCCGAACAAATTGGTGTTCCTGTCCCTAAAACTGCGCTGATTCCATCACGTCAGCATCCTACAGGTACAACTTCAGAATCATTTTCTAACCTGGCCATGCCGTTAAACTGGGATGAAATTTTCGAATACGTGGGATTTCCTGCCTATATGAAGCCTTATGATGGTGGCGGCTGGAGAGATGTTTATAAGCTGCATGATAAAGAGGATTTCTTTGATAAGCATAGCGGAACCGATCAACTGGTAATGCTGCTGCAAGAGGAGATTATTTTTGATGAATATTTCAGGTGCTATTGTATTGGCGGCAAGCATGTACGCATTATGCAATATGAACCACGCAACCCACACCATCTGCGTTATGCAACAGATGGCAAAACCCCTGATGCCAAATTGCTTAAAACTGTTGAAGAGTACACCATAAAACTTTGCACTTATCTGGGTTATGATTTTAATACCGTAGAATTTGCAGTAAGAGATGGTATACCCATTGCAATTGATTTTTGCAACCCGGCCCCCGATGCGGATATTAAAAGTGTGGGTGCAGAGAATTTCGAATGGGTAGTGGAAACGACTGCGAACTATGCTATTGAACGTGCAAAAGCACAAAAACCTGGACAGGATAACCTTACCTGGGGCGAATATATCAGAGCTTCAGTTGCTGGCACGCCTTTAGTAAGTAAAAGTGTAATAAAAAAATCAGCCAAAGCTGTTGCCCCAGCGAAAGCAAAACCAGCAGCGAAAGCTAAGAAGGCGGCTCCTGAAAAATAACGGGATTAAAATAAATACGATGAAGATGAATGAATTTACTTTGGGTGTAGAGGAAGAGTATATGGTAGTTGATCCCGTGACCAGAGAACTTACCTCGCATGATCAGAAAATTGTTGAAGCAGCCCAAAAAATCCACAAAGATCAGGTAAAGGCAGAAATGCACCAGGCTGTTGTAGAAGTAGGCACTGGTATTTGCAGGACCACAACTGAGGCTAGAAAAGAGATCTCGCAGTTGCGATATACCGTATCGCAACTTGCAGGAGAACAGGGTTTAAGAATTGGTGCAGCCGGTACACATCCTTTTTCACACTGGGAAAAGCAACTGATCACAGAGCATCCACGCTACAATGAAATTGTTAATGAATTACAGGAAGCAGCCCGGTCTAACCTCATTTTCGGATTACACGTTCATGTAGGCTTTCAATCCAGGGAACTGGCCATTCACATCGCAAATCAGGTGAGGTATTTTCTGCCCCATGTATTTGCCTTGTCAACCAATTCACCTTTTTGGGAGGGAAGAAATACAGGTTATAAGTCTTTTCGTACGAAAATCTTTGATAAATTCCCCAGAACGGGGATTCCTGACATCTTTAATAGTATTGAAGATTACGACAGCTACGTAAAGCTGCTCATCAAAACAAACTGCATGGATAATGCAAAAAAAATCTGGTGGGACATCCGCGTACATCCGTTTTTCGATACTGTAGAATTTCGCATCTGTGATTGCCCGATGTTAATTGATGAAACCATGGCCTTTACAGCGCTTTTTCAGGCACTTTGCGCAAAACTTTATAAACTGAGGCTTCAAAATATGACCTTCATCAGCTATTCAAGAGCACTTATCAATGAAAATAAATGGCGGGCAGCCCGTTATGGCATTGACGGGAACCTGATTGACTTTGGAAAAGAAATGGAAGTAAACTGCCGCAACCTTGTGTTGGAGTTACTTGATTTTGTAGATGATGTAGTTGACGAACTTGGATGCCGGGAAGACATTAACTATGTTCATAAGATATTGGAACATGGCACAGGTGCCGACCGGCAACTGGCGGTTTACCAGCAAACCGGCAGCTTTGAATCGGTAATTGATTATATTACCACCCAAACGTTGATAGGTGCAAAGTAATTAGGAATGGATAAAAAAAGAGATTTAAGAGTAGCTGTTATTGACCTGAACAATGGTGCACCCAATCAGGGCATGCGGGGCATTGGGGAAATTTTACTCCGTTTCAAAAATGACCATAACATCAACCTGAGCTTTGATATTTTTGATTTGAGACAGAAGGGAGAAATACCCGACTTATCTTATCACGCCTATATCTCAAGCGGTGGCCCTGGTAGCCCTATTGAAAGTGAAGGAGAGAAATGGGAAAACGACTTTTACAACCTGCTGGATCAAATTGAAATTTTCAACACATCCCACGAAGTAGAGAAAAAATATGCCTTTCTGATTTGCCATTCTTTTCAATTGGCTTGCAGAAAGTACAAACTGGGCAATGTAACCGAACGGCGGTCTAACGCGTTTGGAATTTTTCCTATCACATTAACCGGTGATGGCGAGACAGATGAGATTTTTTCCGGAATAAGCAACCCGTTCTTTTCTGTAGATAACAGGGACTGGCAAGTCATAGAACCAGATCCTGATGCCTTTGCAGCCAAAGGAGCAAAGCTGCTGGCCATTGAGAAAGAACGCAAGCATGTTAACCTGGAGCGCTGTATGATGTCTATCCGCTTTTCTCCCGAAATTATTGGTACCCAATTCCATCCGGAGGCAGATCCAGTAGGAATGAAGATGTACTTACTTCAGGAGGAAAAGAAAAAGGTGATTATTGATACACACGGCGAACAGAAATATTCTGATATGCTTAACAGTCTGGACGATCCAGCGAGGATTGTGTTGACTCAAAGTGTGATTCTTCCCAATTTCCTGAAACAGGCTTTAGGATATTTATAAAAAATTCTGACAAATGATACTAGCATTCAGGGAGAAATTTAATAAGCGATTTAGCAAGGAACAATACGAAAATTTCCTGGCTGAATTGCAAAAAGGCTATCCGGAAATTCCTTTTCGGGTAGCAGAGACGCCAATTTTTGTACCCGCGGCTTTGAAAGAAAAACTCATCGCCGCGGGCGAAGAGATTATCAATGTGATTAAGCAGCCGGATTTTAAGCAACTCACTGAAGCATCCATTCCTCCTGAATGGAACGTGCCAAATGAAAATAAGCAGCCACATTTTTTAACTTTTGATTTCGGCATTTGCAAAAATGAGGATGGTGAATTGTCGCCCATGCTTATTGAAATGCAGGGCTTTCCTTCCCTTTACGGCTTCCAGCATCACCTGGCTGGCACATTTAAAAAAAGCTATGATATTGATCCCAAGGTTGACTATTTTTTAAATGGATTTGATCAGGAACAATATGTTACCCTTTTGAAAACAGTGATTATTGGTGATCATGAAGTACATGAGGTAGCCCTGATGGACGTGGATGCACCTAACCAGAAAACGGCTATCGACTTTCTTGTGACTCAAAAACTACTGGGTATTAAAATTTTAGCATTAGAAGATATTAAACGGGTTGGACGCCAACTGTTGTATGAAGAAAACGGTAAACAGATTCAACTCAAAAGAATTTACAACCGGTTAATTTTCGATGAGGTTGCCAATAGGACTGACCTTTTCGGTAGCAGCTTTGATCCCAGAGCTGAGCTTGATGTGGAATGGGTAACACATCCAAACTGGTTCTATAGGATCAGTAAATACACCATACCCTTTTTAAAAAGTGAATTTGTTCCTGAAACGCATTTTTTACACGAGCTAAAATCTATACCGGCTGATTTAGAACACTACGTGCTGAAGCCCTTGTTTTCGTTTGCTGGAATGGGCGTAATTATTGATGTAACTAAAAAGGATATCGAAAACGTTACCGATCCACACAACTGGATTTTACAACGAAAAGTACAATATGAACCTGCGGTACAATCTCCAACCGGAGGTGTAAAGGCAGAAATCAGAATGATGTACTTATGGCCTGATGATGGAGAACCTCAACTTTGCATGAATCTGGCCCGATTAAGCAGGGGCAAAATGATTGGTGTTCGCTACAATGCCGACTTCGACTGGGTTGGGGGTACGGTTGCATTTATGGAAAAATAGTATGTAGTTTAAAGAGCAGAAAAACGATACATTAAATGAAAGCCTTTTTACATTAAACTGAAGCCCCCACAGCAAAACCTGCTTATATTTGTATTATGGATACTCAAACGATTTTAGTCTTTCTACTTTTTGCGGTTGCATTGGTATATGTTGGCCGTTTGGTTTTTAAATCTTTACAGGTGAAAAAGGATGGCTGTGGAGGTAATTGCAAGTGTGGTGTTGATTTTTCCGACATTTCTGCCAAAAAGTAACCCGCTCATCTTATGAATGATCAGTTCAAAAATTATCTTAAAGAAAAAATACAAATCACGGATGAGCAATTCGATAGTATTTCGGGTAACTTAAAAATCAAAAAGTTCGACAAGAACGAAATCATACAATATACAGGAGATATCTCTAAACATGGCTTTTTTGTTTGCAAGGGACTATTAAGGGCCTACTCTATAGATTCAAAAGGTAAAGAACACATCCTGCAGTTTGCACCAGAAAACTGGTTAATTTCTGACAGAAACAATATGAACAATGAGGCGTCTGTATTTTTTATAGATGCCATTGAAGCTACCGAGGTTGTTTTGATGCCGAACGATTTCATGGAACAGGCTGCGATACAAGTGCCATGTTTACAGCCTATGCACACCCGGCTGCTTAATAATTCTATCCGCTTTATGCAGAAAAGGATTAATATGCTTTTAAGCGCTACAGCAGAAGAGCGGTATCTCGACTTCATCAAACTTTACCCTAATCTCACTTTGCGCGTGCCGCAATGGATGATCGCATCATACCTTGGAATTACCCCTGAGTCACTTAGTCGCGTTAGAAAAGAACTGGCCAACAAACATTTTAAACCAAATTAATGTAAGCCCCACATTAATTATCATACATCAATTCTCATTCTAAACCAGCGAGTTACTTTTGTGTTGTAAATATTAAAAATCAAAACACAAAAGATATGGCAACTACAAAATGGACTTTAGATCCAACCCACAGCGAATTGCAGTTTAAAGTAAAACACTTAATGATCACTACCGTTACTGGTAGCTTGAAATCTTTCTCAGCAGAACTTTCATCTGAAGGTGATGAGTTTGAAAACGCAGAAATTTCTTTCAAAGGAGATATCTCTTCCATTGATACGGGAAATACTGATCGTGATAACCACTTAAAAAGCGGCGACTTTTTCGATGCAGAGAAATTTGCTCACATTGAATTCAAATCTTCGTCAGTTGAAAAAGACGGAGGTGATTATATTGTGAAAGGTGACCTAACCATTAAAGGAGAAACTAAACCGGTAAAATTGACTGCAGAATTTGGTGGCATTGCGACCGATCCATGGGGTAACACCAAAGCTGGTTTTACTTTAAGTGGTAAAATTAACCGCTCTGAATTTGGCTTAACCTGGAATGCAGCATTGGAAACTGGTGGTGTAATGGTAAGTGAAGAAGTTCGATTATTGGGCGAATTGCAGTTCGTTAAACAAGCATAATTTCGCCGAGCGCTTTGAGCTTTGGGCATAAAAATGTTATGCCCAAAGTCCCATGCCTCAATTAATTTAAAGGTAATGGAAACAAAACAAGTATCAGCTGTGCTAAAATCACCTGCACCGCATATGGTTGGCGACGGCTTTAGGGTACATAACTTTTTCCCTGGCGGATATACCATAAATATGAGTCCGTTCTTTTTACTAGACTATGGTTCAAAAATTCAATTTTCTGCCAGGAGAATCCCCCGTGGTGTTGGGATTCATCCACACAGGGGTTTTGAAACGATTACTATAGCCTACCACGGCGCCGTCGCGCATCATGATAGTTCAGGAAATAGCGGCGTAATTTATCCTGGCGATGTACAATGGATGACAGCAGCTGCGGGAATACTCCTTAAAGAGTACCATGAAGAGAATTACAGCCTGAGAGGGGGACCATTTCAAATGGTACAGTTATGGGTAAACCTTCCTGCAAAAGATAAAATGGGTAAACCAGGATATCAGGCCATTAAACAACAAGACATGGCCTTTGTTAACCTGCCAGACAATGGAGGGAAAATTGAAATCATTGCCGGAAATTACAAAGGACAAAATGGAAATGCCCACACATTTACACCAATACACCTGTATAATGTAAGATTAAATAAGCAAGGCAAGGCAAACTTTAGCTTCCCTGCCAACTACAATACTGGTTTCATGGTTATTGAAGGGGCAGTGAAAATTAATCAGAAAGAAATTGCACCCGTCGATAGTTTCGTACACTTTAAAAACCAGGGAGAGCAGATTGACGTAGAAGCGTTGGAAGACAGCATTATACTCGTACTGAGCGGAGAGCCAATTGATGAACCCGTTGTTCAATATGGTCCTTTTTTGATGAACACCCAGGAAGAAATAAACCAGGCGCTGGAAGATTATAATAAGGGAAGATTTGGTTACATAGAAGAATAGAACAGCTTCAATACATAAATCCTGAAGCCGGCAGATGTAAAATCTGCCGGCTTTTCTATATGTAGATTTTCATCCAATCTTCACCTTCGTTACTGAAATTTGATTAAAAATCAGAACAGAAAAATGTCCGGAAAACAAATATTTCAAACTGAGACTAAAAAACGCTGGTATACTTTTACCTGGGTTAGCCGAACCTTATTTTTAGTTTTCATCGTAGCAATCCTTTGCGTGGCCTATACTTTATCATCGGTTCAGGAGCCAGATTTACCTTTCCTAAACACCAACTCGCCCCTTACGCAAAAGCAGTTGGATAAGCTGAAAAAATCTCAGCAGTACAAAGCATTCGTAATCGAAAAATCCCGGCTTGAGAAAATCAGAAAAGACAGAGCGCTACGTATTCTAACCAAACATGGAGATAAAAAACGCATCAACATGGCCTTTTATGTAAGCTGGGCTGCAACTAAAGATAAGTCACTCGCAGATTTAAAAAGGAATATTGGCCATTTAGATATGGTTGCCACTGAATCTTTTTTCCTAAATGGCGACTCAATAGTTGATAAGGCCGATACCGCGGCTTTAAATGTTATACATGCAGGAAAAAAATCTGCTATTGCAGTAGTATCCAACTTCAACAAAGACCATTGGGATGGCAACGCGGTAAAGCGTTTGCTTAACGATCAACCTGCTCAACAGAAACTGATTTACAACTTAATATCCATTACTAAAAAATATGGGTACAAAGGAATAAACATCGACTTCGAAGAATTGAATCTGGAAAACAATCAAAGTTTCAATGCTTTCATGAAAAATCTATATGATCAGTTTCATACAGAAAACCTGATTGTCTCTCAGGATATCTCTCCGGAAAATGACGACTATCAACCGGAGGTACTCCAGAAATATAACGACTATATAGTTTTAATGGCCTATGATCAGCATACTGATCAAAGTAATGCCGGCGATATTTCCCATCAGGAATGGGTAGAAGAAAAATTAGATGACATCTGTGCAAAAGTAGATCCTGGAAAAGTAATTCTGGCTTTAGCCTGTTATGGATATGATTGGCCCGATAAAAGTATTGGAAAATCGGTAACTTACGAGGAGGCCATGACTACTGCGGTTACCTTCAAAAGTAAGGTGAACTACGATCCCAACTCGGCCAATTTAAATTATAGTTATAATGATGGTAGCGATATTAAACATGAAGTTTATTTTACAGATGCTGCAACTTATTTCAACCTGATCCGCAAGGCGGATGACTGGAATATTGCCGGGGTAGCACTGTGGAGATTAGGCTCAGAAGATAAACGCTTATGGTCTTTCATCTCAAATGATTTAAGTCTGGATACGCTTCAAAAAAAACCATTCGACCTGCGTAAAATCTCTTTCCTCAACATGGGCGGGATTTCATACATAGGCGATGGGGAAATTCTGGACCTGGTGTCAACACCACGCCTTGGGGCGGTTAGATTTACCCTTAACAAGGACAACTTTACCATTGCCGATCAAAAGTACATGCGCTTACCGGAACAATATGTGATTAAACGTTTTGGCGAAGCTGATAAAAAAATTGCGTTGACATTTGATGACGGGCCAGATCCGGTTTATACCCCACAGGTACTGAATATTCTTAAACAGGAACAGGTACCCGGATGCTTTTTTGTTGTAGGCATCATGGCCGAAAAAAACATGGAGTTGCTGAGACAGGAATATGACTCCGGATACGAAATTGGCAATCATACTTTTTTTCATCCTGATATGTCTGCTATAGGCCCTCGGAGGGTGAAATTCGAGTTGAACGCCACGAGAAGACTCATCGAAGCCGTAACAGGACACAGTACCATTCTGTTCCGTGCCCCTTTTAATGCTGATGCCGAGCCTCAGAATATTTCGGAAATCTTGCCAGTGGCACAAAGCCACAAAGAAAACTATATTAACATTGGTGAATACATTGATCCTGAGGACTGGGAACCAGGCAAAACGGCAGATCAGATTTTTAATGAGGTAGTGAAACAGCACGAAAACGGTAATATCCTCTTGTTGCACGATGCCGGAGGAAACCGTGAAGCAACTGTTGCTGCGCTACCCAGAATTATTAAGTACTTTAAATCACAGGGATATACTTTTACAACAGTAGGAGATTTGATGGGCAAAAAAAGAGCTGAACTGATGCCTGCTGTAAAATCTGATGCGAACAGCGGGTTCAGCGGATCTGGAGATTATTTTTTCATCAGCTTCTTCTATTATGCCAATATTGTTTTAGATATCGTATTCACAGTGGCCATTGTGCTGGCGATCTTAAGAACAATCTTCATTGCCTATCTGGCAATTAAACAGCGCAAAAAGGCAAAGAAATACGCACATCAGCTCATTGAAAACCCATCGGTAAAAGTGAGCGTTATTATTCCAGCCTACAATGAAGAGGTAACAGCGGTACAAACCATTAATAGCCTGCTTAAAACTACCTATCCTGATTTTGAGCTGATATTCATTGATGACGGATCAAAGGACAAAACATTTGACATGGTTCAATCCAGATTCGGCGACCATCCTCAGGTAAAAGTTTACCGGAAAGAAAATGGTGGAAAAGCTTCAGCATTGAACTATGGTATCGCAAAGGCCGCTTCAGATTTTGTAATCTGCATAGATGCCGATACGCAGCTTAAAACGGATGCAGTTACCGAACTGATGCGCTATTTTTACAGCAACAAGGTAGCAGCTGTTGCAGGCACAGTTAAAGTAGGAAACGCCAATAACATTATTACAAAATGGCAGTCTATTGAGTATATCACCGCTCAAAACATGGATCGGAGAGCATTTGATTTACTCAATACCATTACTGTTGTACCCGGAGCTATCGGCGCATTCAGAAAATCAGTAATCCTCGAGGTTGGTGGCTTTACCATCGACACCCTTGCTGAAGACTGTGATCTGACTATGCGGATCCTGAGAGCGGGTTATCGGGTAAAAAATTGCGACACCGCAATTGCTTACACCGAAGCTCCTGAGACAGTTAACATGCTTTTAAAACAACGTTTTCGCTGGAGCTTTGGCGTATTACAAAGTTTCTGGAAAAACCGTAAAACACTTCTGAATAAAAAATACGGGTATTTTGGAATGGTGGGAATGCCGAACATTTTGGTCTATCAAATCATTTTGCCACTCTTTTCGCCGCTTGCAGATTTCTTTATGTTGTTATCCCTTATCAGCGGACTATTTTCCTTAAGTACCATAAACAATCTGACCCTTACCGGTTTTTCAGGAATACTGAGCCTGCAAAATGGTTTCGGTCAGGTATTATTTTACTACATTATTTTTATTCTGGTAGATATGCTTTTCGCTGGTATCGCGTTCAGAATGGAAAATGAAAAACTAAAAAACCTGCTATACATTTTTCCGCAAAGGTTTTTCTGGAGACAATTGATGTATATCGTATTATTTCGCTCATTTAGAAAAGCCATTAAAGGTGAACTTGAAACATGGGGAACTTTAAAAAGGACTGGAAATGTTAAAGAAGCTAATGCCTAGCTACATAAAAAAGCCCGCTCACCATTTAAAATGTTGAGCGGGCTTTTTTAATTTATTCGGTCAAATACGCTGCAGATATTAAACTATCTCATTCTTTTCAATCAGGCAAACTGCATAGGCAACTACGCCCTCTTCCCGCCCCACAAAACCCATTGTTTCATTTGTGGTGGCCTTGATGGAAATGTCTTCAACAGAGATACCGATAGCATGAGCAATATTCTCCTGCATAGCAGGAATATGAGGATTGATCTTTGGGGCTTCCAGACATAACATTGCATCGATGTTTCCAACTTGCCAGCCTTTTCCCGACAACAGTTTTACCGTTTCTTTAAGCAATATTAAACTGCTGATTCCGCGCCATCTTTCATCCGTATTTTTAAAGTGGAAACCAATGTCACGAAGATTTGCAGCTCCCAGCAGCGCATCACAAATCGCATGAAGCAATACATCCGCGTCTGAATGCCCAAAGGCACCTTTATGGTGTTCAAGATTTACCCCACCTACTACAAAAGGGTGCTGGTCTTTCAACTGGTGTACGTCGAAGCCAAAGCCTACTCTGATTTTCATGAAAAATGTGTTTTATGAGTTGCAAACAAAACTGCAAGTTAATTCTTTACGATTTTCTTGTCGCCAAAGTTAAACAAAAGACCGAACCGCAAGGTATTGGCAAGGGGACTGGTTTGAGCATTAGCCAGTAAATAAGAGAAATCAATATTAAAAACGTTGTATTTTAGTCCTAAACCCATTGTAAAATAACGGCTGTCACCCTTCATCGGACTTTGATAGTTATAGCCTGCTCTAACGGCAAACTGCTGATTGTACCAATACTCTACACCTGTTGAAATGCCAACCTCTTTCAATTCCTCACTAAAGCCCCCTGGTGCATCGCCAAACGACCCGAATATTCCCGCAGGAACTGATCGGTTAGGATCCTTGCCGCTGATAATCTGACCATTTGAATCATAAATAGGCTGAGTAGGAACCAATAGTTTATTAAAGTCAAGGGCAAAGGTAAACGTACTGAACTCATCCACAATAATGGTTGACGCCCCGCCCAGTTTAAAATTTGTTGGCAGGAAATAATTTACCCCGCCATCACTGTAACTCATTTTTGTACCAATGTTGGATATATTTGCTCCAGCTGATAAAACAGCGTCTTTTCCAAACATGTGTGTATTGGTTTTATACAAACCAGATATGTCTACCGCAACCGCATTGCCACTTTTTACCTGCCCTGAAGAAACAAACTGACCGGATGCCAGATTGGAATAAACATACCTAAGAGACGACCCCAGTGAAAACTCTTCTCCAAACTTTCTGGCAAAGGTAAAATCGAGCGCAAATTCGTTCGGATTTGAAATTCCCAGGTCTTGTTGATTAATGTCTGTTAGCTGAATTGAACCCAAAGAAAAGTAACGTAAGGAAGCACCAATGACATTACGATCATCTAAACGATAAAATCCACTCAGGTAAGCAAGGTTGATATCAGGCACCAGACTTTTCAACCAGGGACTGTAGGAAACCGAAAAGCCATAAGGCTTATCTAAAAAAGCAAGTTTAGATGCATTAATACTGGATGAATTTACATCACCCGAAACAGCAACCCCTGCATCTCCCATAGATCCGGAACGTGCATCGGGAGTAATTAAAAGAAACGGGACTGAAGTAACAACGTTATTAGATTCACTGCCGTTTGTTTGAGTATTGCCTATAGTAACCTGTGCATTTGTTTTAGCAAACACAAAGGCCAAAATTGATACAGAAAAAACAAGCTTACTAATATACTTGGGATTCATTCTTTAAAGGTACGTAATTTTAGAACTTCAGGAACTTAATTCGAAGAGATTAACGTCTTAACGTAAAACCCAAAGTTATATTTTACCAAATTACGAATAAACTAATAATTTACTAAGTAAACCTACAGTTTTTACATATGAATGTAATACGCAAAAGTTTAATGTTATAGATACTAGGCATTTACGTAAACGTTTCTCTGATAAAATTTTCGGTACACCATCATAGCAACTTGATAATCCACCCGGAAGTCGACACCATATTACTCATTAATTTGTGATTAAATTCTGTATATTGGAAATCGTTAAGCATCATTTACTGTATTAGTTTTTACGCAAAGAAAAAACTAGACCCTTAATTTATAGCGTTTTATCAAAAAACAATAATAAAAACTAAACAGACACAATACGACATAAAATAATACGTTATGGCTTAAAAATATATTCAGTATTTTATTGTCACAATATTTATATATTCATTTAAATTTGTTTAATTTTATCGGTTGAAACCCCATTGGGCGGCAATCCCTAAGTATTTATATGAAAAAACTTATACTATATTCTTTAACTTGTTTGTCTTTAGCCGTTATTTTCACCGGTTGCAGTTCCAAAGGCGGAAACAGTTCCAGCAAAACAGGTATCCCTTATGCAGATAGGAAGAGCAAGAAGAACCAGTCTGGTGCATTCGCTGTTGCATCCCAATATAAGAGAGCACCTGGCCCTGGCTTAATCCCAATTGAAGGTGGTGTTTTAGTTGTTGGGGGTAGCGCCATTGAGGTACCCGGTGTTGAACCTAATATCTACAATTACAAAAGACAAGTAACGGTTCCATCATTTTATATGGATGAGACTGAAGTGTCTAACACCGATTGGTTAGAATACTTACACTGGATCAGATATAATTTTCCTGAAGACCAGGAGTTTTATTACAATGAACTTCCTGATACCCTGGTTTGGCGCCGTGCTTTATCGTATAACGAACCATATGTAGATAACTATCTCCGTCACCCTGCCTACCGCGATTATCCGGTAGTTGGTGTTTCCTGGGAGCAAGCTTCCCGTTATTGCGAATGGAGAACTTCCCGTGCAAACGAATTCATATTACGTGAAAAAGGAATCTTGACTGATTATAAAACACTAGCAGGCGGTGGCAGTGGCAGAAACAATAACACAACAGCTGCTGCAACACCAAAACCAACCAATCCATTTAATACTGACGCTTATTTAAACGGTCAGTATGATGATAAAGGTAAAAATGCTCCTGTTGATTATAACACTAAATCTGGTGCAGCAACTACAACCGCTGGTGCAGCAGCAGGTGGCAGGGGAAATGCTCAGCCAAGAAGAACAGCAACTTTAGAAGATGGTGTAATTATGCAGCCATACCGTTTGCCAACAGAGGCAGAGTGGGAATACGCAGCATTGGGCTTAATTGGAAATACCGAATACGAGAATATTAATCAGAATAAAATTTATCCATGGAACGGCCTTGGTGTAAGTTCAGCCAAAAAGAAAACCAGAGGTATGATTCAGGCCAACTTTAAGAGAGCGCCTGGTGATTACATGGGAGTTGGTGGTTCACTGAACGATAAAGGAGATTTAACCGTTCCTGTTATTCAGTATACACCTAACGACTTTGGCTTATACAATATGGCGGGTAACGTTAATGAGTGGGTAAATGATGTTTACAGAACCGGAACTTTTACTGATGCTGATGCCTTTAATCCTTACCGCGGTAACTACTTTACCAATAAAAAACTTGAAGACAGCCAGAGTGGTAAAATTTCCTTAGATAAGTATGGTAATCCAATTAAGGAAAATGCTTATTCAGGAAGAAAACAAACATGGGCTGAAAAACAGGCACAGGCGAAACGTAGTGATTCGATTTCTAAATCAACTGATCCTCAGGCGCCGATTGCAGCAGCTGCTTATCAGGCAGATCAGCGAGGCTATCGCGATAGACAAAATACCATTCTTAACGAAGAAGGTGTAACCCTGGTAAATGATAAATCAAGAGTATATAAAGGTGGTTCATGGAATGATATGGCTTACTGGTTAAATCCGGCAACCCGTCGATTCATGCAACAAGATGAATCATCTGCCGAAGTTGGTTTCCGTTGCGCAATGACCATGCTCGGTGCTCCTGAAATCAGTACAGCTGGTAAAAGAAGCTTTAAAAACCCACCCTCAAAACCTTATAGGGTGAGCAAAGGAAAATAAAGGTCAATAAAAAAGTCCCAATTTGCATTGGGACTTTTTTATGCGCCATAGTTCATATGCAGACAGCGTAAATATTACAAGAACTGAATCAGTACCTGATTTTTTTCCACTTTATCTCCAGGTCTAACGTTAATTTTTTTTGCAATACCATCTGCAGGTGATTTTAAGATATTTTCCATTTTCATTGCTTCAAGAACAACCAGACTGTCTCCCTTTTTTACCTCACTGCCATCACTGATCAGCACTTTTAATACCAGTCCCGGCATTGGCGCCTTAACTTCTGAAACTTTGTTTGCAGCCAGGTTATCCAATCCGAGCTGCTTCAATAGCTGGTCAAACCGATCCTCGAGAAAAACTTCGTAGACGTTCCCGTTAACTTTGATTTTACAGGATTTCTCAGCACGGTTAAGTTCTACGAGCTCTGTGTTAAAAGATTGCTTATTATGTAGTACATGTTTCGAAGACCCGCTGATTTTACTTAAATCGATCTTAATCTCCTTGCCATCCACGAGAAGTTGATTGCTGTTATTTTCAATCTCATAGCTAAAATTCCCGTTAACTTTTACTTTATACATATTTATCGGGTTAATGCATATTGAACTAAATTAGCGCCCATTTTCAAGGCTTTTGTTCTTGTATCCTGCGAATCTTCAGGATAGGTTCCGAAATCCTCCCACCCGTTGCCTAAATCACATTCATAAGTATAATAACAAACTACGCGTCCCTTGTAAATTAATGCAAAGCCTTGTGGCCGCTTGTTATCATGTTCATGAATCTTTGGTAATCCACTTGGGAATTTAAATTTCTGGTTATAAATGGCATGATTGGCCGGCAATTCAACAAAGCTCAATTCCGGAAAAACCTTCTTCATCTGAGGCCGTATAAACTTATCTAAGCCATAGTTATCGTCAATGTGCAGAAAACCTCCTTTAGTTAGATAAAGTCTTAGATTTTTAACCTCCTGATCGCTAAACACCACATTCCCATGGCCGGTCATATACACAAAGGGATAATTGAACAGTTCCTTCGAACCTACTTCAACAATACTTTCTTCAGGGTAGAAATTAGTTTTAAGATTGGTATTACAGTAAGCAATCAGATTACCAAGTGCAGTGCGGTCAGCATACCAGTCGCCGCCTCCATTGTATTTAAGCTTAGCCATTCGGTAAGATGGAGGAACCTTGGTAAAAGCAAAACCTATAAAAAGAGAACAAGCTAAGCCAATTACACAAAAAGGCCTGAACAATCTGGAAAACTGAAAGTGAAACAGTGAAAATTTCAAACTGACTATCGGTTAAGGTAATTGATTTCAAAACAAACAGCGAGCGCAGCAGTTTCTGTACGCAACCTGTTATCACCTAAAGTTAATGGTTTAAAGCCTTTATTCAAAGCTAAATTAACTTCATCAGGCGTGAAATCTCCTTCAGGACCGATTAATATTAAATATTTCTGTTGAGGTTGGACCAGATCTGTGATATACGATTTTTCATCCCCATTTATACAATGTGCAATAAGTTTATCCCCCTCAAAAGCAAGATTCATAAAAGCATGATAGGAAATGGCTTCATTCAGCTTCGGATGATAGGCCTTTATAGATTGCTTAACTGCAGACGTGATTACTTTATTTAATCTGTCGTCTTTTACCACTTTCCTTTCTGAGCGATCTGTAATGATGGGTGTAATTTCATCAATCCCCAGTTCAGTGGCCTTTTCCAGAAACCACTCAATGCGATCGATATTTTTAGTGGGTGCTACAGCTATATGCAGATGGTGATTACGTTTATGAAACTCAAGCTTCACGTCGGTAATCAGCAATCCTACTTTTTTGGGATTATCAGAAGTAATTTCTGCAGTGTAGAAACCACCTTTCCCATCAACCAGATTAACCACTGCACCAACACCTAAGCGCAAAACGCGAACACAATGCTTACTCTCCTCTTCACTAAGCGTATAGGTACCTTGTGTAATGTCAGGTGTGTAGAAAATATGCATAGTTGAAATTAGTGATTATCAACCTGATCTTCTTTATTAATAACCAGTTCTAATTTGATGGTTTCAATATTCTGCTCCGTCTTTTTCAAAATCGTAAACAAATACCCGTAAGATTCATTGCTTTCGCCGACCTCGGGAATCCGTTCAAAAACGTGAGATACCAAACCACCAACAGTATCGAAGTCTTCGTCTTCTGGTAAATCATGTGGTAAATATTCATTTACATCATAAACCGTTGCAAATGCATTTACAATAAATTCAGTGTCTGAAACCTTTTCAACCAATGGTTTTTCCTCATCATACTCATCCTGAATTTCACCAACCAGCTCTTCCACTATATCTTCTAAAGTTACCATACCGGCTGTACCACCGAATTCATCCAATACGATGGCAATCTGAATACGGTTACTTTGCAGCTCACTCATCAAATCGTTAATCTTTTTGGTTTCAGTAACAAAATATGGTTTGCGTATGATATCGTTTAAGGTCCATACCTGATTACCTGCGGCCACTAAAGGCAACACATCTTTTGCATGGATGATACCCACAATTTTATCCATTACATCATCGTAAACAGGAAGCCTGGAATATCCTTCCTTGATGATAATGTCGATCACTTCCTCTTTAGGAGAGGTTAGCTCAATACCCGAGATTTTGGTTCTCGGAACCATAATATTCTTAACTACACGCTCATTAAAATCAAATACATTTTTGATCAGCTCATGCTCATTATTATCGAGTGCTCCGCTTTCTTTACCCTGATCGAGCAGGTATTGTAATTCTTCGGTACTGTGAATGGACTCATGGCCTGCAGAGGTATCGATGCCAAAAGGTTTCAGAATAATAGCCGCAAGACTATTTAATGTCCAGATTGCAGGCCGGAATACAACATAAAAAAGCTGTAAGGGAATAGCAATGAATAACGTTGTAGCTACAGGGCGCTGAATAGCGAACGACTTAGGCGCCAGTTCACCAAATACAATGTGCATAATTGTAATTAGCGAGAAGGCAACAATTGTAGAGGCCGTATGAATAGTCGCATCACTTAAGCCCCATTGTAAGCTGTCAAAAAGATTTTTAAAAATAGTGTGCATAACACCTTCACCAACCCAACCTAAGCCAAGCGAAGCAAGTGTTATGCCCAACTGTGTAGCTGCCAGATAACCATCCAGATTATGGATGATAGACTTGGCCATTCTACCTACACGACTTCCTGTTTTTGCTTTAATTTCAATTTGCGATGCCCGGACTTTTACAATTGCAAACTCTGCCGCAACAAAAAATCCGTTTAATAACACCAAAAATAATGCGAGAAATAAACGCCAGCCAATTCCTTCTGTGTCGGTATCTTGTATAGCAACCAAAAGGGTACTTTGTGGCAGAATTGTACTCAGTTCAAAATTCGACAGTAAACAGACCGTGGGTAAATCCATTAAGCTAATTCTCTAAATGTTGTATTATAAAGTTCTATACTCTCTTTAATAACCTTGTGAGCATAGCGAACACCAAGTAAGTGTTCAATCGTTACGTTTTTACCTTCCAATGCTTTATAATCCTGAAAGAAACGTACAATTTCTTTCATCTGGTGCGGTGGCAATTCATCCAAATCGTTGATGTAGTTAACTGACATGTCGTGAGCGGCTACAGCAATGATTTTATCATCCTGCTCACCATTGTCAACCATGTGCATTACGCCAACAACTTTTGCTTCGATCAATGTCATAGGGTAAACATCAACAGAACAAAGTACCAGGATGTCTAACGGGTCTTTATCATCGCAATAAGTTTGCGGAATAAAACCATAGTTTGCAGGATACATTACTGATGAGAAAAGAACCCTGTCTAACTTAATTAAACCAGATTCCTTATCTATCTCGTATTTTGCTTTTGATCCTTTTGGAATTTCAATAATTGCATTAACCGTTTCTGGTAAGTTGCTACCAGGTGATACGCTATGCCATGCGTGGTGATCGTCTTTTATCATTTTTAATTTAAATCTGTCTTTTCCTCTTCAGAGCTGTTAACTTTACTTTTTACAAAGGTAATCAATAAAGGGATAGTTGTGATAAGGATAAAGCCAATAATAATATATAATAAGTAATCGTTAATTTGCTTTTCAAATCTTCGGCCTAAAAAATAGCCAAGTAAAGTTAATGAACAGATCCAAAGTACTCCCCCTACAACATTGTAGAAAGCAAATCGTTTGAAATCTAATTTAACTACACCAGCAAAAATCGGTGCAAACGTTCTTACAATTGGTACAAAACGCCCCATAATCAAAGCAAATGCGCCTTGTTTGTTGTAATAAGCTTCTGCAGCTTTAAGATAACGTTTTTTAAAGAAGAAACTATCCTTCCTGGTATACAATAACGGACCAGTCCGTCTACCAAACCAATAGCCGGTAAAGTTTCCTGATATTGCTGCAACGCATAATCCGGCAAGCAGAAGGGCGATATTTACATCGAGCTTTCCTGTTGCCACAAACATGCCAGCCAAAAACAGAAGATAATCTCCCGGAAGAAAAAATCCAAAGAAAAGCCCTGTCTCCGCAAAGATCACGAACACGACCAGATAGAAACCACCTTCCCTCAATAGCTTTTCGGGAGAAATAAGATGCTGAAGGTTAGTCCAAAAATCGTGCATATTTAATTATTCGTAAAACTACAAATAATTATCTAACAAGTGTATACCTATATCAGGTTTAAAATAATTGCCGGATAAATACCTAAAATCAGCGTAATTGCTACCGAAACGAGTAAAACAATTTTGTATTGCCCTGGTGTAGAAAGCTCTGTTTCTCCTCCATCTCTGAACCATACAGCCACAATAACCTTAAAGTAATAGTAGAAACCAACCAGCGCATTTAGTATCGCAAAGGCAACCAATAGTGTCTGGTACTCGCCCATCACATTTAGAAACATCAGGTATTTACCAATGAAACCTGCCGTTAGAGGTATACCTGCTAACGAGAGCATGGCAACAGTTAAGGCCAGTGCCACCAGAGGATTTTTCTTTCCTAAACCATTAAAACTCTCAAAACTGTCACTGCCCGTTTTCTGCTTAACTAAGATTAATACGGCAAAAGCAATAATTGAGGCGAATGTGTAAGCAGCAGCATATACCAGCACATTATTCTGAGATTGTGCACTGACTACCACTAATGAAAATAACAAATAACCAGCATGAGAAATACTCGAATACGCAAGCATTCTTTTGAAGTTTTTTTGAAACAAGGCAGTAACGTTACCAATAAATAGTGTAAGGCACACAATTACAATTAATGGCTGAACCCAGAAATCATGAAGTGGTTTGAAAGCATCACCAAATAATCTTAAGAAAGCGGCAAATCCAGCAGTTTTGACAACTGTACTCATGAAGGTGGTAATTAATGTAGGCGCACCTTCATAAACATCCGGAGTCCAGAAGTGAAAAGGAGCAGCACCAACTTTAAAACACAAACCAATCATCATCAGGATTACGCCAGGGTAAAAGATCGGCGAAATTGAGGTACTATTATCCACCAGGTAACTTTGAATTTTATCCAGATCGAATGATCCCGTAGCACCATAAATTAAGGTGATCCCGAATAAGAGAAAACCCGTAGAGAAGGCACCCATCAAAAAATACTTAAGTGATGCTTCATTAGAGGCAAAATCCTTTTTACGAATACCCGCTAGGATATATAAACTTACCGACATGATTTCCAATCCTACAAATAACATCGCCATGTTCTTATAAGATACCATCATAATCATTCCAGCCAGTGCAAAAAGAATCAGTGTATAGTATTCAGCAATATTCTCACTTTTGGAATTAAAGTAGTTTTGTGTCAACAAGAAAATTAAAAGTGTTCCAACAATACAAACACCCGAAAATGCCAGAGCAAAATTATCAGTCTGCATCATTCCGAAATGAACAGCATTGCCATTCCATGCACTAAAAGTAAATCCTAATGCAGTAAGTAAGCCAACAACGGTAAGTGGTAATAATGCTTTATTTGCTTTAAACAAACCTGCATAAAGCACAATGAAAGCGGTTATACTAATAGTTATTATAATATTCATTGCTTATTTTACTGATGTTAATTTTTGATTTACCTGTTCTAATAAATGTTGTACAGATGCCTCTGTTAAGTGCAATAATGGTTTTGGATAAACTCCAAGTACAATGATTAATGCACATATAATATAAAGAACCAATTTTTCTGTTCCCTGGATATCTGTGAAATTGATGGTAAGCGAATTGGTTTTGCCAAGCATTACATTCTGGTAGGTACGCAACATATATACTGCCCCAAAAATAATGGTTAATCCGGCAATCGCCGCCGCCCAGACTCCGTATTGATAAACGCCCATTAATAATAAGAACTCACCGATAAAGCCATTCGTACCCGGTAAAGCAACGGTTCCTAAAACAATGATCATGAAGGTAATAGCTAATTGAGGTGCAACTTTGGCAATACCACCTAATTCTTCAATCTTATTGGTTTTAACTCTGGAGAAAATGATATCCAGCACAAAGAATAATCCCACCACATTAATCCCATGACTTAACATCTGAACCATGGCGCCCTGCAAGCCTTGCTGGTTTAAAGCAAAAATACCCGCTGCAATTAATCCAACGTGGGCAATTGATGAGTAGGCAACCAAGCGCTTGGCATCTTTTTGTGTGAAGGCAATAATGGATGCGTAAACAATACCAACAATTGAAAGTATCATGGCTAAACACTTCCAATCCTGAACACCTGCCGGTACGATTGGCAATAACCACCTGATTACGCCGTATATACCCATTTTCAGCATAATGCCGGATAATAGCATTGTTCCCTGAGTAGGGGCTGCCGTATAGGTATCAGGCTGCCAGGTGTGGAAGGGAAAAATCGGCATTTTAATTGCAAATGCAATAAAGAAAGCCCAGAAAATCCAGCCTTGTTGTGCGTTGTCTAAATTTAAAGCATAAAAAGCCTGAATGTCGAAATTATGAGCAGGATTTTGTAGGTACAGATAAATGATACCCATTAACATGAACAATGAACCTGCAATCGTGTATACAAAGAATTTCATATTGATGCGGATTCTGTCTTTACCACCCCAGAAAGCACAGATGAAATAAATTGGAATCAATGCAGCTTCCCAGCCAATGTAGAATAGAAAAGCATCCAATGCTGTAAATACCAATAACAATCCGGTTTGCATGAATAGCACTAGTGCATAAAATGCTGACGGATGCTGATAATCATGCTTATAGCTGGACAAGATGATAATCGGAATTAATAAGTTAGTTAACAACACCACTAACATGCTAATGCCGTCAATTCCTGCATGGAAACGGATCCCAAGATCAGCAATCCATGGTAAGTTGGCTTCAAACTGTGTGCTGGCATTCGGAATGAAGTGACAAGCGATAAACAAAGCCAGCAATAAAGAAGCAACCGAGAATACAGTTGAAATTATTTTGGCCGACTTACCCGAAAATGCCGTAATAATAGCACCTGCCAGGGGAAGAAATATAAGTAGTAAAAGTTGTTCCATTATATAATTTTGAACCCTTTTTATATGTAATAAAATGTATATGCAAGCAATGCGATGATACCAAATACCATCATAAATATGTAGAAACCAACATTTCCGCTTTGTAATAAACGAACACCTTTACTGGCCTCATTGGTACTCCATCCTAATCCGTTTACAATTCCATCGATGAATTTAGTATCAATAATTCTGTAAAAGAATCTCGAAAAAGCATCTAAAGGCTTGGTGATGATAAAATCATAAATCTCATCCAGGTAAAATTTATTGTATGATAATTTCGCCAATGGTGAGCGTGGCGCTTCATCAGCAACCGGTACACGTGCACCCTTTACATATCTGATATATGCATAGAGTAAAGCCACAATTGCAGCTACTACTGAAATACCCATTAAAGTGTATTCTGTAGCATGACTTAATTCTAACTCGTGTTGCGCAACCCCTGCTCCGCTTAACCAATGTGCTAACCATTCGTTTCCACCGAAAACGTGTGGAATGTTAATGGCCCCGCCAATTGCAGCTAAAACTGCAAGGATAATTAAAGGGAGCGTCATCGCTGTTGGCGACTCGTGCACATGACTCTCTTCGTGGTGTGTTCCTCTATATTTACCTGAGAAAGTCAGGAACATCATTCTGAACATGTAGAATGAGGTCAGGAAAGCCGTCAACACGCCAACTCCCCAAAGAATCGGACTAGCCTGATAAGCATTAGCTAAGATCTCGTCTTTCGAAAAGAATCCTGAAAATGGCGGCAAGCCTGCAATAGCAATCGTACCGATCATCATGGTTAGAAAAGTTACCGGAAGTTTCTTTCTCAATCCACCCATGTGGCGCATATCCTGCTCATGGTGCATCGCATGAATCACCGAACCGGCACCTAAAAACAACAAAGCTTTAAAGAATGCGTGAGTCAGTACATGGAAAAAAGAACCAGTATAAGCACCAACGCCTAATCCTAAAAACATATATCCCAATTGAGAAACAGTAGAATAAGCCAGTACTTTTTTAATATCCGTTTGGGTCAATGCAATAATCGCTGCAACCAGCGCCGTAGTGATACCCACAATTGCAATGATGTGTTGCGTAAGCGGAGCTAAATCAAATAATACACTTGAACGTGCAATCATATAGATACCTGCAGTTACCATTGTCGCTGCGTGAATCAATGCAGATACTGGTGTAGGTCCGGCCATCGCATCAGGTAACCAGGTAAATAATGGCAGTTGAGCCGATTTACCGCAGGCGCCTATAAATAGTAATACTGTAATCAGAAATAATGTATTCTGGCCCGGCAGCATCGTTGCCGCCTGAGGGAAAACTTTAGCAAATTCAACACTGCCAAAAGTGCTGAAAATCAAAAATACGCCCAACAGGAAGCCAAGGTCCCCGATACGGTTCATTACAAAAGCTTTTTTAGCAGCCGATGCATATGCAGTATTGGTATACCAGAACCCGATTAACAGGTATGAACACAAACCAACGCCTTCCCAACCGATAAACACCACAATGTAGTTCGATCCCAAAACCAATAAAAGCATGAAGAATACAAATAGGTTCAAGTAAGCGAAAAACTTTCCGAAACCTTCATCATCGTGCATATAGCTGGTAGAATACAGGTGGATTAAAAATCCGATACCTGTAATGATCAAAAGCATAATAGCGCTTAAGGGATCAACAAGGAATGATAAAGGAATATGGAGTGCTCCGGCACTAATCCAGTCAAATAAAAATACTTCGTGAGATTTTTGTGTATCGCCCTGTAAACTAAAGAAAATAACTACACTGATAATGAACGATGCGAGGATTACTCCACTCCCAATCATTCCAACAAGTCCTTTAGATAAAGATTTTCTGCCCAGTCCATTAATTACAAATCCTAAAAAAGGGAGTAACGGAACCAACCAAATCAATTGTTCTATGCTCATTCTTAATATATATTTACCACTTAAGGCGATTTAAAACATTAATATCTATCGATTTCGTATTTCGGTAAACCATTACTATGATGGCTAACCCCACAGCAACCTCCGCAGCAGCAAGTGCCATAATAAAAAATACGAATACCTGTCCCGATGGATCGTTGCTGTGTACTGAAAAGGCTGTTAAAAGCAGGTTCACTGCGTTCAACATCAACTCAACCGACATAAAAATTACGATTGCATTTCTACGGGTCAATACGCCAATTACACCGATTGTGAAAATAATTGCACATAAATAGATGTAGTGATTTAGCGGTACGCCTGCCATTTGTGTAGTTAAATTTTCCATTATGCTTCTACCTCATCTCTTTTAGATAATAAAACTGCTCCAACCATTGCTGCCAACAGTAACAGAGATGATAATTCAAACGGTAATAAGAAAGGGCCAAATAATTCTTTTCCTAAATTCTCCACCAAACCTAAACCTGGATTTTTCAGGATTAACGGGCTTGTAATGGTAGCCGCTTTAAATGAACCAATTAGGGTTACAATTAAACAGCATCCGGCTATAACACCAACAATTTTGATAAGGGGCGATTTTACCGGCTCAGTTTCCTTATTTAGGTTGAGTAACATCAATACAAATAAGAATAATACCATAATGGCACCCATGTAAACGATAAAGTTTACAACAGCTAAAAACTGAGCATTCAGCAGTACATAGTGTACAGTGAATGTAAAAAAGGTAAGAATTAAGTACAATACGCTATGAATGGGATTTTTTGCAAAAATCACCAAAAGCGAAAAAAGGATACTTAATGTGGCTACGAAATAGAATACTTGTGTACTCATTAATTTGTTTTTTGTTTGTATTCCCCGTCATTGCGAGGCACGAAGCAATCTCATTTTTATTGTCATTGCTTTAGGATTGCTTCGTTCCTCGCAATAACGTATTGTGTAAAACTATTTTTTCATCTCCAGTGGAGCTTCTACCAGTTTATCTTTTCCGTAAATAAAATCCTTACGTAAATAATCAGCTGGTACAATTGGCCCATCTAAATAAATTGCTTCTTTAGGGCAGGCTTCTTCACATAAGCCACAAAAAATACAGCGAAGCATGTTAATTTCATATGTAGCAGCATATTTTTCTTCACGGTATAAATCCTTCTCTTCTGGTTTGCGTTCTGCCGCAATCATGGTAATGGCCTCTGCCGGGCAAGATAATGCACATAAGCCACAAGCTGTACAACGCTCTTTGCCATTTTCATCACGCTTTAGCGAATGCATTCCCCTGAAGTTGGTTGAAAACTCACGTTCAACTTCCGGATATCTTACCGTAGCCTCTTTTTTGAATAAGTGACTTATAGTAATTCCCATACCTTTAGCAATGGCAGGCAGGTACATACGCTCCATAAAGCTCAAAGGCTTTTGTTCCAGTACTTTTTTCTTATTACTTAATGATTCCATAGTTAAAACTTCTCGATAATCGCAATCACAACTCCGGTTATTATAATATTGGCAATGGCTAAAGGTATTAAGCCTTTCCAGCCCAAATTCATCAGCTGATCATAACGGAAACGAGGAATTGTCCAGCGAACCCACATGAAGAAAAAGATGAAGAAAAATATTTTCGCAAATAGAATGGCTGTACCAAATAAAGGTGCCCATGTTGGACCCAGTAAAGTAGCCATGTAATCCATTCCAGGATAATTATACCCACCGAAATATAGTGTAGCCATTACCGCCGATGAAACAAACATGTTGATGTATTCAGCAAAAAGGTAAAAACCCAGTTTCATTGAAGAATATTCTGTATGGTATCCACCAATCAATTCCGTTTCACACTCTGGTAAATCAAAGGGCGCACGGTTGGTTTCTGCGAATGAGCATACCATGAAGATGATAAAACCAAGCGGCTGATACAACACGTTCCAGTGCCAGCCATGTTGTTGATTTACAATTTCTTTTAAACTCAGGGTATTAGTCATTAAAAGCAATGCGATAATGGATAATCCCATCGCAATCTCATAACTGATATTTTGTGAGGCCGCACGGATAGCACTCAATAAAGAATACTTATTGTTGGATGCCCAGCCACCGATCATTACACCATACACGCCTAATGAAACTACGCCGAAGATATATAACACACCAACGTTGATATCAGTAACCTGTAACGGAACAATTTTACCACCAATCTCCATTGGACTTCCCCATGGAATCACCGCGGTTCCGATACAAGCACATAATAATGCCAAACCAGGCCCAATGATGAACAACCACTTGTTGGAAGTTGTAGGAATGATTTCCTCCTTCATGAACATCTTCACACCATCAGCCAAAGGCTGCAAAATTCCAAAAGGACCAGCTCTGTCAGGACCTAAACGATCCTGAAGGTAAGCTGCAACCTTACGCTCAGCATAGGTAGAATACATGGCTATTACCAAACTGATGCCGAAAATAACAGCAACCAGTATAAATTTTTCAATGATAAAAGCTATATCCATTAGTATTTAACTGTTTTATGAAATTCAACTTCATTTGCAGCCTGCAATGCAGCATTTGGATTTATTACAGGAAGCGGTTTTAATGTTTCGTAGTGGTTAGATGCAATAACAGAAGTATCATCTATGTGTGTTGGATGTTCAATGGTCCAGTCAGCAGTTGCTTTTTTATCAAAACGGCAAGTATTGCAAATGAATTCTTCAACTTCGCCAAACTGATCTTTACGTGCAGTAACACGAATCACATCTGCACCTTTATACCAAAGCGTCACTTTACCGTTGCATTTTTCGTGATCGCAATTGCGGTGTGCATCTACTGGTTTAGTAAACCACACACGGTTTTTAAAACGGAATGTTTTATCGGTTAATGCACCAACCGGACATACATCAATTACGTTTCCAGAAAAATCGTTATCAACGGCTGTTTGAATGTAAGTAGAAATCTCAGAGTGATCTCCACGGTTTAAGATACCGTGAACACGCTTATTTGTAATCTGGTCAGCTGTAAACACACAACGGTAACACAAAATACAGCGGTTCATGTGTAATTGGATTTTATCACCTATATCGATACGATCGAAAGTACGGCGCTCAAACTCGTAACGTGTTTTTTGTAAACCGTGCTCATAGCCCAGATTCTGCAGGTCGCATTCACCAGCCTGGTCGCAAACCGGGCAATCTAACGGATGATTGATCAGCAGAATCTCTACTACACCTGCACGTGCCTCTAAAACTTCCGGTGAAGTGATATTCAACACCTCCATACCATCCATCACCGTTGTACGGCATGATGCTACCAGCTTTGGCATTGGCCGTGGATCTTTTTCCGAACCTTTTGTTACCTTAACAATACAGGTACGGCATTTACCACCACTGCCTTCCAACTTAGAATAATAGCACATCGCTGGCGGAACTATATCACCACCTATCTGCCTTGCAGCATTCAGGATGGTTGTACCGTTATCAACCTCTACTGTTATCCCGTCTATCGTAACCTTAACTTTTTCACTCATGGTTAATGATAATCTATTTTTCTTCCGTTACCGGAGCTTTTTCAATTGGAGTAGCATAATTTGCTAAACCATAATTCTGTTGTTGACTCTTTACTGGCTCTTTAATGTGCCACTCAAATTCATCTCTGAAATGACGTATTGCACTGGCTACTGGCCAGGCCGCTGCGTCACCTAACGGGCAAATGGTATTACCTTCTATTTTACGTTGCACATCCCATAACAAATCAACGTCGTCCATTGTACCATGACCATGCTCAATCTTATGCAGGATTTTTTCCATCCAGCCAGTACCTTCACGGCAAGGAGAACATTGTCCACAACTTTCATGATGATAAAAACGCGCAAAATTCCAGGTATTGCGAACAATACACTGGTCTTCGTCAAATGCGATAAATCCACCAGAACCCATCATGGTTCCAGTTGCAAATCCACCCTCAGACAGTGATTCATAGCTCATCAAACGAGGTTCGCCATTCGCATACTTTAGTGTTAAGTTAGCTGGTAAAACCGGAACCGATGAGCCACCTGCAACAGTAGCTTTCAGGCGTTTACCATTTGCAATACCACCACAGTATTCATCAGAATAAATGAACTCTTCAACAGGTAAACCCAACTCAATTTCATAAACCCCTGGTTTAACCAGATTCCCAGAAGCAGATATTAACTTGGTACCAGTACTTCTACCAATACCGATTTTAGCATACTCATCACCCCCATCGTTGATAATTGGCACTACAGCAGCAATCGATTCAACATTGTTTACTACAGTAGGACAACCATATAAACCTGCAATAGCAGGAAATGGTGGCTTGATCCGAGGATTGCCTCGCTTACCTTCCAATGACTCCAACAATGCAGTTTCTTCACCGCAAATATAAGCACCACCACCTGGCTGAACATATAATTCCAGATCATAACCTGATCCTAAAATATTTTTACCTAACCATCCGGCAGCTTTTGCTTCAGCAATTGCACGCTCCAGAATACGGATTTGAGGCATCATTTCACCACGCACATAGATGTATGAAACATGCGCACCCAAAGCAAAACTCGAAACTATCATTCCTTCAATTAATGCATGTGGAATGTATGTCATCAAATAACGGTCTTTAAAAGTGCCAGGCTCAGATTCATCAGCATTGCATACCAGATATCGTGCAACACCTTCAGGTTTAGCCAAAAAGCTCCATTTCATTCCAGTTGGGAAACCCGCACCACCACGACCGCGTAAGCCTGACTTCTTAACCTCTTCAACAATCTCTTCAGGTGTTAAAGTTTTAAGTGCTTTCTCCACAGCACGGTACCCGCCTTTCTGGCGATAGACCTCAAGTGTATTGATGCCAGGTACATTTATATGCTCAAGTAATAATTTGCGACTCATTATTTTTTAGATGTGAGATCCTCAATCAATTTATCTACGCTATCAGTAGTTAAGTTTTCATAGAAAGTGTACTCCGGACTAATTTGTAAAACCGGACCAAATCCACAGGCAGCTAAACACTCAACTCCTCTAAAGCTGAATAAACCGTCTGCAGTAACTTCACCTTCTTTAACGCCTAACTTCGTTTCCAGGTGCCTCAATATCTTTTCAGCACCAACCAGGCAGCAAGGTCCTGTACGGCAAACCTCCAAAGCATATTTACCTTGGGGTTTCAAAAAGTACATGGTATAAAACGTCGCTACCTCATAAACTTCGATTGGCTGAATATTCAAATATGCAGCAACCTGGTCCATAGCTGATGTCGGAACCCATAGAAACTCTGCCTGTACCAAATGTAGTAACGGCAGCAAAGCTGATTTTTGTTTTCCCTCAGGATAACGGCTTTTGATATCATCAAATTTGGCCAGCAATTCTGATGAAAAGGTTACAGGTGTTTGTTCTTCTACTTTAAGCATCTAATTCTCCTGCAATAATATTCATACTACTCATGTTGATAATGGCATCAGACAATAACATGCCTTCGCTCATTGGTGCAAACATCTGGTAATTCACAAAACTCGGTCTGCGGAAGTGTAAGCGGTAAGGGGTACGTCCACCGTCATTAATCAGGTAGAAACCCAATTCACCATTGCCGCCTTCTACCGCATGATAAACTTCTGCTTTTGGTGCATCAATTTCCCCCATCACAATTTTAAAGTGATAAATCAAGGCTTCCATGTTATTATAAACCTCTTGTTTTGGAGGAAGATAAAACTCAGGAACATCAGCATGAAAAATGCCCTTTTCCTCAGTCTTCAGTTTTACCATTGCCTGCTCGATAATCCGTACACTTTGCCACATCTCCTCATTACGTACAAGATAGCGGTCATAAATATCCCCGCTGGTTCCTACAGGTACTTCAAAATCAAAATCCTGATAAGAAGAATATGGATCACTTACCCTGACATCATAATCTACACCGGTAGCACGCAATAACGGGCCAGTCCAGCTATATTCCAGAGCCGTTTCCTTAGTTACCTCAGCTACACCGGCAGTTCTGTCGATGAAAATCCGGTTGCGTGTCAAAAGGTTTTCAAACTCCTTTAACGCGATTGGAAATTCCTTTAAAAATTTATTAATTTTAGTAAAGGCAATATCATTGAAATCTCTTTCGAAACCACCAATACGGCCGATGTTAGTGGTTAATCGAGCACCACACACCTCCTCGAAAATCTCGTAAATATGTTCACGGAACTGAAAAAGATATAGGAAAGTCGTAGTTGCACCTGTATCCTGCCCAATGATCGTATTACAGATAATATGATCGGCGATTCGGGAAAGCTCCATAATGATTACGCGAAGATAATCAACACGCTTAGGCATCTGAATATTTAGCAACTTCTCAACCGTCATGTGCCACCCCATATTGTTAATAGGCGAAGAGCAATAGTTTAAACGATCGGTTAAAGGGGTGATTTGGTAAAATGGGCGATGTTCGGCAATCTTTTCAAAAGCACGGTGAATATACCCTATTGTAGAAACGCCGCTCACAATACGCTCCCCATCTAACTGCAAAACGTTCTGAAAAACGCCGTGAGTAGCAGGGTGTGTTGGCCCTAAGTTTAAGGTTACCAGCTCGCTTTGCGGGTCATTATCTGTAAATACCGGATGGTTATGATTCATATAGTTTTACCTTCCAAAAAATTCGTCTTTTTTATCCACTCTGTTTGGGTCTTCCAATGGATATTGTTTTAACATCGGGTGAACACCCAAATCGTCCATATTTAAAATACGTCGTAAATCAGGATGCCCCTCAAACTTAACCCCAAATAAATCATAAGTTTCGCGTTCCATCCAGTTAGCGCCTTTCCATACTGTTGTAGCTGTTGGAATAGTTGGATCTTGTTCAGAAATAAAGACCTTAATTCTGATTCTTACACGTTCAACCATGTTATTCAAATGGTAAACAACAGCAATACCATGATCTTTACCAGGGTAATGAACTGCAGTGATATCAGTTAGGAAATTAAACTTTAATTCATTCTTAAGATAAAAAAGCACGTTTACGATAACATCCTTATAGGTTACAAAAGTCAGTAAACCATAAGGCTCAGAAACAGCGGTAACTTTCTCGCCAAACTTTTCAGTCAGCTTAACATGTATGTCATTATTTATCGTCGTTTCTTCCATTATTTAATGCCGTAATGACCTAAAAGATCTTTGTAATAATCAGAGTTTCTTCTTCTGCCAGATTCGTTTTTAACCAAATCCTGAATACGCTGAAAACCGTCAAGAATAGCTTCAGGTCTTGGCGGACAACCTGGAACATAAACATCCACAGGAATAACCTCATCAATACCTTGCAAAACAGAATAGGTATCGAAAATACCACCACTACTTGCGCAGGCACCTACAGCCATCACCCAGCGTGGCTCAGCCATTTGGATGTACACCTGTTTTAATACCGGAGCCATTTTCTTTGCGATAGTGCCCATTACCATTAAAACATCGGCCTGACGGGGAGAAAAGCTTAAACGCTCAGCGCCAAAACGCCCTAAATCGTAGTGAGAACCCATTGTTGCCATGAATTCGATACCGCAACATGAAGTTGCAAATGGCAGTGGCCATAACGAATTTGATCGTGCAAGCCCGATCACCTTATCCAAAGAAGTGGCGAAATAGCCAGGTCCCTCGGTTCCTGGTGGCGCATCAACTATATTAATTTCACTCATGTTTATAAACGAAAAATGCTCATTCCTTTCAAGAATGAGCAACAAATTTACAATATTTAAAAGGCAATTAAAGTAGCTGAACTCGATTTAGAACCTTTCTAAATAATTAAATGCCTTGTAACTAAGTGTAGAAATACACCAGAAGTTAAGACAGTTATTCTAAAGTTTTCCAGTGGAAGAATTAATTCGAAAACGGCGAGTCTTTGAAAGAAACTAATTCCAATCTAGGACCTTTTTCTTGATTACGTAGATAAATCCTAAAAGAAGTGTTCCCATGAAAATGAACATTTCAATCATACCGTCCATTTTCAGAGCCCTGAAATTTACAGCCCATGGATACATGAAAATTACCTCCACGTCAAACAATACAAACAAAATTGCAACAACAAAATACTTAATGGAGAACGGCTGGCGGGCATTACCAACTGATTTAACCCCAGCCTCGAAGGTTGCTAATTTATCTGCAGTTTTACGTTTTGGTCCCAAAAAGTGTGTTGCCACCAATGTTGTAACCACAAAACCTAAAGCAACTAATACCTGAAATATAATGGGTAAAAAATCTACTGATGAACTTGTCGCTTGCATAATATCTATTTTCTGATGCAAAAGTAAAAGAAAAAGGCAGAGTAACAAAACTCTGCCTTTTCTAAATTATTTAAACTTTAAGATTATTTACCTTTTCCTTTTGCTGGTGTTGCAGGAGCAGAAAGTTCTTTCAGCTTCGCAGCAGCGAATGTACCAGTAGGGTAAACAGCTACACTTTTATCGAAATACTCTTTTGCTTTAGCTTTATCAGTATTGAAATAAAAACCTCCTAGGTTATCATAAGCTTCTGATAACTTTTTAGCATTAGGAGTTACCAGTTCAGGTTTTGCTGTTACTTTCGCAATAAACGCTTCAAAGTGAGGAACCATTAAACCTTTAGGTGCTTTTTCATCATCAAGTAAGCTATTAACACGTGCTCTGTATAAATAAGCATCTGTAGTTTCAGGAGCCAGCTGCGCAACTTTAGCAATCGCAGTATCTGCTTTTACCAATAGATCTTTTGATGGGTTTTTCTTCGCAGAATATTGTGTTGCATATTCGAAATAATAAGCTAAACCATCATAAAAATAGCTATATAAGACACCTTTTCCGTTAGGATTAGCTGCAATCACTTTGTCATAAACTTCCGCAGATTTTGCATATTTTTTCGCGTCGAAATAAGCTTTCGCAACTTCTGCTAGTGCATCGGTATTCGCTGAATCTTTTTCAACGGCTTTAGTAATGTTGATAAGCGCTAAACTATCCTGTCCTGATTTTAATTGCGCTTTACCTAAGTAAAGGTAATCCAAACCAAGAATTTTATTTTGATCTTTCTCTTTAGCAAAAAACTCTTCTAAGCTCTTAAGCGCCAGAGGATAGTTTTTATTCTCATAAGCAGACCAACCTTTCAACCGCAATACAACAAGTCCTTTCGGATCATTAGCTGGAACCTGTAAACTTGTAGCTACCTGCTCTAGTGTTGGATAATCTTTTGCATAAAATAAGAACTGAGCGTAACGTAGCTGAGACTCGAGTGACTTGTCAGTTAGGTCGAGATATTTTTTATAGTTTTCAATCCCTTTTGCAGCTCTCTCTTTATTTACCCCAAAACTACTCCACAACAAGTATAATTCACCTAACTCACGGTAAGCTGGACCGTAATTTGCATCAGCAGCAATTACATCTTCCAATTCTTTTTTACCTTCTTCAAATGCTTTAGACTCTTTGTACATCCGGCCAATTTGAGTTTTTGCTCTTCTGTTGTTAGGATCAATATCATTAACACGCATGTACGGACCTAATGCCTCAGAATTTTTCTTTTGCAATGCATAAGCATCACCTTGAGCTAAAAATACTTCAGCATCTTTGTCTTTAGAATCCAGCTCATCAGCTTTTGTAATGTTAGCTAAAGCTGAAGTGAAGTCAGGTTTAGATACATCATCACTTGGCTTGTCCTGAGCTAAATAAGCTTTACCGATATATAAATAGGTTTTATAATCTTTCGGAGCGATAGCTACTGCTTTATCAAAATTCGTTTTTGCAGAGGTTGGATCGTTTGATAACATGTCTGCTTCACCTAAACCAATTAAGTTCAGGTTATTTTTCGGTTCAGCCGCTACCCCTTTCGTAAATATAGCTCTCGCTGAATCGATGTAGCCAGTTTTTAGATAAACTAAACCAAGATTGTAATAGTTATCCCCATCACTCGCTTTTGAGCTTACCAATGATTTAAGCATTGATGAAGCTTTCTGGTACTGTTCAGCGTCAATGGCTTTTTTTGCTTCATTTAAATCCTGAGCAAAAACTGCAGTCCCCATCAACACCAAACCTACATTTAAGGTTATTGCTTTCTTTAAAATTTTCATCGGATATTCTGTTTGTTTAAAAAAAATGAAGTATCTCTTCAGATAACTTCGTGGTTCAATTATAATTATTTTAATTTTTACTTAGTGAGATTAATCTCTCTAGGCATCAACTTATGAGGCCCCAGTCCAGATTTAAGTACAATTAACTGACCTCTCTGACTTCTCAACCATGTTGCAAATCCTGTGCCTAAACCATCCCTGCCTTCGCAGTCAATAATATTGATATTCCTTAAGAAGGGATAAACGCCATTAATCAGGTTGTTTTGCGTTGGCTTGTAGAATTGATCATCACCAACCAGGCCTTTTAAATTCTTAACCCCTAAAGTTTTGACCTTTGCCAGCGATGCAGCCATTTCTGTGTTCCGTTCCGATACCCAATTAACGCCTAAAATACCAATAAAATTTTTATCTTCTGCAATAAACTTTATCACTTCATTACTCGAATTTTTGGAATAAACGCCACCGGCAGGAAATTGGCTGATATGAGCCAAGTCTTTAAAATATTGAAAGGTACTGGAATAAGCGTTATCAAAAACCAATTTCTTATCTGATTTCTTACCTTGTAAAATATCTATAACCTCTTTAACGGTAATTGTACTATCAATATTGTCTTTGTTTGTAATTAGCGCAATGCCATCAATAGCAAATCTTGAAGTGTTTATTTTAATTTTTCGCTGACTGTAATATTTCTCCTCCTGCTTGCTTAAGAGCCTTGGCAATACGATTACCCTGATACTATCATTCAAAAAAGCAGGTAATAATTTTTCCTCAGGTTTAACGGTCGTTTTGAATGTAGCCTGTGGATAGTCAAGACTGAAAATATCAATCTGTTGCTGCACAATAGGGCTAACACTTTCGTCAACAAGTAATTTTAAAGTCCCACTGGTACGTGTTTCCTTAATTTCGCTGCTCTTGTTTTTTCTTTTACAAGCAACTAGTGCGAAAATACAGCAGATAAAGAGGATTTTTTTCATTAATGATTAGTCACGCCTTCCAAGGCTGATAAGTCTAACAAAAGCATAGATAATTAAAAAAATTCCTATTGCAATTCTTCCCCAGTTTGGGATCACGCTAAACTGAAGCGCTAGTGGTTTCCAGAACATGAATGCTAGCCCCATAACGAGATACAAAACAAACATGACTAGGCCTAAAATGAGCAAAAACCGCTGTTTAGGCGATTTTTGCTTAAAAATATCAAAATTTAACATTAACAATTAGTTCAATGTAAAGTTAACGTTGATGTTATATTTTACCCTTACCGGCTTTCCGTTCTGGATACCTGGGTTCCAGCGTGGACTCGCTTTTAGTACGCGGATAGCTTCTTCATCTGTACCACTGCCCAAACCACGGGTTACAGTAATATCAGTTAGTTTACCATCTTTTTCCACAACGAACGATAAAAATACTTTACCTTGAACGTTGTTTTCCTGCGCCATTGGTGGGTATTTAATTGCACCACTCAGGTATTTGTAAAATTTAGGTAAACCTCCCGGAAACTCTGGTTGTTTCTCAATACTAACGAAGTCATAAACCTGGTTATCATCAACAGCAACTGCAGCTTCTCTTTTTGGTCCTTCACCCACTGGCTCGTTAATTACAATATCAGCAGTAGGATCACCTTTAATATCACGTTGACCTGGATCCGCTTCCTTCAGTTTTTCTACTGTAGGTGGTTCATCACGAACCTCGATATCCGGTTTTACAATCGGAGGTGGCATTTTTACCTGATCCACTTTTGGTGGCGGTGGCTCTACCGGTGGCGGCGGAGGTGTTTCCGGGTTTACCGGTGGTGGTGGAGCTAAAATTACTTCCTGTGCTTTTACCTGCTCTTCCTCTTGTTCCATAGATCCTTTTACAAGGCTATAGATTTTAGGAGAGAAAAATAATACAAGAAATAAAACAGATCCAATAATTAATGCTCGGGTAGTGTTTGATCCGTTGGTTTTACGCAACTGGTAAGCACCATAGCTTTTGTTTTTACCATCAAAAACCACTTCAAGCCATTCTTTTCTTAATATATCTAACTTCGACATAACTACTGGTTTTTATTGATTATAAAATTCCCTGATCTCTCATGGCTTGTTTTTCATTATCAAGGATATTATCGTCATCAATCTGACGAACTTTAACCTTTAATATCTCCAACTCGTCCATCATATCTACGAAATTCTGAAAGGTTGATGCTGATGTCGGTTTAACCAATACAACAAAATCACCTGCTACACCTGATGCATCAGCGGTCTTCCTATTTTTCACAATTGCGTCACCTACCTGACCTACAGATTCAATTGTTGGTGCTGTTTCACCTGCAACTCCCATGTACCATGCCACTTTGTTGTTTTTTCCCAACAAGATGGTCATCGTTTTACTCGCTTTAAGTTCTAATCTGTTCTCAGGTAGCTTCTCATTCTTATCTGGCTTTGCAATATCCATAGCTTGTGGCGTAGAGATTACTGTTGTTAAGATAAAGAAAGTTACCAGTAAGAACATGAGATCCACCATCGGGGTCATATCTACCCTTGGGGTGGCTTTCTTCCCGCCTGTATTTAATTCTGCCATTTCTTATTTCTTTTTAGCTTCAGAGTTGGTTACCAACAAGAATTTGTTAACACTTTGTTTCTGAAGAATATCAATAATCTTTTTAACCACAGGATATTCTTCCTTAGCATCACCTTTAATACTGATGCGCATGTCCTGATTGTTGATTTCCTTTGTTGCTTTACGGGCATTAAGTACCCAGGCATTTAATTGGTTGTCGGTTGAATCTGCAGGAATTCCTGGTTGTGCACCTGGCTTCATCCTATCCCCCGC
The DNA here is from genome assembly GCF_059693705.1 of Pedobacter sp. A2324. Taxonomy (NCBI): domain Bacteria; kingdom Pseudomonadati; phylum Bacteroidota; class Sphingobacteriia; order Sphingobacteriales; family Sphingobacteriaceae; genus Pedobacter; species Pedobacter sp. A2324. The sequence goes on along the minus strand of NZ_JCASSK010000008.1, from coordinate 47,540 downwards.
ATTCATTGCAATTAATTGCTTCAGGCTTTGAACAGGAACACCAAAGCTTCCGATTCCTGAGAATCTCACAGTCTCTTCTGGTGTAAATGTCAACTTATACTGTTCGCCCATAAGCTGTAATGTTCTTTCTCTTACTTTTGGGCCTGCTACTTCAAAGAAAACTTTACCCTGACCAATGGTTAATATTGCATTGTTTTCTACTGGCACCTTGAACTCATATGTAGAGGACGGGGTAGCAACAGCTAGGGGTTCTGGTTGTCTTGCCGTAGCAGTTAAGATGAAGAACGTAAGCAACAGTGCCGCCACGTCGCACATGGCCGTCATATCTGTTATCGTACTTGTTCTTTTTACTTTAATTCTAGGCATAATATTTTACTAGTTTTTAATAATGATGATCTTTTTTCCGGTTTTCCATAAAGCCGGTAAAAATTTTTTCAAAATTCTTATTTATGCGAACTAGCGTATGTTTGAACGATGCTGAAACCAGCCTCATCGATAGCGTAAGTTAACTTGTCAATTTTAGAAGTTAAGATGTTGTACATAATGATCGCTAAAGTTGATACCGAGATACCCGTCATTGTATTGATTAGCGCCTCAGAGATACCTACCGCTAATGCAGCCTGATCCGGAGCACCAGAATTTGCCAAACCGGCGAATGCACGGATCATACCTGTTACTGTACCCAATAAACCAATCAAAGTACCAATTGATACCAAAGTAGCAATGATGGTTAAGTTTTGCTCTAACATTGGCATTTCTAAAGCTGTTGCTTCTTCAACTTCTTTCTGGATAGCCACGATAGATTGCTCAACGTCTAAGTTAGAATCAGCTTCAACTTCGCTATATTTTTTCAAACCTGATTTAATTACCGCAGCAACTGAACCTTGTTGTTTGTCACACTCAGCTTTTGCAGCTTCGATGTTACCTGAATTTAATAATCCTTTTACTTTAATGATAAAAGTATCTAAGCTTGATTTACCGCTCGCTTTACCAATTACGATAATACGCTCAATAGAGAAAACGATAGTTGTTAATAATAAACCGATTAAAACGGCTACGATTGGACCACCTTTGTAAGCTGTACCTGGATAGTTGTTTGGTAATGGTAAGTTTTCGTTGTTGTTATCGATAAAGTTTGAAGGATCTCCTAATACGAATTTCCAGATAACAAATCCAATAACGATGCAGATAGGAATAACCAATGTTGCGAAAACATTTGAAGCACTAGACGAGCTCTCTTTTTTAACAGTTGTTGGTTTTGGTGCGTTTGCCATTTTTTTTTAATTTTTAGTTTTAGTTCTTGTTTTTAATTTTTAGCTGTTTTGTTCTTTTGTATTACACACAACGTTTGTCATCAGATATTGTTGCGAAAAACAAATTTATAAATTGATTTTAAATTACAAATTAATAAATCGATAAACAATCAAATCGTTACTTAAGATTTAGTTTACGGTAACCAACTAGTGTATATAACAAAAAAATTGCCTCAGCCGGAGGCAATTCTTTCACAATAAAAACTAAAAAAAATTCCATTTGCAAATTTTTAGCACAAAAAATGCATTTTAAAGTGCTTTTAACACAATTTTAACGCTTCATCGTATCTTTTTGATACTTTGGCATTCTCAAATTGAGTAAAATTCTCCGCAAAGGCCTTATGCAACTCATAAGCTTTTAAGAAGTATTCTTCTTCACTGTTCCATGTTTTCGAGGGGTCTAAAATTTCCTTCGGCACGTTAGGGCAATGTAAAGGAATCATTAAATTAAAAACATGGTGCTTTTTATAGTGAAGATGATCAAGCTCGCCACTCAGCGCGGCGGCGATCATTGCCCGGGTATAGCCTAGCTTTATACGTGAACCAACTCCATAACCACCCCCGCTCCATCCTGTATTTACCAACCATACCTTTACATCGTTTTTCCTCATTTTCTCCCCCAGCAGTTCGGCATACTTTGTAGGATGTAGCGGTAAAAAGGCCTTGCCAAAGCACGCTGAAAAAGTAACCTGAGGCTGGGTAATTCCTGTCTCGGTGCCCGCCACTTTCGCAGTGTAACCACTCATAAAATGAAACATAGCCTGTTCTACATCTAACCTTGAAATAGGTGGTAATACACCAAAGGCATCGGCGGTAAGAAAGAAAATGTTTTTAGGGGCTGCGGCTACAGATGGTAAAACTGCATTGTCTATAAAATCTAACGGGTAAGCCACACGGGTATTCTCCGTTTTCTCCACATTGCTGTAATCAACATCTTTCGTTCCAGGAATGAAATTAATATTTTCCAGCAGTGCACCGAATTTTATCGCATTAAAAATTTGCGGTTCCTTCTCTATGGTTAAATCAACACATTTAGCATAACATCCGCCTTCGAAATTAAATACAGCATCGTCTGCCCAGCCATGTTCATCGTCGCCCACAAGCATTCGTTCCGGGTCGGCCGAAAGGGTGGTTTTACCTGTCCCGGATAAACCAAAAAATATAGCTGTATCTCCGCTCTTACCAACATTAGCTGAGCAATGCATGGATAAAGTATTTTTATACATGGGGAGAATAAAGTTTAATACCGAAAAAATTCCTTTCTTAATTTCGCCTGTATAACCGGTTCCACCAATCAATATCATCTTCTTTGTGAAATTAATAACAGAGAAGTTTTCCTGACGCGTACCGTCAATTGCAGGAATGGCTTTGAAGCCCGGAGCAGCAATAACGGTCCATTCCGGAACAAAACCCAGCGATTCCTTTTCAGGGCGGATAAAGAGGTTATTTGCAAAAAGATTCTGATAAGCGGTTTCGGTGATTACCCTCAATGAAAGTGAATAATCCGGATGTGCACAGGCAAAGCAATCTCTCACGTAGAATTTCTGATCGCGAAGGTAATCGGTTATCCTTTCGAATAGGCCCTCAAAGTGCTGCTGGCTCAACTTAATGTTGATATCGCCCCACCAAACCGAATCTGCAGTAACCGCATCTTCAACAATGAATTTATCTTTGGGCGAACGGCCGGTAAACTTTCCGGTATCAACCGCTAAAGCTCCCGAAGAGGCTAGTATACCCTCCTTGTTCAACAACGCTTCATCAATTAGCTCCATAGGAGATAATTGGTACTTTACAGCAACATTTCCACCAAGATTTAGGTAAGCTAAATCCGGCGCTTGCAGTTTCTTTTTGCTCATAACAATAAGTTAGTTAGTGAGACAAATGTAGCGCCTTAAAAAGCTAAAAAACAAATAAAAACCAACAATAATTTACATATTGTAGCAATTACACTAACATTAAAACAACTGAATATCAGCTACATAAATTGATTTATTAACACATTTAAAATCAATAAAAATACACTAAGTAAATTTAGCCTCCGGCCTTTTTTACTTTAAAACCCTCTTTCTGGAGAATTCCCATCACCTTGTCCCTTACATCCCCCTGAATCATGATCTCGCCATCTTTCACTGATCCGCCAACCCCACATTTGGTTTTAAGCGTTTTACCCAGCACATCCAGATCCTCTGACCGCCCACGGAAACCAGTAATAAGTGTCACGGCTTTACCGCCCCTGTTCTTCTTATCGAGCATTACCCTTAAATCCTGCTGGTTATTTGGTAAGGTTGTAGTATTATCCACTTCTTCTTCGTATTCAAAATCCGGATTGGTAGAAAACATAATTCCACCTAAATCACTTAAACTGTTTTTTTTGTGCTTCATAACGTAAAAGCTATGCTTATGGAACGATAATATTTAATGAAAGCGGTTTAATGTATGCCTCGATGATTTCTCCCATTTCTAAAGGTTCTCCATCAACATGTACAGCGCCTGCTTTCTCTCTTGTTATTGTGATGTTCTTACCCTTTATAATCTCGATCATATCCGATGTTTCAGCCTTTCCACTTAACATTACATAACCCAAAACAGGCAGTTTTATTACTGGAAAGGGCTTGATAATGCATATATCCAGCAAACCATCTTTTATCGAGGCATTCGGTGCTACGTAAACATTATTACCATACTGAGATGAATTGGCTACGCTTACCGCAAAGGCTTCCCGTCTGATGGTTACACCATCGATGTTGAGGACATAATTTTCGGGCTTGTAATTAAATACTTCCTGAAACCCAAGTTTTACGTAACCGGACAAGCCTCTTTTTTTATCTTTCGAGAAAACAGCGCTTAGGTGCGCATCAAAACCTATACCGGCAAGATTAAAAAAACATTTACCATTAAATTCGGCCGAATCAATCTGATCAACGTGGAAGTTGTTAATGATATTCAGGGCATAGCGAATATTATTGGGGATTTTTAAAAAGCGGGCCAGTCCGTTTCCTGAACCCAGAGGTAAAATACCAAGTATTTTGTAGTGCTTTAAAACCTGTGTTGCCACCTCATTTATCGTACCATCGCCTCCCGCAGCAACGATAACGTCGAAGTTTTTAACCGAAGCCTCATCGGCCAGTTCGCCCGCATGCCCGGGATATTCTGTAAAAACAAAATTCGGACTAAATTTTTCTTTGTCGAGATATTTATCAATGAAATCAGGAATAGCCTGCTTTCCCCTTCCACCCGAGATGGGGTTAATGATAAATAGGATATTGATCTTTGTATGCAAAGTGTAAGAATGAACGCACAAAATAATCTATAATTTTTGAAATAAAGAAAATATGCTAATTTTGCATTCGTTAAAAGTGGATTGATTTGCTATCCCGAATCATCGGGACCGGATTGCAACCACTTAAAAAAATTGCTAATACCTCCTTTCAACCCGTTTACTACCTGTTTCAATAAGGGGTTTGGCAATTACAATAATTTTATTAATCACTAATAATATATAATAAATGTCGTATTTATTTACATCAGAATCTGTTTCTGAGGGGCACCCAGATAAAATAGCCGATCAAATTTCGGATGCATTGATTGACAACTTTTTAGCATTCGATCCTGAATCGAAAGTAGCTTGCGAAACGCTGGTTACTACTGGTCAGGTTATCTTAGCAGGTGAAGTGAAATCGAAAACTTATCTGGACGTTCAGCAAATTGCACGTGATGTAATCAAAAAAATTGGCTACACCAAAAGCGAGTATATGTTTGAAGCAAACTCCTGTGGCATTTTATCGGCAATTCATGAACAATCGCAGGATATCAATCAGGGTGTAGACAGAAGCAGCAAGGAAGAGCAAGGTGCAGGCGACCAGGGAATGATGTTTGGTTATGCGACCAACGAAACTGAAGACTATATGCCATTGGCATTAAACCTTTCACATAAATTATTGCAGGAACTTGCTGTTCTTAGACGGGAGAATGATGAGATTAAATACTTACGTCCTGATGCAAAAAGCCAGGTAACACTTGAGTACAACAATGATAACAAACCCGTTCGTATCGACGCAATCGTAATCTCTACACAACATGATGATTTCGATGAGGAAGCTACCATGCTTGCTAAAATCAAATCTGATTTAGTAAATATCTTAATTCCACGAATAATTAAAAACAATCCGCAGTATGCCCACTTATTTAACGATAAGATCCAATACCACATTAACCCGACCGGAAAATTTGTAATTGGCGGACCGCACGGCGATACCGGTTTAACAGGCAGAAAAATTATTGTTGATACTTACGGAGGTAAAGGTGCACATGGTGGCGGTGCTTTCTCAGGTAAGGATCCAAGTAAGGTAGACAGAAGTGCAGCTTATGCCACCCGCCACATTGCAAAAAACCTGGTTGCTGCCGGCGTTGCTGAAGAAATTCTTGTTCAGGTATCGTATGCAATAGGTGTTGCAAAACCAATGGGTATCTATGTAAATACTTATGGAACAGGAAAGGTTGGTAAAACGGATGGTGAAATCGCAAAAATTGTGGAATCTGTTTTCGATATGCGCCCTTATTTTATCGAGCAACGCTTAAAGCTTAGAAATCCGATCTACAGCGAAACTGCAGCTTATGGACACATGGGCCGTACACCTGAAACCGTTAACAAAACCTTCAGAACTCCTAATGGTGAAGAAAAAACGGTAACCGTAGAACTCTTTACCTGGGAGAAATTAGATTATGTAGATCAAGTTAAAACCGCTTTCAGCATTTAATCTTTCAACTTATAATAATTAAGGCCCTTTCGTTAATACCCGAAGGGCCTTTTCATTTGATTGAGGTTTGTTAATTAGCACAAATTATATTTCAACTCCTGATGCCTACCCTGTTCGATCACCGTCCCCTTTTCAATCACAATATTTTATCAGCATGACTCATTTCCGTAGTGTTCATTTCTTGAACGTTAAGGTTTTTTAAACCTAAACTTTTCATAATAGGAATTTTATGACTTTTTAGGTTCTTACTCTGTTGATGGGCTTTTCAAGTTTGGCCCACGCTTGGCCAGGCATTAAAACGAATGTAACCATATCCGTGATAGATTTGTAGTATTAAACATATCCATATGCCTCAATCGAATTAGAAAAGAAAATAAAAACAGCTTAAAATAACTGCCGGGGCGTATTTTCTCGAAATTAACAAGTCGGGGAAATTGTATTCAAGTTATTCATTGAAATTTCAGCGTTTGTTATTCTTTTTATTCGCATCAAAAAACCATTCAACACCTGTTACAGCGCTTTTTCCTTTAAAAATGCTTCCTCCTGCGGCTGAAGATTTTTATCATCAATCGTATAAGATTTAATGTTGTTAATCTTCATCTCATCAACTAAGTCCACAAAATCTTTAAATACCGAATGTTTAGTCGGCTTGATGATCACAATCAGATGTTTCGAGGCCTGGATACTGGCAACAAGAGTTTTATACTTCCTAATTTCCTGGTCAATTTCCCCTACCCCGCTAATTTTCATATTAGCCGTGGCTGGCAAACCAATGTAAGATACCGCACGATTATTTTTACCAAGCAAAATGGTCATCGTCCTTGATTCGGGATAAGGTTCATTACAGTCATCGCAATCCACAGGCTTGGCCACGTCTGCAGCATTTAATTGCCCTAATGTAGTCGTGAGCATGAAAAATGTAGTAAGAAGAAACATCAGATCCACCATTGCTGTCAGGTCTACACGTGGAGATGATTTTTTTGTTCTCCCTTTAACGGCCTTGCCGCCTTGAGATTCATTTAAAGTTGCCATAATGTTCAGGTGTTTTAGAGATGATGACAACCCACACGAAATTGCATAAAAAAGGGCAACTAAATTTTAGCTGCCCTTTTTCCAATGTTAAATCGATCTATTTTATGGCCTCAATTACCCCGCAACCAACTCGCGGACCTGAATTTCCCGTTGGCTGTGTAACATAATCATCTGTTCCACCATGAACAATGATCCCACGGCCAATAATATTTTTGATATCGCCCTCCTGAGTACTCCACCGGTCTGTGGTAACAGAAATTTTTCCTTCACCTTTATTGTCGAGCATGATGTTTCCGATGTCGCCACTATGGTAGGCCGCTGAACCCCATTTACCATGGTTCTCTTTTGTTGGGTTCCAGTGCCCATGAGTATTTTCGCCCATATCGCCGCAGTCACCATGTTCATGAAAATGAACAGCAACGTTGCTATCTGCCCTGGCCGCAAACTTAAGTTCCAGATCCATTTTTATTTTTCCATCGCTAAGTTCGTAAAACTTAACAGTACCAATAGATTTAGTGGGGTCAGCCGTTTCCGCAAGGTTTGCCGTAGCAATCTCTTTATCCGCTTTTGTACATGCACCAAGAAATGTGACGCCAGCAGCAGCTAAAATTAAAAGATATTTTTTCATACGATTATAATTAGTTTAATATCAAACACATTGATGCTCATTTGGTTTGATATTTAATGACCTACATTAAAACCATTTAAGAAACCACTTGTTTACTCAGTATAAAATCATATAACTATGGAACAGCCAATTGCAATGAACACTTTGAGCCAGATTTTGGAGAAATTGAGGCTGAAAGGAAATGATAATGAGTTAAAATTAACCGATCACGGTAAGATGCAAAGCAAAACGCTAAGCAAGATCTATAAACCTGAAGATTTAACGATTGTGAAAACTTATCGTTTTGAAGGTGATTCAGATCCTGCCGACAATTCTGTACTGTACCTTGTGGAGGATCAGGAAAAAAATATAGGATATATTCTGGATGCCTATGGCATTTACTCTGATAACCTCGGATCAGGATTTGACGATTTTTTAAAGAAAATCCCTACCGAGAATAGAGATGAACAGGAATTGTTCTGCTAAAAAGTGAAAAACAATTTTAAAGCGTAATGGATACCCCATTGCGCTTTTTTGTGCAATCTGGAATTAGATTTGCGTAAGTTTGCCGCTCATTTAACGAGCCCAAATGAAAACCAGATTTAATATCCCTCCTATTCCGGCAGTGTTATTGTCGATTTTGAGTGTGCAATGCGGAGCAGCCATAGCCAAAGGTCTGTTTCCAGGCATCGGACCAATTGCTACCGCATCCCTCCGGATCGGTTTGTCTGCCATAATTTTATTGATTGCTTTCAGGCCGAACATATCGAAACTGAGCCATAAACAGTGGAAATATGTAACCCTATATGGTCTGTGCCTGGGCGCCATGAATATGGTTTTCTACATGGCAATTGCCCGTATTCCTATCGGCCTGGGCGTTACCCTGGAATTTATCGGTCCCTTAGTTGTGGCAATATTCGGATCAAAGAAATTGGTTGATTTTTTATGGGTTGCGCTTGCTGCAACAGGAATAGTTTTAATTACCCCCCTAACCAATAATGGGCTGGATCCCATAGGAATTTTACTGGCTTTGCTAGCGGCGGCATTTTGGGGGGCGTACATCGTACTTGGTGGACGGATCTCAAAAATTATGAGTGGAGGCCAGGCCGTTTCCATTGGAATGGTATTTGCCTCATTGCTTATCATCCCGTTTGTATTTTTAGACGGTGGACTGGCGCGCTTAAATCCCCATTTACTTACCTTGGGCCTGGCGCTTGCTTTACTTTCCAGCGCCATCCCATTTACCTTGGAAATCCGGGCTTTGAAACAGTTACCAGCCCGGACTTTTAGTATTTTAATGAGCCTGGAACCCGCAGTTGCCTCTATTACAGCTTTTGTATTTTTGCAGGAACGGTTATCACTGAAAGAATGTTTATCCGTTGCATTCGTAGTTATTGCTTCTGCTGGTTCATCCCTGACTGCAAGAAGAGCGAAGCTGTAGCTATGCTCAGAAAGACACAAATTTCCTATTTCTGATAAACCCGTACATAATCTATTTCAAAACGATTAGGGAAATCTGTCTTTGTAGGGTCACCCCCATTATCACCACCGATGGCCAGATCCAGCAAAATATAATGCTTCTGTTTAAAAGGATGCAAGCCAGCACGGTCGTCGTTATCGAGATCGCGCTGCTGTACCTTGTTCAGTAAAATATCGTCAACAAATAAACTGATTGATTCCTCATCCCAATCCATACGCCAAACGTGAAATTGCTTTGCCCACTTTTCGCTTCCTAACTCCGCTACAGGTTTAGTTTTGCTAAACCATTTTTGCTTGCCATCCTTAGCGGTACTGACCATGTTAGCCAGGATTTTACCTTTGTAATATTCCATAATATCAATCTCACCATTGGCCGGCCAGCTCCCTTTCTCTCCCAGCGTCCAAAAAGCAGGCCAAAGGCCATCACTGATATTGATACGCGCACGCATTTCAAAACGGCCATACTGAAAATGTTGGAGCCCACGGGTAATCAGGCAGGCTGAGGTGTAATCAATATCTTTTCTGGATTTACGCCAGTCACGGCTCCCCGCAACAAAGTTCGGATTAGCCTTCTGTTCCTTTCTGGCCTCAATCACCAGAAAACCACCTTTACAAAAAGCATTCTCTGGCTGGTACCATTGATATTCATGGTTTCGCACAAAACCTTTCTCATAAGTCCAGTTGGCGGGGTTCGGAACTCCATCTTTCTCAAATTCATCAGCCCAAACCAGTTGGTATCCGTCAGTCGCAGAATTTACAACCTGCGCCCTTTTGATGGCGCAGGATTGTAATGCTAAAACTAAACTAATAAAGATGAAATGAAAGCGAATGTTATTTTGCCTCTGCCTGTGCATTGCCTAATAATGAAATAGTATAACTGTACGTATATTTTTTATCTGTTAAGCGATATTGTGCGTGTGGATAGGCTCCCCAGCTGTCATCACCGCCAACTCCTCGTTGCTTCAGATCGATGTTCAAAAACACATTATTTCTTACAGGTAAATCTGTTGGATGTTGTTGTTTTTTCGTTAAACCTGGATCCAAATCTTCAGTAGAATGGTTAATGGCCGTAAACGAAAGCGGTTGACTACCCTCAATTTTTATTCCATTCCCTTTATCGTCTGTTAAGCTTAACCAGCGTACATCCGTTTTATTGCCACTTTCCTGCGGACGGATATATCCTTTATAATACTGATTCTCTACCTTATCCTCATAAACACCTATAAACGAAGCAAAATTACGGTCACTGTAATTTTCATAAGGCCCTCTTCCATAGTATTTGAGGTGATCATACCATTTGGGAAGCTCTGTTCGCATGCCGAAACGAGGAAGTTCTGGCAAATCTCTTCCTGCCATATCCATAGTAGCGTTTACCTTTACCGATCCGTCATTATTAATCTGGTAACTAACCACGTAAGGAACTGCAACGCTATTCAGCACATAATTTACTTTGATTACCAATCCGCTATCGGATTGTTTTCCCACGTCAACTGAAATGAGCTTGCGGCTTTCATGAGCCGAACGCCAGATCCCTAATCGCTCAGGCATGTTATTACCAAAATCGTTGTCTGTTGGTGCCCGCCAGAAATATGGTTCCGGGAATCGGTTGAAATCTCTCCCTTTATTGATGTTATAGTGAACAAATCTTCCGGTTTTAGTATCAAACTCACCACTCACCACTCCACTTGTAAAAGAAAGTTTGTTCACTTCTGTTTTTACCTTTAAATCTGCAGAAGATTTTGTTTCTTTAGCAAAGAAATTACCGGCATAGTTAAACTGCTCTTTTGCTACTTCAAATCCCGCAGGAAGCATGGCAGTAGCTTTTTTGGTATAAGCATATATATTTAAGAGATATTCAGTTCCGGCAAATGATTTAAACATCGGAAGATTCAACTTAATATCTTTTTTATTATGCGGCGCCAGGTTTACATCGAAGTTTCCTTCTTTGATTACTTTTCCATTGCTTAACAGTTCCCATTTGAAGCTATACTGATCAAGATTAGTAAAGTCAAATAAGTTTTCTACCGTAACATTCCCCTTCGAAGCCTTAGCTGAAGTAAACAAAATATTCTGATATATTTTCTTGATTTCATAAGCTCCCGGATCTGGAATACGATCCGAACTGATCATTCCATCGGCAACGCCATTCTCATCGTTTTGCCAATAAAACCCTCCTAAATCACCACCATAGGCCCAAAAAGTTTTTCCATTGGCATCTTTAGTTTTAATACCCTGATCTACCCAATCCCAGATGAAGCCACCCTGCATGTGTTTACTGCTTCTGATGATATCAAAATATTCCTGAAAATTACCATTGCTGTTTCCCATGGCATGGGCATACTCACACATAATATATGGACGGGTTTTGCTAGCATCGTTGGCATATTTCTTCATTGAACCGATACTTGGATACATCGGGCATACGATATCGGTGTTCCAGTCTTCACCAGCCTGCTCAAATTGTACCAGCCTGCTATTATCACGTTGTTTAATCCATTTGTAGTTATCGTGAAAAACCGGACCGTTACCGCATTCATTACCTAAAGACCAGATAATGATTGAAGCATGGTTTTTATCCCGCTCCACCATGCGCACCGTACGATCCACATGTGCCGCAGCCCATTCCGGCATATATGCCGGATGTTTAGCCTTATCGAACCAGCTTTGCCATTCAGCCCCCATTCCATGTGTTTCAATGTTCGCTTCATCCACCAGATATAAACCATATTCATCGCATAATTTATACCATAGCGGATCGTTAGGATAGTGAGATAAGCGCACAGCATTGATGTTGAGCTCCTTCATTAAACGGATATCTTTCAACATCAGTTCTTTAGTAGTGGTGTGTCCTGTTACATCATCGTGTTCATGGCGGTTAACGCCGTGTACATACGTAGCAACGCCATTAATCAAAAGCTGAGCATCTTTAATTTCAACTTTTCTGAAGCCGACTTTTGCACCGGTTATACTTACCTGCTTTCCTTTTGCATCATCTAAAGTGATGATACAATCATATAGGTTTGGCTGCTCAGCATTCCATTTTAAAGGATTTTTGATCGTGCCGCCAACTCTTACGGTTTGGATAGAATCTGTATTACTATTAAATGTTTGCTTTCTAGTGAAAACGGTTTTCCCGGTTTTATCCAGCAAGCTAACGGTAACAGCCCCTGTTGAAGGCGCATTTTTGGCGAATTTGCGAATATCAACATCCGCACTGAACAAGCCATCTGTATAAGTTTTATCTAAGTCGCCCTTTAAAAAGAAATCCCAGATGGTCTGTTTCGGCATTGCATACAGATATACATTACGCTCAATACCACTTAACCGCCAGAAATCCTGATCCTCAAGGTAACTCCCATCCGACCAGCGGAAAACCTGAACAGCCAGCACGTTATTGCCCGGTTTTAAGAAGTTGGTAATATCGAACTCTGCCGGTGTTTTAGAAGCCTTGGTCATGCCTACCTTTTTACCATTTACGTAGATAAAGGCGCAACCCGAAATTGATCCGAAATGAATTATCGTTTCTTTACCCGACCAGTTTTCGGGCACCGTAAATGTTTTCCTGTAAGTTCCAACCGGATTGTTTTCGCCAATAAAGGGTGGATTCTTTGGGTGTGGATAAGTAATATTTGTATAGATTGGAATACCAAAACCATTCAGCTCCCAGTTCGATGGAACAATTAAATTTGCCCAGCCACTATCGTCCAGTTCAGGCTTATAAAAGTCTAATCTTCTATCGGCATATTTATCTACATAAAGGAACTTCCAGTTGCCGTTTAAAGATTTAAAGTACGGAGATTTTGTATAGTCATCGTCAAGTACATCTTTTTGCTTATCAAAAAGCATAAAGGCAACATGCGGTTTTTCCTTTCCCTGGTCAACTAAAGCAGGATTTTCCCAGTCGTTCTTCTGCGCCATGAGAGGCTGCATAAACAATAACGAAAGGAGTGAGAGGGGAATAAAATTTTTAAGGTTCATGGTGTAGAAAATTGTAATGGCTACAGGTTTCACAAAACCTGCAGCCAGAAAATATTAAAGTCCTGTAGGTATTGAGCCACCTGCGGTAGACCAACCTGGATTCTGATAAATAGGAGAAGTTGCAAAATTGCCTCCTGTTGAGGTAATATTAAAATGCTGCGTGGCAATAGGACTAAGGTAATGAGCCATCGTCCATCTTGCCCCTTTATACGAGTCAGCATTTGAACGAATTTCCTGTGGCCTCAAATACAGACTCAATGCCGGATCCGAAACAATTGCTTTGGTATCGGTCGCGCCATAAATGATCTGAGCAGCGGTATACCATGATCTCATCGGGCCCCACAATTTGAAACCTTCAAAATGATAAGGAGTAGTGATCATTTGATCCATAGCTCTCCAGCGTTTTAAATCCATGGAGCGAAGCCCTTCAGCCATTAACTCACTCCTTCTTTCCCGGCGAATATTATAGAGCGTTGGAGATACCAGTGCATTAGCTGAATAGGCACCCCAATCCTGGGTTTCTCTCGACATCACAGTTGCAGATATCGTTTGTTGGAAATCAATATTCACCTTTGCTCTCGCCCTTAGCTGCTGCCAGTATCTGGTTGCATCAGCATCAATCAGTCCATTTTTTTCGTAACTCGCTTCAATATAATTGAGATAAGCTTCGGAGGCCCTAAAGGTAATGCTGCCAGTATACCCCTGGCCGTTATTTGCCTGTGCAGCATCATAACTTAAGCCTTTTCTAATGGTATAACCTGTGGTGTACTTCTGCTCATAACCAGGTTCATAAATCCTTGGGGTAGGTTCAATTGCCGTTGCATGTGTACCTTGACCGGCATTTAATAATACGTTCTTTTGACCAGGTTCCTTCAAAAATAAAGTTAACCTTCCATCTCTGTTTTTTCTTACATCCGCAATGTAATCGTCACCCTGGTAATTACTTCCTGTAGCATAAATGGGTAGGCCATTATCCATAAGGAAGCTCTCCACCATACTTCTTGATAATCCAACGGCATAATTACCCGCTTGGGCATACACCGGTACATTGTGCGTAACTAATCCCGCAGCATATTGCCTCCATAATAAAACCTCACTATAACCTGACATGTTAGTAGCACTGAACATATTGAAATAAGGGTTCTCATTATTTGGCGATTCAATGGTACCTGTATTTGCAACCAATGATATAGCGTCAGCAACAACCTTCGCAGATGCCATGGCCTGAGTTAAAAAGTATTCGATTTCTGATTCAATAGTTCCCGATGGAAATTGATAATTAGAATTATAATCTTTGGCTTTACCAGGCCAGTTCTGTCCATTAGGCACGAAAGCTGTTCCTTTGAAATATTTTAGCCATGTACCTTCAAATAGGGCAACACGCGATTTCAATAGTTGAGCACACTCCTTTGAGATTCTGTTTTTTGATGATACCGGAGAAGCTTTTAAAAGCAAAGCTGCAGAATCAAGATCGGAAATGATAAATCTTGCAACTTCATTGCAGGGTTGCCTTTTACTAATTTGCGTTAGAATTTCCTTTTCGTCAGGATACACTCCTCTCACTATGGGGAAATCTCCAAGGGTTTGCAGCTTCTTAAAATATTCATATGCCCTCAAAAAATAAATTTCGCCAATGTATTGTTTAATGTTATCGGCATTTCCAATAATTTGACCTGCTTTCCAGCGAGGAAGTACTGTATTAAGGAAATAATTTGTTTGGTAAATATTAGTGAAACTCCAGTCTCCGCCGGTTGCTTCTACACGCCATAAACCTGGAATAAACTTATTATCTAATGCAGGAATCACCATATTGTCGGTGTTTCCATCAGTACCAAAAGTTCCAAATGACCAGTTTCCATGAGAAGGAAGAATATCAGGATATCGGGCGATAGCATACGCAGCAAGCTGGCCTTCTTCCTGAAGATATTTCTCAGGGGTAATGTTTGACAAAGGTTCTTTATCTAATGCCTTTTTACAAGCCCCAAAGAAAAGAATTGTAGCAACTAAAGCTGCTAAACGAATATGTATTCTAGTTTTATAAAAATTCATGTTTTTCGATTAAAAGGTTAAACTTAAACCAAATGAAAGCACTTTAGATAGCGGATATACGCTTCCGTTAGCTCCTCCATCAATCGTTTCCGGATCAAACATTTCAGCTAGATTTGTCCAGGTAACTAAATTTTCCCCGGAAGCAAAAATCCTGAATTTCTGAGCGCCGATTTTTTTGATCAGCTTATTGGGCAAAGAATAGCCCAACTGAATATTTTTCAATCTGATGTAAGATGCATCCTGTAGATATCCTGTTTGGGTTTGCTGGTTTTTACCTGAACCGAATGTTGGTCTTGGATAATAAGAATCTAAGTTTAAACCAAGCGGACTATTCGGATCGTTCCTGAAATAATCCTCATGTTGAACTAAACCTGTCGACCACCATTTATCAGATGTTGCTCCCCAGAAAAAGTAGCTGCTTTGCCAGTAATCCCGCTTTAAAACACCCTGGAAAAATGCCCTGAAGTCGAAGCCTTTGTAATCCAGATTGATATCTAAACCTACACGGTAACGTGGGGTATTATTACCAATCAGATGTGCATCTCCGGAATCACCCTGTGTCCAACTTCCCCAATCTAGTTTTCCATCCTTGTTATAATCAGCATACATGATATCACCTGCAGCCCATTGTGAGCCAAATACAGACTGACCATTACTTAGTGTTGCCAGATGGGCATTCATTTCTGCCTGAGTTTTCGCAATTCCGATTGTACTATATCCCCATATCTCACCAAGCTTCTGACCGGTTCTGTAAGTATTGAGCGACATGGTAGCGTTTGGATAACGTGTAACGGTTGTTTGGTAATCAGATAATAGGAATTTCACATTATAGCCCAGTCCATTTTTTAAACGGTCATTCCATCCGATTTCAAATTCGAACCCCAATGATTTTAGATCTGTGTTATTGGTCTGCGGAACAGGTGTTCCAAGAATTACAGGAAGCTCTGGAGCCGGGCCAACCATGTTTAGCGTTTTACGATTGTACCAGTCAAATGAGCCCGTCAATCTGTTTTTCAGAAACCCGAAATCTAAACCAATGTTATAACTTTTAATGGTTTCCCATGTTAAAGTAGAACTTACTATGCCAGGTGCACCAGCTGTATTTGGCCTCCCACCATCAATTAACCAGACACCGTTAGCAGTACCAACTGGCATGGTTAAATAGGTAGGGTACCAATTGTTCGTATTCTGATTACCTAAGTTACCATAAGAAGCCCGTATCTTGAAAGTATTGGCAAACTCAAACCGGTCTTTCCAGAAATTCTCCCGGGCAATATTCCACCCTGCCGATACTGAAGGAAACCATCCCCAACGCTTATCGGAGCGAAAACGCGATGACCCATCATAGCGAAGGTTTGCCTCTAATAAATAAATTCCGTCATAGTCGTAATTTAAACGGCTGAATAAGCCTGCTGTAGCCCAATTCTGATATTGACCATTAACCACAGGCGCAATTACCTTACCATCAGCATCAAGGCCGGAAGTGGTATTTAGGGTGGCGATATCGGAAACAATGATGCCATTTCGCTGGGCACTAAAATCTCGATATCTGGTATCCTCATACTGGAAACCAGCCATAATTTTGAAGTTATGCTTAGCTAAGCTTTTTGAATACTCAGAGTAAATGTTCGTATTAAAGTAGTTTTCTTTAAATCCGTATTCGTAGACATTTGAAGTTCTCTTATATAAATAGGGTACACCATTAACATCATGATTATAGGTTTGTTGCGAATCCCAATGGCGGAACTGTGTTTGTGTACGGTAGTTGGCTTCTGCAAAAGTCTTCCAGCCTTTAACAGGTTCAAATACCAATTGAATTTGCTGATACATCCAATCTTTCGCCTGATTATCCTCTCCCCCTTCTGCCATCTCTAATGCTGGAGATGGTGAACTATATAGATATCCATTAGGATCGTATAATGGTAAAGTTGGCCATCCCTGCCTTCCTATTGCTTCGTAAAAGCCATCTGTTAGTGCCGAGGGACGATGATAGGTTTCCCGTAGAAAACGATTACTATAGTTTGCAGTTAAGTGATCAGCTATTTTAGTATTTACTTTAACAGTGGCGCCATAACGATTGTAACCATCCTGATTAAATTTCATCATTCCGGTTTGATCCAGATAGTTTCCAGAAAGAAAGTAAGAAGTCGCTTCAGTTCCTCCGGTTAAGCTAATGTTGTGCTCCTGGGAGAAGCTATTGTCGCGGTACATCACTTTATACCAATCATTATTATCATTACCGAAGTCATAACCATCAGCCCAGCGTGAAGCATTATTTGGACTCGGAATGATTGTTGAAGTGATTTTCCCGTCCTGAAAATCTTTAATCCGCTTTAATTTAGCGGCATCAAAATGGGGTGCATTACCACCATTTACACTAGCATCATTGAAATAAAGTGCAAAGGTGTAAGAGTCCATCATTTCAGGTAACAAAACCGGACTCGTAATCCTAAAGCTGTTATTATAATTTACCTGAACCTTCCCAGCTTTACCTCTTTTTGTCGTTACAAGTATTACGCCAAAAGCAGCTCTTGAACCATAAATAGATGAAGCAGATGCATCCTTTAAAACGGATATACTTTCAACATCTTGTGGATTCAATGCATTCAAAGATCCCTCCATGCCATCAATCAAAATTAAAGGGCTTGAAGATGAACTTCCGATAGTGCCCGTTCCACGAATATTGATACTTGCTGTGCTTTCAAGAGACCCATTATTCTGCCCGATATTTAATCCCGGTATTAAACCCTGAAGTGCCTGGGTTACGTTTTGAACCGGACGGCTTTCCAAAGCCTTGGCATCAACCGTACCCACCGCTCCGGTTAGGTTAACCTTCTTTTGTTTACCGAAACCTACTACCACTACGTCATCTAAACTTTTAGCCTCGTCATCCGATAAAGTGATGTTAATCTGGGTTTGGTCTGCAACAGCTATGCTTTTGGTTTGGTAACCAATGAAAGCAAACTCCAGCACCGCCCCTTTGGAAACGGAGATTTTGTAAACCCCATTATTATCACTCATGGTAACATTAGCTGTTCCCTTTTCTTTTACTGTTGCACCAGGGATAGTGTTGGATTGACTGTCTGCAATACGCCCCGTGATTGTTACTTTGCTGCTTTGCGCATTTGCTTTTTGTGCCCCAATACCATAAAGAAATATGGTAATGAGAAATACTAAAAAGCACCTTTGCATCTGTAATGGATTTCGACTCATTTTTAAGAATTTATTAGTTGATTAGTTTTCTTATAGAAGCACTAATTTGAGCCGTGAAGTAAACCTTTTAAGGTAAACATGAAAGTCATTGACACCATAAATCTATCTGTCTTTGGCTACCTACCGCACCGCTCATTATCCAGTCCTTATACTTGATTAATACAAAGTAACTACTAAACTACCCATCTTAACAGGGGGTAATATGGTATTATAAAGGGGCTAAACTGTTAAATTATGTAACAAATGTGTTGATTCACCCCTTCTTTTAATTTTTAAAGCGTCAAATGAACGTTTAAATATTCAAAAGTAATTCATCATCAAAACGTAATCATTTTTGCTATTTATTAGCACCCCTTAACCCTGATCAATACTGTAAAATTACCGGAATCCCGTTGTAGAGAATGAACCAATTTTACCAGATACAACCCTCATCTTAATCAAAAAATAGGTTCATAAAAAAGGGCATATAAAGTTTCCGACTTTATATGCCCTTTACAATATTCAGCTAATGGTTGCTAACTAAATCTTAAAAGCTGAACCGTTAGATCATCTTATAATGATAGGTTATAGTGAATGTTTCGGTTATGGTCCTATTGATAGGGCCCACGAAATTGAACAGGTTTAATGATTCTCATTGACTATATTTTTCATTACGACGACATTAAACTGCTGGTGGTACTGTAGCCGTAAATGTTCCTGTAAACTGATAGGTAACCCCGCTGACCACGTAATTATACCAGGCATTAAATGTTTTCGTATCCGGGTTATATGTTCCACCTCCGGCGGTAACATTCAGTGTTCCCCATGCACTAATTGTCAATGTATTATCAACGGCAACCTGCATTTTAACGCCAAAAGGAGCTATGTTGGCATATTCTTCTTTATTATCCAAATGATAAAAACGCACCGTATTGTAATTTGTGGCCTTTAGTTGTCTGGCAGTAAGAGATACAGATGTAACATTTGTTGGAGTATTAAGCGGATAATAGGTACCTACCACTTTGTAAGTATAATCTGAATAAGCATTAATAAGGTTTAGAGACACCATCAATACAGTATCCGTTTTTCGTATTGAAATGTAATCAGGTTCCGATACGGAGGCTATCTTTACTGAAAAGGCATATAATGAATCTGGTTGCAGACCTGCCGTTTTAACGTATACGGGAGTTGTACCATTTACTTCATTTGCTTTGATCAAGACATTTTTACTCGGAATTCTATAAAAAAGATCATTTAGTTTACGAATCTTGATATCCGTAGACCTGTATAAATACAAGCTATTGTATCTGGTGATCTGTGCGAGCCCTGCATCGGCAATAGTTGCAGTTACATCTCTGTCTATATTTAAGCTTCCGCCAGTAGCCACAGATAAATTGAAAGAAGCTTCAGCATCGGCCCCATTCAAATAATTCGCTTTTATTATTGTCCGTCCCTCGTTATTGGAACTATTTGCTCCCACAAGATAAACCTGTTTGATATACTGCTCTTTATCTAGTGGATTATCTTTCTTCTTACAACCACCAATCACTACAGTAAGGGTTATAAACGAGTATAATATAAATTTTAATTTCTTCATCAGTTTAAATTATTTATCATCTCAAATCAATTATCTCTTTAATTTCAATTACTACCAACTTGGATTTTGCACCAGCTTGGAATTTTTATTCATGGAATTTAGCGGAATTGGCCAGAAAAACATCTTAAAGCTCCAAACCCGCGTAGTTAAAGGTTCAACAAGCGTGGTACGTGTATAAAACAAATCTTTCTGACCTGTTGTTGCCTTCACATTCATACCAACTACAGGTTTACTCATAGCATCGGGTGCATCAAGCCAACGGCGTAAATCGTGGTATCTGCGCCCTTCGCAGGCAAATTCTATTTTACGCTCCAACTTAATGGCTTCCCTTATTGTTTCCTGACTTGCCAGTTCCTGTGCAGATAAACCCGGCATACCTGCCCTAAACCTTACGCGGTTAAAAGCATTTTGTATTTCTGATAAGTCTCTGGTTACTACGGTTCCTGTAGCTGCATCAGTATACGACCCGTTCATTTCGTTTAACGCCTCAGCATAGTTCAACAACACTTCGGCATATCTAAAGATCGGAAATGTCTTGGCCCTTATAGCTGATGAGGCTTGTATATTATCGGTGTGGTGATTGTACTTAATGCAAGTATAGCCGGTATGGTTGTAATCATTCGGACTATTGATTGTAGGGGTAGCATTTCCATTGGAATAATAGGTAACTTCAAGATTGGTATAGGGACTGCTTCCAGTGTAAGAGGTACCTTTCCAATACGAATGATTAAATCCAATTGTTGCGTAGAAGCGCGGCTCACGATTGTTGTACATCCGAGCGGTATTGGCTGTTAATTGGACATCCGAATAGGTTTTAGCTGCCGGAATGGAGAGATAGGCTTCAGAATTACTAGGGTAAGGATAAGCAGTACTTGAACGGCTGATGCTATTTCCATCTTTCATTCTGTAAGAATCCACCAGATCTTGTGTTAGATTAAGACCATTCCAACCGCCCAAAAGTGCAATAGTAGACAAGTTTAAAGAAGAACCACTACCTAGTGGGTTAACATTTGTACACCATATGACTTCACGATTGGCATTCGCGGGAATTTCTCCGATAAAACTATACTTATAAGAACGGTAAGGATCGATACCTCCAGCACCGTTGGGATAATTTGCACTTGGCACATTTGGTGCCAAAGGATCTGTATCAGTACTTTTAGGATAGGTAAACAATTCGTATAAACCGGTTTGCATAATACGTTTAGCGGCAGCAGCAGCTTTTCCCCATTTATCATTATTGTAAGTTTGGGATATAAAAGGTGTGCCATCTTTTCGCAACCAATTGCCATAAGATCGGTTGCCATTAAACATCGGGCTTGCTGCAGTGAGTAGCACGCGTGACATTGTGGCCATCGCTGCGCCTGATGTTGGACGATAAATATCACTTAAAGCCTCCTGATTTGCCGACAGATACCCTGTTGCCAACTCCATGTTTTTTACAATATAGGCCACGCAATCATCAAAACTGCTACGTTCTTGTGAGAGTGACTCTCCATCATCATTCAAATCAGACAAGTCATCCGGAGGAATCACAGCAGGTCCGTATTGTTGGATAAGGAGGTACATGAAATATCCCTTAAAGAAATACATTTCACCTAAATATTGGCGCTTAGATGTGATGGACAGGCCTTTTGCTTCATCTATCCTTGCAATAACAGTATTTGCTTTACGGATGCCTTTGTACCAGGTAGCATAATTATTAAAATAGGTGTTGGCTGCAAAAGGCGTAATTTCGTTAACCATGAGTTTTATTCCTGCATGACTTCCATCATTCCATGAAGTAAAGTTTTCGTCGGTTGCCTGCTGAAAAGGAGCCCATGAATTGGTCCACAATCTTTCTTCATCAGGAAGGTAGGAGGCTATTCCATTAATGTAAGTCCGTAATTTATCCTGGTTAGCAAATACACTATCTATATTGGTCATATCGTAGAGATACTCATCCACATTAAGGTAGTCTTTTTTGCAGGAACTTAATCCTGTGCCTATCACACCGGAAATAATAACTGCGAATAATATTTTAAGTTTCGTGTTCATCTGAATAATTAGTTTAAAACGTTACAAACATTTGCAGGGTGTACATTCTTTGAAGCGGATATACAGCTCCATTATTGGATGCCTGTTCAGGGTCCCAGAGTTTAACATTATCCCAAACTTTAAGGTTATCGCCAACAATACTAAATGTAGTTGAAGATATACCATAACGTTTTAAGAATTTATTGTCGAGTTTATAAGATACTTCAACATTTTTTAAGCGCAGAAAAGATGCATCTGCCATCCAGAATGTGGAAGCCTGATTATTGTTATTATTTGCACCATAGGTTAAACGGGGAAAACGTGCATTTGGATTCTCCGTAGCCGTACTTCCTGAAACTGTGGCCGGAATCCAGCGGTTGCCCGGATCAGCTACGATACTCAGCACATTCCCGGTTGATTCTCCTGAAAACGGATAGTAACCTGCGCCACCAAGAAAATAGCCAACCTGATCCTGACCGGTAAAGAACACATTAAATGTCCATTTTTTATAGGTTAGCGCTGTTGCCAAACCATAAATTACACGTGGTACATTGGAATAGTTAAGGGGAACAACATCATCTGTATTAATGACACCATCACCGTTAATGTCTTTATATTTAATGTCGCCAGGCAAATAGTTGGCCATAAAAGTTTGTATCGGACTATTTGCGATATCGGCTTTGTCTTTAAACAATCCTAACGCAACCAGGCCTCTTTGCACACCATAAGGTACATCGCTGTACGATTGGTAAGGAAAGTTTAAACCACTTTGTTCCCAATGTGTAACTCTATTTCTGGAAAAGGTAAAATTACCTTTAACCGTTAGGGAAACATCCTTACTCAGATTTTGAAAATAAGTTAAATTACCGTCCATACCCCAGCTTTTCATCGAGCCCACATTGAGGTATGGCGCTTGAGCTGCACCTACCTCGTCTGGTATTGATACCCGTTGCTGATAGATATCATCTGCTTTTGTTAAGAAAGCATCCACGGTTAAATCAAATTTACTTTTAAGGAATTTTACGTCCAACCCTAAATCGTATTTAGTTGAGGTTTGCCATTTTAATCCACTTGTTCCAACCTTACTTTCAACAATGGTATTTCCCCAATCGTTACCTCCTGAGGTTAAGATAGTTTGATATGGAAAACGCACCAACCTGTTATCGGAGTTTAAAATTTTTGCGTTCCCGACTTTACCCCATGATCCACGGATTTTAAAATAATCTACAAACTTGATATTTTCTTTTACCCATTCATATTGGGTAGGGATCCATCCGGCAGATAGAGCAGGGAAAAAACCATATTGCTCACCTGGTTTAAAGTTTTCGGATCCGGAATAACCAGCATTACCTTCTAATAAATAGGTGTCTTTGTAAGAATAGGTTAAACGACCAGAAAGCGCTTGTGTTCTAAGCGGGATAACACTCATATAAGGATCGCTATAGGCAGTAAGACTAGAAGTGATATCTTCCTGTCTGTACACATGTAGGAGACCTGTAAAATTGTGTACGGAATTAAATGTGCGGTTATAATTCACTTGTCCCTCTATATACATTTGACGGGTAATTAAAGAGCCTTGCCCATAACCGGCATCAGAGGAAGCAATTGTTCTTGATGTTATTAATTTTCCATCGTTAGCCCTTCCCGAAACTGCTGAAGCCTGGAATGCTTCGGCTCCCATTTTAGGGTGGCTAGCGGTATTACTTCCATAATAAGTCCAGGAGAACAACCCTCTGGCACTTAAGCCGGGCGTCAAAGATTTTAAATCCTGGTCAAGACTCAATTTAGCATTTACAGTATTAGTATTGGTCTTTCTAAATCCAGTATAATTTAATAAGTAGTAGGGAGATGGCGTTGTGCCACCAATGCCATAAGCAGCAAGCTGACCATTGGAATATCTCACCGGAATACTTACAGGTGTAACATTAGCTTGTGTGTCCCAAAGAAATTTATTATCAGTAGCATAAGCAGGCGAGTTTTGAAGCGCTATGGCATCATCAAGATTCAGGGCCAGTTTGGTCGTTTTTGTTAGGTCTACATCTATATTGGCTCTAAAATTATATTTATCGTAATTGGTATTTACGTCATATAGGTTCACATTCTTGTCTTGCTTAAAAATACCCTCCTGATTCAGATAACCTAAACTCATATAATACCTGGCAGCAGTACCACCTCCGGAAATGTTTAAATTATATTGCGAGTAACGCGTATCGTCTTTTAGGATAACATCCCTCCAATTTGTATTCGGATAAAGATCCGGATCCAAATTAGTTCTAAATAACTCTAATTCTACAGGACTATAGATGGCAGCCTGCCCTCTCCCCAGCCTTGCTTCATTCGCCAGTGAAGCGTAATCATAAGCTTCTACATATTGCGGCATCCTTGCCGATTTGGTGAAGGTAGAATTGGCTTTAAAATTCAATTTTAAATTACCGGCCTTACCTCTCTTAGTGGTAACAACAACTACACCGTTGGCTCCACGGATACCATAAACGGCTGTCGCCGAGGCATCTTTTAAAACTGAGAAACTTTCTATATCGGAAGGATCTATATTATCCAGATTTCCTTCTACCCCATCAATCAAAATTAAGGCTGAAGCACTCGCACCGAAAGTACTGATTCCCCGAACCCAGAATTCGGAAAAATTACTTCCCGGCTCACCACTACGTTGTACAGCAACAATACCCGGCACTCTTCCACCAAGCATATTACTCAGAGAAGTTGCAGGAACTTGTAAATCCTTTACGTTAATAGTGCTGATAGACCCCGTTGTAGTTATCTTACGTTGTGTACCAAGACTTACCACCTGAACCTCTTCGAAATCGCTAACATTTTCTTTCAGTACCACCTTGATTTTATCTTTTGATTCATTTGCAGCGAGTTCAAATGACTCAAACCCCATAAAGGAGAAAACAATTGTACTCCCTTTAGGAACATTTGCCAAACGGAATCTTCCATCCGAATCTGATGAGGTACCAATCTTCGTGTTACCTTTTACAAAAATGGATACGCCAATAAGCTCCTTACCTTGCTCATCCATTAATTGTCCCGACATTGTTAGTTTACCACTATCCTGCGCATATAACGCAGCATTAAACATGGTAAAGACATACATCAAAACCAGATATAATATTTTTCTCATAAATTTTGTTGTGCTTAACTTGTTAATAAATTAAATCAAATGCAGATCTGAACATTACTCAATTGCAAGCTTACGGATTGTCACTCCCCAGCTTTCGCCAATAAATATTACATCGTTTTTATCGATAGTCAGACAGTAAGGATAATTAAAGGTTGATGCAAGGGGTAGTCCATTGGCTCCTCCAAAAACACCTGCAATTCCTGCTATGGTAGATACATAACCAGTACTACGGTTGATCTTTCTTATCAGATTTGAGTTTGAATCTGCAACGTATAGATTACCCTCACTATCCACGCACATTCCGGTGGGTGAAGTAAAGGAAGATTCGCCAAGCAGTTTTCCATCCGCTTTTCCCAATCCATTAAAACCAGCGTATTCCGTCACTGTTTTCCCATCTTTACTAACTTTGTACACACCATTAGTGCTTTGAACAGTAAAGTAGAAACAGCTCTCTATTTTATTATATACCATATAGCTATATTCAGTGGATCCAACATTTCCGCAGGCAGTATTCAGAATCTGAACATTCGTTGGGTTCGCGATTTCTAAACGTCCAAATTTGCCATCTTTATCTCTGAAATAGAGCCATTGCTCTGTATCATCTAAGCAAGCAGAATATATAATACCTGTTGATCCCGGAATTTGCGCTGCAAGAATTTGCGGCTGCCAAAGACTACTTTTTTCATAAAAATATACTTTATGCGGCACGTTTCTTCCTATAGAATATAATTTCGTACCCGTACTATTTAAAGCGGGTTGTGTACCATCAAATCCTGTCTGAAGCGTAGTAACTTTATTGTCGTTGATAGAAATATATCTCACATTACCGACCATCGACTCGAAGGATATCAGTTCGTCATTATCCAACGCGGCAATACCAAAGGTTCTTTGGATCCTGGCATCCGAAAGTGATCCATTTACATAGCCCACAACAGTTGTTAGCCCCACAACATTTGATACACTTTGTGCAACTATGTATTTGAATTTCTTCGTAATTACTCCACTCTTCGCCTCCACCATTACTTTTACAGCATTCAAACCTGCATTTTCTTTAGGTACTAAACAATAAATCGTTTCATTGTTTAAGCCAATGATAGTAGCTGACCTATCTTTTTCAGTATCTGTAAAGTAGACTTTCACTTTCGACTTATCAGTACCAAAATTTGAACCTTTAATTACAAGTTTAGTGCGGATACCGCCCGAATCGGGGGTAAAAGAATTAATGGTTATGGGCAGGCTTGGGTCATATTCAGTTGCGGCCGTGGAGTTTTGATTTTTCTTACACGCAACAGCGAATACAAGCAAAACAAAGGCAAGCAACGGATGGCGCATTGCCCAACCGG
This sequence comes from Pedobacter sp. A2324, assembly GCF_059693705.1. NCBI lineage: Bacteria > Pseudomonadati > Bacteroidota > Sphingobacteriia > Sphingobacteriales > Sphingobacteriaceae > Pedobacter > Pedobacter sp. A2324. The sequence goes on along the minus strand of NZ_JCASSK010000008.1, from coordinate 21,035 downwards.
TTTTTCGGAAACCGGCGATCAAGTAGTTGTTCATCATGTTTATTTGGGTTAGTTTAATTGTTTTTTGGCAAAAGAAATTCTCAGGGCCCTCGAGCCAGATTATTCGATCTGCTTTTTGTTTAATCTGAAATCAAGGATTGGCTCATCATCACTTTCTAGCTGGATAATGCCGTAGCATTTACCATCATTTAAAAGTCCCAGTGATCCTTGTAAATAAGCCAGAAGTTAGTTACTCTTCCTTTGCTGTTGATAGTCTGGATTTTCTCATAATTAAGTTTTTAGTATTTGGTTGGTAACAAAGTAACTATTAAAAAAGCATTCCCAGGGAGGGGCAATACGGTATTTAATAGGGGTTAAAATGTTACTTTTCAACTAAAAACGCAGATTTTACCAGCATTTCATTTTTTAAACGTCGATGGGACACTTAAAAATCGGGTACAAAAAAAAATAATGTTGCCTATGGGATTTTGGAGATACATAATTAATAGCGTTCATAATGATTGGATTCTGTTTGGTATGCAGGTTATAATAACATTATAAATATACCTTAATCGACAGGCTTGTGATTGGCGTAAATTAACAAGCACAACCCTTATATTAACTCATTTACAGCTAATTAAAAGATTATGCCTGCCACATTCTAGATGCCGTTAATTTTTAACAACCTCATCCAAAATAGGTGAAGAGATTCCACCCACCTCACGCTGATAGGGTTTGACTAATTCTAGAACAATGATATCATTCCCACCCTTTTTTAACCATTCTTTAGGAACGTATAAAGTTTGCTGCGGACCAATTGACCAGTACTTTCCAAGGTTGTGCCCATTAATCCATACCACTCCTTTCCCCCATTTACGCATGTCAAGATAGGTATCTCCAACTTCCGTCAATTCAAACTTTGCCTTCTGAAGCATAGGTAAGCTTTTATTTGGAGTCATCTGCGAATCAAACTTCAACTTACTCACATCATTAAACGGTAAGCCGTACATTGACCAATTATAAAGTTCAAGCCCCTTAAAGGAAACTTTCTCTGTAATTCCCTTTTTGTTTTCTAATAAATACTTTCCAAAATTGACCCTGCCCATATTTTCTACAAAGATATCGAGCTGAACTTCGCCCTTGGGTAATGTGATCTCCAGACTATCCTGGTTCAACCTTCTGTCCAGAATACCTACCCTTTGCTCATTGATGAAAACCAGTGCATAATCCCTGAGGTTCTTTATTTTTAAGATTCCCTTCTCGCCCCCCGTAACCGAAGTCCTGTAAAGCACATAACCATAATCCTGCTTTAAATCTTCAAAAGTTAATGGGGTTTTATTGCTTATAGCATTCGGAAGATGATTAAATACAGAACTACTTAAAGTGAAATTTATCGGATCAATAGTAATCGCTTTTTTGGCTGCTGGGATGGGAGGAAGTTTTTGACCGGCAGGAAGGTTTTTTTCTATAACGGCCCTGAACTTTCTGAACTTTTCCGTTGCATTTCCCGCCTCGTTTAAAGGAGCATCATAGTCATAACTGCTGGTTTGCGGCTCGTACGGTGAAGTATCCTTATAGTTTGCACCATTCATGAAACCTCTGGTTGTACCACCATGAAACATATACATGTTAATGGAAATACCTGCTTTTAAAACGGAGTCCAGCTTGTTCGTATATTGTTCCAAAGGCACTGTATGATGAGCCTCACCCCACCAATCAAACCATGCCGGGTACCATTCTGCAATAAAAAACGGACCCTTGCCCCCATGCAGTTCACTAATGATTTTTTTCACCTTAGCAGGGTTATCCTGACCATTGATAGCAGGAAGCAAACCTGGTAAATGTCCTTTAACAATATCAGCTTCCGGATCGCAAGTATATAAAAGTCCGTCAAAACCAGCCTCAATAAACATTTTTTGGTTTAAGGCAAGGTATTCTTTATCCGAACCGTACGAACCATATTCATTTTCAATCTGAACCATTAAAACATTACCACCATGGTTAACCTGCAAAGAAGCCAGTTGCTTCCCAACAGCGTTGATGTACTTTCTGTATTCATCAAGATATTGCTTTTCCATCCCGCGCACTACCAGTCCTTTTTCGTTCTGCAACCAATAAGGATATCCGCCAAACTCCCATTCGGCACAGACATAAGGGCTTGGTCTCAGGATAACCCATAGACCTTCCTCTGCGGCCATTTTCACAAATGCGGCGATATCATGATTCCCGGAAAAATCAAATTTCCCCTTCTGGGGCTCGTGCAAATTCCAGAAAACATAAGTTCCTATGGTATTTAGCCCCATTGCTTTAGCCATTTTCATTCGGTCGCGCCAGGCCTCTTTCGGAACTCTAGGGTAATGCATCTCACCCGAAATAATCTGGAAAGGTTTTCCATCTAACAAAAATTCACTGTCACCTAGCGCAAAAGTGTGCTTTGCTTTTTGGGCAAATGTGCTTATTGAAATCACCATCGCAATAAGGCAGAAAAAGTATTTATTCATTGATAATCAGTTTAATAAAAGAGCTATAACTATTAATATCGGGCATAAGAAGTACCATTCTTCCTTTTTAGGAAGTTCACTTTAGTATCCCATGAAACTTATTATTGTTTATTTAAACGTACTCAGATCCCAGCTATCATACCACTTAATCTTCATTTTATCACCCTCAAAACTGATGGGCAACCACAAATAACGGCCATCAATCGCATTCTTTGGATTCCATTTGTCCGCCATGAAAATAAACTGTCCCTTTTTACCTGGTACAGGAAGCACATGTGTACTTTGGCCGCCAAAAGTTAGATTAGCACCAGTGCCTTCACATGGATTACCCATAAATTTCCAGGGACCCCAAATAGTATCCGCCTTGAACCAACGTGCCGGATTAGGTGCCCAACCGGTACACCCGGAACCAACCATGTAATAAACCCCGTCCTTTTTAAATAATGCCGGTGCTTCAGTTTGCTGCCCAACATAAATTCTAATGAATTTACCCGTATGGCCTAAATAATCAGGCGTTAATTCTGCAAGATGAAGCGTAAAGTTTTCTTCAGAAGAAAAGATATGGTAAGCCTTTCCATCATCATCCACAAAAACCGTCATGTCTCTGGCCATTTGTCCACCAGGAAAATCCCTGCAGAAAAAACCATCGCTCTTGCTTTTTGGCTGATCACAGTTCAGCTTCTCTGCCTCAGCAACATCTGTTGTGTAAAAAGGCATCTGTTTTGGATTCGGACGATAGCTTTTGATAAACTTATATGGACCTGTAACCTTGTCGGCAACGGCCACGCCTGATCTCGCAGCACCGTATCCCTGGCCTAAAAGTTCAAGGTGAAACCACATCACAAACTTTTTAGTACTTTTATTATATACTACTTTCGGACGTTCAATAATGCTTCCCCGGGCAATATCATTTTTCGAATCATCCGATACAGGCAAAGCAATTCCTTCATCCTTCCAGTTGTAAAGGTCTTTCGACGAATAACAATGCACCCCTACCTGGGCCGAATTACCCTTTTCGCCCTCTATTTTATGTTCCCCAAACCAATAGTATTTACCTTTGGATTCCACTATGCCACCGCCATGTGCATTAATATGAACACCCTTATCATCTTTCCAGATTTTTCCGGGTGAAAATGATTGATATGGCTGATTTGTTTCCTGAGCTGCTGATGTGCCTGCAATAGTGGCAACCAATAACATGCCGATGAAGCCTGGCTTTAAAAATCTATATTTTAACATGCTGTGAAGGATAATTTGTTTTTTGGAAGTGAATTACTGGAAATTTACCTATATTCTTTTGTTTATTACCTTAAGTCTACGCTATGATCATTCGGAAAATCAGCGCCCGACCATATCTTTTGAGCACTCCATTTAGCGGCCGGATTTGCCCAGAACGGGTCGTTTTCAGGCAATCCCAACGGTAGAAAAATATTGCTGCTGATATACGGACTACCCTGATTATTGTAAAAATCACCCAAATCCGGTTGTTCTCCATATAAACCAATGGTTAACCAGCCATTCTGATAAGTCGACGGACTTTCAAGCGTTTTTCTAATAACGGCAGTAAGTGCACATCGTACCTGCTCCGGACTTAATTGCTTCGGCAAAGCTTTTCTCCAGGCTACATCAGCTAAATGATGGAAGGCCGCCCCACGATACACAATCGACCTGCCCGTAGCCGGATAAGTACCATCTGAGTTAATCAAACGTTCCTGAATAATGGCATATCGGTCATTTCGTTTTTTAATCTTCTCAAACATGCTGTTATAGGCATTCGTTTTTTTGCCTATTACCGATGAAATGGCAGCCAGGTACGGATGAATCACGTAGCTGTTGTAATAATCGTAAGCAAAGCTGGTTCCGTCGGTATACATCCCGTCGCCAACATACCATTGCTCCAGCTGCTGTAAAGCGTAATCAACCCGCATAGGATCCCATTCGTATCCATATTTGGCAAAAAAAGCTTCATTCATGGCAGAAAATAAAAGCCAGTTAGAAAACACAGGCTTAAATCTTCGGGTAGTCTGAATAGATTTTACCATCAAAGCCTGATGTTTTTTTCCAAGGTTTTCCCATAACCATGGCGAGCGCACAAAAGCATAGGCCACATATGAAGCGTCAACCAGTTGTTGCCCGCCAATATCATAATTCATGAAGTCTTTTGCATTTGAATCTAAAGAATTCTTTAAGCCCTGAATAGCCCATTCCCGGTACTGAGCTCTCAATGCTACCTCCTCTTTTGAGCCGCCCTCGAGCTCAAGCCATGGTGCTATGCCACTTAATACACGACCTAAAACTTCAACATACTGAACTTTTATTCTATGGTCTTTATTATCAATGTGAATGGAGGTTACTTTGGGCATCACAATTTTCAGACTGTCTTTCGCCAGGTTGTACAATACCGGACGAACCATTTTATCCAACTGTTGCAACCAGAATTGTCGGTCGCTTAAAACCATAGCCTTCTTCACTGTTTTTTTCTGCGCAAAAGTTCCGCCCGTGCCTATTGTTAGCAGGAACACGAAAGCAACTAATGTCCTATGGAGTATCCTTTTCATTATTTTTTAAATTCAGTTTTTTCTAAAAATCTATACATTTCACAATTTGCCAGTAGAAAAGCGCCCACGCCAAAATTTGCAGTTGAGCTCGCATCTACTACCTGCCCAGGGATGGCTTTTTCACCAATCGGCTGAACATATCCCACCTTACCATCCTCCTGTAAAGCAGTTTTTGTCAGGTAATTCCAGCCCTTCAGTGCTATTGGTAAATAAGTTTTGCGGTTCAAAATGCCGTTGTTGATACCCCATAAAAACCCATAGGTAAAGAAAGCCGTTCCACTGGTTTCTGGTCCCGGGGCATGTGCAGCATCAAGCATACTGCGTGTCCAGTACCCCTCTTTTTGCTGTGATTTAGCTATTGCCTTTGCCATACTTTTGTATTTACCTAAATACTCATTTCGATGCGGATCATCCACCGGAAGGTCTTTCAGTACTTTTGCCAATCCCGCGAAGACCCAGCCATCACCTCTTGCCCAGAAATCCTTTTGCCCATTGGCACTTTTGTGTTTCGGATAAACATACTTCGCGTCGCGGTAGTAAAGCCTGGCCTCGCTATCATACATAATGCTGTTGGCATACATAAAGTACTCATACAATTTATCAAGATATTGTTGATTGCCGGTTGTTTTATACAGTTTGGTCATCACAGGCATTACCATGTATAAGCCATCAGCCCACCACCAGTAGTCGTTTGCAGGCGTACTCATTTCGTACTCCATCACCTCTTTTGCCCGGGCTATTTTATGCTCTTCTTTACTGATGTGATACAAATCAATGTAGGTTTGAAAGCAAATCTGCCAGTCTCCAAACAATACATATTCATCTGTTTCACCATACTTATATTTCCATTTGCTTTTATCAGCCGATTTAGCCCCCATCCATTTATTGTACTCGGCCCAGGCTTCAGAATATTTTAGAAACACCCGGTTTCCGGTGATCTGAAAAGCCTCCATATTTCCCGTGTGGTAGGCTGCATGATCCCAGAAAGACCTCACCTCGGGTTTATTGTTTTTTTGCCAATAACTATTGGCTTTGTTGATGATATTTAATACTTCTCCCTTTGACGGATAATCCTGCGCAAAAGTCTGCATGCAGATGAAGGTCAAAAGGACAAACGATATTGTTTTCAAAGTGCTCATACTATTATTTTATACCTGTTATCGTTGGAATTACCGGCTTTATGGCTCCGTCCGCATTAAAAAATAGTTTATCAATGCAAACTTCCCGGTTGTAACCTGCGGCACTGCCCATAGTAATTCCTTTAGGTCTGGTAAAACGATGGTAAACAATATACCACTCGTCTTTGCCAGGCACCTGTATTACACTATTGTGCCCTGTTCCATATATTCCTTTTGCCGGATCTTTCGCTAGAATTAAATTGTTTTCCGGAATAATGATCTTTCCTGTAGGTGAGTCCGAGTATCCATATCTCACCCTATAATTTTCACTTCTGGTATCATCCTCCGACCACAGAAAGTAGTATTTTCCGTTCCTGTAGAATACTTCCGTACCCTCTCTAAAACTTTTATCTGGTGTAATTACTTTTATGCTGTTGGTATCAATAGAAACCATGTCAGAATTTAATTCGGCCACAGCCATGTGCCCGTTACCCCAATAAAGATAACTCTTCCCTGATTTTGGGTCAGTAAAAACATCCGGATCGATTTCCTGCCCGCCCCGCGTACCTTTAGGTCTCACAGAAATCAACGCCTTTCCAGAATCTTTAAACGGACCTGCAGGATCGTCAGCTACCGCTACGCCAATTTTCTGGGCAGCAGTGAAATAGTAATAATACTGATAGCCTCCGTTCTCGTTTTTTTCAGTGATGGTAGGTGCCCAGGCATTCTTTTTTGCCCAGGAAACATCTTTGTTTAAATCCAGGATTGCGCCTTCATCCTTCCAGTCAACTAAATTAGCCGAAGAGAAGGTCTTGAAATAGGTTCCGCCCCACCCCGTAAAGCCATCGCTGGTAGGGTAGATATAATATTTCTTTGTTTTATTAGAATATAGAACCTCCGGATCAGCATAATAGCCAACCAAAGCAGGGTTATTACTCACTTCAGCGCTAAGCAAATATGTTTCAACAGGCTTACCATCCACGCTTACCTGTAGTTTTACTTTTCCTTTTGAAAGATCGTAAGGAGCTTTTGGAGAAACTTTCAGTCCGGGTAAATCAACAAACAACGGATCAAACGACTTTAAATTAGTTCCGTTAACCACCGGATAGTAAACCTCATGCTTTACGCTATCGATGATGATATTATGCTGTTTTATCGCTTTCGCCTTTGGAGTGGACAACACAGATACCGGATTATACCACTTACGCATTAATCTCCCTGCTTCCTCAGCAGTTATAGGCAATACGGTACCATGACGGGGATGAAAATCCATGCTTACTTCATTGTCAATCACACTGAAGTTCTCGAGGTCTTTGGTTTTAGTAAACTGATATTTCCCTTTGGTATAAAGATCATACATCAGAATGTACCCTTCACCATTATTTAACTTAAATACCCCTGCACCCTCAACCGGATCTTTCGTTTGCTGCACATACTTGTCCTGAAGCACATATCCCGACGTTAACTGATCAGAAACCGCAATCTTAATACCCGCGCCATTCCCTTCTGTTTTGAAAAACAGATGATATTTACCTTGATCTAAAACAATGTCGCCATCTATTGCAGCACCGTTCGTCGGACTAAAAAATAACTGCTTTGGTTCAGTCTCAAGGCCGGTAAATTCAGGGTTTGCGTAGGCGTAGTAAATTTTATCTGGATCTTCACCATGTTTCATCGACCAGTATATCATGTATTTTTTAGCCTGCTGATCATAAATGGTCTGAGGAGCCCAAACACGAAGCAGGCTCTCATTACCGCTGTATTTAGTCTGAAGATTAACTATAGCTGAAGTCCAGTTAATCAGGTCAGTCGACTTCAATAAAACCATTGCCCGGTTAGAATTCCACCCTTTTGCTGATACCATATCAGTTACCACCATATAAAAAGTCTTACCGTCCGCACCACGCAAAATATGTGGATCCCTAACCCCTCCCGTAGAACTTATTGCAGCCGAACTGATCACGGGTTGATTACCATTTAATGCATTAAAATGATACCCATCTTTGCTGATTGCAAAGCGGATGGATTCTTCAGCGCCTGCATTACCCGTAAAATAGGTAAATAAATAGGCTGAAGGTTTTGTTGGTTGTTGTGCAAAGCCACATAACGAAAATACAACTGCAACTAACGTCAACAATGTCTTCCTCTTCAACTTGGTGTTTATCTGGTTACTCTTAATCATCGTTGTTAATATTTTGCTTTCCACTCCAATACCTGTACCGCAGTAGGTCCTGTATTTGCCTTTCCCTCACCATCCACCTGAACAACCTTCTGCACATATAAATTCAGTACATTCCTTTTATTCCAGAGTTCAGTATCAAAACTCGGTTCCCAATCTCCGACACTGAAATTGGTCAAATCTGAAATTTGCCAGTCTTTGGCTTTTATATTTTCACTAACGGCCATTGAAACACGGCTGCCCCTTTCTGCATCGCGAAAAATCAATGCTGCTGCCTGACGCCCTCCGGCTTTCCAGCTTACAATCTGAGGACGTGATATGGGGATTTGCTTCGTTCCTCCCCCACTTAGCGAAAATGGAGTTTTACGAAACCCCAGATTGTTCACTGCCCATGAATCAGTGCTTTTATAAACAATGTGATACTGCGGCACCGAATCACGCTGTTCTCGCCAGTACGATGCAATAAATACCTCTCCGGTAGATTGTGCAATCATAGACGTCTGATTAATCAGTTCACTCTTCTGTGGAATTTTAACAGCATATTCTGCATTTGAGGCATTTATAGGAAGCTGATAAACCTCGCCGTTTGATTTTGACCAAGTTTTACCACCATCTGCAGATTTCGCATAACAGATATCATGGTTACTCGCCACATCAGGACTTTCACGCCATACCCACGACAGGTGAAGACCTCCCTTTTCATCAACCGTAGTTTGCCAGTAAGCATTCCTTTTACCTTGCCCATCAATTAAGCCATCCTGCACCCTTAGCCAATGCTTCGATTGCAGCTCGTACCGGTTAATCATCAGGTTCCCATTTCCAGAACCCCCATCTCTGTAAAAAAACAGCAGGTCACCGTTAGCCATTTTATAAAACTCCGGATAACTCACTTTATCTTCTTTCTTTGAAAGCATGGGTTGTTTGTTGCCCATCTCCAGTGAACCCGCCGTCAAACTGATCGAATAATTCAACCCGTTGTTATGCTGGCCCCAGGTCAGGTGTAGAAAGCCATTGCCATCAACAGCAATGCTGATAGATTTATGTGCATCAGTGGCATCGCCCTTAAACTGACTTCTCTTAACTACCCAGTTTGCTTCACCCAGCTTACGCTTTGCCAAAACCACAAACTGATCATCATCATAATAGGCAGCATATTGGGTATTTTTAAAAGTAACCAGGGAATTCTTACGGAAGATTACCGCATTAACCGAATTATTTGCCCAGCCATTAGTTGCTACTGTATATATTTTTGGTACTTGTGCAAAGCTTAACACCGGTATGGCACATAGCATAAAAAACATAAGGAAAGAAAATAGCGGTTTCGCTTTCATGCTGGTTAGCTAAATAGTTGCATTGTTTGGTTTCCTAAGTACATCATTTTAACCTTTATAAACAGGGGGCTAAATCATATATAACGGGGGGCGTTTTAATAAAACGACCGCCAAAACGCCGAAATTTAATGATTTGTATTTACACTAAAGTTTTTATGGAAGGTTTTCCTGTGCTTTTTCACAAATTCCGAAGGCGTAAGCTTAAACTGCTTCTGAAATTGCTCTCTGAAATATTTTATGTCGTTTATTCCAACTCTGAATGCCGCTTCATTTATATTTAAATTGGTATTGATGAGTAACTCCGCTGCCTTTCTTAATCTGATAAAACGAATGAAGCTATTGATCGATAGTCCGGAGGTAGCCTTTACTTTCTTATAAAGATTTGAATGACTCATCCCCAAATCAGAAGCCAGGGATTTTACATTAAACTCGCCTTCCATCAGGTTATCCTCAATAATGGAGATACATTTCTGCAAAAAGCCTTTATCCTCTTGCGAAACTTTATGACTATCAGATTTAAGCGTAATCTCATTATAGAAATATGATTGTAGATCTTTCCTGTTTTTGATAATGCCATTAATTTTTGCCGTAAAGAGCTCCTTATCAAATGGTTTGCTGATGAAATCGTATGCTCCCACCTCTATCCCCCTCAGTTTCATTTCCGGGCTCGGATCAGCAGTTAACAAGATAACAGGAATATGGCTTAATGATGAGTCAGCCTTAATCGCCTTACAAAGCTCTATTCCATTCAATCCTTCCATGTTTACATCAGAGATGATAATGTCAGGTAAAAAGTCCTTACTAAACTGCAATCCCTCAATACCATTTGTAGCTTTATAAATCTTAAATTTCTGTTGAAAAATCTGATCAATGTATTCAATGATCTGCTCGTTATCATCCACAACCAGGATGGAGTGCAGATCAGAAATGAGCAGTTCCAGATTACCTGTTTTCCCCTGCTCATCCCGCTCTTCTTCCTCTTCCTGTGCAATCAGTTCATTTACGTACAACAATTCATTTCCGAAGGCACCTGCTGCTATTTCTTCGATTTCCTCACCCTGTGGAAGGTCTATAAAAAAGGTTGTCCCCTGCCCCTGACTTGTCGAATAAGATATTTTCCCTTTATGTAGTTCCACGAAATTCTTCACCAGATACAGGCCTATTCCGAAACCAATCTTTGGTGAAACGCTATTCATTGCTTTGTAGAATTTATCAAATAGTTTATCTCCAACATCCTCCGGAATCCCCATTCCACTGTCAGTTACCTGTATATTAATGCGGCCATTAACTAACGCAATGTCCAATTGAACACTTCCACCTTTTGGCGTAAACTTCAATGCATTGGAAAGCAGGTTGAAAAGAATAATTTCGAGCTTCTCACGATCTGCATAAATGCTTAAATCCTCTTCCTCACAGTTAAAAACATAATCAATATTGTTATTCTTCGCCAGGTAGCTGAAACATAAAAATATCTCCTTTGCAAATTTACTCAGATTGATTTTTACCACCTTTAGCGACTCTGTTTCACTTTCCGTTCTGCGGAACAAAAGCAACTGGTCAACTAAACTCAGTAAACGACGGGAATTGCGATAAACCACATTCAGGTCATTCTTCTCGGGCCCGGATTCCTTGGTCTGCAAAATATCTTTAATCGGATTAACAATTAAGGTTAAAGGCGTACGCAATTCGTGAGAGATATTAGTGAAAAAATTCAGTTTCTTTTCATTCAGGTCTTTCTCCCGTTCAATTTTCAAATTGGCAATTTCTACTTCATGTTTTAAGCGGTTTTGCCTCTGCCTGTATAACCAGAACAGATAGTAAATTCCGCTAAGAAACAGGATGTAAATGGCATAGGCCCACCAGGTACGGTACCATGGAGGAAGCACTTTAATAACGATGATCTTCTCATTATTACTCCATACACCTTCTGTATCCGTACTTTTGATATGGAGTTTGTAAGTCCCTTCGTTTAAACGGGAATAGTAAGCGGTATTAAGTTTATCTACATGGATCCAGTTCCTATCCCAGCCCTCCAGATAATAAGCATATTTGATCTGATCCTGAAAAGAAAACTCGATTGCGGCAAAATTTACTGAAATCACAGCCGCACTATAGGGAACAGCTATTTCTTTGAGGTTCACCACAGATTGTCCTAAATAATTCGGATCCTGATCAACAGGAACATTATTGATTCTGAAATCTGTAAGTACCAGTCTCGGAACACGTTTATTTGCCCTGATACTGTCCGGAAAAAATTTGTTGAAGCCATTGATTCCCCCAAAGAGAAATTCACCCGATGAAAGTTTGATGGCCGCATTATAATTGAATTGATTACTTTGTAGCCCGTCAGTGGCAAAGTAATTTTTAAATTCATTTTTTTGAGGTGTAAACTTCGACAACCCGTTATAGGTGCTGCACCACAAATCTCCGGTGCTGTCTTCCAGAATATTCAGAATGGAATTGCTTGGAAGCCCGTTAGCTTCAATATATCTGATGAATTTCCTGGTTCTCTTATTGTAATTGAGCAACCCGCCACCTTCTGTACCAACCCACAAACGGTTTGCTTTATCCTGATGTATTGCCCGGATTGCAAAATCAACGGGTATAAACTGATGTTTTTTATGGATCAGATCTATTTTAATCAGATGGGTGTAGGTTCCACCCCATAATGCGCCCTCACGATCCTGATAGATCGCATGAATATCTTTCAAAATGGGATCGAAAAGCTCAAACTGATCCGTAATACGGTTAAACCTGTAAAGTGCTCCACCCTTTGTTGTTCCTGCCCAAAGCTGATGTTGCTGATCTTCATAAAGCTTCCACAGGTTTGCATCATAGTGTTTTTTATAAGGATCATAACAGGCATAATGTTTAAAGCGCCCCGTAGCTTTGTCAAAACGATCAATTCCTCCACTAAAACTGGCTACCCAAACGGTATTTTCATCATCTTTTAAAATACTGGTCACAAAATTACTGGTGAGTGATGTTGCATCTCCCGAATTACGAACATAGTTTCTGTACAGGTTTGTACGAGGATTCCAAACACTCAAACCTCCTCCATCAGTTCCGATCCAGATATTATGATCTGCATCTTCCGAAAATGAAAGCACAAAATTGTTCACCAGTGTATTGCGCTGGAAGGGATCATTTTCAATGGTTCTGAATTGCTTATCCTTTTGATCGATAATATCAACCCCACCCCGCAAAGTGGCAACCCATTTTCTTAACTCCTTATCTTCATAAACAACAGCAACAGAATTACTGCTTAACAAACCTTTTTCTTTACCAGCCCGCAGATAGTCGATCCTCCTGGTTTTAGTATCAAAAATAGTAATTCCCCCGCCATCTGTCGATATCCAGAGTTTTTGGTCCTGATCAAGGCTCAAACCCATAATATTTTCATTGCTGAGTTTGAAAGAAACCCGTTGCAGTGTGCGGGCCTTTTTGTCCAGCACATATAGGCCGTTTTCGGTTCCTATCCATAGTTGGTCCGGTGAACCATTTAGAATAGCAGTTACCGAATTGATAGCTGAATTTATAACAGTGATCTGATTTGTTTCTGGTTTGTAAAGGCAAATTCCAGTCTCCTTGATGAAAAGCCAGAGATTGTTTCCATCCATACCCATTGATTTTACAGTAAAGTTCTTACGGTTACCTAGGGAAATAGGGGATGCAGTCAGTTGCTTTTTATGAACCACAAACAAACCCGCTTCATCTGTCGCAATGTAAACGGTTCCCTGTTTATCAGTTGCAATGCCATTTATGGGTGATACCAGTTTTATCTTTTTTGCTCCAGATTGATAGATAACCGGATGAACCTTATTATCGGCATAATCAAATACCGAGACTCCTTTCTGAGTTCCGATCCAAACGCGGTCACTATTGTCGCCATTCAGGGCAGTAATGTGATTATTGATCAGTGAGTGATTATCGTTCCATTTGTTGCGGAAGATTTTAAAATCATACCCATCATATCGGTTCAGTCCATCATAAGTTCCCATCCACATGAAACCAAAACGATCATGAAACAAAGAATTAACAACATTATTGGAAAGTCCATCCTCAACATCCAGGTACTTTACAGCCGAGGGGTTTAATTGTGCCTGTGTAGCAATAAACGTAAATATCAGAAATGTAATTAAACGTAAAGCTTTAGGCATATGTTCTGTAGAGAAGGATAATTGTAATTTGGTTATGAAGCTAAATTACACATTTAATCCTGATTAGGCTGCGGTTTCAGCCATGGAAAATGTTAATGCTATTATATGGTTATAATTGGCAAAATTTCGAAAACATATGGTACAAGCTTATTCACAGTTAATTACTAACCTCTCAGTACGCAGGGCTGGAGGTTAACTGTACATTTTTTTAAAAAAAACTGCTCGAAAATTTTATTAAATGTATCTTTGTTGCAATTGGAAGCAAAAAACGGTCAATATAACAGGCAACTATTTTCCCAGGTATGGGCTTTTTTGTTATTGATCCTGTTTTCTGGCGCTTTACTCATCGAAACGCTCCATCATCATGAACAGGATAAATTAAGTCACGGTCAAACAAAGTATGATCAAATTCATCATTCCGCCCATGTCGATTCAACTAAGGTAAACTGTAAGCTTTGCGAAATTATTAAGCACCAGTTTACCTTTTACACCTTGCCTTATCCAGTCGTGGCCGTGCTTGCTGAGCCTTTGCCGATGCCAGCTAATTTCAATTATCTGTTAGGGCATTCTGCTGCCTATATGCGCTCGGCAACCAATAAAGGCCCGCCCCAAATTCTCTATAGCTAAAACGCTGTAAACTCTCGTCACTTCATTCTAATGCATCGCCATCAGGCCTTGCAATCACTTTATTTATTTAATTTCTTATGCTACAAGCAATTTCGCTTTCCAAAACCTATGGAGATCATTGTGCCCTCGATGGGTTAAATTTAACCGTTAATGCCGGAGAGGTATACTGTCTGTTGGGACAAAACGGTGCAGGTAAAACCACTACCATTAACTTATTTCTGGGATTTATTGAGCCCACAAGTGGTGAAATTTTAATTGATAGTCAAGCGCTTTCACCACAAGACCCTCATCGGCGCGAGCATCTGGCCTACATACCGGAAGTGGTCATGTTATATGGTAACCTCACCGCAATCGAAAACCTTGATTACTTTTCGAAGCTGGCTGGCTTTCAATATAATAAAACCGAACTCATTACGCTCCTTACAAATTGTGGTTTACAAACATCCGCGCACAACAAGCAACTGGGTAGTTTCAGCAAGGGAATGAGGCAAAAGGTTGGAATCGCCATAGCGGTGGCCAAAGAAGCAAAAATCATTCTGATGGATGAACCAACGAGTGGATTGGATCCAAAAGCAACAGCAGAATTTAGCGAACTGGTCAAAAAATTGGCAAAGGAAGGAAGATCAATCCTAATGGCTACCCACGATATCTTTAATGCAGTTGGTATTGCTACCCACATTGGCATTATGAAACAGGGTAAGCTCATCCATACACTCAAAGCAGCAGAAATATCTGCCACAGATCTGCAAACGCTGTATTTACAAACCATTTAATTTAACCAAAGATGCTTCAACATCATCAATCCCGGATAACTATCCGGGCTATTAGTTTATTAATACTCATTATTGGAATTTCGACATCAGCACTTGCGCAGATTAGCGTTAGTGGGCAGGTTTCCGATATACAATCGGTCGGTATCCATAAAGCAACCATTCACATCAAAGAGGGGAAAAAAGATTGGTCAGTGAGCAGTGATTCATTAGGCAATTTTTCCATCACACTACCCGGAAGAGGAAGTTATAAATTCACAGCCTCCGCAATCGGATATAAAACGGTCAGCAGCAATTATTTTATAGAACAAACTACGGCAGTTAAGCTTCAACCCTTTAGGCTGGAAACAGCAAATGAGGAATTACAAACCGTCGAAGTAATGGGTACCAACGGAAAAAAATATTACGGCAACTACTCTTTCTCCGCAACAAAAACAGCCACTTTAAACAAGGATGTTCCTCAGTCCATATCTTCAATATCTAAAGAACTGATCGCCGACCGTCAGGCAGCCGTCCTGACTGATGCGGTAAAAAATGTAACCAGCGTTTCACAAAGTAGTTTCTACAACCAGTTTTCCATCAGAGGAATCAATCAGAATGAAGAAGGTGCGATCATCAATGGCATGCGCACCAGGCAATATTACTTTAATCAGCCCTTAACCAACAACCTGGAGCGTATAGAAGTAATAAAAGGGCCAGCAAGTGCAACTTTCTCCAGTGTCGATCCCGGAGGAAGCATTAATCTGGTAACTAAAAAACCATTAAGTCAGGAACGAAAAGAAATCAGCATTTCTGGTGGAAGTTTCAGTACAGTTCGTGGTGCTTTAGACTTTACCGGACCCCTAAATGACAACAAAACCCTTCTCTACAGGCTCAATCTGGGATATGAAAACAGTAAAAGCTTTCGGGATTTACAGTTCAGAAAAGGCTATCTGATTGCCCCCTCTTTCTCCTACATTCCCGACGATAAAACAAGTTTCAATGTAGAACTGGTTTTAAACAACAGCGACTCCCGGTTAGACCGTGGTCAGGCCATTTTTGGTGCAACTGCCGGAGTAACCGATTTAAACAGCACGCCAATAAGCTTCAACATGGGTGCTTCCAATGATAAATTCAATACTCAGGACCTCATGTTAATGGCTAATTTTTCACATAGCATCAGCAAAGCTATTTCGTTCAACGTAGCTTACATGAAACAAAACTGGAATGAAGACCTCCTGGAGCACAGAACAAACAATGCCTTTGCCGTGGATGAAAACAACCAGCCGGTTAAAACGCTGGCAGGAATGATCGCCGTTCAACGCCAGCAGAAATTCACAACCGATAACTTGAGCCCCTATTTCACAGTCAACACCAATACGTTTGGATTAAATCATAAACTTGTGCTTGGATACGATCACATCAGTACACAAAAGCTAAGAGGAGGAGGAACGAATACGGCGCAGGGATATCGCTTAAAGGACGGTACAGTAACCGCAAGGTATGACGCAACTAAAAAAGATCTGTATCAGTTTAGTCAGGTAAACGGCATAAACGCCCCGGTTCCAAATGTAGCTCATTTCAATCTGGCAAATCCTTCCTACATTCTTAAAAACCTCAGCGATTACATCTTCACAAAAGTAGAAATTCCACCGGCTTATTATCTGGTAAATGCCGTTTACCTCCAGGATCAGGTAAAATACCATAACCTCACATTAACCATTGGCATCAGAAAAGAGTGGTATGAGGACTTTAGCAACTACAAATTGTCTGCAGAGAAGAAAATAAGCCAGCACAAAATTCTTCCAAGGTTTGGCTTAACCTATTCGATAAACCAGCACATCAATATTTATGGTACATATTTACAAGGCTACCAGCCGCAAGGAAACACCTCTTCATTAGTCATTGTTCCTCCACCCAGTGGAAGTAACTTTAAGCCACTCGAAAGTGATTTAAGGGAAATTGGTGCTAAGTCTGAATGGCTTAACGGAAATCTCATGGTTAACCTTTCTTTATTTGAAATCAACCAGAAAAATTTACTGATCAATGCCAACGATCCCTTAGATGTAAACCGGTTAATTGAACGTGGCGCACAGAGAAGTAGAGGTTTAGAAATTGAAGCCTCAGGATTTATCAGGCCTAACTGGCAGTTCAATGCGGGTTACAGCTACGTTGATGCTATAGTAACAGATGATTTCAGTACTGCAAACATTGGCGAACGGGTACAGAACACTCCAAAAAATAGTGCAAGTTTATGGATGCGCTACGACCTGAATAGCCGAAAACTGAGTGGAATTGGATTTGGTGCAGGTGTGCAGTACAGCGGAAACAAGCTTCCCCTTTACATCAGGGATTTTGTTCTTTCCGGTTATACGGTTGCCGACGCAGCCATTTATTACCGCCCAGCTGAGTCTAAAGTCCAGCTATCCATGAATGTCAATAATATCTTCAATAAAACCTATTGGGTCGGTGCACAAAACTATCTCCGCCTTTTTCCGGGTACCCCAAGAAATGTAATGTTCAATGTAACCTATAGAATATAATGCAAAATATAACACTTACAATTGCCCGGCAAACTTATCTGTCTGCATTCGCAAACCGTGCCACACTGATATTCACTTTGCTCCTGGGTTTTGCGCTTTGTTTGGCCACCTATGTTGGATGGCAAAACTTCCGCACTCAAAATCAGCAACGGGTTCACTATAAAAAGGTAGTACGCGCACAATGGTTAGCCAAACCCGATAAACATCCGCATAGAATGGCGCACTATGGTTACTTAGCATTCAGGGAGAAACATGAACTGAGCTTTTTTGATTTCGGCATTGAAAGTTTTGCCGGCGTATCAATCTTCCTGGAGGCACATAAACAAAATACCGTAAATTTCAGCGAAGCCGGCTTTTCCAACGGCATGCTACGCTTTGGAGAAATTAGCGTGGCCATGGTGTTGCAGTTACTGGTCCCGCTGCTCATTGTCTTTCTGGGCTACAGCAGCATTTCCGCAGAGCGTGAATCTGGTACACTCAAAATCATTCTTTGCCAGAAAGTCAACTGGAGAAAACTTTTGTGGGGTAAATCCATAGGCATCATCTCTGTATGCCTTTCTATTTTTATACCCCTCATATTGCTTACCATTCTGCTGTGGGCATCTCTCAGCGATTGGCAGGTCAGTGTAGATTCAGCCCTACGATTGATCATATTAATCCTGAGTTATTGTGTTTATTTCTTCATTGTAACAGCAGTCACGGTGCTGGTTTCGGCATTTCAGCATAGCTCGAAAGCATCACTCACCATTTTGCTAGCTTGCTGGATCTTATTCATCGTCATCATTCCAAGAATTACACAATCGATCGGCGCAAAGGTTTATCCGTCACCTTCAAAAATTGAATTCGCAGATGCGGTGGCTCATGATATTCACAAACAAGGCGATAGCCATGATCCCAACGACAAACATTATGCGTCAATCAAAGACTCGCTCCTTCATGCATATCATGTAGATGATGTAAAGAAGCTGCCTTTTAATTACGGCGGTTATATTATGGCAGAAGGTGAGAAAATTACCGCTACCATCTACAATGCCCATCAGCATAAGTTAAATGAAACCTTTGCCAAACAAAACCGCATTACTGCGCTGGCAGGCCTGTTAGATCCTTTTCTATCACTTAAGCAAATTTCAATGGCCTTAACAGCTTCAGATTTTGATACGTTCATTGATTTTCAGCGTCAGGCAGAAGACTATCGCTATCAGTTGGCTCAGCAGATGAATAAGCTCCAGATTGAGAAAATAA
This sequence comes from Pedobacter sp. A2324, assembly GCF_059693705.1. NCBI lineage: Bacteria > Pseudomonadati > Bacteroidota > Sphingobacteriia > Sphingobacteriales > Sphingobacteriaceae > Pedobacter > Pedobacter sp. A2324. Next base: position 2,048 of record NZ_JCASSK010000008.1, on the reverse strand, counting down.
ATAATGTTACACCAGGCGAGCATGATAAACCACTTTCCATTAGCAAATCGAACTGGGCACACCAACCCGATTTCAACTACATGTTTAGCACAGTTGGTAATGTAATCACCAGGGAAGCGCTCGCACTGATATCCCTGATAATGTGGCTGGCCTGCACCCTGCTGCTACTTCAATACGCTCCCCGGTGGATCAAAACAATATAATACCATGAGAAAAAACACATATAACTTAGAATTCAAACTTTTCCTCTCCGGAAGCACCGCATGGATTGGTATTGCCATATTGTTAATCACAGGCTTCGCCGGTTTATACTTCGGAAAAAGCTTTATTGATAATCAACACAGCGTAATTAAAAAAGCCAGCATATTGCAAACGGAAAACACGCTTAAGAATGTTGAACATTTTGGAAAAGATATCGGACTTGTATTTTTCCATAATAAATTTTCTATGGCAAATCTTCCCGGAAACTGGGCCGGTTTTACAATCGGACAACGCGATGTGAACCCTTATTTAATTTCTGCAACGATGCTCGCCCTCGAAGGTCAGATTTACGATACAGACATTACCAACCCGGTCACCCTGCTATCAGGAAATATGGATATAAGCTTTGTCTTTTTATACCTCTTTCCACTGATCATCATCGCCTTTACCTATAACTTGATATCCGAACTTAAAGAGTCTGGAATATGGTCTGTTTTAAGAGCACAAACAAATCACATCATTGCAGTGATATGGCAAAAGCTGCTGGTCAGGTTAGTTTCAATACTGTTTACCGTATTAATCTTGCTCACTACCGCTGTACTATACCTCAACATTAAGCTTGATACAACGTTATTCACAGTTACGTTGCTGTTGCTTTTATACCTTGGCTTTTGGTTTGCTTTGTCATTTTGCATAATTTCCCTTGGAAAATCATCAAATTACAATGCCTCTGCCCTTATTGCCATCTGGGTACTAATTTGCATAGTGATACCAGCCGCTCTAAACCTGGTACTCATCAGGCAATACCCAATTCCGGAAGCATTGCAGAATGTTATTAATCAACGGGAGGGTTATCATGAAAAGTGGGACATGCCAAAGGAAGTAACAATGAAACCTTTTTTTGCACACTATCCACAGCTCAGAAAATTTCCTTTTCCATCGGATAAAAGCTTCAGTTGGTTCTGGTACTATGGCATGCAGCAAATGGGCGATGACCAGGCAATAAAAAGCAAAAAAGCGATGGAAAACAAATTGGATGCCCGTCAGCATTTTACGAAAGTGGCAGCACTCTTCTTTCCCACCATACAAACACAATTAATGCTTAACGAAATGGCAGGTACAGATTTAAGTGCACATCTGCAGTTTCAGGAATCATACCGAAAATACCATGAGCAAGTCAGGCTACACTTTTATCCGGCAATATTCCTTGAACAGGATGTTCATCGAACCAACCTTAAAGATATTGGCCTAAAACAGTTTATACCACAAAAAAAATCTAATCTGAACGGGTTACTTTCGATAGCAGTCATCACGTTATTATTGATAGCAATGAGTCTGTTTAATTTTAGAAAAGCCCGCCTGATCCGTTAAATCCAATCGGATGCACGCATAAAGTAAAAAGCCTGTGAACTCAAGTCACAGGCTTCTTTTTTTGGATTATGATTCTTTCGTCCATTCGCAGCTATTGATCATATACCATACTTCCTTTTGAGTTATTGCTTGTATAAGTTGTTATTAGCTCATTAACCATACCTTAGGTTCGTCCGATGAAGCAGATTACTATCGTCGGAACATAAGAGTGAGGTTAACCTGGAGCAAAGCGGTTACGATTGCTTAATCTGCCATTTGCCCCTCAACCTTCAGTCACTCATCAAACAGGCTGACAAATAAGAGAAGAAACGATTTTAGTAAGAAACCCAGGGGTATAACATCTTTGAGGCAAACATAACCGGATGTTATAAACGAAGAAACCCTCACAGTTGTTACTGTAAGGGTTCTTGTTAATCTGCTTTTAGGCAGTTTAAGATTTGGCACCGACCTACTCTCCCACGTGTTACCGCAGTACC
>NZ_JCASSK010000007.1:315697-334145 GCF_059693705.1 Pedobacter sp. A2324 | reverse complement strand
GATGTAAATCCCGTTGAACATATACTGACTGTACTGCGCATCCTGCTGAGCAGATGCCGGCCTTAACATCAGTAAAAATGATCCTGTTATTAACAATATAAATTTCTTCATCATCATAATATCTTAAAGGGAAACCAGGTTGTAACACCTGGTTTCCCTAAGCCTCTTATCTTAATTTTTAAATGCTCTGATTAACGTAATGTAACCTTTTAACACCTCAACCTCGTCGCTGCCTGCTCTTTTAACACGTAACAGATAGTAGTAAGTACCTTCATTCAATCCTTCGCCAGTCCAGTTATTCTGGTAGTTTTTAGAATGGAATACTTCATTACCCCAACGGTTCACAATCTGCAATTCATTAGATTGATATTGATTTAATCCTCTGATCTCGAACACATCGTTGATGCCATCACCGTTAGGTGTAAATAAGTTTGGCACTGTGATATTCGCAAACGTTGCGGTGAATGTTACTGCGGCTACATTTGTGTAATAACCAAAAGCATCTTTCACTCGGTATGTAAACGTATCCTCACCTACAAAACCAGGGTTAGCCGTATAAGTAACTGTTCCGTCCGGATTCACCACTACTTTACCATGTTGAGGCTGACTTACAATTTCAATAGTGAGCATATCAAAGGTAGAGTTACCCGGATCGTCGTTAGCCAATATATTAATTGTTTTTGGCGACCCGGATACATTGCCACCGATGTCATCAACCGCCCGTGGAGATTTAGGGAAGTTAGTTACCGTAGGCGTATTGTTGTTCTCAAGCGTTCCGGAAACATCAGATACATTTGCACCTCCCGTCGTTTTCGCATTCACTGTAGCAGTATTGGTTACCGTACCCAGGTCTTTATCAGCCTGTGTCAAAGTGTACACTTCCACATCGGTAACCGTTGTATTTGGCGCTAAACCTCCGGCAACCGTAATCACCTTATTGGTAATGCCCAGTTTCGCATCTGTTAAAGTAACGGTATTCAAAGTAACTGAACCTGTGTTTTTAATTGTAAAGGTATAAGTCACCTTGTTACCACTAAACGTTGCTGTTTTAATCAACGCAATGGCACCATTGTTTGGTATACTGGTAACTGTTGGCGTGTCATTTGTTTCAGCAGTACCAGAGATATCAGTGACTGGTAAGTTAGCCGGAGTTCTGGCATTCACATTTGCAGAGTTGGTCACGCTTCCTGCATCTTTATCTGCCTGAGTTAACTGGTAAACATAAGTATCCGTAATAATTGCTCCCGGAGCCATATTTCCTGAATACGTTTTGTTTAAACCAATTTTTGCATCAATCAGATTGACAATATGTAGGGTAACGTTTCCAGTATTCTTAATGCTAAAGCTGTAGGTAATGCTGTTACCATCGGTACTTACCGTTCCTGTTTTCACCAGGGCGATTGTTGAAGCTGGCGCAATTGGCGTCACCGTTGCATCATTCGCCGCCGGGGTATTCGGATCATCAGATACCTTGCTGATCGTACCTCCGTTTGGTGTTGAAGCGGTTGCACTTGCCTGGTTACTAAATGAACCATTATTCACTTCAGTCAATGTCAGGGTATGTTTCGCTGTAACAGTTACACTAATTCCCGGAGCAAGGCTTGCAATACCTGCAGGTAAAATTGAACCCGCATCAGCGCCAACATCTGTCACCGTAATATTGGTTAAGGCAACATTACCTGTATTGGTTACGATGATGTTATAATTAATCACATCACCTGCTTTGCTGACTGTATTAGTGGCTACTTTCGTTAAGCTAAATGCTGGTGCAGCCGTTGCTGTGATGGTTACCGGAATCATTACTGGAACACTTCCGCCTTTGCCGTCACTCACTGTGATGGTGAACGAATCAGTGCCTGAATAACCAGTAGCTGGTGTGTAAGTGTAGGTTCCATCTGCATTTACGACTACTGTTCCGTGTGCCGGTGTTGTAGTTAATGTAAATGTTAACGCATCGCCATCTACATCACTTGCCGTTACTGTACCTGTTTTAGGGGTATCTTGCAGTGTTGTGATTGCTGGTGATGAAGCAACCGGCGCATCATTAACTGAAACTACTGTCACATTAATGGTTACCGTTGTTGTTCCACCTTTACCATCGCTTACTGTTACCGTAAACACCTCTGGCCCGTTGTAGTTGGCAGCTGGTGTGTAAGTATAAGTTCCGTTTGCATTTAATACTACTGTACCATGAGCTGGTTGCGTAGCTATCGTAAATGTTAGCGGATCGCCGTCAACATCGCTTGCTGTAATGGTTCCGTTGACAGGCGTATCCTCATTTGTAGAAATGGCTGGCGCACTTGCCACAGGCGCATGATTTACTGGTGTAACTGTAACATTCACGGTTACGATTGCTGTCCCGCCTTTTCCATCACTGATCACAACAGTAAATGCATCAGTTCCTGTGTAATTTGGAGCCGGTGTATAAGTGTACGTTCCATCAGGATTCATTACTACAGTGCCACGACTTGGTTGTGTAGTTACCGTGTAGGTTAGTACATCACCATCAGCATCTGTTGCCGTAATTTTTCCATTAGCTGGCGTGCCTTCGCTGGTTGTCAATGCTGGGGCACTTGCCACAGGAGGTACGTTCGTTGCGGCTACAGACACATTTACGGTTACTGTGGTTGTACCACCTTTACCATCGCTTACTACTACTGTAAACGTATCGTTCCCGCTGTAGTTATTGTTTGGCGTGTAAGTAAATGTTCCGTCAGGATTTACTACGACTGTTCCATGTGCCGGCGGCGTTCCTACTGTATAAGTTAATGGATCACCATCTGCATCGGTTGCGGTAATGCTGCCGTTCACCGGAGTGTTTTTCAGGGTGTTTACATTAACCGGAGTAGTTGCTACCGGAGCATCGTTAACTGGTGTTACCGTAATGTTCACGGTTGCATTGGCTGTTCCGCCTTTACCATCGCTTACTGTTACCACGAAACTGTCTGTTCCATTGTAATTCAGTGCCGGGGTATAGGTGTATGTTCCGTTGGCATTAAATGCCAGGGTGCCATGTGCCGGCTGCGTGCTAACCGTAAAGGTTAGTGCATCACCGTCGGCATCCGTTGCCGTTACCGCGCCACTGTAAGCTGTATCTTCCGGAGTTGTAAATGCCGGAGCCGTAACTACCGGAGCCACATTGGTTGGAGCTACCGATACATTCACCGTTACGGTTGTTGTACCACCTTTACCATCGCTCACTACTACTGTAAACGTATCGTTTCCGCTGTAGTTATTGGCTGGTGTATAAGTGAATGTGCCGTCAGGGTTAACTACCACTGTACCATGTGCCGGCGCTGTACCTGCTGTATAAGTTAACGGATCACCATCCACATCAGTAGCAGTAATAGCTCCGCTTACCGGTGTGTTTTTGTTGGTGGTTAAGTTAACCGGAGTGGTAGCTACCGGTGCATCGTTAACCGGGGTAACCGTTACGTTGATAGTAACCGGAGTTGTTCCGCCTTTACCATCGCTTACTGTTACCACGAAACTGTCGGTTCCGTTGTAATCCTTTGCTGGTACATAAGTATATGTTCCATCAGGGATCACCGTCACTGTACCATGCGCCGGAGGCGTAGTCACCGTGAAGGTCAATGTATTTCCATCAGGATCTGTTGCCGTGATGGTACCGTTGGCAGCTGTGTCTTCCGGTGTAGTAATAGCCGGAGCGGTTACTACCGGAGCACGGTTGTCTCTGATGTTCACAGTTGCAGGTACAGTGCTTGCAGTAATCAATGCATTGCTTGTTGCAGCAGTCATTGTTAAGATTACTGTTTCATTACCTTCATTCAGGATATCATCCAGTACCGGAACCGATAAGGTTACCGACGTTTGGCCCGCAGGGATGGTAATCGTTGTACCTATTGAAGTATAATCTGCACCGCTTGTCGCTGTTCCGCTTACGGCAGACGTAATCTGCGTATCAGTTGACGCAGGACTACTTAAAGTAAAGGTAAACTGACCCGGTGTGCCTGGTTCAGCACCATCTGCCGTAGCTGTTACGGTTACTGTTGCAGTGTTGCCATCAATAATGTTGATGGTTGCCGGACTGCTATTTACATTAACCAGCGGGTTGTTACTTACTGTTAAGGTTGCTACTACCGTTTCGTTACCTTCTACAATCGCATCTGCCAGTACCGGAATGGTAATCGTAGCCGATGTTTGTCCCGCAGGAATGGTCACTGTTTTAGGTGTTACCGCCGTGTAGTCCGTTCCTTCGGTCGCCTGTCCGCTTAGGGTAAAGGTTAGTTGCGTATCGGTAGCCGATGGTTTGCTTAAAGTAACGGTGAAGTTTCCGCTGATCAATCCATTTTCATTACCATCATTAGCTGCTGTAATGCTGGCTACAGAACTATCATTATCGATAATGGTTGTAGTTGCTGTACCTGTCACAATGCCTACCAGTGCAGTGCTCACATTGCTGATCGAAGCACTGAATGTTTCATTAGCCTCAATCAGGTTATCGTCAATTACCGGAACCGTAAAGGTTAAGGTAGTTCCTGCTGCCGAGCCTGCAGGGAAGGTTAATGTTCCGCTGGTGGCTGTGTAATCTAAACCAGCTGTAGCCGTTCCGTCAGCTGTAGCGTAGGCTACTGTAAATGCATTCTGTACGGCATTGCTCAATGTTACCACAAAGGTAGCTGTACCTGCGTCTTCATTAACTGTAGGTGCAGTAGAAATGCTCACTGTTGCGGTGTTATTATCCACAATATTAATGGTGGCTGGTACATTGCTGATTGTAATCAATGGATTGCCTGAGCTTACCAGTGTTGCAATCACAGTTTCAGGTCCTTCAACCAATCCATCAACCTGTACAGGGATAGTAATAGTTGCCGAAAGCTGTCCAGCCGGTATGGTTACCGTTTTGGTAGTAATCGCCGCGTAGTCGGTTCCTTCAGTAGCGGTACCACTTAAAGTATACGTGATCTGCGTGTCCGTTGCCGAAGGATTGTTCAAACGAACCTCGAATGTACCATTAAGCGGTCCTGCTTCATTGCCGTTTGTACCGGCAACGATGGTGGCAATAGATGAGCCGCTGTCAGTGATATTTACTGTAGCAGGTGTAGTGCTTGCCGTGATTGCAGGGTTATTGGTTACCGCGTTCATCGTTAAGATCACCGTTTCTGTTCCCTCTACCAGGTTATCGCTTAATACTGGTACCGATACCTTGGCCGTTGTTTGTCCGGCTGGGATAGTTACGGTATTGCCAATTGAAGTATAATCTGTTCCACTGGTTGCTGTTCCGCTTACGGTGTAAGTAATTATTGTAGGCGTTGTTGAAGCATTGCTCAAAGTAAATGTAAACTCACCTGCTGTATTTGGCTCTGCGCCATCTGCTGTAGCAGCCACAGTTACCAATGCAATTGTATTATCGGTAATGTTGATGGTTGCAGGAGTAGTATTTACGACTACCAGTGCACTGTTAGAAGCAGTTAAAGTGGCTACCACCGTTTCAATTCCTTCAACCAGGTTATCTGTTAATACAGGGATAGTAATGGTTGCTTTGGTTTGACCGGCAGGAATGATTACCGTTTTGGTTGCGATGTTTGTATAATCAACACCTTCAGCTGCACTTCCACCCAAGGTATAGGTAATTTGTGTATCTGTAGATGAAGGGTTACTCAACTCAATGGTAAACGTACCACTCACTGGTCCGGCTTCACTACCGTTGGTACCAGCTACGATTTTAGCTGTTGCCTGGTCGTCGTCGGCAATAGTAATGGTTGCCCTACCGTTACCGATCGTCACCAATCCACCACTTACATTGGTAATGATACCATCAAATGTTTCTGTTGGCTCCGCAATGTTATCGTCAATAATCGGCACAGTGAAAGTTAAGGTTGCACCGGCAGCCGAGCCTGCAGGGAAGGTTAATGTTCCGCTGGTGGCTACGTAGTCAGTTCCTGCTTTCGCTGTTCCGTCGGCTGTTCCGTAATCCACATTAAATGCATCCTGTACTGCACCACTTAACGTGATGGTAAAGGTTGCCGTACCTGCCGATTCGTTGATATTGGCCTGCGATATTGAAATGCTCGCTGTTACATTGTTATTATCAATAATGTTGATGGTTGCAGGGGCATTGCTAACTGATACGAGAGAGCTGTTTGTTCCTGTTAAGGTTAACTCTACCGTTTCGTTACCTTCTACAATGTTATCGGTTACCACAGGAATCGTTACCGTAGCGGTGGTTTGTCCCGCAGGAATAGTTACCGTTTTGGTAATTGCCGTGTAGTCCGTTCCCTCTGTTGCTGTACCGCCCACACTGAAAGTAATCTGTGTATCAGTTGATGACGGTTTGCTCAAGGTGATCGTGAATGTTCCGCTTACCGGACCATTCTCATTTCCATCTACTCCCGGAGTTACCGTAGCTACAGAGGTATCATTATCAGTAATGCTTACGTTAGCCGTTGCGGTTGCAATGGTTACTACACCACCAGTGATGTTGCTTAAGCTTGCACTGAATGTTTCTGTAGCCTCAACAACGTTGTCATCATTGATTGGTACCGTAAACGATAGCGTAGTGCCAGCAGCCGATCCGGCAGGGAAAGTTAAGGTTCCGTTAGTTGCGGTGAAGTCTGCTCCTGCTATTGCCGTTCCGTTGGCCGTTGCATAATCAACGCTAAAGGTATTCTGTACAGCTTTACTTAATGTTACCGTGAAGGTTGCAGTTCCTGCGCCTTCATTAATTACCGGTGTAGATGAAATGCTCACTGTAGCGGCATCTTCATCTAAGATGTTGATGCTTGCCGGAGTTGTACTTACCGTAATAGCCGGATTACTCGAATTGGTTAATGTCGCAATTATGGTTTCCGTACCCTCAGCCAGGTCATCAGCCAATACCGGAATGGTAATGGTTGCTGTTGTTGCACCTGCCGGGATCACAATCGTTTTGGTAACTGCACTGTAATCCGAGCTTTCGGTAGCTGTACCACCTAATGTAAAGGTTAACGTGGTTGGCGTAGCCGATGGATTGCTTAAGGTTATTTTAAACACGCCACTTACCTGGCCGTTTTCATCACCATTGGTATCAGCTGTAATGGTTGCAACAGCTGTATCATTGTCGGCAATGGTTACCGTAGCAGGGCTTGCGCCTATTGCTACATCCGCCCCCTGAACATTGCTCAATCCAACGGTAAACGATTCAGAATTTTCAACGATGTTATCGTCGATAATCGGAATCACCACATTCAGTACTGTACCTGCAGGTGAATTGGCAGGGAAAGTTAATGTTCCGCTGGTGGCTGTAAAGTCAAGTCCTGAAGTTGCAGTTCCGCTTGCTGTAGCATAATCTACAGTGAAGCTGTTCTGAACCGCAATGTTTAACGTTACCGATAAGGTTACTGTTCCTACCGATTCAGGTACGCTTGCTGCATTGATTGAAATGCTCACGTTCGCCGTATTCGCATCAAGAATATTGATACTCGCCGGTGTATTATTTACTGAAATTGCAGGATTGTTCGATGTACCTAAAGTAGCTACAATAGTTTCAATCGGTTCAGCAATTGCATCCACCAAAACAGGGATACTAATGGTAGCGCTGGTTTGTCCTGCAGGGATGGTAATGGTTTTGGTTACCGTAGTGTAATCTGTACCTTCAGTAGCTGTACCACTTAAAGTAAAGGTAATATCAGTTGATGTAGACGAAGGATTGCTCAGGCTTACGATAAATGTTCCGTTAACCGGACCAGTTTCGTTACCATTGGTTCCAGGCGCAATGCTGGCAACAGCAGTATCGTTGTCGGTAATGCTTACCGTAGCTGTTGCGGTGCCAATAGTTACCGCTGCCCCCTGAACATTACTGATTGTAGCGCTGAATATTTCAGTTGGTTCAACCAGGTTATCATCAATTACAGGAACGGTAAAGGTTAAGGTTGCACCGGCAGCAGAACCCGCAGGGAATGTTAAAGTACCCGCTGTTGCGGTGTAATCTGTTCCCGCTGTTGCTGTACCGTCAACCGTTTTGTAATCAACAGTAAAGTTGTTTTGAACGGCAGCACTTAAAGTTACCGTAAAGGTAGCCGTGCCTGCATTTTCATTAATTACCGGAGTAGTTGAAATGCTTACTGTAGCGGTGCTGTTATCCAGAATATTGATGCTTGCAGGTAAATTGCTCACACTAATCGCCGGATTATTTGAAGATGCCAGTGTTAACGTTACCGTTTCAGTTCCCTCAACAATCGCATCAGCCGTTACCGGAATGTTGATAGTTGCTGTAGTAGCACCTGCCGGGATGATAACCGTTTTAACGATAGTACTGTAATCGCTTCCTTCGGTTGCTGTACCGCCTACCGTAAAGGTTATCGCAGTTGGTGTTGCCGATGGATGGTTTAGACTTACAATGAACGTTCCGTTTACAGGACCGTTTTCATTACCATCTACACCACGCGTTACTGTAGCCACCGCCGTATCGTTATCAGCGATATTGACCGTTGCAGGTGTAGTACTTGCTGTAACCGACGGATTGCTGATAACAGCAGTCATGGTTAAAATTACCGTTTCTGTTGGTTCAACAATATCGTCATCTAATACCGGAACCGATACCGTTGCAGTAGTTTGTCCGGCAAGGATCGTTACGCTACTACCTATCAAGGTATAATCAGTACCGCTGGTAGCAGTACCTGTTACCGTGTAGTTCACCACTGTGTTTGTTGATGACACATTGCTCAGGGTAAAGGTAAATAAGCCTGCATTGTTAGGCTCTGCACCATTTGTTGTTGCTGCCACAGTTACCGTAGCCTGCGTATTATCAGTAATGTTGATCGTTGCAGGTGTAGTGCTTGTAGTTACAGCGGCATTGTTTGTCGATCCAAGGCTGATGATCACAGTTTCAGTACCTTCAACAATATTATCGGTTAATACCGGAATGGTGATGGTTCCTGTGGTAGCACCTGCAGGGATAGTAATTGATTTTAATACAATCGGCGTGTAGTCCGTTCCTTCTGTCGCTGTACCGCCAACTGTGTAGGTTATGCTAGTTGGCGTAGCCGATGGATTGCTTAAGGTTACAATAAATGTACCGTTTACAGGTCCGTTTTCTGATCCGTTAACTCCCGGAGCAATCGATGCTACCGAGGTATCGTTATCAGTAATATTTACCGTTGCAGGGGTAGTACTTGCGGTAACAGATGGATTGCTGGTTGCAGCAGCCATCGTTAAGATTACTGTTTCTGTTGGCTCAACAATATTATCATCCAATACCGGTACAGTTACAGTTGCTGTAGTAGCACCCGCCGGGATGGTAACAGTTGTACCAAAAGCAGTGTAATCTGCTCCGCTGGTAGCGGTACCGATTACTGCGAAGGTAATCTGTGTAGCCGTGGTTGATGGGTTGCTCATGGTGAAGGTGAACAATCCGTTAGTAGCTGGCTCTGCACCGTTTGTGGTTGCCGCTACGGTTACCGTAGCTGTAGTGTTATCTGTAATGTTGATCGTTGCCGGTGTATTGCTGATCGTTACCAGTGGATTAGCACTATTGGTTAGGGTAGCAATTACGGTTTCAGTACCTTCTACCAATGCGTCGGCTAATACCGGAATGGTGATGGTACCTGTAGTTGATCCGGCAGGGATTGTAATGGTTTTGGTTACCATAGTGTAATCCGTTCCTTCAGTAGCCGTTCCGCCTAAAGTAAAGGTTAGCGTAGTAGGTGTACTTGATGGATTGCTTAAGGTAACTGTGAATGTTCCGTTAACCGGACCGTTTTCACTTCCGGTTGTTCCTGCTGTAATGGTCGCTACAGTAGTATCATTATCAGTAATGTTCACAGTTGCCGGTGTAGTACTTGCTGTAACCGCTGGGTTGCTGGTTGCAGCAGCCATCGTCAACACGACAGTTTCTGCACCCTCGGCAATATTATCATCCAATACCGGTACCGATAAGGTTACCGAAGTTTGACCTGCCGGGATGGTGATACTGGTTCCGATGGCAGTGTAATCTGCACCGCTGGTAGCTGTACCACCTACAGTAAAGTTAACCTGTGTATCGGTTGTAGATACATTACTTAAAGTGAAGGTAAATAATCCGGCTGTTGAAGGCTCTGCTCCATCATTGGTAGCCGCTACCGTAACTGTTGCGGTAGTGTTATCGAAAATGTTGATGCTTGCAGGTGTGTTGCCTATTGTTACCAATGGATTAGAGCTGTTGGTTAACGTTAATACAACAGTTTCTGTGCCCTCAACTATATTATCTACCAATACCGGAATGGTAATCGTGCCTGTAGTTTCACCTGCAGGAATCGTAATGGTTTTAGTTACAATGGTACTGAAATCGCTTCCTTCAATAGCTGTACCACCTAAAGTATAGGTAATGGTAGTTGGCTGAGATGAAGGGTTGCTTAAGGTTACGGTAAATGTTCCGTTAACCGGTCCGTTTTCGTTACCCGCAATACCAGGAGTAACTGTAGCTACTGATGCATCGTTATCTACAATGGTTGCTGTAGCCGTAGCATTGCTGATTACTACTACCCCACCGGTAATACCACTTAGGGTAGCCGTAAAGGTTTCAGATGGCTCAGCAATGTTATCATCAGTAATGCCAACTGTGAAAGTCACGGTTGCTCCGGCAGCTGATCCCGCAGGGAAAGTTAAAGTGCCCGATTTCGAAGTATAATCTGCACCGGCAATGGCTGTAACATCGGCAGTAGCATAGTTTACACTAAAGGCATCCTGTACAGCATTGTTAAGCGTTACGGTAAAGGTTGCAGTACCTGCTCCCTCGTTCACTGTTGGCGTAGTAGAAATACTTACGCTGGCAGTATTGGCATCCAGAATGTTGATGGTTGCCGTAGCCGGGCTAACTGTTATTGCAGGATTACTTGAAGTACCCAGAGTAGCAATTACGGTTTCTACCGGTTCAGTCACTGCATCTGTTAATACCGGAATTGTAATGGTACCCGCAGTCTGACCCGCAGGGATGGTAATGGTTTTCGTAGTGATGGTTGAGTAATCCGAACCTTCAGTAGCCGTACCACCTAAAGTATAGGTAATCTGCGTATCTGTTGATGATGGTTTGCTCAGGGTAACCACAAATGTTCCGTTCACCGGACCGGTTTCATTACCGTTAACACCCGGTGTAATGCTTGCCACCGATGTATCGTTATCAGTAATAGTTACCGTAGCAGTACCCGTACCAATGGTTACCAATGGTGTTGATACATTGCTCAATACCGCATTGAATGTTTCATTCGGTTCAACCAGGTTGTCATCATTAATTGGCACCGTGAACGTTAAGGTAGCTCCCGCTGCAGAATTTGCAGGGAAAGTTAAGGTTCCGCTGGTCGCAATATAGTCTAATGCCGTACCCGCTAATGCTGTACCGTCGGCAGTAGCATAATTCACTGTAAAGGCATTTTGTACAGCAGTACTCAATGTTACAGTGAAAGTCGCTGTACCGGCAGCTTCGTTTACACTGGTTGGTGTTGCCGAAATACTTACTGTTGCAGTGTTGGCATCAGTAATATTAATCGAAGCTGGTGTATCATCTACGGTTACCAATGGATTTGTAGATGTACCTAATTTAGCGATTACCGTTTCAGTTCCTTCCACAACAACATCTGCCAGTACCGGAATGGTTATGGTAGCCGTGGTAGCACCTGCCGGAATGGTTACCGTTTTGGTGGTAATGGTACTGTAATCGCTGCCTTCAGTAGCTGTACCGGTTAAGGTATAGGTAATGGTAGTTGGCTGCGATGACGGATTGCTCAATGTAACGGTAAATGTTCCGTTAACCGGACCGCTCTCACTACCGGCAATACCTGGCGTAATGGTAGCCGTAACCGTATCATTGTCTGTAATGTTTACTGTCGCCGGTGTAGTGCTGGCTGTAATTGATGGATTGCTGGTCGCAGCAGTCATCGTTAAGATCACAGTTTCATTTCCTTCGGCAATGTTATCATCCAGTACCGGAACCGACAGCGTTGCTATAGTTTGTCCGGCAGGGATGGTAATCGTTGTGCCTAATGAAGTGTAGTCGGCACCACTTGTAGCTGTTCCGCTTACTGCAAAAGTAATCTGCGTAGCAGTTGATGCTGCATTGCTTAACGTAAAGGTGAACTGACCTGGTGTGTTAGGCTCTGCCCCATCCGCTGTTGCAGCAACAGTTACCGTTGCTGTGGTGTTATCTGCAATATTGATGGTGGCAGGCGTATTGCTCACTGTCACAGCAGTATTGTTAGCAGCTGTCAGAGTTGCAATTACCGTTTCTGTTCCTTCAACAATATTATCTGTAATTACCGGAATAGTAATCGTTCCTGTCGTCTGACCGGCAGGAATAGTAATGGTTTTGGTGGTAATGGTTGAGTAGTCTGAACCCTCTGCAGCCGTACCGCCCAAAGTATAGGTAATCTGTGTATCAGTTGATGAAGCCTTGCTCAGGGTAACCGTAAATGTTCCTGCCACAGGGCCGGCTTCACTTCCGTTTGTACCCGGTGCAATTGAAGCTACCGCAGTATCATTATCAACGATGGTTACTGTAGCCGTTGCTGTTCCAATGGTAACCAGGTTACCGGTTACGTTGCTGATCGTTGCATCGAAAGTTTCGCTGGCTTCTACCAGATTATCATCAATGATTGGAACGGTGAAGGTTAACGTTGCTCCTGCTGCAGAATTAGTAGGGAAGGTTAATGTTCCGCTGGTCGTATTGTAATCGCTGCCCTGCATTGCTGTACCATCCACTGTGGTGTAGCTTACATTAAACGCACTTTGTACCGCATTGCTTAAAGTTACTGTGAAAGTAGCTGTTCCGGCATTTTCGTTTATGCTGGTTGGTGTAGCCGAAATGCTTACAGTAGCCGGATCGTTATCAGTAATCGTACCGATACCTTCAGCCTGTGTAATTGTAGCAGGCGCACTTGCTCCGCTTAAGGTTACTTTAAAGTTTTCTGAAGCTTCGGTTGCATTATCATCCGTGATGGCAATTAAAATCGTTTGTGTTGCACCACTTACCGATCCCGCGGGGAAAGTAACTGTACCGGTTTTAGCCGTATAGTCAGCTCCTGCCACGGCAGTATTGTCCGAAGTAGCGTAATTCACTGAAATTGCATTCTGCGTATTTCCGGTTAAGGTTACTGTAAATGTCATGGTTCCGGCATTTTCAGCAGCGGTTACACTGTTGATTGCCAGGCTCACCACATCATCATCAGTAATGGTTGCCGTACCTGTTGCTCCGGCAGCAGGAATAGTTACCGGCGAACCTGCGCTTACGCCGGTTAATGTAGCCGTAAAGGTTTCAGTTAATTCGGCAATGTTATCGTTAAGTACCGGAACATCAAAAGTTTGTGTTGCTCCGCTAACCGATCTCGAAGGGAAGGTTACCGAACCCGTAGTGGCGGTGTAATCAGAACCTGCAACAGCAGTACCGTTAGCAGTGGTAAAGTTTACGGTAAAGGCATTCTGAACATTACCGGTTAAGGTTACTGTGAAAGTAGCTTTACCTGCATTTTCCACAACAGTTACATTATTTACCGCAACCGTAGCCACATCATTATCTGTAATATTTACAGTTGCAGGTGTGGTACTTGCTGTAATCGCTGCGTTGCTGGTGGCAACAGTCATGGTTAAAATCACCGTCTCTGTTCCTTCAGCCAGGTTATCAGCCTGTACGATTACCGGAAGGGTTACCGAAGTCTGTCCTGCCGGAATAGTAATTGTGGTGCCTAAAGCACTGTAATCCGTTCCGCTTGTAGCTGATCCGGTTACGGCAAAGGTTACCTGTGTATCGGTTGTTGACGGGTTACTTAACGTGAAGGTAAATAATCCGTTTGTTGATGGCTCAGCTGCATTCGTTGTGGCTGCTACCGTAACAGTTGCCGTCGTATTATCAGCAATGTTGATGGTTGCCGTTTGATTTGCCGGTGTCGGGCTAACCGTTGCAATTGCACTGTTTGTAGAAACCAGGTTAATTACTACGGTTTCTGTTCCTTCTACCAGGTTATCGGTTTTCACCGGAATGGTAATCGTTCCTGTAGTTGCTCCTGCAGGGATGGTAATGGTACGTGTAATCGCTGCGTAGTCATCACCTTCTGTAGCAGTACCACCTACATTATAGGTGATCTGTGTATCGGTTGACGATGGATTGCTCAGGGTTACGGTAAATGTTCCATTAACCGGACCGTTCTCGCTTCCGCTAATACCGGCAGCGATTGATACCGTTGCGGCATCGTTATCTGCAATAGTTGCCGTAGCTGTAGCATTGCTGATCACTACAGTTCCTCCGGTGATACCACTTAAAGTAGCCGTAAAGGTTTCGTTAGGCTCGGCAATATTGTCATTTAAAATCGGCACAGTAAAGGTCAGTACAGTTCCTGCCGGAGAATTAGCCGGGAAGTTTAAGGTACCTGTAGTCGATGTATAATCCGATCCTGCGATAGCAGTTCCGTCAGCCGTAGCATAATTTACACTGAATGCATTTTGCACCGCATTGTTTAAGGTTACACTGAAAGTAGCTGTACCTGCCGACTCATTTACAGTTGGCGTAGTAGAAATACTCACACTTGCCGTGTTCGCATCTTGAATGGTGATGGTAGCTGTTTTATCTGCCGCCGTTGGTGTAATGGTTACCAGTGTGCTGGTGGTTGAAATCAGGTTAATTGTTACATTCTCTGTATTTTCAGTGATGTTATCCTGTTTAACCGGAATGGTAATTGTACCTGTTGTCGCTCCCGCAGGAATGATAATGGTACGTGGAATAGCTGTATAATCATCGCCTTCGGTAGCTGTGCCGCCTACAGTATAGGTAATCTCCGTATCAGTTGACGATGGTTTACTTAAAGTAATAATAAACGTTCCGTTTACAGGACCGGTTTCATCGCCGTTTACGCCTGCAGCAATACTTGCTACCGAACTATCGTTATCAATAATGGTTACTGAAGCTGTACCTGTAGCAATGGTTACCAGTGGTGTGGATACATTGTTCAGTACCGCACTGAATGTTTCATTGGTTTCAACCAGGTTATCGTTATTGATTGGAACAGTGAAGGTTTTGGTTGTACCTGCTGCTGATCCTGCATCGAAAGTAATCGTACCCGAAGTAGCAATGTAATCGAGTGCCGATCCGGCTTTTGCTGTACCATCAGCAGTTGCATAGTTCACGGTAAAGCTGTTCTGCACCGCTGAATTCAGAGTAACGGTAAAGGTCGCTGTACCATCTGCTTCGTTTACACTGGTTGGCGTAGCAGAAATACTCACCGTTGCCGCATTGTTATCAAGGATATTGATCGTTGCGGTTTTATCTGCAGCAACGGGGCTTATCGTGATTAACGGGTTATTTGTAGCGGTAAGTGTTGCAATTACAGTTTCTGTACCTTCAACCAATGCATCCGTTTTAACCGGAATGGTGATGGTGGCGGTAGTCGCATTCGCAGGAATGGTAATTGTTTTGGTTACTGCAGTATAGTCATCGCCTTCTGTTGCTGTTCCTCCTAAAGTGAAGATTACATCTGTTGGTGTAGAAGATAGAGCACTTAAGGTAACAGTAAAGGTTCCGTTAACCGGACCGTTTTCATTGCCGTCAACACCAGCGGTGATTTTAACCGTTGCTGCATCTGTATCGGTAATGGTCATGGTTGCCAAACCTGTTCCAACCGTTACCAGCGATCCGCTTACATTGGTAATGGAAGCGGTAAAGGTTTCAGAAGGTTCAACAACATTGTCGTTTAAGATCGGAACGGTGAAAGTATAAGTCGCACCGGCAACCGATCCCGCAGGGAAAGTATAAGTACCAGTTGTAGTCGTGTAGTCAGATCCTGCCACAGCGGTTCCGTCGGCCGTACCATAAGTAACGGTAAAGGCATCCTGTACTGCTGTACTCAGGGTAATAGTAAAGTTAGCCGTAGCACCTGCTGCTTCAGCCACACTGTTTGGTGTTGCTGCAATGCTTACCGTAGCGGCATCATTATCTACAATTGAGGTAGTTACTGCTGCTGTACCTAAGGTAACCACACCTGTTGGGTTACTGATAGTTGCGGTGTAATTCTCTGTTGGTTCAGCAATCAGATCATTCACAATCGAAACTGTAAACGTCCTGGTTGTTCCCACCGGAGAAGCCGCAGGGAAATTCAACACACCTGATGAGAAGGTATAATCAGATCCCGAAGTTGCGGTACCTGCCGTGACACCAGTCGTTACTGTAGCTGCATCCTGTAGCGATTTTCCTGCCGCACCGGTTAAGGTTACGGTGTAGGTTGCTGTACCATCTGCTTCATTTACCGAAGCTGGTCCGGTTAGGACAAATGTTAAGGCATCGTTGTCAGTAATGCTGGTGGTAACCGAAGCAGGTGTACCCAAAGTAGCCGCACCTGTAGGGTTACTGATCGTAGCCGTGTAGGTTTCGGTAGGTTCTGCTAAATTATCATCAACAATGGTTACTGTAAAGGTTTGTGTAGCGCCTACTGCCGATCCTGCCGGGAAGGTTAAAGTTCCCGAAGTAAAGGTATAGTCGTTACCTAAAGTAGCTGTACCTGCAGTTACACTAGTAGTCACGGTTACTGCATTCTGGATGGTAGTGCCTGTTGTTCCTGTTAACGTTGCCGTGTAGGTTACAGCACCTGCATTTTCAGCAACAGTCGCCGGTCCGCTCAGCACAACTGTTACCGCATCATTATCGGTTATGGTAGTGGTTACGCTGGCATTGCCTAAAGTAGCCACTCCTGTTGGGTTACTGATAAATGCAGTAAAAGTTTCGTTAGCCTCAGCAACATTATCATCAACAATACTTACGGTAAAGGTTTGCGTATCGCCCACAGTTGAACCTGCCGCGAAAGTAACCGTACCTGCAGTAAAGTTATAGTCAGAACCAGCGGTAGCTGTTCCGGCAGTTACTCCGGTAGTTGCGCTTACTGCGTTCTGTATCGTTGTTCCGGTAATTCCGGTTAAGGTTACGGTATAAGTAACAGTTCCTGCGTTTTCATTTACTGTCGCAGGTCCGGTTAATACTAAAGTAACCGCATCGTTATCGTTAATGGTAGTGGTTACGCTGGCGTTGCCTAAAGTTGCCACACCTGTTGGTGAGCTGATTGAAGCCGTATAGGTCTCCGGTCCTTCTGCCCTGTTATCATCAACAATACCTACAGTGAAGGTTTGGGTATCTCCCACTACTGATCCCGCAGGGAAAGTAACCGTAGTTGGAGATGTGAAGGTATAGTCGCTGGTTAACGATGCTGTACCCGGAGCCACGTTAGCCTGAACAGTAACGGCATTCTGGATAGATCCGCCATTGGTGCCGGTTAAAGTAACCGTATAGGTTGCAGTTCCTGCACCTTCGCTAACGGTTGATGGTCCGCTGAGTACCAGGGTAACTGCATCGTCATCATTGATCGTTGTAGTCACACTATTTGGTGTACCTAAGGTCACATTACCTGTTGGCGTGCTGATTGAAGCGGTATAAGTTTCATTACCTTCTGCAATTAAATCGCCTATTACATTCACCGTAAAGGTTTGCGTTGCACCTACCGCTGCACCTGCAGCAAAGTTTAATGTGCCTCCAACTGGAGCAGTAAATGTATAATCGCTTCCAGCTGTAGCACTACCCGCTGTAACAACCGGTGTTACGGTTGAAGCATCACGGATCGTGGTACCTGCCGGGCCAGCTAATGTAGCTGTGTAAGTAACTGTCTTAGTACCTGAGTTTCCTTCTGTTACTGAACTCGCTCCGCTCAATACCACAGTCATCACATCGTTATCGATGATGTTAACTGTAGCAGTTGCAGGGGTAACCGTAACTGAAGGGTTGTTGGTTGTAAATGAACTTAAAATAATCGTCTCATTACCTTCAACAATCAGGTCATTGGTTACCGTGATCGGAACGGTGATGCTTGTTTGTCCAGCTAAAATTGTAGCTGTAGTTGTAATGGTGCTATAATCTGTACCATTGGTAGCTGTACCACCAATGGTATAGGTAATCTGGGTATCGGTACTGGCAGGTGCACTCAGCGTAAATACGAATGAACCGTTGCCTCCACCTTCAGTACCATCTGTAGTCGCTACAGTGATTGTAGCTGAATCATCGTTGGTAATGGTAGTGGTAACGCTTGCTGGTGTACCCAAAGTAACGTTGCCTGTTGGCGTAGTGATTGCTGCTGTATAGGTTTCATCTGGCTCAACGGTAAGGTCACCATTGATGGTTACCGTAAAGCTTGCGGTTGCACCAACTGCAGATCCCGCAGGGAAAGTTAACACACCTCCGGCTGGAGCAGTAAATGTATAATCGCTTCCAGCTGTAGCACTGCCCGCTGTAACAACAGGCGTTACTGTTGAAGCATCACGGATCGTGGTACCCGCAGGACCAGCCAAAGTTGCGGTATAAGTAACTGTCTTAGTACCTGAGTTGCCTTCTGTTACTGAACTTGCTCCGCTCAATACCACGCTCATCACATCATTATCGATGATGTTAACCGTAGCTGTTGCAGGGGTAACCGTAACTGAAGGGTTATTGGTGCCTGTAAAGGTCAGTACAACG
>NZ_JCASSK010000007.1:0-315603 GCF_059693705.1 Pedobacter sp. A2324 | reverse complement strand
CAGGGAAAGTTAACACACCTCCGGCTGGAGCAGTAAATGTATAATCGCTTCCAGCTGTAGCACTGCCCGCTGTAACAACCGGTGTTACGGTTGAAGCATCACGGATTGTGGTACCTGCCGGGCCAGCTAATGTAGCTGTGTAAGTAACTGTCTTAGTACCTGAGTTTCCTTCTGTTACTGAACTCGCTCCGCTCAATACCACAGTCATCACATCGTTATCGATGATGTTAACTGTAGCAGTTGCAGGGGTAACCGTAACTGAAGGGTTGTTGGTTGTAAATGAACTTAAAATAATCGTCTCATTACCTTCAACAATCAGGTCATTGGTTACCGTGATCGGAACGGTGATGCTTGTTTGTCCAGCTAAAATTGTAGCTGTAGTGGTAATGGTGCTATAATCTGTACCATTGGTAGCAGTACCACCAATGGTATAGGTAATCTGGGTATCGGTACTGGCAGGTGCACTCAGCGTAAATACGAATGAACCGTTGCCTCCACCTTCAGTACCATCTGTAGTCGCTACAGTGATTGTAGCTGAATCATCGTTTGTAATGGTGGTGGTAACGCTTGCTGGTGTACCCAAAGTAACATTGCCTGTTGGCGTAGTGATTGCTGCTGTATAGGTTTCATCTGGCTCAACGGTAAGGTCACCGTTGATTGTTACTGTGAAAGTTGCGGTTGCACCAACTGCAGATCCCGCAGAGAATGTTAATACACTACTGTTTACAGGTGTATAAGTATAATCGGTACCAGCAGTTGCGGTACCCGCTGTTACTGCGGCAGTAACAGTAGATTGATTTTTAATCGTTGTACCTGCTGTACCGGTTAAAGTAGCTGTATAGGTAACCGTTTTGGTTCCGGTATTGCCTTCAGTAATTGAACTTGCTCCGCTCAATACCACACTCATGGCATCATCATCTGCAATGTTTACTGTAGCCGAAGCCGGCGTAACTGTAATTAGTGTATTATTGGTAGCTGAGTTAAATGTTAATACAACAGTCTCCGTTCCTTCAACAATCTGATCATTAATCACAGTAACAGGAATAGTAACTGAAGTATTACCAGCTAATATGGTAGCTGTAGTAGTAATCGTGCTGTAATCTATACCGTTGGTAGCTGTACCGCCAACAGTATAGGTAATCTGTGTATCAGTGCTGCTCGCCTTGCTCATTGTAAATACAAATGAACCATTAGTTCCAGGCTCTGAAGCATCTGTAGTCGTTACGGTAATCGTAGCCGTATCGTTATCAAGAATATTGATCGAAGCAGCGGTAGTGTTTGGCGTAACAAGTGCATTGCTTGAAGTACCTAATGTAGCAGTAACTGTTTCGGTTCCCTCAACAATCGCATCATCAATCGTAGCAATATTAATTGTTGCTGTTGTGCTTCCCGCAGCAATTGTTACCGATTTGGTGTTAATAGCTGTATAATCGCTACCTTCTGTAGCCGAACCACCAAGTGTATAGGTGATGTTAGTCGGGTTTGGTGAAGCATGGCTTAACGTTACCGTGAAAACACCGGCAACAGAACCAGTTTCATTTCCGGCTGTTGTACCAGTAATTGTAGCAGTAACATCATCATCATAAATGGTACCTGTACCAGTAGCATTTGAAATCGTTACACCTTGTGTTGGTGCACTCAAAACAACTGTGAAAGTTTCAGTAGGTTCTGAAACAGCATCATTCGTAATATTAATCGTAATATTTTGTGTAGCACCACTTAAAGAACCGGCAGGGAAAGTTACCGTTCCGTTGGTTACAGCTGTATAATCTGATGAAGAAGTAGCTGATCCATTTGCAGTATTGTATGTTGCAGAGAATGAATTCTGAACTGAACCAGTTAACGTCACTACAAAAGTTGCTGTTCCGGCTGATTCATTAATTGTAACATTGCCAATGCTGATGCTTGCTGCGTCATTATCCAGTATATTGATGCTTGCAGGAGTAGTATTTACCGTTACTAATGCATTGCTCGAATTGGTTAAAGTTGCAATTACGTTCTCAGTTCCTTCCAGAATTGCATCATCGATCGTTGGGATATTGAAAATTGCTGAAGTAGATCCTGCTGCAATCGTAACAGTTTTAGTAGCTATAGTTGTATAATCACTGCCCTCAGTAGCTGTACCACCAAGGGTATAAGTTAAAGTAGTTGGATTAGGAGAAGCATTGCTTAATGAAACAGTGAAAACACCTTGAACCGGACCGGTTTCGTTACCATTTGTAGTGCCTGCAATGGTCGCCCTCACATCATTATCGTAAATAGTAGTGGTAACAGATGCATTACCTAAAGCAGCTGAGCCTGATAAACCTGAAATACCAACATTGAATGCTTCAGTTGGTTCAGAAACTGCATCATCTACAATCGGGATAGTAAAGTTTACTGTTCCCGCTGCCGTTCCTACTGCTGTACCGGCAGGGAAAGTAATCGAAGTCACAGATGGTGTACCATAATCTGAAGTGGCTATTGCAGTGCCGGCTGTGGTTCCCACATTCACGGTTACTGCATTTTCCAATACTGTTCCAGCTGTACCATTCAACGTTACCGTGTAAGTAGCATTACCTACATTTTCATTTACAATGGCAGATGTCTGGGTTAAATCAACGGTTGGTACTTCGTAAGCACAGGCAAAGGCATCATCAAAATGCCCGTCATTGCCTATATTTGCTCTGTAACGATAGGTTCCAGCGGGCAAAACACTTGTTCTTCCACTCACAAAGAACCAGGTTTCCAGATCAGTCGCGCTGGTAAAAGCTACTGTAGTTGAGGTTGTCCCTGTTGCGCCCGCAATCGCGGTACTACCACTATCATCATTTCTAATATCCACACTCCCTACCCAATTCGTATAGGCTGTAGTAGGTGTTCTACTACTGAACCAACCTGAATAAGAAACAACAGCTGGTCTGACTAGGGTAAATGTTCTATAGATTGTTTCACCAGCGGTATTGATATCTAAATATTGATTACCATTGTGTGCGTTATCTGGTCCCGGGGCATAACCAGTTCCATCAACCCTTATTATATTGAAAGGATTAGTAGTAGTTCCGGTAATGGCCCAACCATCATAAGTTGGTCCGGGCTGAATATTATTACCATTGGTTGTGTTGATTCCTGTGGTAGTATCAAACCCCGGAGGAGTTCCACTGAACAAATTTGTAGTACAATTCGCACTCACCCTCGGACTAATGTCTCTGACAGCCCGGTTGTTTAGCGGAGTTTGATCTACCTGACCTGTACCTGCAGCAATAGCAGCATAGTTGGTCATTCCACCGACGTTACCAACGGTTGCCGTAATAGTTAATGTAGCAGAAGTATTAGCATTCAAAGTACCAATGCTCCAAACACCCCCGGTATACGTACCAACGCTCGGATTAGAAGTAACAGAACTGTAGCCATTACGTACAATATCAGTAACTGTGACGCCGGTTGCATTGTTAGCTCCAGAGTTGGATGCAGTAATCGTAAATGTGATCACATCACCAATGAGAGGTGTACTATTGCTCACTGTTTTAATTACACCCAAATCCACATCGTCATCTGCAATGTTAACTGTAGCTGTCCTATCAGAAGCATTAAATGCTGTAGTAACGCTGGTTGTAGTTGGATTGCTTACGCTCGTTATGCTTAAAATTACTGTTTCATTTCCCTCAACCAAAATGTCATTAACAACCGTTACAGGCAAAGTAATACTTGATGTATTAGCTGGTATAACAATCGAACCGCTATAATTTACCCCGTTATTCGTATAGTCTGCTCCATTTGTAGCGCTGCCGCCAATGGAATAGTTAACGGTAGTAGCGCCAGGAATAGCACTGCTAAGTGTAAATGTGAATTGACCATTTGTTGATGGCTCTGTAGCATTAGGCGTAGTAGCTACAATACTCACTGAAGGAGGAACAGTAACGCCGCTAGACGTCAAAATGTTATTACAGCCAGTGCCTGAAGGTAACCCGTTACACTCCGTATCCGCATTACCAGAGAAAGTACTGGTACTCTCATCGGTTGCATCAGGATCTGAAATATCAGCAGATCTGAGGATAGTAGCCCGAGCAGCAACAGTTGTATTACTTAAAGCTCCTCCAACAGTTCCGGTAATAGTATAAGTCAAACTTGACCCAGAGTTCATATTTACATTGGCAGAAAATTTCGTGGCAGTAATTGTACTACTATTCTGGCTTGCCGTCCCACTTGCAGCTGGAGCAGAAACAGAGCTCACCACAAATCCAGAAGGATACTCTAGATCAAATACGGCACCACTAACATCACTAACACTGGTAGAACTGTTTAAGTTGTCGAGTATAACTGTATATGTAATCGTACTACCTACTTTTGCACTCGTGACAGATGGAGTAATACTTCTAACCCTCAAGTCAGCTTGGGAAATTGTTACATTTACGGCAGTTGTACTCTCGGAACCGGCTACGAAAGAGTAAGTATCAATTGCCTTGTTATTTCCCCACTGTGCGTTTCCTGTGTTAACGTCATTTGTATTAGCCCCCCATTTATGACCATTGCTATTACTCGAAACTCCACTTGATGTCAAAGGATAATTTTGGTTGGGCGCATTACCAGAACTCACGACACCTGTATCATCCCAGTAAACGATATCACGAGTTGGACTATATAAAGAATAAGCTCCTGCATTATATTGCAATTGCTCAACAACGATCCCATTCACATTATTCTCCACGTCTATGTATGGAAAATGCACTTCGGCGCCAAATAGTTGCACTCGTACACTTGATACTGTTGTGCCAGGAGAGACAGCAGCTCCCGGAGTATAGGGATCAGCGGTTGATAATCCTGCCTTTCCATCCCAATAAACCGTATTTGAACCTGATTTAGAAATACCAACTAATACCCGATCATTGAAGCTTCCACCTCCTGGAATAGTTATCCTATACGTTCCTGTTACATTGGAATTAAAAGTAATATTGGCCCCTTTCGAGCTTATATTATTCGAGGAGCCTTCAATCCCTTTAAACGTGACACCCGTCGCTGATGGCGATAATGTATTTGTTCTGAGCCAGGTAGTTGATAGACCGTTCACGGCAGAAGTAGCCGGCAAATCAGTGGCTGGTGCTAAATAGAAAATTTTGTGCGTAAAAATACCGTTTGTTTCGTCATCGCCAGAGCGTGGATCTTTAACGTTCAGTCCAGTAGACGTATTAACACTTCTAAATGTTGGATCACCTGCGCCATTCGCTAATGTTGTAAAACCTTTATTATTGGCGAAAAAAGTAAAACCAACTCCCATTTGCCCATTGTTTCCAACCTGATATGCATACCCATCCCTGGTAAGTACAAAGACTTTGCCATAAAAACCTTGGCTAGCGTTAAAGTCAGCATTTATACGCATATTAAGAACATTCGTATACACGCGTCCCGCTATAAAAGTAGTACCTGAACGAACGGAAACGTCCCATGCTGCAATCATCGAAATACCATTCGCATCATCTGTGCCAGCAGTTTGTTGGGTCCAGTTTGCATTGGCAGCCACGGTTGCTGTTCCTGCATTGGTTGTGTTATTGTAGGTATCTAATGCCGGAGCTACGAATTCCACCCGCCAAACTCCCGTTTGTCCCGCTGGCACAGTATAGTTATATGGAGTATAGCGGTTACCTTGTGCCCCGCTACCGTTATATGGTCCTGCAAGTTCTGCTGTCCTGTTAGAAATACGCCCCACTGTTGCCGAAGTTCCAGATGTAACAGCAATCGAGCCATCTGGACTAAACAACCTTATCGTACCATTCGCATACCCCTGGGCACTCGATGCCAATGCAATAACTTCACCTGCCTGAGCATAAACAAAATGTGTTCCGCTAGTTTTAAATGGCCACGAATCAGGACTATATCCAGTATTCAAGTTACTATAGAGGAATGCTCTATTACCAGCAACCCCACTAGGGTACAAATCCTTACTTCCATCAGCAAAAGCCTGATTGAAGTTGGCAATAAGAGGCAAAAAAGCAAAAAGAAGAGTACGGAGAAAATATCCAACAAATTTCTTCGTTAAATACTTGTGACTACGATTAAATATTCGCGCGAAACCACGCGAAAAGAGTAGAGCTTTATTCATAAACGGGACGATAAGACAGTCTGCAACAATAGGGTTGTGGCAATTGTTATTCTAGCTAATGTTTGGTTTTTCGATAACTTACGTAATCTCAAAACCTATGGTTTTAAAATGATGAAATTTATTAGTGAAATTCTGTTTCACCAATCGGATATCACACTTATTTTCCCAAAGATATTTAATGGTTAGAAAACTTCAGCTGACGATTATTTGATTTTGTATTATTAGTAATACATAATGTTTTACTATTGAGTTGACTTAAATCAAATGCTGGGTTATTTTAATTGGAATGGCGATTTTTTGGAAAGCCAAACACGGCAGATAATTGATTATAATCAATTGTTTTAATACAACCATTAGCTATATCAAATTCAAGACATTCAAGTTTCAGCCTAAATACTTGGCATATGCTGCTCAGCATGTTAAAAAGTGGAGTTTCAGAATAATTTGAAAAACTATTTCTATCGATGTATTAATCTTTAATGGCTGGAAAGATTACCGTAAAGCAGGTTGTTGCATCAGATGACTGGACACTTATTGTACCACCATGAGCTTTTGCGATTTCACTGGAAATAAATAATCCTAAACCCAGTCCCTCCTGCCCTTGCTTGATGCTACCCCTCGAAAAAGGCTTAAACAAATGCTGCTGAGTTAATTCATCGATCGCTTGTCCTGAATTGATTACACAAAGTTCCAGCCCCTGGTCATCAGTTTTCGCCGTTATGCTGATGGGTTTGCCCTTCTCTCCATGTGTAATAGCATTCCCCATTAGGTTGGAGAACAGCTGTGCCAGGCGCTTGTGATCTGCTTTCACGGGTTTTGAAAGAGACAGATGAAGATCAATAACCATATCTGGAATGGCTACAGTAAATTCGGAAATGACTTCCTTCAGCGTATTTTCCAGGCTGTCTGTATTTTCAAAATTTAATTTGATTCCACCGCCAAGTCTACCACTCGCGAAATCAAGAATATTATCAATAAGCCCGCGGGTCCTCATAGTAGCATCCTGAATAATCTTGGCTAATTTCAAATTTCTTTCGTCGAGATTACTCCTTAATTGAAGCTGCACAGCATTAGAAATGGCATTTACAGGGTTACGAAGATCGTGTCCCAGCATGGCAATAAACTGTTCCCGGATTTCTCCTTCTTCCTCCTGTCTGCGGCTTCGTTCTGTCGCAACTGATAAGTCGTCAATGGCACTAAGATGAAATGAAATCAATTCCGCAAACAAGTTGAAAGTATCAATGGTATGCTGGTTGTTTACATTAGCTGGGTTAGGATCAATGGCACATAGTGTGCCGAAATATTCACCATTTTTTAATGTTATAGGGACAGAAATATAGCTCTGTAAACCATAGATGCGGGGTGTATGGTGGTCACGCCATTTCTCATCTTCACTTACGTGATCAATGGCTACAGCTTTTTTGTGTTCACTGATTTCGTGGCAAATAGTAGTTTCCAGCTTAAGCTCTCCGCCGGGCTCTAAACCAAAACCTATGAGATCGTTTGTAGCATAGGCAATCCACTGTTCATCAGTTACCCTGGCAATGGCCGAAAACCCCATGCCTGTGGTTTTACAAACTACGTCCAAAATGTTAGCGATTATGGGAATTTTTGCAACGGACTCGATATCAAGTTGAATATCCGCTTTACTGATGCGTTTCATACCGACTAAGTTTAAAGGATTGAAGTCCTCTAAATCAAAGATAGCAAATTGAATTGCATATCCAAACCAGCACGAAGCAATCTCGGCTTTATATAATGATTGTTACTTTTAAGGGGCGGCTAGGCTATATGACCAAATGCCTGATTATCTACACGGTGTACAAAATCACCAATATCAAAAGGCTTGGAGATAAAATCCTGGGCAGCACAATCATGCAATACATCTACGCGGGAGTAATTCGCGCTCATCATCAACACAGGAATAGCACAAGTTGACCGGTCAGCTTTTAAAATTTTACATACGTCGATACCATTACCATCAGGAAGCATTACATCAAGGACAAAAGCATCTGCATGCGATTCAGGTGCTCCTTTCATAAATGCGCTAACGGTAGCGAAACTACAAACCTCATAGTTTTCTGTCTCTAATAAAAATGTGATAATTTCTCTGATATCATCATCATCCTCAAGTATACATATTTTCTTTTTATCAACATTCTGTTTCATCTTTTTCCCTTTTTCCTTATCCGGAGTACATACCCAACAGGCATTCGCCAAATAAGTTTTATTTATCTGATATTATAGCACTTAAGATTGATAAAACATGAATGGTCCCATGAAAATTCAAGCCTAAAGCAGGTTGCTGCTAACCAGAAACAAGAGAAATGCTAACTAAAAGACGTTAAATAACACTAAAAGCTCTAAAACAGAGCGATTAAGAGTAAATGAAACTATTTCTAAAAAAACCTGTTCAACGCTATATAACAAGTCGCCTCATGATTGGATTTATACTCGCCACACCATCTAATAACGCTAAAGCGAACAATAGCGGAGCTGAAAGGCAAGAGCAGGTACTCGTTTCACAACTTCAGCAGAAAGATCGTGGGGCTTTTAAAAAGTTATACAAAATGTATGCTGCCAACTTGCTTGGTGTGATTACACTCATTGTTAAGCAACATGAAACCGCAGAAGATTTGCTTCAGGAATCCTTTTTAAAAATATCGAGAAACATCGCCAGTTACGATGAAAACAAATCCCGGCTTTTTACCTGGATGCTAAATATTGCCCGCAATACGGCAATTGATCACATCAGAAAAAAATCGACTAAACAGGAAACTCAGCACGTTGATCTGGATGAATCCATGGCACAGCTAAATACAAGCTTCTTTTATTCAATATACACAGATGGTATAGGAATTAAAAAGATAACCACAGCATTACCTCATAAACAACAGCTGATTATCGACTTGGTTTATTATCAGGGGTACTCCCACTCTGAAGCTGCCGAGAAACTAAACATACCGCTTGGCAGTCTTAAAACATCATTGCGTGCAGCAATACTGCTGCTTAGAAAATCGTTTAATAATGAGCAAAAATCTTCTGGTTCATTTTCTCTACAGCAGGATATAGTTCCACAACGCGCTGTTGCTTCACATCATTTCTTTTAAGAAAGCGTTGGTAATGCCGGCTTTCAGAAATTTGTTTGTGCACGTATTGTTTCAAAACAGGGAAATTAAGCAAAATGCTTTGGATAGAAACGCAATCAAACGGTTTTTGGTTCAGAAATCAGTTCACATCTTCATCGGGGCTTACAAGTGACGAGCTAAAATCCTTGATATCAACAAAGCCTAAAAATTGGGCCAGGCTATTTAACACAAATTGAGAGTTCTGGTGTTCGGGCTGATCCAATTTAAAGAAACGTTTCAGATTTGTTTGAGATACATAATTTTTAGTTTCTCTAAAAATTTGCTCCGAGACATGTAAGCAATCCTGAGCGTCCAGCTTTTGCATTCCGTACTTCACGCAAACCTGTTTTCTAAGCTCTGTTTCAAGGTCATTACTATTCATCTGTTATCGAATTAAGTTACCCCTTTCTAAATAACACACACTACATACAAATGTTTCATAAAGATCATTTAACAACTGGCAGCGCTGAATGCCAGATAAGTGACTTATTCTTTAAACATTATCAAAGTAATGAGATTATATCTCATTAACTGGCAGCATTATTGTCTATATACCAGTAGTTCTGATCAATAGCCGTCGAAATCATATAACAAGAGGTAATGTTGATAGTGGAAGATGTATTATGGAAAAAAAAGTAATGATCATTGATGATGACCGGGATGCAATGAAAGCAATTAAGGATGCATTAACAGCAGATGGGTGCATGGTTAAGTCAATTATGACTATTGATGACATTTATCCAAATTTACATAGCTTTAAACCTAACCTTTTCATACTCGATATTAACCTCAAAGGTGGAGATGGACGCAGTCTGTGTAATAAAATTAAAGCTGATTTGTCTTATCATCATATTCCAATTGTGCTGCTTACCTCGCTTGATTTTGAAAAAATCGGAGAAATTGATTGTGAAGCGGACGCGATACTTGGAAAACCAATCGACATGAAAAATTTGAGCCTTACCATTAACAACCTGATCGGAGACTTATCGTAATAAAAATTAGTTAATCTGGTAAGCGCATCCCGGGCAATCCGGGATGCGCTGTATTTTAAGCCAGGTTTTCTAAACTGATCTGCTCTCGAGCCAGTTTTGCAGCAGCTACGAGATTTATTAACGCGGCTTTTGTCTCTGGCCATTTACGGGTTTTCAAACCGCAGTCTGGATTTACCCAAAGGTGTTGTGCAGGAAGCAGGCTTGCTGCTTTTGTAAGCAATAAAGCCATCTCTTCGGCACCAGGAACTCGTGGCGAATGAATATCATACACTCCCGGGCCGATTTCGTTAGGGTAGTCAAAATCTGCAAAGGCCTCGAGAAGTTCCATCTGCGAGCGCGAAGTTTCAATTGTAATCACATCCGCATCCATAGCTGCAATATGCTGAATAATGTTATTGAATTCGCTGTAGCACATATGCGTGTGAATTTGTGTGTCATCCCCCACCCCGCTTGCCGAAATCCGAAATGCGTTCACCGCCCATTCAAGATATTTGGCGTGTTTGGACTTTCTTAAGGGTAAGCCTTCACGTATGGCAGCCTCATCAATCTGAATGATACCAATCCCAGCTTTTTCCAATGCCAGAACTTCATCCCGGATGGCAAAGGCTATTTGATTGGTTGTAATATCCCTTCCCTGATCATCACGTACGAATGACCATTGTAAAATGGTTACCGGGCCCGTAAGCATGCCTTTCATCGGCTTTGCAGTTTGAGCAGCAGCAAATTTACTCCAGCGTACCGTCATGTCTTTCGGGCGGCTCACATCGCCATAAATTACCGGCGGTTTTACGCAGCGGCTTCCATAACTCTGCACCCAGCCATTCTTTGTAAACAAAAATCCATCCAGCTGCTCGCCAAAATATTCCACCATGTCGTTACGCTCGAACTCTCCATGTACCAGCACATCCAGTCCAATTTCTTCCTGCCAGCGTATAGCCGCTATTGTTGCATGTTCTATAGCCTCTTCATACTGCGCAAGGGTCAGATCGCCTTTTTTGTATCTGGCACGCATCTGGCGTATATCATCTGTTTGTGGAAATGACCCTATTGTTGTTGTAGGGAACGCCGGAAACTTGAACCGCTCATGATGCAATTGCTGACGTATTGCAAAAATACTTTTACGGGTTGAGTCTGCATCTGTGATTCCGGCAATACGATCCTTCACTACTTGTTTATGTACTTTCTGAGAGCTGCGGCGGTTTTCAATTGCTAACTGGTTGGCTTTGAGCAAATCAGCATTTCCTTCAGCAATTTGACGGATTTCACTCACCTCAGTTAATTTTTGGCGTGCAAAAGCCATCCAGTTTTTTATTTCCGGATCAATAGCAGTTTCAAGTTCAAGATCAATCGGACTATGAAGCAATGAACAGGATGGGGCAATCATTACTCGGTCTTCGCCCAACAATGCTACTGCCTTAGCAACAAGAGAAAGCGACTTTTCATAGTTATTCTTCCAAACGTTACGCCCGTCTACTACCCCTAAGGAAAGTTGTAATTTTTCAGGAATCAGTGCCAGCACATCGTCCAGCTGGTCAGGAGCCCTCACAAGATCGATGTGCAAGGCTGATATTGGAAGGTTTACGGCCAATGCTGTATTATCCAACAGTGCCTCAAAATAAGTAGCGACTAGTAATTTTACCCCGCTTACCCTATTAGCAATAGCCCGGTATGCATACTCAAAAGCCTCTTTGTCTTTTTTTGAAAGATCGAGCGCCAGGCAGGGCTCATCCAACTGAATCCATTCTGCTCCCTGTTGTTTCAGACGGTTGATTATTTCAATGTAAACCGAAACCAGCTTTTTAATCAAGTCAATCCGTTCAAAACCCGTTTCTTTTTCTTTACCCAACAGCAGATAGCTCACCGGCCCCAGCAATACTGGCTTTGCTTTCTCTGCTAATTGCTGCTTTGCGCTGTTGTATTCACAGAATATATTTTCATTAAATATCCGAAATTCCTGATCTGCAGTAAATTCAGGCACAATGTAATGATAATTGGTATCCAGCCATTTGGTCATTTCCATTGCCGTGATATCCAAACCATCTTTTTGATAACCACGGGCCATGGCGAAATAGAGATCAATTTCATTGTTGCCCTTCACCTGCGAGAGTACAGGCGAGTAACGTTGCGGGATTACACCCAGCAAAAAACTCGTATCCAATACCTGATCATAAAAACTGAAATCATTGCATGGGATAAGGTCAATACCGGCATCTACCTGGGTTTGCCAGTTCTCTTCCTTAATGATACGTGCAACCTTATTGAGTTCCTTAAGGTCTATTTTACCTGCCCAGTATTGCTCGCAGGCTTTTTTCAATTGTCGTTGGATCCCTATCCGCGGGTATCCCAGATTTTGTGTTAACATATTTCAACTTTTTAAATGGTAAATAATCATTGTAAAAAGTTCGCACATCATCTCAGGATGTTTCGCGTAGAATGAAAAAAAGAAAAACACAGACGCAGGCGATAGCCCGGCTCATCCAGCAGGATTTACCATCATAAGTACTCATCTGACTTTAAGCTTCAATCGCGAAAGCATCGTCAATTCGAAACAGGCAGGTATCCTGACTTGTAACAGTTTCTATCATCCTTCCCGCCAAATGAGCAGTGGACATCCCTGGATAAAAACCTTTTTGTTACTTACAGTTGCGCGACAGTTCGTGATTTACACACGATTCCCTTTTCATTTACAGCTAAGTAAAACCTTTTTCAATTGTTGAAATATGCAAAGAACTCTAATTATTACAAATCAGCTTTAAACTGCAACAAAAATACATCTGAAGATCATTATTCTTTTAAAAATGTAAAGTTCAGTTATATTGTCTATTTTTAACTATATTTAAAGCAAATTAAACTTTTAATAAATTATATTCAACGCCATTAAAGAAAATTATTCTGATGACTGAACTTGATGAAACCGACTTGCTGTTGTTAAAGACCCTCGCAAACAATTCAAAACACACCAATAAGGAACTTGCAGAAAAGGTAAATCTATCACCTTCTCCAGTTTTCGAAAGGATTAGACGACTCGAAACCGCCGGATATATCAAAAAATATATTGCCATTCTGGATGCGGGGAAATTCAATCAGGGATTCATCGTATTCTGCAACATTAAGCTGAAGCAACACGACAAGAAAATTGGTAACCGCTTTGTAGAAGATATTATGAATATTGATGAGGTGGTGGAATGCTATAATGTCTCGGGAGACTACGACTTTATTCTAAAGGTTTATGCCAAAGACATGAAACACTATCAGGACTTTGTGTTCAATAAACTTGGTTCTGTTGAAAGTATAGGCAGCACACACAGTACTTTTGCTATGGCCGAAATTAAAAATACACACAACATTAGTTTTTAAACTTACTTATCTACTGAGTCTCAGCTTGAACTTTTAGCGATAGAAAGTTATCTAAACGAGGTAATTTCATTCGTCAATTGGCAAAAATAAAACTTGGTAACCATTATTATGATATATTAGCTTTTTATTCAGATGGGAATGTTCAGCGGAGATATTTAAACTTTGAGACTACGTCCAGATTGTATTGATATTATATTATAAAGGTAATGGTGATTATTAGTAGTTTTGAAGAATACAAGTCTTATTTAGGAATCCAAATTGGGCAATCCAAATGGCACAAAATAAACCAGCAACAAACCAACAGGTTTGCTGATGCAACGGATAATTACACAAGTGACAACGGTAAAGCTAAAGAACAAGCACCAGTTGATTCTGAATTTGTACCTGGGTATCTGACGTTATCGCTGATCCCTTATTTGTGGAAACAAATAGCAGACATCAGGGATGTTAAAATGGAGGTAAACTACGGGATAGAGAATTTCAAATTTAATCAGGAAGTCCGCGTTGATGACGAGGTAATGCTGCGCGCCAAGCTAATATCAATCTCCGATCTTCGCGGGATCACTAAAGTTGTTATTCAGGCAGATCTCGATATTAAAGGATCAACAGTAACTGCTTACACAGGTAACGTGGTTTTCTTATATCATTTTAATTAGGTCTGATACGCTAAGATGCGGAACATCTCACGAATCATCGCTTGTGATAGTTTCTGCTTAACCTGGTGCTGCATCAGGTATTCATCAGAAAAATTCTCACCTAATTCATCCATAATAAAGGCATATCTGGCCTTTAATTCGATAAGATCAATCTGTATGGATAAAGATAGCTCCTGCATAGTACAAAGCTATAAAACCCGTTTATCAATCGGAAGAAATTAATCAGATGTTAATAAAAATACATTAACTACTCAACATACAGATTTAAGCTGATGTGAGCTTTTCAAGTTACGGCATAAGCCCTACTGCTGAAAAACCTTAGCTTTCATATTCTTGCCAGGATAGCCTTTTTGAGCTATTTACAAGGGCTTGCCATATTGGTAATTTTGAAGAATTAATTTTCCTTTTATCAATGAAACCTAAACACTTTTTAATTGCATTAGCCATTCTGGTTATACCATTATCACTACTCGCTTCCCTTTATGTACCCAAAGGCATTAAAGCCCGGAAACATGAGCAAACCATGAAATTAGCACCTGTAGAAACCGATCACGTTACCCTTGAGGATGTGCAAAAAAAAACCTTTTATATTGAGGACAAGCAACCTATTGGAAGTACAGTTTATTACTGGAAATTACGATCGGGTAATCAGGTAATCAATT
The DNA here is from genome assembly GCF_059693705.1 of Pedobacter sp. A2324. Classification (NCBI taxonomy): domain Bacteria; kingdom Pseudomonadati; phylum Bacteroidota; class Sphingobacteriia; order Sphingobacteriales; family Sphingobacteriaceae; genus Pedobacter; species Pedobacter sp. A2324. The sequence goes on along the minus strand of NZ_JCASSK010000007.1, from coordinate 300,732 downwards.
TTGAACATGTACCCGACAATATCTTTTGGAAATGGAATGTGAATGAAGCCGTTCCCGCTGGCGTGATTCTTAAATTAATGAGAATTGATGAGCAAATACATGAAACCTACAATTTACACATCACCAGGCAACGATAATCCAGATGGCTGGAAATAAAAAAAGGCTATCTCACGACTGCCTTTCACATATAAATAATTAACCAAACAAATTCATTTTAGGAATGGCCACCATTACGCATGATGGCCATTTTTGATCTTGAACTACCCAAAGTTCTTCGACCTGTTTTTTCATAGGTAGCATATAAACCATACGCAGCTGATATTGTTTTCGCACCACTTGCTTTTTAATGTATATTACTGATTCTTAAGGCAAATAAAATATTTCTTATTCTCCCTTTATGAATTTAATCGATTCGATGATGTTGCCATCCAGTGATAGATCATTAAAATTATCTTGTTTTGATACTGCCACGTCAGGTACGATGTAATCATAGTAAATCCCATTTCTGTCGCTGTCGTACCCTGTAGTCAGGGCCATCGTGGTATTAAATGGCAAAGGCCAGGAAACGTTGCCTGTAGTATAGCCAGCCGTGTTTTCACCAATAAAACGCGTATTGGCTCTGCCTTTAAAAGCCAGCGCGGTAATTTCTCCCGAACTTCCAGTGAACAATCCGGTGATGACAGCCACTTTCGCCTGATCTAATAAACGACCATTAGGAGTTACAGATGAAATAACTTTAGATTTTTGGATGTAATTGCCCTTGTCTAGCTTATATTTTTTTACTGACCTCTTATCTACATCAAGTTCACCCCAGATATCATGATCACCAAGAAGGTCATACAGCGCCAGCAGCATAGGGGCTGCGTTACCCCCCGTGTTAAACCGCAAATCTACTATCCAGCCCTCAATGTTATCATCGTTTTTGACTTGAGCAATCTGCTCATATAAAGGCTGCGCAATGCGACTTATATTTTCAGCACTATTGTCGAAGAACACCATACCAGGGACTAAAATATAGCCGTACTTCCCTTGCAGTACTTTTACCTCAAACGCTGGTCTGGTATCATATTTCTTTTTCCATTGCGCGGAGTAGCGGTCTTTTGCAATCACCTTATGCGTTGCTGAATATTTGCCCTCCCTACGGTACACTAAACAATGCGTGGCATTGATCTTATCAAACAAGTTACTAATTTCATTAAGAGAAGTTTTAAAGCTTTTATAAGTCGCCAAACGCTTATAGGTTTCAGGCTCCACACTTTTCCAGTCCACTGATTTGCGATGCAGATAGCCAATCTTTAAGGCCTTAAAAAGTTCTTTATAAAAAGTATCGATGCTATCCTTAACGGAGCGACCTGATGTTTCGACGATTGACTCTTCATTCTTCGCACTAACAGACTGAGCTGAAGCACCCAGAGAAAAAATCAATAGCAGAATTAAGGTAAGGATGTTTTTCATTTCAAAATATAAGTAATTTTGAAGGTAGACGAAATTTGTTTGACTTTGGTTGCATATTTTTCCGCGACCGCAAACTAAAATGCCTCAAAAGTGTTTCTCCAGTTAAGATTTATGTTATGGTACTAAATTTAAACGATCTTGTGCGTGCAGCCGGAAAGCTGGAAAATGTGTTGAATGATCTTGACATCAGCATTAAAATAGGTAAACCAAATATTATCGCATTTGATATTCCTAAAGCATTGAGTTTTCGCGATGAGCCTGCGATGATACAATTTGCCAGACAAGCCCTGGCGAAAGCTTCCGTAGCTTTATACGCCGAACTAAGGATTATTTTTATCCTTGGCCCGAATCATAGTCATTCTATCGTTTTAAAACCTGATTCCAGTTCAATGCCCAATTAGCGATATCATTCGCTGCAAGTAGCCTTCCGTCAGGCACCAGATGATTACATTCTTCTGGTTCTAAAAACTGGAAATAGTATTTGATTCCTATCGTTATTTGCGCATGGCAAATTCCACGCTGTCGATTACATGATCCAAATCAAACGGTTTCTCTACAAAAGCTTTCGCTTTACAACCAATCCCAATTTCGCGCGAGCTTACGTTAGCGCTCATCATCACCACTGGTATATCGTGTGTATGCTTATCATTGTTAATTTTTCTGCAAAGATCTATTCCATTTCCATCAGGCAAACGGACATCAAGCAGGTATAGATCCGGCGTATAATGGTGGCGCGCCCTCATCAGGTCTTTAATGCACGAAAACATGCTCACCTCGTAATCTTCTTCTGATAATAAAATATTTAAAACGTCGCGGATAGCGTGATCATCTTCCAGCACACATATTTTCTTTTTCATTTTATTCCTCCTCTATAACCAAAACCCTTTTTAAGATCAACTGGCCCATATTTATTCAACATGATCTACCTGCGAATTGTTTAGAAGATGCAATTAATTTTTTGCTGAAACTTACAGCGCAATTTAAATCTTGATCTTACTTAAAACCAGGCTAAATAATTTAATGAAAGCAGCTTTGTTTATTTAGCTATTCAGGCAATTCTAAAACTTTAGCGACAGCGAAATGTTAAACAGGAAATAAAAACAAAACCTATGACAGCAGATAAAAAAGTACAAGCAATCAAATTATTGAAACAAGGACTTGAAACGATTCAGGCGAGAGCGTACACAGAAATTGCGGAAATCCCGACAGATGACCAGGATGATTTTCAGGTGAAGTACAGTTTTGTGCACGAAGGTATAGAGGGCATTTTTACTGTGATAGGTAAAGCCGCCCCTGCTGCATCCGAAGAAGGTGAAATTAAATTTACGCTGCTGAGTGAGTTCGCGGAGGATTCACTACATTATGAATCGGCAACAGCAAAAGAACAGGTTGACAACGACCTGATCAGTGCCGAAAGCTACCTGAACGACCACATCAATCAGGGATAAGAAGATCAGAGATGGACAAACCCAGCTATCTCAATTTTGACCATTCTAAATACGAATGGAAACCTGATATCGACTACCGAGTTCATCCTGAGGCCTACCGAGTAGGCAAGGGTGAACAAGGTGTGCTGATCTGCGAGCCATACAAAAGTGAAATTGGCCGATACTGGCGTTTTAAAACACCCGATATCGCCAACGAAAGCAGCGAAAAAATATATAAACTTTTCCTTGAGTATTTGCGAGCGGATGATTTTGTTGGAGCCGACATGGCCCGCAAATACCTGCAGATGGGTTATACCCGGGCAAGAAGATATGCCAATTACAAAGGGGGAAAGAAGTATGATGCCGATCAGGATTACCGCCAGCTGGAACGCGGCACCGGCGATGCACAAAAGGCCGTATCTGCGTCTATCTTTTATGATCGGTGGAAAACAGCAGAAGCCAATGAAAAATATGTAAAACTAAAGAAGCAGTGGAAAGATGAAAGGGGTTAAAAAACAAAACCTTCCTTAAAAATGCTGTACGGTTTGTGGACGCAACTTTAGCTGGCGCAAGAAATGGGAAAAAGTTTGGGAACAGGTAAAATACTGCTCCGAAAAATGCAGACGAGGGAAATCTGCGTAATTATTTCTTGTAATAAGACGATAAGCATGTCCTGATGCAAAAAAAGGTAAATCTTTTTTATATTTGACTTACGGAAATGGTGTCCTTCCGATTCAACCGCTTTTCAAAGCTGATGGCGCCTGCAAAGTATCGCGGATAATGAAATCCCGATGGTAATTCCGCTAATGAATAACCTGAATCGAATAATCTCAAAAATGAAGTTGCAGAGCCTTGGTTATGCCTTGCGCTGGACGTCGATCACCATTCCTGTAGCCGTTTGTATCGGCAGCATGGTTGCCCTTTTCCTGTGGTTATTACAGGGGGCAATCCATTTGAGGTTTGCCAATAAATGGTTACTATACCTGCTTCCGCTTGCCGGTATTGTTATTCACCTGATTTACAAAGTTGCCGGCAAATCTTCAGAAAAAGGCAACAACCTTATCCTTACAGAAATCAGCAAGCCTGAAAACGGTGTTCCGATGGTGATGGCTCCATTGATACTGGTTACCACTATCATTACCCATTTGTTCGGAGGCTCTGCCGGGCGTGAAGGTACCGCAGTACAAATCGGAGGAAGTATAGCCGCTACCTTTGGAAAATGGTTTAGACTTGACGAACATGAAATTCGCATATTGCTCACGGCGGGTATTGCCGCAGGCTTTGGTGCAGTTTTTGGAACCCCTTTAACGGGGGCTATTTTTGCAATGGAAGTATTGGTAATCGGAAAGATTAATTATACATCTCTACTTCCATGCCTTATTGCCGGAATTGTTGGCGATCTAACTGTAGCTGCCTGGGGCATACACCACACCCCATACCGAATTGATATCATACCCGATTCATCCTACTTTCTTTCTGATTATCTTCCGGTAAATCTGCTCTTACTTTTCAAGGTAATCTTATCGGCAATTGCATTCGGACTGGCAAGCTACATTTTTTCATTGGCGATACACCTGGTGAAGTCCTTCTTCTCCAACATAGGTAAGAACAAATGGTTGATTCCTGTATGCGGTGGACTCACAATCATCCTCTTAACGCTCTTATTGGGCAAACCCGATTACCTGAGCTTAGGGGTTGATCCTGAATACAAGGGTGCTGTAACCATCGCCTCTGCCTTCCATGCCGGAGGTGCTCAGCATTTCAGCTGGCTATGGAAAACCATATATACCGCTATCACACTTGGAACAGGCTTTAAGGGAGGCGAAGTAACGCCCCTGTTCTACATCGGGGCAACATTGGGCAACACCCTTGCCGGATGGATGGATGCACCTGTAGGCCTTTTCGCAGCACTGGGCTTCATAGCGGTTTTTGCGGGTGCAACGAATACACCACTGGCCTGTACGGTAATGGGCGTTGAGTTGTTTGGCAGTCAGTACATTCTTTTCTTTGCTGTAGCCTGTTTTACCGCGTATCTTTTCAGCGGACAAGCAGGGATATATACCGCACAGGAACCCGGCATTCCTAAATTATTTTCTAAATCAAAACAAAAGGTACCATCATCAAAAGAATAAAAAAGTTATATTAAGCTAATTCAGAAATGATAATTCAACAGACAGAGACTTTTTTCAATAAATATATCACGTTAACATTTAATACATACTCACAATGCTAAAGAAATTACTTTTTGCAATGCTCCTGTGTACTATCCTTCAGGTGCAGGCCCAGGAGAACTTAAATTTCAATAATAATAAGGAAATTACTTCACCCGAAATCAACTCTGATAAAAGTATTACTTTTCGTTTGATGGCCCCAGGCGCAAAAAAGGTGGAATTGCAAGGTGACATGCTTGGGCACAATAACCCGGTTCCGATGAACAAACAGGACGATGGCCTCTGGACTTACACTACCCCTCCTGTGAAGCCAGAATTGTACAGCTATTCATTTATTGTTGATGGACTCAAAATTCGGGATGCCAATAACGTTTATCAGATCAGAGATGTGGCATCGGTAGTGAACGTGGTTATTGTGCCAGATGGAAAAGCCGAAAATTATCTGGTAAAAGATGTGCCGCATGGAACAGTGAGCAAAAGATGGTATAAATCTCCGGGAAATGAAAAAAACAGAAGAATCTCAATCTATACCCCTCCGGGTTATGAGGAAGGGAAAAACAAATACCCGGTATTATATCTGCTGCACGGTATGGGTGGAGATGAAGAAGCCTGGCTGGCCCTGGGAAGAACTGCCCAGATTTTAGATAACCTCATTGCGCAGGGAAAAGCTAAACCGATGATTGTGGTGATGCCCAATGGAAACGTTGCACAAGGTGCAGCACCAGGAGAAGATTCGAAGGGCATGTATAAACCAACCATGCAACTGCCCCACACGATGGACGGAAAAATGGAAGAAACATTTATGGATATCGTCAAATTTATTGAAGTCAGCTATAGGGTAAATGCTAATCAGGCGAACAGGGCCATTGCAGGTTTATCCATGGGCGGATTCCATTCCCTTCACATCAGCAGGTTTTACCCTAAAACATTCGATTATGTTGGTCTTTTTTCTCCAGCGATCATGCCTTTCAGCAAAACCACATCTCCGGTTTACGAAAACTTTGATGTTACACTTAAAAAACAATTCAGCAACGGTTTAAAATTATACTGGATTGGCATTGGAAAAACGGATTTCCTTTACAAATCAGTAGCAGATTACCGGAAAAAACTAGACGAATACGGTGTGAAATATACTTATTCGGAAAGTGAAGGAGGCCACACCTGGTCGAACTGGAGAGATTATCTTGTTACTTTTAGTCAGCAACTTTTCAAATAGTTGACGAGGCTTTTTTATGAGATAGAACCAAAGTAGATGCTTCATTCCTTTATCATGTTAGCACAAAATTAATATTCCCGTAATACCGCTGCGTATACCGGACTGTTAGTTTTGCGGGATATTTTATTCCGTACTAATCATGAAGACGAAACTTTTACTTATTGGCCTGTTATTATCCGGCACAGCATTTTCCCAGCAAAAAATCGATGTTCAGGCACATCGTGGTGGGATGGCCTTGCTCCCGGAAAACACCATCCCGGCGATGCTTAATGCGGTAAAGCTAGGGGCTAAAACACTGGAGCTCGACGTTGTTATCTCATCCGATGGGAAAGTAGTGGTTTCCCACGACCCTTATATGTCGGCGGTTTTTATGAGCAAACCTGATGGTTCTGCTGTAACGAAAGAAGAGCAAAAAGATTTGAGTTTATTCAAAATGACCTATGACAGCATCCGCAGATATAGCTCAGGTTTAAGACCTCACTCCATGTTCCCTAATCAAGAGCAACTCAAAACCCATAAGCCATTATTGCGTGATCTGATCGACAGTGTAGAAAGCTATGTAAAAAAGAACAAACTCAAACCGGTTTATTACAATATTGAAACCAAATCTTCACCTGCTGGTGATGGAAAATACAATCCCACACCAGAAGTTTTTGTTGAAACCATGATGGATGTAATCAATACCAAAGGGATTAATAAACGTCTGGTTATTCAGTCTTTTGATGTAAGAACACTTAAAGTTCTGCACCAAAGCTACCCTCAAATTAAGCTATCACTTCTGGTTCAGGGAAAAATGAATCTAACCGAAGAGCAGCTAAAGCAATATGGGTTATCAGCCAAAGAGGTTGAGGAATATTTCAAACAGATGAACGCCAAAAAATTCGGTCTGGAAGAGGATCTGAAAAACTTAGGCTTTGTACCAGCTATCTATAGCCCGTATTATACCGGGGTAAACGCAGAAATGGTTACACAGGCACACGCAAAGAAGATGCAGATTCTTCCATGGACAGTTGATAAAGAAGATGATATGCTGGCTTTACAAAAGCTTGGTGTCGATGGAATCATCACTAATAGCCCCGATGTTCTAATCAAACTCGTGGGAAGTCATCAAAAGAAATAATCATCCGTCAGGTTTCACAACATATCATTCCGTACAAAATACATTCATATTAACAAACGAAAAGAGCTCAGAAGAGCTCTTTTCCAGTTTATATCGGCCTGATACAGCATCGAGTGCCTCGCGTATTGCCTTCTCAATTACTTCCTCCGCTCTCCTAACACGGTCAGGATAACCGATGGTATCTGCGTTAGCGTTCTGTAATAACAGCCGCAAATCCACCATTTCTGCTGAGTTTCACAGGAATGGTTGAATGAGCATTCACTTCCTGGCTTTTCTTCCTGTAATCCATCCCCTGGCGGTCAGCATTAATTCCATCTTCGAAAGAAGTCATTTCATAAGAATTACCTTTTGTCAGAAAATCGGGTTTTAAATCAAAAGTCCTTTCTTTACCGTTGGTAATTCCACCGATAAACCATTTATTGCCTTTCCGTTTTGCAACAATAGCAAACTCCCCTACCTCTGCTTTTATTGCTTTAGTCTCGTCCCAGGTCACAGGAACCTGAGTAATAAAGTCTGTACACTCCTGATTTTTGTAATATAGTGTTGGATTATCACATAGCATTTGTACACCACTTTCAAATAATACAAATAATGCAAGCTGGTAAGCCCGGGTACCCACACTTGCAGCGTTTGGCCTTTTACCGCCAAAAACTTCAGGCTGCATGTTGATCATTGCACCAGGTGTAAAATCCATAGGTCCAACCACGTTCCTCATGAAAGGTAGATAGATGGAATTATCTGGCTGACAGCCCTCCATTTGTTCCATACCTCTCACACCTTCGTATGAAATCACATTCGGATATTTATGTTCCAATCCTTTCGGGCTAAACGAGCCGTGGAAATCAACCAGTATATGATGTTTTGCTGCTTCCTTAGCCACTCTTTCGTAGTAGTTAACCATCCACTGATCATTTCTGTCCATAAAATCAATTTTTACACCCTTTATTCCCCATTCTTCAAATTTTTTAAACAGATCCATATTTTTTTCAACTGTAAGCCATGTAAGCCACAATATGATATCTACCTTTTTTTCCTTCCCATATCTGATCAGCTCGTGTAAATCGACTTTTTGATTAGGAATGTAAGGATCAAAAACGCTCTCTGCCCACCCTTCATCCATAATGATATATGGAATGCCATTCCTGGATGCAAAATCCATATAATATTTATAAGTCTCCAGGTTATAACCTGAAACGAAATTCACATCATTTCCATAAGGAGCGGCATCATTCCACCATTCCCAGCTTACCTTTCCAGGCTTAATCCAGCTGGTATTTGTCAGTTCGGATTTTGGAGCAAGCTTTACCGGCAATGTACTTTCCAGTAACTCGTTATCACTTTTCGAGATAATGAAATACCTCCAGGGATAGGTCCTTTTAGCATCTGTTTGAGCAATATACTCGGCTTCCTTTGTGATTCTCATAAACCGATCACCTTCTTGCTTATCCTCCAGTGCAACTTTTGAAAATGCCGCGTTAACTCTGGAACCATTGCCTTTAAGAAACATGCATGGATAATCCCTCACGTCAGTTTCAGCAAAAAGCAACTTAAATCCCTTTCTGGTATCTATCAGGGCTGGCAGTGTGGCCATTGGGCCAGACTTTTGCCATCTTCCGTTATCCAAATGGATGTAGTTGGTTTCATAATTTGAAGTAAAATCTTTAGCGGGTTGTAAATGCAGTAAGTAATCATCAGGGAGGTTCAAACTTGCATCTTCGTTTAAAACCTTAACTTTTCCATTTTGGTCTCCTTTAAAGTTGCTGACGATGCGATAAGCAGCGCCATCATTATACGCCCTGAATTCAACACTATATCCTGTGTTCAAACGAATCAATAATGAATTGAACTGATCGGTTATCCTGGAAAACTTTAACGGAACAACAGGCCTGATTGCACCCGATGTTTGCGAAAATTTATTGCTTTGGATCTTTATCTCCTTACCTGAAAACTGCTGATCGGTAACAATTCCCAGGCTAGCGCCCTCTATAAGCGGAGTGTTGTCACGGTATATACTGTAATATACTTTATCCATGACGTTTATTTTTACTTTAACTGATCCATCCGGGGAAGATAGGTCCGCCCCCCTGCTTTTCATAGTCCCTAAAACTATTAAAAACGAAAACAGCATAAAAACTCTTCTATTCATTTTGATATTATACATAACAGCATCTATAAGTATTTTGCATCATTTGGCTCCCAATCTCTCCAAACTGATTTTCTATTCAGGCATATCAATAATAAGATTCACTTTCCATTAAAGCAACTTCAGTAGTGACAGATTCATAGTTCCATCATAAAAGTTACGATTATTGGAAAAATTCAGTTGAAAGCTACCCGTTAGCACTCCTAAATTTGTTAAGCTACAGTCGTAAACAAACAATTATACATGACACACCACAACTAGCAATTCACTATTATCAAATAACCCAAACCTTTTCCCAATAGCATTTGTCTTTCTAATACTAATACCTATAACATGAGCAGTCCGGAAAACAGTAAAAGTGAAAAAGATATCCTGAACGATATCCAGCAAGTACACCAAAAAATTGAATCCAATCCTGAAGAACAATATGATCCCGCTGACACAGATGCTGTTGCCGGTGATCTGCAAGAACAGGTTAAAGGCAGTGATGCCGACAGTGACCGGGAATCTGGTGAGGGTGCCCAAGAAGATCAAAAACAGGAACAGGGAAAAGGTAGCGATGCTGACCACGAATAATGCACAGAATTATTCTTAATCACTACATTAAAATATAAATGGACATGAACGAATCGAAAAAACATAATGAAGATGCCGACAAAGAAACTGCCGGCAAAGAGAACAACGAAGAACAGAGGAACGATAAGGACTTATCTGATCAAAACCTCGAAAATAATCCCAATAAACCAGATGATGAAGCGGACTTTGAAAATCCGGATGACGATCCTGCCTAGCGATTGTATGATAACGCGATTAAGATTTGGTAATCCTTGCGCTGATTAGTGATGGCCTGAAGCACGCATTTTGCGTGTGCCAGCATCATACAAAAGTAGCCGATATATCCTCTGTTACTTTTTTCTCACGACTATTTTGCGGATCAGTGCGGCTTGTGATCCATTAGTAAGCGACACAAGCGTGCCGTTTTTCCAATACTGGGCCGCACCAGCATCACTGTAGCCTGCTACGTACACATCAGTTCCTGATGTAGCTACAGACAACGCGAAAGCACTTTCAGGTCCGCTGGAGAGAATAACCGGTGATCCGTTTTTCCAATATTTCGCCACAATCGCATTGTTTGCGGCGCTCAGCCCAAATCCGGCAATATAAACATCATTTCCATTTACAGCGATTGATGTTCCGCGCACATCCGCAGATCCTGCTTCAATCAGGACAGGAGCCCCCAGGTTTTTACTATAGCGGGTTTGCGACTGACCGGAGTTATTATAACTTTCTGACCAAGCCAGATATAAATCATTGCCCGACACAGCAATCGCCTGATCAACCGCCGCCCGGCTTCGGTCTGAAAGATCAAACAACTGTCCGTTTTTCCAATAGCAGGTAATGGTAGTAAGCCAGTCGAGATTTCTGCGCTCACCGATTACATATACATCATTGCCTACTAATGTAATACCTGTAGCAACGGCCTGCTGCGTATTATCTGTTAGCGCAACGGGTGTCCCGTTCTTCCAATATTTTGCCTGATAAGTAGACGCGCCGGGGGATAGTTCCTGGCCGGCAATATAAACGTCATTGCCAGATACAAAAATGTCGTTGGCAAATGCATCTCTTGTACCGTCAGTTAATGACATTGAGCTGCCATTCTTCCAGTATTTGGCTACATACTTTCCTGCTGCATTAATTTCATATCCTGCAATATGAATGTCTGCACCAGACACCACCATTGCATTTGCGTCTGATGATCCGGTGTTTCCACCCACGGTAACTCCACTGCCGTTTTTCCAGTATTTAGCGACGTATCCTTCACGTCCTGCTGCATAAACATCATATGGCTGCGGCGTGGGGAGAATTGGATCTTCTGACCTCTTCTTACAAGCTAAAAACGTACTTAATACTATCAAACACAACGAAGCGAAGTGTAATTTTTGACCCATATTAATCTTTTTGTTAGTGTATACCGCGGCTTGGCTGCTGAATGCTTATGTGTTCCCGCCTGCGTTTCCGGCTAAATCGCCACCCACATCCTCTTCATCGTCAGTTTCGCCCGTCAAACCTCGCTGTACATCATTATCATCCACTTCTTTTTCCTCATTTGGACTTTGTTTTGCCTGGCCTTTATCATCTTCGCCATCTTTTGGGTCATAATTATCTATCATCATCTTCTTTTTTAATACGGAACAAAAATAATCCTGATAAGGTTTGAAAATAATTCCTTTTTGGAAGATTAAAAGAACCTACCAAAACAAGAATGTTTAATACGTAAACTATCAGATAAGGGAAAGCCTTATCTTCCAGGTTGAAGCTTTCTATTTCTGCAAATAGCTACGTGTAAATCTGTTAGGGAATCATTAAAATTCTTCCGAATTTCCCCGACTTCTCCGCTTCTCGATGTGCACTTTCGGCGTCAGCAAGCTTAAATACTTTATGAATGGGCACTTCTACTTTACCTTCTGCAACCCACCGAAGGGATTTGTGAAGTAGATCACCTACAAATGGTTCCTGCATTACCGCTCCGAGTAAGCAACCAATCACGGTGAGGCGGTGTGACAGGATGTATAGCGGATCAATAAAGTTTCCTTCCCCCGCCCTTCCTGCAATCAACACTACCTTACCACCATTTTTTACCGCCTTCATGCCATCCACCAGTACTTCCATACCTACTGTATCAATAAAGACGTCTACGCCATGCTCATCAATTTTTTTCACCTGTTCATTAATGGGTTTTTCACCCGAAACAACTGTTTTCCACACACCGAATTCGTCCAAAGACCTGAGCGTGTTTGCGCTTCTTCCGGTAGCAATCACTTCAATTCCATCATTCACAAGTAATTGAACAACTGCATTGCCCACCCCGCCGGTTGCACCGCTTACCAGCACCCGCTGACCAGGTTGTATAGCACTCAAATGAATGGCCAGCGCAGCCGTTCCCACCCCAATAAATGCAGCTATTGCCAGTTTTGGTTCCATTCCTTCTGGAATCGCATAAGTGGAAGCGGCATCAACGGCCCTAAGTTCAGCATGCGAACCCGCCCAACTAAAAGTGATCACTTTCTGCCCTACCTGAAAACCAGTCACGTTAGCGCCAATCTCAATAATTTCTCCAGATGCAGCATAACCCACAATGTAATTTGAGGTAGGTGGCGCAGAAAGCAAACGGTTAGACAAATCGCCGCCTTCAATGCTGATCACTTCCACTTTAATCAGTACCTGATTTGAGCCAGGTTTGGGGTCTGCTACTTCGGTATAGGAGAAAACCTCTGGCCCTCCATTCTTTGAATATACTGCTGCTTTCATTCGAATTAAATTCTATTTTTCTGAAATGCCTTGAGTACTGCAGCGGTAACCAGTGCGCCGCTTAAGTAATAAGCAATGGTAAGTACTTTCGTTTTATTGCTCCTGGCAACAGTAGTTTCGTCAAGCCCCAATGGCTTTGCAAGTTCTGTTGCACCAATTCCGGCACTAAGTCCGGAGAAGATCGCTTTTAACCAAATGTGTTTTTTGCCACCTGCACCAATCAAACTGTAATAAAACGTATTCGACAGAATATCGCCCGCAAGCGTGGCCAGATAAAGTTGTTTCTCATTATTAATATGTCCACCCACTGTACCGAGGATGTCATTTAAAGCTTCCTCGCCAAGCAAATCTATTCTGGGCATATCTTTTCCTGTCCTTTTCAAGCCCTCATGCAAAAGATTTAAAGCCACTGCCCCGGCCAATCCTGCAAATATCTGATGTAATTTTTTCATATGTTTTTATGATTGCAACGGTGATTCCGCTTAATAGTCAATCACAAAACAGACTTATTTGATGAATGGTTTTCAACTTATTCAGGTATTTATCTGCCCATTACTCCAAACAAGTTTGAGTGACCAAAAACCAGCGAAGAACCCAGACTAAATTACGACCGTATTTATTTGGATACAGATTACTATATTAGCGATATGACGAACAGAGAAGTGGTCAGGTTGTATCTGACTGAAGAACTAAAAGATTCAACAAGGGGAATGTTTAGCTTCGCGCAAACATCATCCGCTGTAGGAATGGAACCTGGTGATTTAACAGCAGCATTAAAGGAGCTTGTCCTGGATAAGGTTATTACCATATTCGAACAAGAAAACCCCGACGATGTATTTATCGAATTGCAATTATAATGGCTTCGGATGACGAAAGGGAAAACGTTTACCTGGTATATAATAAAATTGCAGGATGGTTTTCTGAAAACAGACCAACTGAGCTGATTGAAAAAGCACACCTTGATGACCTGATCGACCATATACCGGCAGATGGGCATGTCCTGGATTTGGGTTGTGGCACCGGACAACCAGTTTTACAATATCTGATCAGCAAGAACTTGAAAGTAACGGGGGTTGATGCCAGCAAGGAAATACTTTCCATCGCCAGAAAGAACTTTCCGGAAAGCGAATTTCTTTTAGAGGATATGCGTCATCTTCATCTGAATCAAAAGTTTGATGCCATCATCGCATGGCATAGCTTTTTCCATTTACCAATCAACGATCAGCCAGCTATGTTTGAGCTTTTCGAAAAGCATTTGAATATTAACGGAATCCTACTTTTTACTTCCGGAACAGAACTTGGAGAAGCCTGGGGAATGAACGGTGGTGAAAATCTGTTTCATGCATCACTAAATACGGAGAATTACAGTCAACTCCTGAAACAACATCATTTTAAAGTATTAAAACATGTCGTCAATGATCCGGATTGCGGGCATGCAAACGTGTGGATGGCGAGATTTTGCGGTTAAAACAAGAAAACATTTTAGAGTTGCCATGGTTAAGTTAACACATGAGCATCAAATCAAATGACGGGATATTCCGGACAGTTACTTCGATTATCCTTTACACGGCGGGATTAGTGATCCTGCTTTGGTTCCTTTACAAAATACTTAGTGTTGTACTTCTGGGGATTTTCGCCATCGTTCTGGGGGTAATTATCAATGCGCCTGTAAGCCGCCTCGAAAAGAAAGGTATGAAACGGTGGTTAGCCTGCCTTATTATATTCTTTATCATTTTTGGCATTACCCTTCTGCTTGGCTGGATGGTGGTTCCTCATTTAAGTAACCAGCTGGATGTTTTGATTGGAAACCTTCCAAAATATTATTCCAGCGTATCAGGTTACCTGGATTCCGTACTCCGGAAATTTCCTGAACTCAGAAAAGAGATCAATGAAGGAGGTGCCTCCATTTCCTCAGCAATGCCTTCCATTGGCAACACGGTAATGGGGCTCGGTAATTTTTCATTTTCAGTGCTTGGTGGTATTTTCGTCTTCATCGTATTCATTTGTATGGTGGTTTTCTTTGTCGGCAATCCAAAACCTATCGTCGAACTTTACCTAACTGTATTTCCAGTCAAGCAAAGAGAAAAAGCAGAAAAAGCAATGAAACATACCTCAGTAATGCTTGTTGGCTGGATGAAGTCTAACCTGATTGGTGGGGCAATCGAGGCCGTACTGGTTTACGGTTTTTTAACATTAATGAATGTTCCTGGTGCATTGGTGTGGGCTGCACTGGCCTTTTTTTCAGAACTGATTCCCAAAATCGGATTTTATATTATGGCTATTCCTCCCACTCTGGTAGCACTTTCTGTGAGTCCGGCAACGGCATTTTGGTGTCTAATATTTTTTCTGTTACTTAACGAACTTGTTTCTGATTTTCTGATGCCGAAGCTGAGGTCATCCACCATGAACATCCATCCTATGTCGTCATTGTTTCTGCTTTTGGCTATGGGAACCGCATTCGGCCTCACAGGTGCACTGCTTGCCACACCATTGGCGGCAATCATCAAAGCCTATTATG
Organism: Pedobacter sp. A2324; assembly: GCF_059693705.1. Taxonomy (NCBI): domain Bacteria; kingdom Pseudomonadati; phylum Bacteroidota; class Sphingobacteriia; order Sphingobacteriales; family Sphingobacteriaceae; genus Pedobacter; species Pedobacter sp. A2324. The sequence goes on along the minus strand of NZ_JCASSK010000007.1, from coordinate 285,373 downwards.
AGGAATTTTATCTCCGACAGTTCCCTGAAGATCCGCAACTTGAAAACCGGACGAAGGAAATTATTTATTCCTAACTCCCAATACACCAGCCGGGTTTAACCCAACCCAACATCCATCTGAAACAAAAAGCCAGGTTATCAGTTATTCATGCTCAAAATCAGGAAGCATAAATAAACGCATTTAAAGAATGGAATTTTACAAAAACAAGAAAAAATCAGCACAACTTATCATCATATGCCTGGGCATATTTATTTCCCTGGTCGCCGTATTTTTGTATAGCATCGGTTTATTCACCGGCGACATCAGCACCAAGCTGGCTGGAATATCTGCTGTATTGGCACTGATACTGATCATTGTCATCGTCCGCATGCTCCTATCTTTAAACCAGTCAGCCCCACTTCTTACACTCAGTAAAGAAGGAATTACCTCAGCGGTTACCGCAGTGAGCAAGGCGGCAGGCCTGATCTACTGGCAAGATATTCAGGACATCACCATTACGAAATCCGGTTGGGATACGTTAATATTACTCCAGGTTGGCAGAGCAACTTACTATATGCCAATCATCGAGAAAAAACTATCGGCGATGGCAGTAACCGGTATCCAGGATTCAACTGATACCCTCCAGATTTTCCTTACCGCATCTGAACTGGATATGGACGCAAAAGGACTATTGCGCATCATTCAGGATTACCGAAGTGAGCATGTTTAAAGTAAACTGTTACAGGATATTTCAATTCCGTACGCCTTCAATCAAATTTTAAAATATCGCCGGAATCCTGATATAACCCATTGCTGGGCGATGCGTGGTTAATAAATGCATATTTTAGTTGATCAACAACTCAAGATGAAAAATATAACATTTTGATTTTCAATTAATTTTAGTATATTTGAGAATAATTAAAATAAAATATAATGCAACAAGGAACAGTAAAATTTTTCAATGAGACAAAAGGTTTTGGATTTATCGTACCAGCTAATGGCGATGCAGAACTTTTTGTACACGTATCTGGTTTACTAGATAACATTCGTGAGAATGACACAGTAAGTTATGATGTAGAAGAGGGCAGAAAAGGCCTGAACGCAATCAATGTTAAGATAGGATAAGATCGTACCCTTCATAAATTGTTAAGAACATCCGCCCAAAAGGCGGATGTTTTTTTTTGCTCATTACGCCTGCCATTTCTCCAGGCCGGCATAAGCCCTATCCACCGCCTTCGCTTCTACATTGAGCTCAAAATCCCTTTCAAAGCCTGCATCGAAAACCTTAAAATTAAATAGCCCCTCACCTCTGATTATTCCTGTGATGAACTCCCGGAAAATGCGCTCAAAAACAGCAAAATCCCTTGCCGGTTTACAGACCAGCAAATAATCGCTTTCCGATTGAACGACCACCTCCTCCAGATCATCCGCCCAACGGGAAAGCAGCATAGCTGGTAGAGTTGAAAACGCCTGGGCATCGATAAACTGTCCAACGGCCTGTAAAAAGTCCCTGTTCAGATCAGATGTGCCCGATGCCTTCCAGCAGCCGCCCTTCATATCCAGCTCCCCCAGGATTTCATCATCCCGCAAAATCATAAACGGTTCACCGTTATTCTCCTGCAAAAGCAGATAAGCGCTGAAGCCAAGCGCTGAGGCTCCATCCTCATGGATATAATGTAATTTGATCATACGCTTAAAGGATTAATGATTCGCCTGAAGGTCAGATTTAACCTCGGGCGCATAAAGGCTTTGGATTTAGCAATCCTATGGTCCCATTTCTGCTGCAAATCACCCTTCATCAACAACAGCGAACCATGCTCCAGTCGCACGGAATGCTTCACTGCATGATCGGCCTTCAACCGGATATCAAAGCTTCGCACCTGTCCGAAAGATACCGAAGCAATAATCGGATGCGAACCCATTACTGTTTCATTATCGCTGTGCCAGGCTACTGAATCCTGCCCATCCCGATAATAATTGAGCAACACGCTGTTGAAGGCAATGTCTGCCACGGGTTCCACCAGCCGCTTTAATGACAACAAAGGTTCCGTCCAGGGCAATGGCGCAGACTTACCGAGCGCAGTATAATCCACCTGCGTCTCATTACCGTAAAAAGCAGATAACCTTGGCGTTATCACTTCCTTATCGTAATACTTCACCACTTTTTGTTTCCATGGTGTAGTGGAAAGCAGCTCAGCCAGCATGGCATCACTCTCCCTCTCCGGAATAAAGCCCGCGCGATATTCCAGTACATCCAGGGGCAAGCCCACTGTCTGCCCCGCTATCCCAAAAAAGCTCAGTTGTTCCATCCTGACAAAAAATAAAAATATTTAATTAAACAAGCTCAGGTCAGGCCCCGAAGGTTTATTATTATCCTCGTCCTTATTCCTGGCATTATTCAGCTTGGCATCTACCTGCCAGCCTTTTAGCAGGAAATCATCCACCGGATGAAGCACCTTTAGCCGCTCCGATGCAGGTAGTTCCCTATCCAGCCATATCCCACTTTCGCTTTGCGAAAGCAGGCAAGGCATCCGGTCGTGTATTTTCGACATAAAATTATTTGCCGGCTGCATAATCATCGTACAGGAAGGGATCACAATACCCGTTTTAGGATCTTTCCAGCTGTCCCAGAAACCTGCCAGCAGCATAATACCTTTGTCTACACGCTCAAAAAAATAAGGTTGTTTCACCTTGCTGTTCCGGTCCCACTCATAAAAACCCTCCACCACAAACACACAGTGCCTGCGGCCAATCAGCTGCCGGTAGCTCGGCAGGCTGTGCATGGTCTCTATGCGGCAATACGTGGTGGCAAACTTGGGTACTTCTCTTGATCCTGAAGGGATCAGCCCCCATTTCACGTAATGCAGTTTGCCGGGCCTCGCATCCAGAATCACCGGCATATCTGTTCCCGGCGGACGGTTGGTATCCTTTTCCTTTGCCTCACCGCCCAAAATCACGCCGGCTTTGGCCGCCATCGCCTTACTCTCCCCAATTAATGTTCTTCCACACATCTTCTTTTCCTCTCTTCCCGGCAACACCGGAATCGTTTATCCAAAAACCTTAAACCAAAAATCTATTTTACTTTAATAATATCCGTCCAGCGGGTGGTATAACCCTTCGACAAAAACTCATGCTTCAGGCGCCACTTTTTCTCATATCCTTCCGTCGCCATGCGCAGCGTGCCCCTGCCATAAGCCAGGTTCAGTTTATCGAGCACTTCCGATACCCTGTCCTTCTTTCCACCATCGTGTGCAGAAAAAATATTCAGCTGCAATTCCGATTCGGGTACCAGTCCAGTGGCAATCACCCCCGCCTTGCGGTACTTCATGCCGTACTTAAAAAGCCGGGCCGATACGGTTACCGCGATTTTCACCAGATCGGAGGTATTATTGCTCGCAATGAGCAGCTTGTGGGTATGCGAGGGAAAATGTTGCGGATGATCTTCCCTGTTCTCATTGGTATATAAAAACACCTGCAGATACAGGCAGCGAAGTCCCTGTGCACGCAGCTTCTCGGCCAGTCTTGTGGCATAAAGCGTCACTGCTTCCGCCAGGATGTCTGGCTGCTCAATATAATTTCTAAACGAGCGGCTCACGGTTACCCCTTTGGTACTTTCGCGTACTGCATCAATCGGTATGGCCGGCCTTCCCCAAAGCTCATTCCACATTCGCTGACCAATAATGGTCATGTGTTGCTTAAACCACATTTCTGGCATGTCACGCAGCTGACCAGCAGTTTCAATTTTCAACTCTTCAAACTTTTTATAATACTGGCGTCCCACGCCCCAAAGGTCGTGCACCGGAAAATCATGGACTGCAGCGGTTATCTTTTCATCCGTATCCAGCACCATTACCCCATTGTTTTTCTTGGCCAGTTTATTGGCCAGCTTGGCCAGTGTTTTGGAAGGTGCAACACCAATCGAAACCGGAATACCCGAGTTCCTGACCACCGATTTCCTGATCCTGGGTACATAAGCTGCTAAATCCGAAACCCCGCCCAGCCAGCCAAAAGCTTCATCAATCGAATACACATCCAATCTTGGAAACCATCTGGCCAGGTTATGCATCACCCGCTCACTCATATCCCCATACAATACATAGTTGCTGGAAAACACCTGGATATCGAACTTTTTAATCAGGTCGCGAACCAAAAACTCCGGATCACCCATTTTAATACCACAGGCTTTAGCTTCCTCACTCCTGGCAATCACGCAGCCATCATTGTTGCTCAGCACCACAATCGGTAAACCATTGAGTTCGGGGCGAAACAAACGCTCGGCAGAAGCATAAAAGTTATTACAGTCACAAAGTGCAAACATCCCTGTACCTCCCCTGCTTTAATCCTGCCGGCAGCATGCCCCGGCAAATCGCCGTTACCACACCCCAGATGGAAATTTCCGACATGTCCTTTTCCAGCGTATCGCCTTTATCATTTCGCAAAGCGGCCTCCCCGCCAATCACCATGTACATCCTGCAGGAAAAACAGCCGGAAATAAAGGCAATTACTACTGCACCGGCACAAACTTTCAATGAACGGTCTACCACCAGGATATCTCCTGCATCAATGCCGAATGAATGCATTGCCTCACCCTCCATCTTGAAGTAAAAGGTTGTATGCGGATCAACCACCAGCTTTTCAGCAATATCCAGTCGTCCTTCCAGGTAATCTGCGGCCGGAGACTGAAATCCCGAAATCTTTTGCTCTGCTCTTTTCTCAAACGACCTGATCATACATCCATTGCTTTACCACAACAAATTTATACTAATTATTTTAGCAAATTAAATTTAAAGCTAATTTTGTTAGAGAAATAAAACAACCAGTAAGAATAATCCAGGTACAGGTGTCTGTTACCAAAACTTTGCCCTGCTTCCTAAAAACGTTTTGACCTTTTGATGGTTAGGATTTAGCGGCATAAGATGCAAGCTCAGGAATTCCTCCGGTTCATTTAGGAAATGCTCAATCGCCTCAACCTTGCCAGATTGATCCGGCAAGTAAAAAGATGCTGTATTTTAGTAACAATCAATTGAACGACCTTCTGAATTCCATTGGAGAAATTGTCGTTTTAGACTTAAACAGATTATTGAACGATTGAGGATGCTCAAATCCCAGTGCATATGCAACCTCTCCTACAGAAAGGTTTGTGGTTGAGAGCATCTGTTTGGATTCAATGATCAGTCTTTCATGTATATGCTGCTGCGTACTTTGTCCGGTTAGCGAACGGAGCATATCAGTTAAATAACTCGAAGAAAGATTTAGCTGGTCTGCAAAGTATGAAACAGAGGGTAACCCAAATTTCAAAGCCAAATCATCCTTAAAATAGGCATCCAATAGGGTCTCGAATTTCTCAAGCACATTACCCCCTACTGCCTTTCGGGTAATGAATTGTCTTTTATAAAAACGATTGGCATAGTTAAATAGTAATTCAAACTGTGATATGATCACATCGTGGCTGAAATCGTCTATCCTAGCATTCAATTCATTTTCGATAAAACTAAATATAGAAAGGATTGTATTTTTTTCTTCTTCCGAGAGATGTAACGTCTCTTTAATGGAATAGGAGAAGAAACCAAACTGCTTTATCTTTTTAGCAAGCGGGTAGCCTAAAAAGAAGTCGGGGTGTATAAACAATGAAAACTGAGAACAGGCAGAATCTTCAGAACCTTTACCTCCGATAATCTGACCAGGTGCAGCAAATAATAGTCCGCCCTGATCAAAGTCATAGTAATCCTGTCCGTATTCTACTTTGCCACTTAACCTTGGTTTATATGATATCTTGTAAAAACCCAGCACATGGCGATGGTGAAGTTTATCAGGTGGCATAAAACTATGCACTTCGTTTATCATGCTAACCAGCGGATGCCTGGGTTCCGGCAGGTCGAAAAATAGATGTGCTTCTCTGAGTGATTTAAATTTTGTAGGTGCCTGTTCCTCTTTTTTCATAAATTCTTCCATTAAAGATAATAAAACCGGCTATTAAAATAACCGGTTTTATTTAAAATTATCCCTTATTACCCTGTGCTGATCTTGAAACTTCATCCCACAATTCCCATAAGGCAATACGTTCTGCATAAACCCCCTTGATCAATGGAAGATTATGGCTTCCCATATTAAAACGCAACGGTGGGTTTTCAGCATCTACAACTTTAAAAAGCGCTTGTGCCGTTGCATTAGGATCTCCCTGCTCAAAGGACGAAAGGTTTTTAATAAATTCTGTCTTCAGCGCTGTGTACGCCTCAATATTGCCTGCGAACTTTAATGATTCCTGACTACCGAATTCGGTAGCATATGCTCCTGGTTCAATAATGGTGACTTTAATTCCAAACTGCTTTACCTCTTCTGCAAGACTTTCGTGGATGGCCTCAAATGCCCATTTTGAAGAGCTGTAATATCCCAAAACCGGCAAAGTGAAATGCCCGATGTTACTTGAAGTTCCTAAGATATGGCCAGAACCTTGTGCCCTCAAGATGGGCAACGCCGCCTGAATTACGCTTACCGGACCAATAATGTTGGTTTCATACAAAGCCCGGATTTCATCTGCAGTTGCTTCCTCAATAGTGCCCACTAATGAATAACCTGCGTTGTTTAGCACAATATCAAGTTTTCCAAAATGTATATGAGCTTTTTGAACTGCTTCTTTAACCTGATCCGGTTTTGTTACGTCCAACTCCAGCGGCAATACCTGGTCGCCATACTTTTCGCTGAAATCAGTAATGCTCTCCAGCTTCCTTGCTGTAGCCACTACTTTATCGCCACGTTTTAATGCTGCTTCTGTCCATACACGCCCGAAACCACGGGATGACCCCGTAATAAACCATACTCTATTTTGCTGTTCCATAATATTTATTTATTTCTACACGACAAAATTAGTGAGACCTGCTTCTGCATTTGTAGGCAAAGCGCAGATTTTTGTAGGCTAATAGCGGAACATTTATCCCCTTAAGATTGCAAAATCTTCCCCCCCTTTAGATCAAGCTTTCCGATGGACAGATCCGCCATTATAAGCTGAATACCATTTATACTGTCTTTCCGTAAATTAATGCAGGCCGCCAGACAGGCTGCCAAAAGTGTGAGCATCATCAAAACTAATATCTATATTTGGTGAAGCTCACTACAGATGGTCATCGAACACCAGCAATATGATTTATTTGGCAAAACGTTATTAGAAGTTTTGGTATTGAAGCAGCCTTTTGTTCACGAAATGCGTAACTATTGAAAGCATTTATGTAATCAGGCTGCGAGTATTCATTGATCTATCTTAACTGTCGAACAGCATAAAATAGATTCCTGATATTGTATGCAATTAATGTTATACATACCACATCGACAGCAATCACACAAATTGATTTAAGTACATCACGACTAAAATCCATTATAAGAGATTGCGGCATTAACCAGATTAAGAACCCAGCTGTAATGATGTTAAGTAATTGAATGAGTATTGGTTTCATTGTAAAAAATTACCAGATTAAGATCGCTAATTATGAGCATTAATTAATAGTGAAGATAGACAATAGAAAAAATATACCAACATTTTTTTCAAGTTTTTCTGGCAACCCTCAATCCCCCCTTATCAAACCCAACCAGTTTGTAACTCCCCCTTCAATCCCAAAACCAATCCGTAACTCAAGAACTTTATTTGGATTTATTCTCAATAAACTTAACTTTGCAAAAAATGCCACACGGATCCGACCCCGTGTGGCGTTAGGGCGCTAAGCCCAACAACTTCTAACATCAAATTAAAAGTAAATGCAATTTAAGAAAATTTTACGCTTAGGTGTGTGCTGCACCGCAATATTTGCAGTTCAAGCCAGTTCTGCTCATGATCTGACAGCCATTTATAATACAGCTAGTCTTCCGAAGTACCGCAATGACGAACAAACTGGGGTAGTGAGAGGCCGGATCACCACTGCTGATGGTGGCGTAGCTGCAAATGTAACGGTAGTGTTGAAAGGCACCCGCCTGGGCGCGGTTACCGACGAGGATGGCTTATACCAGATCCGACGTGTACCGGTTGGCGATTATACCCTTGTGGTTTCAGCAGTCGGCCTTTTTCCAAAGGAAAAACAGATCCATGTTTCCTCCCGGAGTACTGTTATTGCTGATTTTTCGTTAAAAGAAAATCATTCGGAATTAAACGAGGTACAGGTAAACACCAATAAGAAAAAATATAAAGTAGATAAAGTATCCCCTTCACTGCGCTTACAATCACCGCTGATCGAAGTGCCACAGAACATCCAGGTGGTAACCGGCAAGGTACTGGCTGATCAGCAGGTATTTGATATTGTTGATGGCATCACCAGAAATGTGAGCGGTACGTTACGCGTAGGCCACTGGGATGCACAATATGCCAATATCTTTATGCGCGGTACCAGTATTCCTGCCTTCCGCAACGGGATGAACCAAAAAATGCCATGGGGACCATTGGCTGACGATGCGGCAACCATTGATCGCATTGAATTCGTAAAAGGCCCATCTGGCTTTATGATGGCCAACGGTGAGCCCGGCGGTATTTACAATGTGGTAACCAAGAAACCTACGGGTCAAAACAACAGTTCGGTAAGTGTAGCTGCCGGTGGTTATAACCTGGCACGCGCAGCTGTCGACCTGGATGGCAAATTAAGTCGCGATGGCAAGTTATTATTCCGCCTGAATGTGGCCGCACAATCTAAAGACAGTTACAACAAATACAATTACACCGATAAATATATCATCGCGCCAGTAATCAGCTATCAAATCGACAGCAATACCTTAATCACCGCTGAATATACTACCCAGCACGTAGAGGCACAGGCACTGGGCACATATGGTTTTTCGCCAAAAGGTTTCGCAGATACCGATCCCAGTTTCTTTCTGGGCGACCCGGCACTGGACCCGGCAAAGCTTTATGACCACAATGCCACCCTTTATTTCAGCCACCGTTTAAACAAAGACTGGAAAATCAATGCGCAGGCAGCCTATCTCCGTTATGGTTTAGATGGCGGTACCCCATGGCCTTCCACCATCGCAGCCAATGGCGATATGAAGCGTTACCTCAATATCAGTGAGGAGCTGGCCATTAACAAAAACCTACAGGTAAGCTTGATGGGCGACGTGGCTACGGGCGCTGTTGTGCACCGCATTCTCGGCGGACTAGATATGGGTAACCTGAAAACCTGGGGCGATTTCTCCAGCGTAACCAAACCTGACCTGCAGTTGGCAAATAATGCAACCTTTAATATTTACAATCCGGTGTATGGTATTCCTTTCGGTAATATCCCTGTTTTCGATCGTTCACGCAGTATTCAGAACCGTTCGGGATCAAATGTATATGCCACTAACCTCACTTATACCGGTGCTTACTTACAGGATGAACTCCGCATGCTCGATGGACGTGTGCGGTTAACCTTAGCCGGTCGCTTTACACATGCAGTAACCGTGGGTAAAACCAACCTTACACAAATATCCGATAATGTTTTCAGTCCGAGGGCTGGTTTAAGTGTGACCGTTGCGAAAGATTTCAGTGCCTATACCCTTTACGATCAGAGCTTCCTGCCTGTTGCCGGTCAGGACTATGCCGGAAATCCTTTCAAGCCGATCCGCGGTAATAACATCGAGCTGGGTTTAAAGAAAGATTTATTCGATGGCAGATGGAACGTAACGGCGGCTGCTTTCCGCATCAAAAAGTCAAATGTATTAACTGCCGACCTCGACCCGGCACACCTGGCTTTAAATCCAAATGCACAGATTCAATTGGGCGGCGTCATCTCAAAAGGTATTGAACTGGATGTAAACGGTGAAATTACCCGTGGCCTGAATCTCGTATTAAACTACGCGTTTACCGATGCCACCATCAGTGAAGATGCTAAACCTGAATTAATAGGCAGGAATACGCCTAACTCTGCCAAGCACATTACCAATGGCTGGTTATCTTACCGCTATCAGAAACAGGGGTCGTTGCTGAACGGTTTTGGCTTAAGTGCGGGTTACCAGATCCAACTGGACCGTTACGCCGGATCAACTTCTGTTCCGTTGATGCTGCCTGATTATTACCGTTTCGATGCAGGTGTTTCATATGAGAAAGGTAAAATAACCATCGCAGCGGTAGTGAATAACCTGATGGATCGCCGGTTGCTGACGCAGGGATCCTATACCAAACTGGCCACTGAAACTGCAACATCGGTTTCTTACTATACCTATATCTACGAGGTTCCACGCAATGCGAGATTGAGCCTTACTTACCGGTTTAAATAAGCTGATCTGATTTATAAAAAAAGTACAATGACGAAGAATCAAGGCCCCGGAAAAAAGAAGCAAAAAGATACGCCATTTAAGCGCGTCAACAACTGGCTGCACTTGTGGCTGGGGTTAATATCAGGCGTCATTGTACTGATTGTATGCCTCACCGGTTGCATCTGGGTATTTAATGAAGAAATTACCGGTTTGCTCGAGCCTGAAACCAAGGTAGCCTGGCAAGATCAGCCTGTTGTTAAACCCTCTCAGCTGATGCAGATCGCGGCGAAGCTTTACCCGGAGAAGGTACCCTCCTATGCCAACTATCAGCAAGGCCGGGCCATCAACTTAAATTTAAGGGCGGCTAATGCCGGTCTGAGCGATCGTCGAACGGGAAATACCATCCTCAAAGTAAATCCTTATACGGGCGAGGTAATTAGTACCGAGGAGCACAAACCCGGTGAATCCGATTTCTTCCGGTTCATTTTAAACGGCCACCGCTTTCTATGGATGCCTTCCGCAATCGGGCGTCCCATAGTGAATTACGGCACGTTAATCTTTGTTGTTTTACTTATCACCGGACTGATCTGGTGGTACCCAAAGAAATGGAATAAATCAACGCGTGATAAGAGTTTCAAGATTAAATGGGGAGCATCTTTCAAGCGGGTAAACCTCGATCTTCACAACGTAATGGGCTTCTATGCGTTGTTGTTCCTGGCGGCTATTGCCCTTACCGGGATGGTGTATGGTATTAAATGGTATAGTGAAGGCTTGTACTGGGTTACTTCAGGTGGGGATAAGCTGGCCGAATTCAAACGTTTGAGCTCCGATTCCACCTTAAAAGGAACAGGTTATGCGCCCGAAAAAGCAATGGATCTGGCCTGGGAACAGGTCATTGCGCGCCACCCTAAATCAATGGGTTTTTATTATAGCTTCGCAGATACGTCCGATGCTAAAGCCGCCATCAACATCACCGTGTACCCCAATAAAGGGCAGTTTTATAATAGTCAGGGCTACACTTTTGACCAACATAATCTGAAGGAGTTAAAGCGACAAGATGCCTATTCAGTAACCTATGCGCAGGCCTCCTTCGGGCAGAAACTGCGAAAGATGAATTACGATATCCATGTAGGGAGTATCCTGGGATTTCCGGGTAAGGTGATGGCCTTCCTGGCTTCACTTATTGGCGCCAGTTTACCCATTACCGGATTTCTGGTATGGTACGGCCGGAAGTTTAAGAAAAAGCGTAAACAGCCGGAGAAAAGGTTGACCAGGGAACCTGATGCGGTCCCTTCCAAACCACAAGAAAAAGTACTTGTAGAAATATAAACACAAAGCCCCGGATTCTGAAAATTCGGGGCTTTGTTATAAATGCTGTTTACCGTATTAATGCTGATAGCTTTTTTACTCCGATAGCGTCAACGAATACTAATCCTTCCGCGTTGATATCAGCACACCAATCAGCGCCAATACCCCTAAGCCCAATGCAACTTTTGTTTTGCGTGATGGCACAGGAAGGCTTGTTTCACCATAAATTTTGTAAGGTTTATCCGGGTGGTTAAGGATGTTGCCCGAAGTAGGCGAGACTTGTTTGATTTTCATCAATACACGCATGCCGGCAGAAGCCGTGTTCACCAGCAGGCGAGGAAAAACACCATGCATTGTTTTTAATGCCCATGACTGGAAATCCGGAAATTTGTCTTTTCTGGGGTGAATGGCAAGGCTAAGCAATTGTTCCGCAGTATCACGCGGATCGGCAGCCGTAGGGGGAACTTTGAATTCAAGTCCGGAGTATTTCGCAGAATGCATATTGCCTGTAGAGCGTTGAAGTTGCGGATAAAGGTTACATACGTGGATATCTGGTTCACCAGACAGCTCCCCCTGCAGGCATTCCATCATCCCTTTAATTCCGAATTTACTTGCTGAATAAGCTGCACTGTAAGGCGCCGGCATAAATCCCCCGATAGAAACATTGTTAATCAGCACACCTCTTCCCTGCTTCTTAAAAACCGGGAGCACTGCATGTGCACCATTCATGTAGCCAAAAAGATTAGTTTTTACCACCTGATGGCTCACTTCAATGGGAATTTCCTCAAATTTGCCACTGGCCATTACACCTGCATTATTTACCCAGAAATCGATTGCACCCTTAACAGCCAGGGCCTCATTCACCAGGTGGGTTACCTGATCGTAATCAGAAACATCGGTGGGCACCGCCTTTACCAAAACACCATAACTTAAGCAACGGCTTGCCGCGTTTGATAATGCTTCTTCTCCCCTGGCCGCGATAACCAGATTGCAACCTGCTTTAGCAAAGGCCTCAGCAGTTGCCAGTCCTACCCCGCTCGAAGCGCCCGTGATGACCGCCGTTTTGTTTTTAAGTGTTTCGCTGTTGAATTCCATCTTTCCGATTGTTAAATAACTGATTATTCAACACCAGGACAGGGAAAAAGTTTCATTGGCTTATCTCCCCACTTTCCACCACAGCCAAGCTACCAAAACCAGCCCACCCACTATCCAGCACCACCACGTAATTCCAACCTTCGTACTATTCACAGCTGCCTTCTTTTCCTTTATCCTTTGCTGCGCCTGTTGTTTCTGTGTTACCATAGCCACTCCTGTCGTTTTTGTTTCCACCTTTCGACTATCCCTTTTCCAAAGTTCCATCAGTTCTACCTCTCCTTTAAAACCACTATCGGGCGAATAAAAAACTATACCTTTCGGCCAAATGCGCCATTGCAGTTCGCAATTGCTGCTATCGTTGCTCATTATCGTCCATTGCCGCGTAGCTGTCAGTTCGGTTTGCAGGTTGCTACTTGCAGTTAATGAAGCATTCGCGGCACCTTTCCGTAAAGTAGTGCAGGCCGCCAGGCAGGCTGCCAACAGTAATAATAAATGCTTCATGACTTGTTCCCTTTCAGCCAGCTGGCAAAATATTTGATGGTGCGGATATGCCGGTACTTGCTGTACACCCCATCACCCTCGCGGCTCCCGGCAACATTGGTGTTTCCCTCCACGGTAATGATCCATGAGCCGCGTTGCATTTTTACTATACCACAATGAGCGATGCGCTTAAGGCCCGGAAAATAAATGCCATATACATCGGCCGGCTCAGGATTGCTGGTGCGTTTGCTGAGCGGAAGCAAGGATGGGCTCCAGGCGGTTCGGGGTTGCTGGCAACCCGCTTGCCCGTACACCCAGCTCACAAACGCTGCACACCAGGGATCGCCTTTGGTATTGCCCGTATAAAGGAGGTATCTTTCTACCACTTCACCATCGTTGTGGCCGGTGGCTTCATGAACTCCCAGCTGACTCTCAGCAACCTGAAGGATCAGCTGACGTGTGGGCTGTACACGCAATTCCTGATTTAAAACACGGCTACCAAACAACCCACTCCAGCCAATAACAGCAGCGCAAAACAGGCATAATAAAAACTTAACTGTTGCCATGATTGTAAATTTTTGAATTGTGAAACCATAAAATGAACTGAGGGTAATGCGAGTTGCTTTCGCAAAAAGGTAAACAAGCCAAGTGATAACATCAACAGGCAGAACCAGCAAATCAAACTGAAAAATGCGAGTTGCCAGATACCGGCGTCTACCAGTCCTACGGTAGCATCGCCATTGTCCAGCAACAGGGGTAACACCCGCCAGGCAGTTGTTAATACCGATGCCACCAATAGCACGAGAAAAACACGAAATAATAAATCTCCTTTACGGAGCTGAAATAATAAAGTTTTCATAATGAATAATTTAAAGTTGAATAAAATACCGCCCGTCACTTGCTTTTGTTGCTTTTAGCATCTCTCAGACTGGCCGGGCGGTAATCAGAATAAATAATTGGAAGGTTACACCACCGTCAGTTCGGAAATGTTGGCACTATCGCTGTTCGTGTAAGGCTTAATCGTAGAGTTAAAGGCCACATAAATCTGCACCGCATCTCCCACAAAGCTTGCTGGTAATTGCAGGCTATAGGTTTTAGCCGAGCGTGGTGCTACCAATGAAAACCTCATGAATTTAGATTTCACTGTGTTATATACCAATACACTTAAGCTATCCGTACCGTCGATGTACTTATCGTCGGCCTCCGTATGAGACCATCCAATGTTAACCACAGCACCTGCTTCCGGCTCTACCAGAAATTCTGCTGGCATTTCCAGTTTACCATTGCTGAAACGAAGCATACTCAGGTCGATCTCATAATCCGGATAGTCGCCAATAATTGCATTCTTCAGGTGCCAGGCCACAGCCACATTCATCGGTGTAGACACCTCACCTGAAGCACCAAAACCACGATCAATCAAAGCACTGAAGTTGCTTAAAAATCCGGTCACCAAACCAAACTTCGCCTGCTGCATCAATTGTTTTTGAGTAGGCGCCTTACCGCTACTGCGGGGCAATCCCCTGATTACGTCTAATGAACGCCAGTAAGCACCAACTACTGTTCCTGTTTTCTTGCGGAATCCACCAAGGATTCCCTGTTTAATAAGTCCCATTGTTTTAAAGGATTAAATAAAAAAATTAATTAACTCGATGGTACTGATTGCCGCTTAACCGGTATAGGCTTGTCAGCACCAACAATACAAAGGGAAAGAAAATCGAAAAAGTATGGCAGTACCCAAGGTACGGTACCCCCGGGTGATATAGAGGGATAAATGCACTCTAAAGTAATGCAGGACGAGATTTTTTTTATTTTTTTTTGTTCGAAAGAGCTATACGTGGTTAGAATATAAACTTGCTCAAGATGATAATGTTATCGATATTAGGCCAAAAATATCTAACACTTAAAACCGTTCTATGAAATGGAAAGAGGCCTTATATACGCTAAATAAAAATGGATTAATAGCGCCTCAAGATTTGGAGGCACTACTCCTTGTACCCAAACTTAGAGATGAGGTATTTTTTCCAAACTATACTGCTTTAGGTTATACTGCTGGAGAGCCGGTATTTGAAACCTTAAATAAGGAACTGAATATGTTTAGGATAAACATATCGATTACTTCGTGGGTAACCAGAAGACTACTCGATTTGGCGTTTGTATTTCAGCCTGGGAAAGATATCAACTGTAGCATTGTAAATGACCGAATATATAATATCGACTTTACTTCCAGTTTGGGGCATGCCGTTGATATGCACATTTTACTGAGTTTAAGAACAGAAAAATCTCTAGACATTGATTATAGGCGATTAAATCGATATATCGGTAGCACTGATGCAAAGATAAAAAAGTGTTTAGAGCAAATTCGTTATAATTATGACACTATAGCGGCTGACATCATTGATGGCAACGTTTGGCTAACTAATGCGCAGGAAAGCTATGAGGGTTTATAATTCAGAATAGATTTAAAAAGGCACTAGCAACCATATTGCTTGCCAAGCTTCTGGCAAGTCATAATAATCCTGGCCAAGGAAATTATCGACAACGTCACTGTCTATATCTGAAATCGCCTATCAGTTAGGATTTACAACTCCGCAATCTTTTAGTCGTTTGTTTAGGGCCAAAACAAACCAAACACCAACGGACTTTCGTAAAGCATTTTAAATAGTAGTTAATCATTAGAATGCAAATAATACGCTACACAAACTCCAACTCTTTTTTATGGATATTTAGCAAACCGTACAATATGCTATTCGCTAAAATATGATACGATCACCAAGGTAATTTTCCTAAATTAGCGACATGGAGGCTGGCGATTTACAAAAACTTAAAAACATCATATGCAGTTTTGTAGATGTGCCCCAAGACGAATGGGAACTCCTGGTTCCACACCTAAAATATCAGCAGGTAAAAAAGGGAGACGATTGGATCACCGAAGGGAAACTGGAAACGAAGATTGGTTTTCTGCTCAGCGGAACCATGAGACACTATTATACACATGACGGGGAGCAAAAAACAACTTACTTTTATTTCGAAAACCACTTAACCGGATCGTATTTCAGTGCACTTACCAATTCGCCTTCAAAATTAACCATTCAGGCATTAACAGATTGCTATCTGCTGGTGTTTCCTTACAAGGTACTGGTTGCCTTATTTGATCAATCCAAAGTGTGGGAACGATTCGGACGAAAGCTGGCCGAATACCTCGTTTTAGGACTCGAAGAACGTATGGTTGACTTGCTCATTTTATCGCCTGAAGACAGGTACCTCCAATTACTCGCCGGAACAAAAACTAAGATTATTGAACAAATCCCTCAACATTTAATTGCAAATTATCTGGGTGTGAGCGCTGTTAGTTTAAGTCGTATCCGAAAGCGGGTCACATCAAAAAAAAATTGATTAAAGAAATTTTATTAACTTTTGTTAACGTCCTGTAGCCGATCGTTTGCTGTTATTTGTCCTATAAAATTACAGCAAATGAAAACATTGATCAGGGCAGAAGCCATCGTCCCATTTATTATTTCTCTACCGTTAATTACTTCTTTGAACCTGAACCTTCAATGGTGGCTCTGGATTCCTATTTTCCTGGCTCCCGATTTAAGTATGCTAGGATATTTATTTGGCAACAAAACCGGCGCTTTTACTTACAACCTATTTCATCATCAAGCTATAGCTGTAATCATCGCGATTTCGGGACTGTTGTTAAACGTCCCTTATCTTGAATTAGCGGGTTTGGTATTGCTAGGTCATAGCAGCCTCGACCGATTGATGGGTTATGGACTTAAATTAGGTAAAGGATTTAATTACACACACCTGGGGATAATGGGTGGTAAGGGAAAACCTGATAAACGATAAGAAACAGCTCTTTTTAGATCATTCCTGGTTAGGCATGCCTTTCGGCAAGGATGTGCCGGATAACCCCTGTCCCCACCAGCTTGTTACCTTCGAGTATGGTAAAGGCATCACCTGATTTAAGGTTTTGAGGGATGTTAGTAGCAGGCAACTTCCTTTTATGCCCTCCCGGCTGCAACCGTTCGTCTATAAATTACAGGCGTTGGTCTAGCAGTTACTCTTACTGGTATAATACAGCGGTTTTGCCTGCAACGTTTTCCGGTTAGCGACGTCTTAATAACAAAACAACAGCAAAAATTTAGAATATAAAAGATATGAAAACGTTAGCAAAAACATTATTCGCAGCAGCATTAACAGCAGTAGTAATCACCTCATCAGCAATGGCAACTTTCGCCGCCGAACCTGTTAAAACAGAAACTAAAACGCCATCATCCTCCACCTTCAACAGGATCTGGGTAAGTGGAAACGTAAAAATCGTTTTGACGCAAGGCGACAAACAAGATGTAGAGGGTGCGGCAAACTACGATGCTACCAAAACCACTGTCTCTACTGATGGAAAAACATTATTCATCAATTCATTAGAAACCAGCCAGGTAACTTTGAACATCACCGTAAAAGATTTGGAAAGAATTGAGGCTTATGGCCAATCGGTTGTGGTAACCAGCAATAACTTCGATGTAAAATACCTTCAATTATTTTTAGGTCAAAGCGCTACCGCAAGGATTAAAACTACAGCCGGAAGTTTGTATACCGTTGTTAAAGAAGATGCGGTATTGAAATTAAACGGCACAGCTGATCAAAGCACCATGATTGCCAGCAATATGAAAAACGTAAAACTTGCTGACTTCGCAAGTCTTAAATCAGAATCATTTGCTTCTGAAGCTATTATGGAAGCAGAACAAAATGCAATGGTTCTGGCCAAATAGAAATGTATTCATTAGGTCAATTTAGGCTGCTCCCATAAGGGGTAGCTTTTTTTATGATACAACCTTTTTAAGTACGCTGCAAGGCTTGCAGAAATACTTTTGGCAATATGTAAAAACAATTAATTTTCTCAGCTACTCCGTTAATATTCGGCAGCCAGTTCACACATTTTTTTATATACCGCTTTCAGGCCAGAACCCCCTTATTTGCCATAGTTTCGGATTGCTTTTATAGAACCATCTTTATAAGTAAAAATGAATTCTACGGTTTGATCATCCGTCCACGGATCGTCGTAATGATCCTGGAGGACTAAGATAATCAACCTACCTGACTTTATTTTAATAGATGTTATGCATGGCCGGAAAAAAGTGCTGCGAACGAGCCTGAAAAACCCTTTTAATTCCAAATTATATTCGAGTTGGATCGATTGGGTTAAATGCCCCATCGATTGTAAAAACCGTTTTCTTTTATAGTGCTTTCAGGTCAAAGGCATAATCCTGGTAACTAATCAATTTTCGCTCGTTCTGGTTGTCGATCCATGCAGGTTCTTCGTGGCTTATCTCAACGACATTCTGGGTATTGCTGTTCTTAAACGTCCTGGCTACGTCGGAAAGGATTTCCTTCTCTTCCTTCGAGAGTAGCTCAAGCCCATCTATCTGAGAGATAATTTTATCTCCATAATGACCATTGTCAAATTGTATGGTTTCGATGTTGATTTCCCCATCATCAGACAACTTAATGTACAATTTGTCGTATTCCGCTGGTACCGGACCGTAAGGAATGGCCTTATAGCTAATCCCGGTAATGGAATAGGCACTGCGTTTGTACATCAGAAAATCTGCATAAAAAAGTAACTTATTGAGTTTAGTCTTATACAGATCAATCCCCTGCTGGGCAAAAAACGAAATGACCTGCGCAATCTTCGCCGTGTCAGGAATCCGATAACCGTTATACTGGGATGGCTTTTGGTCTGCAAAGATCTTTTCTTCGAACAATTGGTTCCAGAAATCTTCACTCTCACGTTCCTTTACTTTTCGGGCATGGACAATGAGTCGCTGGCGATCTTTTTCGGCTAGCAGGTGAGCGCTTGCTTCTACCTGTTCGATAAATGCCTGGGTATTGTCTATAGAAAGGATAAGCCTTCCGTTAGCAACAGAGGGCATATCGCCCGCTTCATATAAACGGTAGGTATTCGCCCCCAATCCCAATATCTCCGACATGCGCAGGGCCGAAATGCCATACTTTTCACGGATGGAGGCAATCTCTTGCGGGAATGGCACACCATATTTTTCCCGGTACTGATTATAAACCTGATTGATGTTTATCTCGTCCAGGTGTTCGTCCGTGAATTCCTCGCCAGTTTGTTCGCAGAGAAAATAATGGTATTTGATGGTGAACGCCTCTCTACGGAAATTAAAGCTGAATGCTTTGTACCTGATGGGCATTGTTTTTTTACTGAATGGGCTTTTCATAAGGTTGGTTTTAGCGGATATGACATGGGGCGCTCGGCGGGATGAAAGGAAATGCAAATCGCCGGATCGCCTTTCGGTCCCATGGATATCTTAATATATATTTCGGTTTTTTTATAGGTCTTCCCAAAGACCCACAAACTGGCAACGCCGTGAAGCACATCGTCATTTGGTCCCTCACTATAGTCACTCCAGATAATGGATTGAACGATCTCAATCCTTTTTTGCCGCGTCAGCTCCAGATCGAAGAGCGCCTGCGTATTTTTCTGACGCGCATCTCTAAATAGCACTCCGAAAGTCTTGGATTTTACGGAGAAATCATTCAGGAAAGCTTGTACTTCAGATCTGGCAGCCAAGTAAAATTGTTATTTGTAATATAAATTAACTTTAAAGTTGATTTAGCACGTATTTGTTTTGCATTTTCAAACCTCGATATCTGTATTTAACCCGCGTTCATCAACTTATCCACAAAGATATAAAAATAACGAATTAGTTTTATTTTTAATTTATTATTCGAATTATTTAAACGCTAAAGTTTATTATTCCATCTCTAAAATACTCCAGCAATGATATCGTAACGCCAGAACTCAATGTTACCGAAGATTCTCTTAGCAGCCTTTTAAAATACTCCTGTAATAGAAACTCATGTGTAGAGGGTATTAAACCCTTTTCAAAAACCAGTTTAAAAAGGGGTAAACGCCTTCCAAACAAGTAAAGCAAATACTTTTCGGGGATAGTGTTATAAAGATTCTCCACAGCAAACACACTACACGCATTCCTGAATCGGGCCTTATTAATTTTAAACTATTTTTTTTTACTCTCGAGGGATGATTTATGGGGATGTTTCTTTTTCCGCATAAAATCAATTTGTTCATCAAGATAAAAAAATAATTTTAAATCCCCATCTCCGGTCGATACAAATCTCTTGACACCTCACTTCTCAAACCGTTCGTCTATAAATTACAGGCGTTGGTCTAGCGGTTCCTCATACTGGTATAATACAGCGGTTTTGCCTGCAACGTTTGCCCGGTAGCGGCGTCTTAATAACAAAACAAAAGCAAAAATTTAAAATATAAAAGATATGAAAACCTTGGCAAAATCATTATTCGCAGCAGCATTAACAGCAGTAGTAATCACTTCATCAGCAATGGCAACTTTCGCCGCCGAACCTGTTAAAACAGAAACTAAAACCCCATCATCGTCAACCTTCAACAGGATCTGGGTAAGTGGAAACGTAAAGATCGTTTTAACGCAAGGCGATAAACAAGATGTAAGCGGAGCAGCCAATTACGATGCTACCAAAACCACTGTATCTACTGATGGAAAAACCTTATTCATCAATTCACTGGAAACAAGCCAGGTAACGTTAAATATTACCGTAAAGGATTTAGAAAGAATTGAGGCTTATGGCCAGTCGGTTGTGGTAACCAGCAATAACTTCGATGTAAAATACCTTCAGTTATTTTTAAGCCAAAGCGCTACCGCAAAGATTAAAACTACGGCAGGAAGTTTATATACAGTCGTTAAAGAAGATGCAGTGCTGAAATTAAATGGTACAGCTGATCAAAGCACCATGATTGCCAGCAACCTGAAAAATGTAAAACTAGCTGACTTTGCCAGCCTTAAATCAGAATCATTTGCTTCTGAAGCCATTATGGAAGCAGAACAAAATGCAATGGTTCTGGCCAAATAGAAACGTATTCACCAGATGAATCGAAGCTGCTCCTATAAAGGGCAGCTTTTTTTATTTTACACACCCTGGACTTCTATAGCGGGATTTAATGCCTGGACCGCCGACAGAAACGATTTTTTATCTTTTGGAGAGATCAATACATGATCAAATTTGCGTAAGAAATATTCAGCCGGTCAAACGACAGTGGATTCGGTGAGATTATAGAGGGCGGACAAAGTTAATGCCTTTTAATTTAGACAAATTTTTACCCTCGCGAATGGCACTAATTACACGCTTTTTATCCTCCACCAACTTAATTAATGGATTTGACGCTGATTTTTTGGAATCCGTGCCTTTAACGA
This sequence comes from Pedobacter sp. A2324, assembly GCF_059693705.1. Lineage (NCBI taxonomy): Bacteria > Pseudomonadati > Bacteroidota > Sphingobacteriia > Sphingobacteriales > Sphingobacteriaceae > Pedobacter > Pedobacter sp. A2324. The sequence continues at coordinate 264,029 of NZ_JCASSK010000007.1, read as the reverse complement.
TATCTATATTGCGTGACATTATAATACAAATTAATTATTATTATTATTATATAATACAAATACCGTGCTAATATTCAAGTAACTAAGGTCATGTAATGTTGATTTGATTTACAAAATCAACTTTGCATTTGGTACATCGGATCGGATTTAAGATAAGGTGAACGGACTTCCAAATATTTCCTAATTTATCAAAAATTAGGAAATAATATCGCCATTTGAACGCATTTGCTCGGCTGCTATATCTTTATCTTTTTGATCAGGTTGATGGCCCTGTTCCATTTGGGATAAATTTCGATTGGTTCCGGATAGCCCTTGAATCTGTATTCCCAGGGAATAAGTACCTCCATATTATTGGCTGATTCAAGTTCCGGGATCCAGTGGCGTATAAAATCCTGCGCTTTATACTTATTGGACTGGTTAACCGGGTTGGTGTACCAGATTTCAAAGGCCTGCATGTGCCAGTTCATCCAGTTCGAACTCACGTCATAGTCGATAAGCTTCGATTCGAAATAAGCTGCGCCCCAGGTCCAGTCGATTTTGAGATCATGTACGAAGTAACTCGCGCAGTTAACCCTGCCCCTGTTGCTCATGAAACCGGTCTGGTTCAGCTGGCGCATGTGGGCATCAATGAAAGGGATGCCGGTCTTGCCTTCGCACCATTTCCGGAATTTCGAGGGATCGTTCTCCCACTGGTAATTCCTGTTTTTATAGCCTTTGGTTTTAAAGATCTGATCACCAAAGCGCATGGACTTGAAGGTAAAGTAATCCCGCCACACGAGCTCAAAGATCAGCCACCAGGTACTCTGGTTCTTTTTGATCTCCTGCTCGTAGGCCTGCACCTTTTCAAAAATTTCCCTTGGTGATATACAGCCCAGGGCCAGGTATGGCGAAAACTTGGAACTGTAATCCATGCCTTCGGACTGGTTGCGGCTCCAGCGGTAACGGGTGAGCTCTTCGGATTTGAAGGTATAGTATTCAAGCCGTTCGAGCGCGGCATCTTCACCGCCTTTGACAAAGGGCTTGATGTTTTTGTATTCCTTCTGGGTAAAGCCGTAATCTTTGTAGGACGGGAATTTAGTAGCCTTGACTTTTTTGACCGCGATCAGCTTTTTGGGGATGGCCATTGTTTTCCTCGGCTCGGATTCCCTGCCTGCCGGAATGCGGTATGCTTTACTGGTCAGGGGAATTTTGTCAATGGTAAAGGGAATGTCGTCCTTATGGTAAAGCGTCTTTCCCCAAAAGAAATGGAACTCCGTTTCAGGGAGTTTCTGCTGTAATTCCCTGACTATGTTTAATTCATAGCTCGCATATTCTTCCTCTGCATAGATATCGGTAATCTGAAATTTGTGGACCAGTTCGGGAATGGTAACCAGTGCGGATTGGGAACCGATAACCAACTGTCCGCCGATTGATTTCAGATTGGCCTTAAGGTTAGTAACGGATTGCTCCAAAAATCTGAACCGGTTGAGATCTGCTTTACGGAAACCCAGATCATGGTTTTCGAAGTTTGACTTTTCCAGGCAGTAACAGCAAAGCACTTCCCTGGATTCCTGCTGCGCGGTAACCAGGGCCTCGTTGTCGAGCAGCCGCAGATCGTTTTTAAACCAGATGAGTCCCCTTTTTTTTGTTTTCATGTGTTTCCGCTATGGTCAAAAAGGCCTGATTCTCCATCACTCCAACCCAAAACAGGCATTGTTCAGTGTCACTTTTAGGTTAAACAACATAAAGCCCGGAAATGTTGCGGTCCGTTATTTCTCAATAGAACATTTTAGCGATTGCAATTCGATTCCAAATTCTGTTGTGGAGAAATTGATTGAGATTATTATTTCTTAGTTCTCATTTAAAGCACTTCGTTTTCGTTCATCTTCTGCACCATTGCTCTTTTTAGTGTTTTTTACTGTACCTCCAAAGCTGTAGCTAAAATTCAGCTTCACCATCCTGGTTTCAAACTGGTTTCGCCACAATTGTTCCAGGGTACCGCTATTCTGGATATATTCATTACGGTATGATTTAAAAATATCCATAGCATTTAACTGAACAGATGCTTTTTTATTTAAGAGCTGCTGCCGAATACCTGCGGTAACATAAGTAAAAGCCCGGTTAGTAATTGTCCGATCTACACTTTTGCCACGATAATTGAAAAGAAACATCACAGAGAAATTTTTACTCAGCGAGAAACTGTTATACGAAGTTGCAGAAAGACTGGCTATCCCATCGCTTTCCAGCAAAACCCCGCTAAATTCTCCCTTAAATGAACGTTTGGATAAAATGGCATTCGAACTGGTATACCACCATGGCAATACCTGTTTACCAAACATTGCCTGAAGCGTAAAGTAATTCCCATAATCTGCATTTCCCGGGCGTGTTGATATCACACTATTTACCAAAGGAACGGAGATACTGGTAAAATCATCAACGCTGTGACTATACGTTAGTCCAAAGAAAAATGCATTTTTATAACCATACCATAAATCGGCATTATATGCAATCAATGGTTTCAGTGCCGGATTTCCCTGTTGCAGGTTGTTGCTGCTAATGATTCGCACCAGCGGATTCAGGCTTTCGTAACCAGGGCGTTCTACCCTTTTGTTCATCCCTAAGCTAAGGCTATGGTTTTTGGTAAACTTATAGTCCAGATGTACTGATGGAAATGGCTGGAAATAGCTCCTGGTAAAACGTTCTTTTCCAAACTCCTGTTCACCCTGCCCATTAGTGTATTCGCCCCTTATCCCCAACTGATAGGAAAATTTATCGGCAGTGCGGGCATAAGTAAAATAAAGTGCTGAAATACTTTCTTTGTAATCAAATAAGTTGGTTTGCTGACCAGCTATATCAAGATAAAAGTTGGAATTTTTAGCATTAACATAGCTCGTTTTCATACCCATTTCTAATTGATGGCCTTTGGCTAAAGGATGTGTATAATCCATTTTAAAAGCATAAACATCGAATACACGGTCTTGACCAACCACGCTTTGCAGGTCTGATGCGGGGCTAAACGTTAGGGTTCTGTTGTCCTGATCGTTATAATTTCCGTAACGGTAATAATCTAAATCTACTGTCAAATCTCTTCCCAAGCTATCTATTTGATGTTGTAGTCGAAGTCCTGACGAGAGATTAGACGCATGAATATTAACCAGATTAATAAACTGCGATTGCCCAGCAACATCATCCATATTGGCAGTGCTATTGCGGCCGAAGGTCTGAAATCCAGGTTTAAACGAAGCAGACAGTGCAGTACGCTTTGAAAGATAAAAATCCATTCCCAGATTCGGCGTGTAATTCGCATTGGTTCTGGTGCTTTTGATCGCAGTAGTTGATTGACTTAAGGCTATTCCCTCGGCACCTAAAAAAGTAGAAGCAATGTAACTATCGTAGAAATATTTGTTGTAATTATAATCTAAGTTAAGCAGCAGATTATAAGCTTTTCCTTTGTAATTCAGGTTAAGCCCCCCATTCGCTTTACCAAATGTCCCTTTCCCTCCTCCTGCGTAAACATTTCCATTGAGCCCGGCTTTATAATTACGTTTACGGATAATGTTGATGATTGCCCCATTCCCGGCAGCATCATATTTTGCAGAGGGTTGGGCAATGAGTTCTACCTTTTGGATGGCGGATGAAGAAATCCCTTTCAGCATACCAGCCAGTGCCTCTGATGAAAGTGTGGTGGCCTTACCATCAATATAGATCTGGACCGATTTACCATTCAGGCTGATTCGGTCGTCTGGGCTAACACTTACACCAGGTAGCTGGTTCATCACTTCCATAATCGGCGCGCCAGCACCTAAACCGTTGAGATTTACAATGAGTTTGTCTGCCCGTCTTTCCACAAAAGGAAGTATTGCCGTAACGTTTACAGCAGCCAATTGTGTTGCCGTTGGCGATAGCCGAATAGCCCCGAGTGATTGAGTTTGTGCATTAGCGATGTCAAAAACTTTGGAGTACACCGTGCTGTAACCCATCATCCTCAAATCGATAAAATATTTGCCATCAGGAACTTCGAAACTAAACTGTCCCCTATCGTTCGCAAGTATCGCTTTAACCACGCTAGAGTCTGCACTTCTTTTTAAAAGTATCTGTACAAATGGGAGTTCAGCAAGCTTTTCATCAACAACATTCCCGGTTATTTTACCCAACTTTTGTTGGGCACTAACAAGCATGGTGCTGAAAACCAAAACGAAAACTAAGCCACAATAAAAGCGGGTGGGTTGGAGTAAAATAAAAAGCATACCGTTTGGATTAATTTGAACAACCCAAACATATAACTAATTCTTTAGTCAAACAACTAATAAATTAGCTATAACAGCTAAATTATTATTTTATAACTTATCTATCTGATTATCAGAGTTAAAATTTATCGCAATTTGATAAGCTGAATTTACTTTTTCTCCATTTTGTAATGCAGGTTTCCATTTTTGGCAGGCTTTAATAAGCCTCAGTGCTTCTTTATCACTTGCCTTATCTAAACTTTTTTCAACTTTTTCATTACTAACTTCCCCATTGGCCTGCACAACGAAACTCACAATTACCCTTCCATTTTTACCGGAAACTTTTTTTGCATTACCAATCAAGTATTTACTGAAAGCATCAAACCCACCTGGGAAACTTGCTGACTGGTCAACTTTATTATTGTTACCCGTAATACCTGAGGTATTAAAGGAACACAAAACTGCAATTAGCGGCAAACATAAAACATACTTCCAACGCCTATAATGGTTAGACCTTTTACGTTGTAACATCTTTATTCTCGATTCGAGCAAGGAGGTATTATAGAAAGTATTTGCCAATATTGGTCCCGCATTCAGGTTCTGCAGAAAAAGCAACATGGCATATTGTTTTTTGCTTGCTGTAAAGTTACAAGCATACTCATCTGCCAAATATTCGTGGATCAACTTCAGGCTTTTACGGTAGGCATTAACAATGGGATTGAACCAAAAAAATACCCCTACTATTTCAACCAGCAACAGATCGAATGTATGCAACTGTTTAACGTGTATATTTTCATGTGCATCAATCGCGGTCAGGCCAGAAAGCTTTCGGTCTATCACTTTTGTTTTCCAAAAAGAAAATGCATCGCCATCCCTGGGCAGTGTCAACTGTTTTTTCAAACCTGCTATCTTGATGAATAATCGTGTTGCACTCAGCACAACTCCAACCCAATACACAAGAGTTACCCAGTTTAGTTCTTTCTCTGTATTATTCCCTAATTTCTCTGCCCCAACAACCGCAAGTGTATTGGTTATTAGCTCTGCCTTTGGCAATACAATTAACCAAGACAGATCCAGGAATGGCATTAGCATCGATAAGCAAAGCGCAACAAGCAGGTAAACCCTGTTAAACACAAAAAAAGTTTCCCTCTTAAGCAATAGCAAATAAAAGAGGTAAAATATAACCAGCGAAACGCCAGACCAAAGAAAGTAATATTCAAGCCCCATGATTAATCTTTTATTTGATCTATCATTTTAAGCAATTGTTCGGCGTCTTTCATATCAATTTTCTTTTCCTGAACAAAAAAGGAGAACATGTCTTGTACTGAATTAGAAAAATAACTGCCCAAAAATTTATCCGCCTCATAACGCATGTATTCTTCTTTGCTAATTAAGGGAAAGTAGCGATGGGTTTTACCAAAAGCTTCATAGCCGATTACACCCTTGCTCTCTAAAATCCTGATGATGGTTGAAACAGTGCTATATGCAGGTTTTGGATCTGGCAACTCACCTAGAATTTCCTTTACGAATGCTTTTTCTAATTTCCAGAGTACCTGCATCAATTGGCTTTCCACTCTGGTTAAATCTTTGATATCCATAGCCTGTTTATTGGAATCCAAATATCAGCTAAAAAATTAGTTACCACAACTAAACATCCAAATTATTAAAGATCGACTTAATCTAGCACCAGCGTTCAGGCGCGAGTGAGGCCCCTCGTTTAACTTGCTCAAAGAAGGGTATCTACCAAAAAAACAATAAAGTTTTTCAGCCGTGACAAACTGTTGTTATATGGTATTTGACGGGATTAATTGTACTGCGTTTGAAACCATGGCCCCATGCCATTACAATATTGGAATTTGATAACAAATGTTATCGTACAAAATATGGCGACTACATAGCTTTGTTGAGTATTTAAAAGAAAAAAATGAAAGCAGCAGTAATGTTTAAAAAAGGGGAAATGCCCCAATACACAGAAAATTTTCCAGAACCTGTTATAAATGGCCAGGATGAGATTTTGATTTCAGTAACAGCCGCCGCCATCAAGAACCTGGACAAATCAAGGGCAAGCGGAAAGCACTACTCCGCAAAAGAAGACATAAATCAGGCAAAAGTAATTGGAGGTGACGGTGTGGGAATATTGCCGGATGGAACCAGGGTATTTGCCTTGGGCATTAGTGGTATGATTGCGGAAAAGGCGATCATTGAAAAAAGCAGAATGGTAAAACTTCCTGAGGGCATAGATGATGTTACGGCAGCCGCATTGCCCAATGCAGTTGCAGGTTCGGCAATGGCACTTCGGTTCAGGGCATTGATGAAAGCAGGAGAAACAGTATTGATAAACGGAGCAACCGGCTTTACTGGAAAGATAGCCGTTCAGTTAGCCAGACATTATGGTGCAGGGAAAATCATTGTCACCGGCAGAAACGAACAAACTTTACAATCCCTGTTAGCATTGGGCGCTAATGAAATTATTCCTACGACTCAAAGCGATGAGGACTTTATTGCGCAACTTAAAGAAGTGAATGACAATAGACCTATTGACATTATCATTGATTACTTGTGGGGACACACAGCAGAACTAATATTGGAAGCTTTGAAGGGCAAGGGTGCCTTCACACACAAAACACGTTTCGTTTCCATCGGTTCTATAACAGGCGACACAATTCAGCTTTCTTCAGAAATTCTGAGAAGTGTTGACCTCCAGCTATCAGGTTCGGGCCTGGGGAGTTGGACCAATGAAGAAATGCAAAAGCTGTTTAATGAAATAGTCCCCGAAATGTTTACACTTGCTGCAGAAAACAAACTAAAGGTGGAAACTGAAACAGTTAAACTGGAAGACATAGAAAAACTTTGGGATACAGACGTTACAGACGGGAAGAGGCTTGTCGTTACCATCTGAGGTAATCCTCTCCCATCATTATTACCGGACTGGGCATCGGAATTTAAATCAATTTCGGTGCCCTTTTAATCTTTAGTTGTTTAACATTCCTACGCCAGGGCTTTGAGATAATCATCTAATTGATTCATCATAAGAACATGCTACTATTTTTTTTCTCTCATTAACCGAGCCTTGATACGGCTTAAATGGACGGTAGTAATTCCTAGATAGGAAGCTATAAAGTGTTGCGGAACTCGCTTAACAATTTCAGGTTTTTCTCTAAGTAAGTTGAGATAGCGCTCCTGCGGCGTATCCTTTATAGATGAAATGAAATGCTTCATATAATCAAAGGTGCGCTCGAATATCCCGTTAATAAAAAGATCCCTCAATTTGGGAGTTTCTTTAACCTCCTCGATTATTTTGTCCAGATCCTTTTTATTTATCCACCACACAATACTGACTTCGATCGTTTCAATGGAAACAGGGCTAACCGTTTCCTTCCTAAAACTCTCAATGGAGGCTACCATGTTGTTCTCAAAGAAAAACTGAGTGGTAATGTCCTTTCCGTTATTGTTAAACCACACGCGCATGCAACCTTTCTCTATTAGAAAGAGCTTCTTAGATGTTTCCCCTTCCTCTAAAACTATCGTTCGAGCAGGAACTTCGATGCGATGGAAGTAACTTACATATTCATCCCATTTATGGATGTCGAGCGAAAATTTATCTCTAAACTGTGCAAACATTTGTCCTTCTCGTTGTTTCAATCTTACATGACAGCTATCACAACAAGATATGAAAATAATAGGATATGGTAAAGATTAAACCCTGGTTTAATAAAATGTGATTTACATTGCATGGCCGGGTGGACAAGGGTTAGTAAAATCCAAACTATCCATAGCCGAAGCAACTTTAATAAAAAAGCGCACCTTTCGATATATGAAAGGTGAGCAGATTTTAGCATACGCGATCGAGCGTAAAAGGATCCATATAGGACCATAATTATTACCAAGAAGAAATGCTCACTTGTTTGATCTTCAAGCCGATGCCTATTTTGAACGAAAAGTTTGATACATAGATAGAAGCAATTAATTTAAAACATCAGTTATTCGGGATTCATAAATGTACAGAATTTAGCCATTTTTTAATTATGTGGATTTGTTGACTGAGATACTCAATTAATATTCCGCCGCCAATTCAAATATTTTTTATAAACCGCTTTGAGGCCAAAGCTACCTATCATGCCATAATCGTGAATTGCTTTTACTGAACCATCTTTGTAAGTAACGATGAGATCAGCAGCTTGATCATCCGTCCAGGGCACTTCGTAATGATCCTGCAATGATTTTATATTTAAGTAAATAATGAGGCTGGCTAATTCTTCAAATTTATCTTTCATTAATAATCTGGATACTTTGCCCGCGTTATTCGTGTAGGAGATTCCTTCGTAAGTAGATCTCCGATCGGGATATAGTTTAAGCTTAAAAGCCGGACAGGGGCCCTTGCATCCACCGGTAATGATCTGGATTGCACTTATGCCGGGAGTTGTTGTCCCGGCTTTCTGAAACTCCACAAATTCGCCTTTAAAGTAAATCAATTTATCAATATTGGTGAATTCCCTGTAAGCTATTGGGGTTTTACTTTCCGGACCAGTTACCTTGGAGTTGTGTAAAAGTTTAAGGTATTTGTCTTCATCGACAGTTATGGGCTTAATGAGCCCACAATTCCGACTGTCAGTCGAGAACCTAATGGTTTGAAATTGATTGTTTCCTTCATCAACGATGGCATAACTCCTGGTATTATACCAGTTTACATAAAATACCAGATCCGTATTCCGTCGCCTGTAATATCTGCTTTCTCCTAATTCTTAATTCCCCAGTTTGAAAATACGTTTTTGCAATTCATTATGCTAACTGCCACATTTTTTAATAGTCTAAGCTGAAAGAGACTAAGATAATCATCTGCATCGTATTTGGTAATTAAACCTGTTGGACTGTAGGCAACATTATTTTTTATCACAAATGTTGATATAAATCTAATACAATCATTCAGACCAGCCGAAAAAAAACGATATAAACACCTATATTGCAATAACTTAAAACAAACGCTAATGAGCTCTCAAATTTCAAACAAGCAAATTAATTTTGCTGTAAGTAGCAATGAATCTTACTTTTTAAACGTGGTTATCGGCAATGGACAGGTCGGTTCTACTACATTCAAAAATCTAAACAACGATCAATTTTCTCCCGATATCATCAATGCACCAGTAGGAATGGGTTCATTGATCAAGGGGAAAAACTCTATGGTAGTTTCTGTTGTGATTGACGTCAATCCTGATACCGACAACCTCATTGTAGCCTATTATCTTTCTAAAGCACCAAAATCCCCTGATCAACTTAACCAAATGAATCCGGTTGGTACGTCTTCGATGACCGTACCCACCAATTCCACTGCCATTTTTGTCACCACACTTAACTTCATTTAACATGAAAAGAATTTTGTTATTAGTGGTATCATTTATAATGATGCTGAATGCGTATGGGCAACAAAATGATATCTCAACGGTAAGCCCAACATCTGCTCCGGCATTCATTGTTCTGGGAATCAGTCCGACAGAAATTGCAAAATCAAACAACTGGAACAAGTTTCAGGCCTCTCTCTATCAAAACCTGACCGGAAACGATGGCGCAGCGCCCAGGAACTTCGCCATGGAATTCAAGCCCTATTGGCTCAGTAACCATCCTAAATTCACCTATACTGATTATCTGGAAAAACAAGGCTTTAGTTTAAGAAACCTTTCCCTTTCAATCGCTTCTGCCAAAGCGCCCTATAGTAAAGATTCGGTTCAAAGCTTAGGATTCGGCTTTCGCCTGTCAATCGCCTTTGCCAATAAACAAAGGCAAGCGCTGAACCAAAACCTTCAAAATGAAGCCAATAGCCTGAAAGCGAAAATTAACTGGCAAAGCGATTTTGTATTATACCTGCTCACTTTTACAGGCCAAACGGCCGGAGATTTTAAAAGTGACATCGAAAGTAAAATTAAGAGCCCTCCTCCCGGAGATAAACTATGGAAAGAACGGGGCCAGATCCAAACCATGCTCAATGATACACTTTCCAAAACCTTATCGTCAATTGCCTACAATAATCTCGACAGCACTAACAGGGCAATCATATTATCGACTGTTAGCGATTACATCACTAAATATAACCAAACACCTGCAGCAGCTATGAGCGAAAAAATTAAAGAAGCGCTCAAAGAAACTGGAAACTTCCAGTTCAGCGGGGCCCTGGCGCTCGCTTTTCCAACTAATCAGTTTGATTATTCGAGATTTTCGCAAGCAGCCGTCTGGGTTGATTACACTACAAAATTTGGAAAAAGCAGTCCGGTTGATGGCACCGCAGCACTGCGTTACGTACGTGTATTTGAAACCGATTCAGTCAGCTCCTCCAGTAATGTTGATTTGATTTATAAAATCAACTTCGCATTTGGTACCGATCAAAAGCTGTCGATTTCAGCCTGGGGTGTACTCCGGAATAAATCAAATGACTTGCCCAAGGTCGTGATTGATAATGTGACGTATACCGCCGCAAATAATAGCTGGGATAATAAATATGGCATTGATATTTCATACAAATTTTCTAACAGCATTGCACTATCCTACTCATTTGGAAAAGATTACAAAAACCTTTACGGAACTAGGAACGGGGGTAATCAATTGATCAGTTTCTTAAACCTATTTTATTCACTAAATACCAAATTGATCGGATCAGACCTGAGATAGGTTCTCAATTCTATTGTTTCAAAATCAAAAATAACCCTACATCTGTAATACATGTCTATTCCACTATCTACACTCATCGAACAAGCTGACAACGCATTCGAACATAAAGACTTTCAAAGTGCGATTCAGTTATATTACCAGGCGCATCAACTCTCTCAGCAAGATGCAGAAATTGCACACAGTATTGGATTTTGTTATTATATGACAGACGAGATTGAGAGCGCACTGAAGTGGGTCAATTATGCCGTTTCGCTAAACGATCAGGATTCATATTTGCACAATTCACTTGCCGACATTTTATCCTATAATGATGAATATGAGAATGCAATTGAACATTATAATAAAGCTATTGAGCTTTCCCCTGAGCTCGCCAGTGCTTACCAAGGTTTAGCCGAATGTTTCAGGTATTTGGATGAACACGAAAGTTCCGTTGAAGCTGCATTAGTGGCTGCTTCACTCGATCCGGAACTTGAAGGGCCAGACCGGACACTGTGTATTGGTTACTGGGGCCTTAAGGATTATATCAATTCAATTAAACACGGTGAAAAACATCTGGCTAGCTTTGGACCAAACGGAGATAACGTGTTTTATATTGCGGAGTCATATAATTCAATATCTAAATCCGATAAGTCGATAGAATACCATAAAATGGTACTCGACTTAGGTGATGAATCTGAACCCTATCACTTCTTTTCAAAATATCAGATAGCCAACTTAAAATTACGGCGTGGGTTAGTTGATGAGGCGATAACTGATTTTCAGAAATATTTAAATGAAGATCCAGAACAACCCCTGTACCACAGCGGTTTGGCGGAAGCTTACGGAGAAAAAGAGGATAATGAAAAAGTTCTGAGCATTGTTGAGAATGCGAAAAACCTTCAGGATCAATCGAAACTTCCTGAACTGCTATTAAGAAAAGCTGAAGCACTTTTTAGAATGAAAAAGAGTGATGAAGCGCTTCTGGTACTGAATGAAATTGTTGATTTGAATCCGGAGGATCATGACATGTGGAATGAACTTGGTGATCTTCATTATAACAAGCTCCAAAACATTGAAATTGCCATATCCCATTATCAAAAATCAATTTCACTGGCAGCTGACATTTCAGACACTTACGATAAACTCGGTACACTCTATAGATCGGAAGAACGTTACGAAGAAGCTATTGATAGCTTCAAAAAGTTACTTGCAATTGAACCCAATTCCCCATCTGCATTAGATGGCATTGCCGAATGCTATAAGATGACTGGACAATATCAGAAAGCCATTGCCATAAGCTACCAAATTCTTGATCAGGATCCGGAAAATGCCAGCGCACTGTTTTGTATAGGGCAATGTTCACTGCTTGTCGAACAATTTGATGATGCCAGAACCTACCTAAAAAAATGTTATGACCTTCACAAAGATTGGATCATGAGTTATGTTGGAATGGGAATGGTCCATAAAACTTTAGCTGAACAATATGGCGACGAAAACAATCTGGTGGCAATCGATCATTATTTGAAGGCCAAGAAATATTTAACAGAAGGACTATTGTTAGATGAACATTTTAATGACTTGCATCTTGAACTATCCCGATTACCAAAAATAGCATTTAAAAATTCAGAATGGAATCCGTTGGGGCATTTATTGCGCGCAATTTTTTTAGCTGAAAAAACACGTTACAATACGAACATCATTTTCTCTAACAAGAGTAGTATTCTGCAAAAGTTAATGGAATATGACATGCCACTTCTACCATTCACCTTACTTGGAAATATGGCTGAAGATGTATCCAAGCAGCGTTACATCACCCCGTCGTTAGAAAAACTAAACCAGCTTACAGCCCCCTTCAGAACGCTGTTTTATCTTGCGAAAGATGAGACCTTGTCACGGGATAAACAAAGTTTAATTCCTATTCTCATGTTTCATCTTGGTGACCCTATAAGTGCGTATCAGTATTACAGGGATAGAGACAGAAGTACACTTTCTATAATCGATCATTATTATTATGCCGTATCGGCTGAACTTATTATGGAGCCCCGTCATTCTGATTACATCACTGATTATAGTCTTCCTTTTGCTTATTCGATCATAAACAATAATAAGCCAACATTAAGCGAAGCTTATTACGCAGCTGAAATTTTTGCTATTGCTGGTAGGGACAAAGACGCACAGGTCATTCAACAACAGCTGGAAAATTTTAGATTTCTACCATCCTTAATAAAAAGGGACCATGAGGTCAAACCGGAAACTAATCTTGACATGAATAAATACGCTGATGCACAGCCGAATCGAATAGCAGATTATTTTCGTTCACCTCAAAATATAGAGTTGTCCTGGGTAGATGCTGATTTAAAGGCTATAATGCCCCTAATACATTATATGGAGTGCAAAGATATCAAAGCTGAAATTGAGGGTGACTTTTTCCCGAAACATGTGCGCGTCAGTTTTCTTGAAGGCGGAAATAAAGAATCCTATATTAAAGCAAACTTTCCGCATAAACATTCATTAATTTACGGTAGTCCGGAACAAAAGACATGGGTTACCAGAAAGTTGAACTCACTTCTTTCCAATCCTTATACTTCACAAGAAGCTTTATTGAGTGAAATTGGACTGGAAATCATGACATCGGCTAACCAGCAACTTGCGGATCTAAAAGGTGATGTTAAAGACTTTTTGCGGGTAAATTATAAAAATTTTGTGATCCTGGCTAATGAGCTCCATGAAAAGCAACATCTCAGTCTCATAAATAAACAGATACTGCAGCACTACACTATCTATTGTGCTAAAGCGGTTGAAGCGTTTGAGCCGGAAAATATTATCGGTAAACCATTCAAGGATGAAGGCATCTCAATTGCTGATACATTTAGTTCTTATTTTCTATATTTTCCCATCTCGAAAATTATGTCATTGAAAGAATTGCTGACCGGATTGTATTTTAGAAAAGTTGGCAAAAAGCGGGAAATACTGTCTATAGAAAGCTTTATTGAAGTTGAATGGAAGGATGTTTCAGTAGAAGATTAACGCCAATACCGTATGTGCAACCAGAAACATTATCCTGCAGTTTGCACATCGAACAAAGGCGTTATCTGCCATAATCGAATAAAATGACTATAAAATAAAAGTATCAAAATCATTATTCAAAATTTCCACTTAAAACCAAACCCAATTATCATGAAACAATTAATGCTCTTCGCCCTGATCATCAGTACAAAGCTATCTTTTAGCCAAACACCACTAACCGACGCTCAGTTTAAACAATTAACCAGATACAGTGTGATATCGACTGACCTGATAAATAACCCGCTTAATAATGGCGAATCCGTGCTGCAGTTTAAACTATTGGATTTAACTGATAGCAAAATAAAACTGTATAATGCTGAACTCGGCGGTGGTGATTACATTAGCCTGAGCAAAACGACATACGGATTCTCTGCGCTTAAAAACTTATCAGTCATGACCGTCCCATTCAAGGTAAGAAAACGAAACGATGATGGACAGGTAACTGCCAAAGCAGATCTTAAAAACATTGGACTGTACTTTCCATTGTTTTTGAAGGACATCAAAAGATACTTCCTCGATAATACCACAAGCGCCCATAAATTTTCTTTCGGACCGCTGATAGCACCAATGGCTGAAGAACTAAGTGATAAGAATACCAAAAATTATTTTAACGATGCCAACAAAACCTATTCTGCGTTTATGTTATCAACCTCCCTTGCAGCCACCTATACCTATAAAAGCATCACGATCGCTGTAATCCCTCTTGGATATGATTTTGGATTAGATCAGGCAGGAAAAAAATGGATCAATCATGGAAAATACTGGGCAGGGTTTGGAATTGGGGTTGACACAAAATTGTTTGGGTTCTAACAATTCAAAACGATCTAGACCTGCCTGAGTGAGATTTTTAAATCTCACTCAGGCAGGTTCATATTAAATGTATTATGTTCGTCAAACAATTCGTTAAAACCAAATCACTTACAGGATTTCTAGCGGCCCAAATCACTCGCTGGTCAATCAATCTCTGGCAATCTCATTCTATCCTACAACAGCTTTACTTTAAAAATCGACCAGTTTTCCCATTCAGATCCATCAATTCTCTAGATAGATAATGTATTCACTGGTTATGGGCTGATATTTTGGATTGTCGAAAAAATCCATTATTGGAATCACAGTGCGAAGGTTTTGCAACAACCAGATTTCATAATCTTCTTTATTATCGAGCCCAAACTTGTATTCGTCTTTTGAAAGATAAAAGTATCCGGCGTCAAAAGCTTTGACCTCAGCGTATTTCCAGATTCCATCGCTGTTTTTATATCTGATGTCATGATGCAGGCCATCATTATCCTCACTAATCAGATGCGCTTCTAATTGGAGTACTTCACGCATATAGTCCAATACAATTCTTTCACATTTTTTCCCCTTCATTTTTCGTCGTTTCTGGTCGGCGTCTTTAGCAAAATACGTCCCACTGGCGTTACGTTGTGGTGCCTTTCCGGGACGCAGGTCATCAGCTGACCCGGTGGTAACGTGTACATCAGAGGCAGGCTGGGGATCGTTTACCTCATCATCTTTGAGTTGGGCAAGTCTGGATTTTATTTCTTTAAAAGCAGAATCAAAGTAAACCAGACTTTTCAATATTGGATCTTCCGAAATTTTATAAAGTTCCTGTTCGCTAAAAAGCGCTTGATTTTTTTCCTTTATCGCTTCCAAATCGAAAACACCAGTTAGAATGATATCAGGATAAAGTTGGTGGATAAAGTCTTTTACTATGGTAACCTCATCTATTTGATATACGCTGGCATTAAATTTCGCTTCTGCCTCCAACTGATACTTGGAACGGTCAAAACGGCTCAGAACCTCAAGAAACTTCATTTGTTTTTCCAGTCCGCTAACTTGGCTGTATTGCCAAAGGGCACATTTAGTTTCTTCACGTAGGTTATCAAACTGGTTTACCAGTCCCTTGAGGTGCTTTGTCGCAAATGATAATCGATCCGAGAAATGAACGTTAAAGATTTTGGAATCAATATCCAACATTATAAATAGATCGTTGATTTTGCTGAGTTGGCTTGGTTCATTGATGTTGTTGTAATTTATTTCGCTGGTTGGAACCTGTTTGCCAAACTGAACGTAAATCTTTTCCTCTAACAGCAGATCGTCTAGTTTTTGGGGATAGTTGAGGCCCTTGCTTTCGAAAACTGCAGACCAGAAACTAAATTTGTTGTCTGAACGGCCGAGTAGTACTTGTGCATCCTCGATCAAATCGCGCCCATAGTCCTCCTCTAAAGACCTTTCCACATCACTTTGCTCGGTACGGAATAGCAATTTAAACTCACCTTTATCGGAGCTCACGTCGAATGAATTGGCAATGATTTCTGAAATGCTTTCCAGAAATTTGCCTGAAGAAAGTAATTTTCCAAGCTGTTCAAACGGATTGATCTTGACATAATATTTATCTTCATCAAAAATAAATTCATGGTCGTCAACTTCTATTTCCTCACCATCAATCTCAAAGCAGATTCGCTCGCATAAGCGTATATCTAGCTTAGTCAGGGTGCTGGCTAAAGTTTTTCTTGCAAGTTCGCTTTCTACCTGATTTAATCTGATGGTGAGGATGTATGGCTTCAAGAAATCAAAGCGAAGATTAAAAGCTTCGGACTGAGCCAGGCACTCATCTTTACGCGTGATGTTCATTTTTACAGTTTTTAGGTCCTGTATTCTAAAAAATGAAATCGCATCCGCTCCGCCCGAACGGGCCGGAAAATGGAGAACTGGGTAATGTTTTTTTAGTTTTGAGGGAAGTTTGACACGGTCAGAAAAATAAACCCTGTTGCCAGGCAGGCTTATAAGCTTTTCGCCATTATTAGCAAAGAATTGATATTGTCCTGGTGGCAGCGGTTTACCATGGATTGAGAAATGTTGGACAGCTTTTTTATAAATAGTCTGTGCATTTTTTCCGTCAGGGAAGTGTTTAGGCAAATCTATCAGAATCTGCCCTACCCGCTTAATGGTAAGTTCGCTGAAATCACTTTTTGCTCCAAGCAATATCATAATTTGCAGGACATCGGTTTTCGACAGACCATTGTCAAGAAAAATTGGATCAGCAAAATCAATATGTTGAGTATTTAGCCATAACAGTTTTTCATCAAGGAGATAGTCGTTAAGATGAAATTTACCATATTCCTCAAAAATAAATTTTAAGAATGAGGGAGACTCATTAATAGTTACTCCTTTTATCTTGATTCTGTCTGTATTATCTTTATCTCTGAACTGTTGCTGTAAGCGCCTGTCTGAATATATCCATAATATGATCTGGTACAGAGAAAGTTTGTTAATGACCGAAATGAAATCACGGATAGTGGATATTTCATATTCGGATTTATCCCTTTTAATTTTTGACCTGTCGGCGATCCAGTTAGCGTAGAAGTCCCCGTAGGTATTAGTGGTAGTTCTGCTTACCTTTAAAAACTCATTGACTTTCAACCATTTCAAAAAACGATCTATCTCCCCAAGGTCATCGTGTTTTATTCCCAATTCTTCAGGGCTGGCAACAATGTAGCAGGCATTTAGTACGGAGGAAAAAACTTGAGATGAAACCCTTCCGCTGGGATAGTATGCCGAAAAAGTAAGTTCGTTGCTATTGATAACCTTATTTTCCATGCTGATGCAGGGTATGTTTTCAATGGGCAGTTCGGTGTTCTTTGTAAGCTCGCTTAATTGGAGGTAATTATGGAACAAACATGCATTCATTTCCCTGACAGCAGTCAGATAATTTGCCTCATATCGCTGGCTGATGGTTTCACTAATGATGCTACGTACTAAACTTGCCGGCTCGTAGGCATGCACATTGCAAAAGCCACTAATTTTGTCATAGATAAATCTGCCTTTATCGGTAACAGTTTGCTGTTCTGAGAATCCAAATAGCTCTAATAAACCTTCGAAAAGCTGGGTATTGATAAACCGGATGTCAGCAAATGAAGGAACCTCCAGCACCGCATTATTTGAAGCAGGCATATATGTGGAATCTTTCCCACTAATTACATTTCCGTCCTGCCCAATCAATAAAGATAAAGAGTTCAAATTTTTATGTTTGATCTCCCAAAAAAAATGTTCTGTGACAATTTTTATCAGTGTTAAGCGCTGATTTATTGAAAGTTTTAGCTGACCGACATCACTTAATTTACTAGCAAACAAAAAAACGGACTGTACTTTTCTAAGGTTGAGTTTATTTAGATCCACTGTGGGATTGCCTAGTATGTTCAGCGGAATCAGGTGTTCTGGAAAAATATGTTGGGCGCCACATTGAATGAGCATTTCTGAAAACTCATTACCATTATTTACAACCTCCTTCAATTTTCGGTATCGCCCACCAAGGGTTGGAAAAAGTTCTTCATCGGTTAGGAAATTCTCAAAAGGTGCGTAATAATTAAATTCCGCTTTAGAGAGCGAATCAGATCTGTGGCTGTGATTGATGATTTGCATCGGCAAATAGTTAACATCCCTATCCTTGTAGAACTGAGCGACCTCTAAAGTAAAACTTGCAACCTCTTTCAGTAGATATTGGTTTCTTTTAGTTTCGATGATCTGATTTCTGGAAGAATCCAAATCAAAGGTCGCATGCAAAATATAGGGCTGTTTCAGTAGGATGTTAGTTGGAAAAAAAGCGTAAAGGTTTGGAGTGGAAACCGAAAAGTTTTTTTCGACTGCGATTTTTATTTGATAATACGATGGCTCTTTTTTATCTGATTCGGAATACTCCGCAGGAAGCTGCTTCTCTTTTTCGAAGATATACCATTCATGATCACCTGTATTGATGATCTGGCTATAGCAAAAGTTTTCGGCATCAGATTCGTAAGCAATTTTTTCACAGGAAATATTCTCCTTTTCACTAATTCCCAAAAACTGGATTCTTTTTATGTGTTTAAGAAAGAGGATAGTTTCCGGAGTAATTGCGGAAAGCTGCTGGAGAATCTTGTCCAGAAAGTCCGCTTTGTAGAAAATCTTAATAGTAGTAGCGTAAGGATGTCCATCAATTGCTTCTGGCGGCGAAGGCACAGCCAAGAAAGGAATTGGAATAACATCACCCGCAAGCTCCCTTTGAGATAAAATTTCTTCCCGTACCAAAGGGTCGAATAATTCAAGCCATGCATTTCTTCTATTTTCTTCAGAATAGCGCATACAAAGGCCGTTGCTGATAATTTCTATTGTATCTGCCCAGTTGAGAATGGACCGAAAACCCAATCCTTTGTTTCCTATGTATTTCCGAATAGAAGTCTTCGAGGATAGGTCTGAAATAAAAAGTGATTGGTAGCCCTTGTTGGAAAAGGGCTCGCCATTGTTACTGATACTAATGCTATGCTCTTCTGCGTTGAGCTCGATTAGTACTTCGGTTGCATTTTGATCATCGCAGTTCTGTAAAAGTTCCAGGATTTGGCGACCATTGTAATCACGTGCGGTCTTAAATTCACGGTTATAGTCCCCGACCATTTCATTATAGTCATCCACGAAACGGTTACGTTTTTTATTGATTAATTGGTTCAAGAAAGATTGCATGTTATTGAGTTGCGTTTAAGATTTTTATTAATTGCCATGGCCATAAGTGATAAATTCCCATGGCCGATGTACAGCGGTAAAATTAATCTTTTGCAGGATAGATTGACGATATTTTGCGTTAAATTTCTAGTTAATTTTAGTATCTAGGTAAGAAGTTTAGATTCCAAAAACAAAAACTTTTTTACGGCTTAAGCCATTTTAGAATAGTCGAGCAAAATAACTCAGCTTAGATCTTACTATAAAAACCTATCCGGAAAGTTTGTGACTGGCATCATTAGATCTTCAATTGCTAGAGTTTAATGCTAATTAAATTTGCTGCTTCAGAATGCGTTGGCAATAAGTTTTACCCGAGGTGTGTTATATAAGTAGCTAGAACTTTCAACTATCAAATTCATCTGTGTAGCCTGAAAAGGCCGTTTCAATTGATACTGTGCATGAATAACTCGCATGTAATTATGCACTTGGTTAACTTACATGATTTTTGTGATAAAAAATAACAACGACTGTTATCTTGTAGTACTTTCGATAGGTTTACAAAAGAGGCTTATTAAAAACCCGTAGTGTTATTGTCGCAATTTTAACGATTCTTACTGACAAGAAATCCCTCTTGTTTAGCCAAATAAATTATAGTTGCTATGGAAATGGTTCTTGCTGTTCCAACTTTTCTTCTATTATAGCAGTATTTCAGTAGCTCCTGGCTTTTTAGCTCGTCATGATAAGTGCCATCAATTCTGCACAACCGCATGAAATATTTTTCACCTACATCGTAACTAAAGGTATACGAAATTGCAAGTGCTACCTTTACCCAATTCTCATAATCACAGGTTATTGAACAATTAGTTTTCTCCAGATATTTGATTATCCTTTTCAGCAGCTCCCTATCTTTCCTGCCATTTAATCCTTCAGTTGCATGAGCACTTTTAGTTAGCAAAGCCTCTTTTACTGATTTTCCACTTTGCTCTTTGGGTGGCTGGTAATCCAACGTTTCATTATATGCAACTGCATCATTGTTATAATATATATTTGGATCCCAAGAAGAAAAGCAAAGCCTTGATACATCACTTCCACTTTTGTCAAGTTCAATATCATAAGTATCCAAAAAATATATGCGGAGTGAATCGAAAGTTAGCCGGTGTTGTTCAATAGCATTTTCGGTTGGAACCAATCCCTTTAAACCATTTCCAGATGGAGATAACCAAAGGCTCAAGATATAGGGGTCTTTTTTAAGTTTGTTCGCAATGTCATCAATTTGTGACCGCTCTAAGTAATCAATATCTATCACCATCAATTGATTGTAATGCCGTAAATCCTCAGCCTTATGCCCGCCCTCAAACACGCCACAAAAAGAGACACAGGGTAATGCTACCTTGATTGATGTATACAATTGTTTATTGTCCTCCTCTAGTGCATGACGGCATTTTTCAATTTGTAGCTTATATTTCCCAGTCCTAATATCCCTAAGTTCTTCGAAAAGAGGAATGCCAATAGGCGCTTTAGCCTTGATTGTTTTGAATCTGGAAATGATTATCTCTTTCGGTTTTTGCATTTACTAAAAAACTATATATTTGTCATCAGCGTAGCTAAGGGTGTTAGGGCAAGCACGACATCACATTTATCAGGGGCTGACAATTAACTTTGTCTAGGGAAAAATTTTAACCGAAAAATCCAATAGTCTGACCGGTCCTGATGTATTAGGCTAATTAGTGTATTTGCCTCGGCTTACACCAATCTGTATCAATGTTTTCAACTCCGGCTACGCTACTTTAAAATTAACGCTTGTATGGATTTTGGTTTGTATTTTTCCGAGGAGAAAATTATAAAACTTTTGTGCAAATATAGGGCTAATGCTGCAAATAAAAGGCACGAAACCCATATGTTAAGAAACATTAGTTTGCACGAGGTAACGAATAGAATTGCTATCAATCAAGGACACACCGAATTCACCTTTCTACAAAGTATATTTCCTTCCAGAAGGAATTGGCTTAAACTAAAGCAGTCCGAAAGAAAGCATGCTAAAGATGCAATGAGTGTCAACCAAGCTAGGCTTTTCAAAAGCTATCAATTTATGAAGCTCAACATCTCAAATGGCAATTGCACACAACCTCAGTGGTTTGCTAATCTAACTTCTTTCGTAGATGGCGTACGAACACTAGCATTAGGAGATGGGGATGACGAAAGTTTGATAGCCCAGCCTAGAATAAAAGGAATCAAAAAGGAGATCAAACATGGTGTCATTATCTATCGACCGATCGCATTATATAGTTTTTCTAGTAAGATTATCTGCTCAATTACTGCGAGGTATCTAATCCACTTCTTTGATCCAATTTTCTTGAACTGCTCTTTCGCGTTCAGGGGGCGTAATAGTGATAACCATGTGCCAAGTCATCATGATTGTATTTTAGCCATAAAGAATTATAGAAAACTCAATGTGCGCCTTTGGGCCGCTGAATGTGATATTCAGAAGTTCTTTGATACTGTGCAACACCAGCATCTGCAAACGGTTTTCCAAAAATGGTCGAATGAGGCAACTCTGGTCACCGGAAACCCTATGGACCCCCGTGCCATTTTCATCTTTAATAAATTTCTGGATTCATTTTCGTTTCAGCAAAACATTATACCATTGAATGATGATTCACAATATTTTGTTGAGAGTGGCCTACCAAAGGGAAAGTTTGGATGGGCTGAAGATGAGCTGAAGGCGGCTTTTGGAAATCAATATATAGAAGAGCACAGAATTGGTGTTCCCCAAGGAAATGCGATATCTTGCTTTGTTGCAAACCTGATTCTTCATGATGTAGACAAAAAAGTCACATCATTTGACCAAAGCCTTTTTTACATTCGATATTGCGATGACATGATCTTAATGCACCCAAACGAAGATACCTGTGCCGCAGCCTTAGATATCTATATGAACGCTATCAGAGCTAACTTTCTTCTATATCATGCCCCTATCCAAGTTGATGCATACCGTATAAAAAACAATAGCAAAGATTTCTGGAAAGTTAAATCAAAAAAACCTTTTTTTTGGGGTGACAAACATGCTGATGATAGAAATGTTCCCTGGCTTTCATTCGTTGGCTACCAAATGAATTTTCATGGCCATTTAAGAGTTCGAAAATCAACGATCAAAAAAGAGGTAAAAAAACAGGTATCTGAAACACAAAAAGTTTTGCGCGTACTTGGAAAATTCAATCATCGCTCAAATGTGAGTACAGAACACGCCAGGTTATCCCAAAAACATATCGCTTTTAGACTACATCAAAAATTAATTTCTATGTCAGTCGGCCGTGTAAAAATACATACCCATAAACGACCTGGAGAGCAGGGGCTTTGCTGGACAAACGGCTTTAAAATGCTCGAAAACAATAAATTCTCAAGCCAGCAGTTACGCTATTTAGATAAGAAAAGAAACATGCAGCTCATGCGGGTGAAAAAAGAAATGAACAAGATAGAAAGAATTACGAATCGAAACCTATATCCAGAACATTTAAAGTCTGTGTTCTTTGGTTCCGCGTTTGCATATTATAATTTTTTAAAACATAAATAAGAGTTGCATTGGAGGTAGAAAATTTAATAGCCATTATACAATGATTTGCTAGTCTATTTTAAATGGCTTCATTTATCTACACCTAAAAAACGAAGCGAGCCAATAAAGAACTGTATAAGACATTATTATTCTTGACGGCATATGCCGACAAAAGTAGTTCTTCGTCACTTTTGGTGAAATCGTAAATTTTTTACCGCAGGAATTTTTATATCTTATTCTTTGCGCTCTTGAAACGCCTTTAATTAAACATATATAAATAACTTAATGGAGATGGACTAATATCATCGGAAGTAATTAAGAAGCTTAAAAAATGTTATCAAAGTGGATGGTAAGGTTTTGCCGATTTCTTAGCATGGACTTGCCGGGTAACTAGTGTTCCATGGAAACTTTGGTGCGGGTTTGTGCCGCTGGTGATTCCGGTGCATATTGGTGTTCGGGATGAAAAGTTCTAGACGTTAACTCCGCATGGCGGCAGGCGTTAAAGTATGTGTAATTCATTGCCGAATATACGTGGTAGAAAAATATAAATAAAAGGAGGTGCTTAAGTGTTATTACAATGGTCAAAAGGGTACCAGGACTGAGTTTATCCAGTTGAAGCAGCTGGAGAAGGCTTCCGGAATTATGATTTTTTGAATGTGGGTGTGCATAACGGTTTTAACTACCCTCCTTGCGCGATTGCGATTGATACGGATGACCAGCGTGATTTTAAGCCGGTGCAGGGGCAGTGGGTTATGTGCCAGGTAAATGGGTGCGGAAGAGGCTACTGCTTTTCGCAGAAAGCTGACTACGCTGAATTTTAAGGGTAAGAATCATTTTTGTGAGTGAGAGTTGAGTATTCGATGTGGAAGGATGCGGCGGGGAAGCGCAGGTGTTTGGTGCTATCGACCGCGACTACTGAGTCCATGCACGGTCCGAAGATTGGTAAAAAGGGTCAGCAGCTGAAGGAAAGAATTAAGTATGTTATCATGTGATGTTGAAGGATCACGAGTATTTCTAGCCTCCGGAACTGTATATTGATTGTGTGAAACTGATACGGGGAAGTGACCAATACTTTTGCAATTGGGATTACTAAGGCGAATGAGCTGATGATGCAGGTAGATAATTCTACACTGAGTATGCCTGCTGTATTGACTGATGAGCTGGCCTGGGAGTGGCTGATGAGTAATTTGAGTGATGATAGGATCACTCAAGCGCAATGACGCAGATTTCTTCGAGGCTGATGGCAATTTATACTATTGCTTCGGAATATCGATTAAAAGGCTCGCGGGAAGATCGATGGAATATTCATTTTCCAGTAGCCGTTCTTCCTGCGGAAAGGTCTCGTTTTCAGAATTGAAAACATCCTTACTCAGTCCATTTTGATCAGCCTGCTCAGCCGGCCACCTGCGGTCAAAACCAACAGGTAACCCGAAACAGTGATCCCCATATACAGCATCGTGAAGAACTTGGGCGCTGCATTTAGGTATAAAAAAACTGAACTGATGAAATATAACAACAACCCCATCAGCAGATATGCTACAATTAACTGCTAATGGATTTTTTCATCCTTTTTACCCTTGACGGCAACCAGCGAAACCACTAATAAAAGCAGTTAAAAGAGCTTAGGCCTAAGCAGTCCTTTAAATATTTTCCTTTTCCATGGTCTTCGTTTTATTTATTTGGCTTTGGAATTACGCAGAGAATTCTTTTTTGGCGGTTCCTTAGGCCATCTGTATTTAAAGCATTGCCGGAGAATGCTCCAAACCCCGTAGCAGTAGCGCAGGGGCATAAAGTAGGGCTTTGCCCAACTTGCGCTTTCTCCTTTTCTTCGAAGGGAAAAGGACACGCTGAGGAGCCCGAAGCTGTGCGGATAAAAAGCGAAGCTGTATATATCGGTGCTGTACTTATCATAGCTACGACTTAGGAACAGCAAATTTGAAGAGACTATATTAAAGGCAATGGGGCAGCCTGGGATATACCAATAAGTTTTTTTAGATTGGGCACCATTAAACGTAATCTCAAAATGAACGAACTAGCTCGGCAAATATTTAATGAATCTATCAGCACCTTTTTTAGAGAGGAAAAGGAAAACATTTTAAGTGATGTAGCAGAAAGAAATCTCTGTGGAAGATTATCCATATACCTTACCAATGCACTTTCAACTCATGGTGTGAATGGATATTTTGCTGATCCTGAATACAATCGAAAACAAGGAGGCAAAGTAAAAACAGTTCTACTCGGAAGGGAAAAAATAGTAACTATTCAAGCTGATTTAATTGTGCATACCAGAGGGCGCGTTGTTGATGGGGATAATTTCATCGCTATTGAAATGAAAAAGTCCATCCGTCCCGAGGAAGAAAAAATATCGGATAGGGAAAGACTAACTGCCATGACAATGAAAAGTTACGATGGTGTCTGGTCTTCCGGAGATGGCACACAACCGGACCACGTCTGTAACTATCAATTAGGTGTTTTTATAATTTTAGATGTCAAAAACCACAGTTACATATTGGAATTTTACCAACTGGGAAATCTTTACGAGGTATCTGAAGGCAGATTTTAGAAATCATATCACAACATCAACAATTATGGACCCTAAGCAAGCAATATTCAAAGATCCTGAAGGTAAATTTGCAATCATTATTCCACCAAGCTGGGAATATAATGTAAGAAAGGAAACAGATAAACCAAGTCTTCATCAATTTCAGGTTTCACCTGGATGCGTCTTCCAGATAAGCTGCAATCCTATAAATGATAAGATTTCGGATTTAATTGAGGACAAAAAGATTTTGCCGCACGATTTCAACCTCCCAAATATTAGTTTTGTAGAAGAACACCAGCATAAACCTTCCATTGAAATGTATCGCTGGATGGCATTGATCGATGGACAATTCTTCTTTGCATCTTATTTCTTCGATCCTCGCAAAAAGGATTCCAAAGATATCGGGCTGGATCTTATGGGAATCAGAATGTCACTCCAGCACCTTCGTATTAATAGAAGTAATTGCAATCAGGAAGCTAAAGAAAACAAAAAGGGGAAGAAAGGTGAGCAAGTTGACTATTCTGATATTGAGAATTGGCGTGATCAGGTGAATAAATTTTACAAGACTATGTCTCCAGGAGAAAAACTGAACACCCGTCGTATGTCTCCCGTAAATATTGATGTTCTAAAATTATATGCACTTTTAACCTCAAAAATTTCTCATCAACCCAATGGCTTTCTAGATTCCGTAAAAGTCAACAAACCACTTGACAATCCAATTTGGTGGGATTTTATCTTAGAATGTAAAAAAGGATTTATTCAGATTTGGAGAACACCCTTTGTTATAGAGGCTAATTATTATTTTGAAGGTGAATTTGATATAGAATCCTTTTTTAACTTCAACATTAGGAAGTACGAACGTGAAATTCAAGCTATGATACTCAATTTCGAGCGTCACACCATTTATATCAACCATTATGAAAGCTATCGTCAGTGTGTAGAAACCCTATGGAGAGATATTGCAAAAATAGATTTGACACTGCCCAAACCACTAGTCGGACACGTTACCCAAACTGAAGAAATGAATGACTACACCAAAAATGTTGAACAGTTCATAAACAATAGCGTAAAATACCATGCTTTGGCAAAGTCGCTGGTATTGAATGCGGCATTTAAGGTAGAATCCTTTCTAAACCTGATTATACGAATTGGCAGTACACCCGAATTGCGAAGCTACCCTGATGTTTTGTCTAAGTTTACTAAGCAAGACTTTCAATCAAGAGTAAAGAGCATAAGGTTCTATACCTATATTTTTTCTGCCGATGTAGATATGGGAAGTGTTGTTTACAGGGAAACCAAAGAACTTATGACACTTCGGAACAA
Organism: Pedobacter sp. A2324; assembly: GCF_059693705.1. NCBI lineage: Bacteria > Pseudomonadati > Bacteroidota > Sphingobacteriia > Sphingobacteriales > Sphingobacteriaceae > Pedobacter > Pedobacter sp. A2324. The sequence goes on along the minus strand of NZ_JCASSK010000007.1, from coordinate 237,238 downwards.
ATATGTCCACTACGAAGAGGACACACTGCATAACAGACTCGGCGAGATTTATTATGACCGTGATTATCCCCTTCACCCAATAGAAAAAAACAGGCCTGCAATTGACGCTACAATTAAGACATACCATCACCCGGATATTGATACGGTTCGCAAGGCCTACGAGACGTCAAATAATTTCGTGGCTATGCTCCAATCATTAATACATGAAGAAATCAGAGACAGCCTGCTATTTTTAGTTGAACAGAATCCAATTGGATTTAATGAGGCAAGGGGAATATACTCTTCTGTTTATATGCCAGCAGCAATTGACTTTTTCACCACCCTTAAATCTGATTAGCAATCTGATTTTGGACAATATGTATGGGTTTCACAAAACCATATTATCAGAAGACATATTTTTAACCATTTCCAACTTCAGATTCTTTCATCAGGAACCTGGCGACTGGCTGGAATTCTAGAAACTTCTTTCAAAACAACTATGAAACATTATGTACATACCTCGTGTTTGCATGCACACATAAAATCTATAATTTGCACCTATGAGCCCTAAACGTGATGATTTCACTTCGGATACGAAACGCATCTTGGCTTCCAGGGTGGCCTACCGCTGCTGTTTTCCAGACTGCAGCCGTATAACAATAGGCCCAAATAGCAGCGGTGAAGACAAAGTGGTGATTTTAGGTGAGGCCGCGCACATCGCTGCTGCAGCACCAGGTGGTCCCAGATACAGCACGGAGATGTCCAGTGAGCAAAGAAGATCAATAAATAACGGAATTTGGTTATGCCGCTCACATGCAAGATTAATTGATAGCGATCATGAACAATATTCTCAAGAGACTTTGAAGCAGTGGAAACAGATTGCCGAAAAACACGCATATGATAATCTGAAAGAACTCTTTAAAGATAAAATACAAGCACCAACTACTTTGGTTAGCCTCGATGTAAACCTGATTTTCGAGGCGATGTGGAAAGCGGTTGAAGGGAACAGATGGTCTTTCGTTGTGAAAAATTTCATTATTGGTGATGAGTTTGCATTGCGGAACTATGAAAATGCATCCAATGGCATGCTTGATTACATTGTTATTGAGTCGCAGGGAGAGGGCAGATTACTATGCGGTGGAGTAGACTGGAAGATCAATGAAGATGGAGATTTTGAGATCGCGGTTAATGTATTGCCCAAGGCAGTAAGACGGGACCCTCATCTGCTTGGAGGAGATATCGCTCTGGATCATAATCACGATGTTGATACATATAAAGGCGATTTTGTCGAGATATCTGGTATCCCATATGCAAAGCAGTTGATTGAACAGAACCTTTCACTACCACTTGCTACATGGAGATTCAATCCTCTATTAGGATCGTTATTCTACCGCTACTACCAACAATATGTTAGTGACAGGCCAATGCTCGATCGATTGATGACGATTGAGCTGACAAGATTGGCAACAATTCCACCCTATCAGATTGAGCTGGGAGACGAACCTGAGCTGAATTTTATAGACAGGATCATAAAGGTAAATGTGCTCAGCGAGTCCGACGGAATAGTATCCTTATTTCTTTCTCTCCAATGGGGCGATGGTTCGGGATGGAGTGGTACTATACGAGTAAAACTGTGGCGGGGCGAGCCGGATGAGGAAGATGATGAGATGCCAGATTTCCTTACAGAGTTCTTCGAACCCAATCAGATTGAACAATTTAAACGACTAACTTCAAAGCTTGGTAGTAGCGAAATTACGGGTAAGTTCACCAGTAACTTCGCCCTTCAAATGTTTAACGAACAGCTCCCCAAATTGATGGAAGCTTCTGAATCATTGCTCGAGAAAGATGTATATAGCCTTTTTCTTTCCCATGAAATTTTTAAAACAATTGACGATGACTATTTTCCTTTCCTGACATCAATTGATCTCGAAAGGTATTTGATTGTAGGGGAAGTAAATAGGTTAGGACTACGGATAGAGCTTAAAGGATTTAAAAGGGCCGGGATATCTGCTTTCGATATCACCAACGATCTATTTATCTTTTTCCATGATTACCATTACGAGATCGGGACTTCACTGACTGTTATTACATTGAGGAAAACCTATGATGATCTGCCCAACAGAAATGACTTGGCTTCAATTGCTCAATTCTGGGTCAACTCCTTCATGAAACAAATCAATAGGCAGATCATGTCTTTACCGCAATTTAAATAGAATATGAAATATGTAAATACCTCTATGAAAGCAAAACGTACCCCGCATGTAGACAAGCTCTTTAAAGCAGACCCTAGATGGAGCATATTCGAAGACGCTGGTTCATTCAGCGAATTCCAACAAAACTTCCTATTTTCTGAACGCCTTCACCTCAATACAGACAAGCACCTATTAGAACAGGAAATACTGATCACCAAACTGTTAACATACGGATTTTTCGAGTACGAGTTTATTACCGTTGCCATACATAATTCATTCTTGATGTTCGAACTAGGTTTAAAAATCTACTATAAAAAATTCGCCGGAATAGATTTTCATGGGCAATTTTTTAAGCTGATTGAAGTCTTTGAAAAACTATCTATTATAAACGGTGAGAACAGATTGGTTCTGGATATGATCCGCCACATAAGGAACCATTTAGCACACCCTAATGAACATACAATAGTTCCTCCAGCAGCGATAGAAGTCATCAAATTGGTGATACTGACCATAAATGATCTGGACAGTATTCTAAGAAAAAAGTGATGGATGACAAAAACGTCAAAAAATGACTTATATAATATTGATAATAAACATGTTACTTGACTCAGAATAAAAAATAGCTCCATTTTTATCTAACATCTTAGGTGCTGCCTTTATTGAGCTTTTTTTGAGCTTGTATTTTATCTTTAATTTCTTGAATCGAAAAACAAGGTTTTTTTCTTGCATGAACCATGGCATGGCAATTTGGACAGATCGGTACCAAATCTGTCAAAGGATCAATCTCATGAGCGCCATTTATAATATTTACTTCGTTTAGGTGATGTACATGAATATAATCTTTACCGATAAGGCCATATTTTAAACTAAAGTCTAGGTTACACACTATGCAAACTGGCCCGAATTTTTTCAAACAAGCTTCCCGAGCATAAGGACTCCGTTCATATACTTTAACTAACCGATGTTTCACTTGACCATCAACATATTTCTCTTCGGGATGACCAGCTGAAGTAGATGAAAAATATTTCTTAAGCCAAATCTCTTCGAGCTTCAAAGCTATATCTGACTGAACGCTTATCCCCGACTGTTGCGGCAACCAATTTTGACTTGTCAAACCTGCTTGTTCCAATTCACCTACAGTTACAATCACATCCTTTGGATCTACAAATACATCGAATTTAATAATGACACGCCAATCCATTCTTTTGGGATCAGTCGCCGACGGTGCCCGGAACGGAAGGCTCATGATATATCCAGAGGCAAACAATCCCTTCGTTTTTACCTTTTTGCCTAATTTGATTAAAAAAGCCCTGTCACCAATCTTAACCTGCTTAAAACTGGAGCAAGTCCAGATTTCACTCGTTTTACCAGTTGTGTCGAATTCCTGAAGCTTATATTCTAAATTCTTCCACTCCCACTTACTTGGATTCCAGTCAAAGAGATAAGTAGATTTGGAGAAGTCTACACTGACCTTGGAATTTGAAAAACTGCCATCTTGATTTTTCACCAGTTCCCAAATTCCATGCTTATCAGGATCATATTTGACTGCTTTTCCTCTTTTGACCCAAAATAGCAAGTCGAAAGGCGACCCCTGATCTGATTTCCTCTCTTTATGATTTTCTGGATAGTGATGTCTTGAGGTATGGTTTACGGTTGCTGCGATGATTTGTGCAACTATAGTATTTTGATTTACTCCTTTCCAATTAGCATTGATATAGTCCTTAATCTGTTTATATTTGATTGTACCATGAAGATGTTCAACAGCTTCCTTTACCATCAAATGTACTTGTGGTTTCAATTTGTCATTCATAATTATGGATTTGGATAAGGGCTCCAGTCTTTAAAAACATCTCTGGTATGTAACACTTCGAAAGATGTATAAGGCTGGGGCTTGAGCTGCCAATACACTCTAATTTCTTGTTTCTTTTTATATCGAAGAGATTTTTGATAGTAATATTCATTCACCTTATCCGAAAGTCTGTTATATAGCGTAAATATAACCAGTGTTTCATGGAAAATATCATTCCATTTTTCGAACTTAATATGGCTTACATGATCAATATTCGTCTCAACGTAGTTTGTAAGTGTAAAATTTCTCCCCATAAAAAAATACTGCGAGTGGGCAATAGCATTACGGATCTGTCCTTTGTGACATTTCTCAAAACTAGCTCCCAATTCAGGTATCATTTCCGAAAGGACTGGCTTAATATGATTCTTTAAGGCCTTATCCCTTGTAAACCCACCAGGCTTCAAAGGGTCATGTGATTTGATGCGAAATGACCAATCATATTTTTCACCTTTAATTAGTCGAGCTAACTGATACCACTTTTTGATGAAGGTTTCGCCTTCCCAGATTTTCAGGTATATCAGCATCTCAAATTGCATAGTAAAGGATAATTCATGGTCAAGCTGATCTTTCAATTTGAAGTCATTTGATTGTTCAGCATAATATTTTTCATATTCTATGGAATTATGTACAGGTTCTCTAAGGTACTCACCTATAAAGTCATAGTTTGTTCGCTCACTATGGCCTTCATAATTCCAGCCGAGCTCATAAAAATATTTTATGATCGGTAGACTATCTTCGGATTTTGTTGTTGATAAACTAGCATTCTCATTTACCAACAGAAGATCTCCATTATGGGATTGATTCTTTAATGCCAAATCAAATAATTGCTCAAAATATGGTAGGAGTAGTTTATATTTTTTATCGAGTAGATCTTTGAAGAGCATAACAATTATCTTAAAGTAATACAACAAAAAGTCATACACATGATTTTAACAATGACATATGTATCTTAAAAGTAAACAAATAATTTACCTCGAAAGTCCAACAAGCCAGTCATCGAGTGTATCAGCCAGATAATCATTGGGATTCCTCTCGTGTTTAATACCTTCCAACATATTGGTAATATCTACATCTGAAAGGAAAAACATCAGCTTTCCACTTTCTCTCAATGCACCTCTGGCCGCCTGTATTGCACTATCATTTGGGCCTATTCGAGAAATGACGACCGCAACAGACCTTAATGCATTTTTATATAAATACCGTTCAGTTAAATATACAGCGTGCTGTGTTACTTCATTACAATAGTTTTTGAACTCAAAAAGAATAAACCTGGTATTGAAAGATTGGGCAAGTGATTTCCAGAAATCATCAAAAAAGGTAATCCTGCAGATCAGATCAAACCTAGATAATTCATCATCTGTACGCTGCTGCGATTCCCAAAGCGTTAAATCTTTGCGAAAGAGAAATTTCAGGATGTCGTACATGAGCTTTTCATAGGCTGACCAATGATCTTTACCGCAGGGAAGGGCAGCAAGCTTCACAATTAATTCGTCGGCCATTACGTGATCGGGATTCGGTAAAGGTCCTGGATCAATAGGTTTATCTTTAGGGAAAAGATCATCTTTAAGCGCATTGGAGACTTCGCTTCCTGTTCGCATTTTAAAAGTTTCAGTTCCCTGTTGCGATTCCAGCAATAGCCGTTCGAAATCTTCTTTAAGCTCAGCGCTGGTTTTGCGCAATTCTTCCAGGACGATCCCCCGATCCCAGATCGTAATACCAAATTTTTCCTTTAAGCTAAGCCTGATTTCTATACTGATATCAATACTGAATATTGCTATGCCGTAACTATCACCTCCCATCGCGCCAACTATTTTTGCAAGCTGGCTTATCGTCCTTTCTATAAGCGAATAATGGATGCGGTTACTCCGGTAAAATTTGAGCTCGAGGTAATAGGTGTTTCCCTTTGTGACTTTTAAATCATAGCCATGATCTGAGAATTGCCCATTCTCTACCAGAAAACCTCTTAAGTTAAAATGGGCAATAATGATATCCCCGAAATGTTCTGCAAACATCCAGCTACTTTTCATCATGATTTTGGTCTTGTATAAATGAGTTTAGAATAATTCCCTTCCTTTCCGCGGCTGGGTTTAAATTTTTCCTCCAATATGGAATTTCCTACCCTTTGCAATTTTGCTTCCCGCTCGGCATTTTTTTCCTTTCTGGCATTTAATTCAAGGATGTTCCTGGCATATCCTTTCAATATATTCGCAGCTTTCTCGGTCAATATGGTATCAGCTTTGGCTCTCACTTTTCGATCAGCTAAAAACTTCATCAGTTGCCCGACAGGCCTATCCAGTTCCTTCGCCACCTCATCCAACCGGTAACCTGTAAAACTTCCTTTGAGTGCTTTGAGGTTTTCCAGGGTATCAAACTCTTTTACAAAGATCTTTGGAAACTTCCTGGGACGGAGAATAGGCTTAGAATCGGATAAGATTAGGTTAAATTGTTCCTTGAAATAAAACTGCATCTTGACCTTGCGAATTTCCATCAGAATCTCGCCCTCCATCAGTTCCTGCTGATATGACTGATATTTTTTTAGATGATCGATCAAGGCATCAACCTGATCAACACTATTAAGCGGTAAGAATTTATTGAGATCGAGCATACAAATTTAGTTGTATAAATTTAATAGAAGAAACATTAAAATCAAATACAGGAGTAAAAAACAAGAAAAATTTTCAGTTGCCAACCTCTTTAACCGCCCCGGCCTAAAACCCTGTATAGCCAGTCGATATTTTAGTTAAAAGACATTTAATAGTATTAGACATCTCAAAAGTCCGGCAGATGAAACACCTGCCGGACCAAATTTGCTAAAATGTGTTTAGCCGGTTTGTCTTGCCAGATCGTCAGCTTCAGCTGCCAGTGAAATAACATATTCCACAGAGAAGGTATCAATCAAAGAAAGTGCATAATCACGATCTATGGGCAACAATTCGGGCTTCAATATTTCTTCATCGATAAAACGATCAGCGTCCCACAAAGAACGGGTCAATTTCGGGTTATCTGGTTCTATGCGCTCAAAGACGCGTTCGAATGACTGGTTCGCCTCATATATAAATTCTTCCCTGTCCTCTTTATTTAAAGGAAATGAGGAAATTATTCGGATAGAAATATCTGAGAAGGTCTCAACTCCCGACAATGGTTCATCATATTCCCATTCAATTTCATCTTCATCACCTTTGAAAAGTCGATAATCATTATAATAAACGTTTTCCTGCCAAACTAAAAACCCTTCTTTAAAGATTTGGACTTTAAATTCGTCATCTAGCGTGACATTATTGGCGGTTTCAATATTTAAAACATATTGATTCCAATCTCGCACTTCGGCCTTATCCATATTGGTAAACAATAGAATTGACAATTCAATTCTAGCTGGCGATGCTTTTAATAGATCTGTCCATTTATTCAGTCCGCATAGTTTAGCAATGACATGCTGCGCATTACCTAGTTTAAAGCGTTCTTCATTAACGTTGAAGTCGTTCACAATCAAATCGAACTTGAAATACATTGGATCGTAATCATACAAGTTACGCCCCAGTTTCGAGTCGAAAGAAGAAGTTTGGGTTTTGAAATCTTTGTGAAGATTTTTTGCTTGCAGTTTTAAATACTCAATAGGTGTCATAATACATTCCTGTTTAGACCTACTTAGTTATCCGTGGTATTTGCGTTCGTAATCTTGTTTGGATAATAAGCAGGCAGGTTTGCATTATTAAACAATTAATTGGCTGAATAGATCTTTGCACGAACGGGCAAGCTTGCCAAAAAGCTTAAACAATTATAGGAATAAAAATCCTTATTGTCAATACTCAAAAATCATGTAATATCAGTCGGGATATACCCAACCTGCCAACTATACACAAACCTAAAACTTGATAATTGTTCCGTCGAAATAAAAACGTTAATCTTATTTTTAGTTTAACGCCCCACCCTCCACCACACCCACCCCACCATTCCCACCCCACCCACAACCCAATACCACCAGGTAACCCCAGCCTTCGTACTGCTCACCGCTCCCTTCTTCTCCTTTACACTCTGCTGCGCCTGTTGCTTTTGCGTCACAGTAGCCGCTCCTATTGTTTTTGTTGCCACCTTCCGGTTATCCCTTTTCCAAAGCTCCATCATTTCTACTTCCCCCTTAAAACCACTATCAGGCGAATAGTACACGATGCCCTTCGGCCAAATGCGCCATTGCAATTCGGAGTTAATGCTGTCATGAGTCATTATTGTCCATTGACGCGTAGCCACCAATTCACTTTGAAAACTACTCTTCTCAACAAATGATGATTTAGCACTCTCTTTCCGTAAAGCACTGCAGGCCGCCAGACAGGCGGCCAACAGTAATAGTAAACGCTTCATGACTTATTCCCTTTCAGCCAGTTGGCAAAATACTTGATCGTGCGGATATGGCGGTACTTGCTATACACGCCGTCACCTTCACGGCTTCCGACAACATTGGTATTCCCTTCCACGGTAATAATCCAGGAGCCACGTTGCATTTTCACGATGCCGCAATGGGCAATGCGCTTAAGCCCCGGGAAGTAAATGCCAAATACATCTGAAGGCTCAGGCTTGCTGGTACGTTTGCCTTCAGGAAACAATGCCGGACTCCAGGCCGAGCGGGGTTGCCCGCAGCCGGCTTGTCCGTATACCCAGCTTACAAACGCTGCACACCAGGGATCGCCTTTGGCATTGCCAGTATAATACAAAAACTTCTCTACAGCAGGGCCGTCATTGCTGCCGGTGGCTTCATGAATACCCAACTGGCTTTCCGCAACCTGAAGGATCAGTTGCCGGGTGGGTTGATTACGAAAAGGCGGTTTTAAAATACCGCCGCCAGGCAGCCCACTGCCGATAATAAAAGCAGTGCAAAGCAGGCATAATAAAAACTTAACTGTTGCCATGATGGTAAATTTTCAAATTGTGAAACCATGAAATAAATTGAAGGTAGTGCGAGTTGCTTTCGTAAAATATTGAGCAAGCCCAGCGTTAAGAGCAGCAGGCAGAACCAGCAAATCAAACTGAAAAATGCGAGTTGCCAGATGCCGGCGTCTAACCATCCTACGGTAGCATCGCCATTGCCCAGAAACATTGGTAACACCCGCCAGGCAGTTGTTAATCCCGATACCAATAGTAGCAGGAGAAAAACACGAAATAGTAAATCTCCTTTTCGGAGCTGTAATAATAAAGTTTTCATGATGAATAAATTTTAAGGTGAAAGAAATACCGCCCGGCTAAACCTTATGTTGCCCCTGGCTATAACCCCGGCTGGCCGGGCGGTAAATCAGGATAATTGATTTAGCCCCTTACAGCACCGTTAACTCGGAGATGTACGTGCTATCACTGTTTAAATCGGCAGTGGTAGTAGAGCTAAAAGCCACATAAATGTGAACCGTATCCCCAACAAACACGTTGGGAAGCTGCATGGCATAAGTACCGGCAGATCGCTCCGCTACCAGCGAAGCCCTCATGAATTTGGATTTTACCGGGTTGTATACCAATACACTTAAGCTGTCGCTAGGCATGTAGCGATCATCTTTAAGTTGTACATCATACTCCCAGCTGATGTTCACAATACCGCCCGCAGCCGGTTCTACCAGAAACTCAACCGGCAATTCCAGCGAACCTTCACTGAAACGTACCTTGGTCAGCTCGATTTCGTAATCCGGATAGATGCCCACAATTGCGTTTTTGATGTGATAAGAAACTGCAACGTTCATCGGCGTAGACACACCTGCCGATGAGGCAAAGCCCCTGTTGATCAGGGCTGCAAACCTGCTCAGGAATGGTGTGACCAATCCAAATTTAAGCTGTACCGACAGTTGCTTTTCGGTTGCCGCTTTTCCGCTACTGCGGGGCAAACCCCTGATTACATCTAAGCTGCGCCAATAAGCACCAACCACTGTTCCTGTTTTCTTACGGAATCCACCAAGGATCCCCTGTTTAATTACTCCCATTGTTTTATGGATTAAATGAAAAAATTTGTTAACTCGTCGACCTGTACCTGAAGCTAACCGGTGTGTTCATGCCAGCGGCGACAGAACAAAGGAACAGGAATAAAAAGCCCTAAAATAGTCCCCTGGGTACGGTACCTTTGGGCGAAATGTGCCATAGCACACACATAAAGGACATTTATTTTTATTTACAATTAATTTTGAGGGCTGTATTTCCGCTCAATAGGGTGACATTTGTAACCAAAAAATATTTTTTTTGGAAATTAAATTCTGATATTTTAAATTTAAGTGTTGGTTCGTCACAACACCTGTCTTTGAAATGAGGGAATGCTTCATTCTCCTCCTGTATTTCAGGCATAATACTTTTACTTTTCCCTATAACTTGTTCGTATTTCGTACGTGTCTTGAACGTGTCTCGAACGTGTCTGCTACGTGTTTTTACGTTCCAGGCCAGTTTCGGGTATGGCCCGGCTATGCTATGACCCTGTACAGGTTATATGCCGTGGTCGAAGGATTATAAAACTAAAACCAAAGGAATTATGACGAAGATTAAAAAAGGAATTTTAGGCGGCCTGTCAGGAAAGATAGGGCCTGTTGTTGGCGCTAACTGGAAAGGGACGGATTATTTACGGTCCAAGCCCTCCATACCGCCGGTGCAAACCCCACCGCGCAAAATGGCCCAGGCTAAATTTGGGTACCTCACTTCTTTTCTCAAACCCTTCCACCCCTATCTGTTGCAGGGATTTAAACATGCGGCAATAGGGAAAACGGAATTCAATGCCGCTTTTACGGCCAACTTCAAAACGGCGCTGCAAGGGGAATATCCCGATTTCAGTATCGACTTCAGTCAGTTGCTTTTGAGTTCGGGAAAGCTGGAAGTGGTTGCAAACCCAACATGTACCCGGCTAAGCCCATCAAAACTGCAGTTTACCTGGCAAGATGTAACCAAGGGTCATTTCCATATTGATGATCTGATCATGATTGTGGTATACAGTGCTAAACGGAAAAGGGCCGATGGTATGATCGGGGGTGTAAAAAGAAATGTGGGCAACTGTATATTCAAGATGGAGAAACGTTTATGGACCAGCGAGGTGGAGGTTTTCATCAGTGTGATTGGCCATAACGGAAGAGCAGTATCTAACAGCTATTATCTGGGAAAGGTAGATGTGATATGAAAAAACAGCTTCATCTACTCAGGCAGTTGGTGCAGCAAGCAGTAACGCACTCAGACAATACCACATCCATTGTTACAGATTCCTTTGCCGTAAATCAGGCTGGCGATTTGTTGATGATTAAAGATGTAATGATTGATTATTTACAGAATTTGAGCTTTAGTAAAAAGCCGGAAGTTTTCATTAAAAGGAAAATCCTGCATACGCAGCGCGAGTGTATAACGCTGCTTGATATGTTGCCCAGAACCAAAATGGCTACTCCTGATCAGGTTGCATTAGCAGATCAAATGAGGAAATGCCTGGATGAGTTACTGCGACATCTGCATCAGCACAACTGTTATTTCAGCTATGAGGTCAATGCGCCCTACATAGAAATACAGCGCATTACGGATAAAACCTTTCAGAAAATGACGGTGATGAAAGCTGCTTTGAAACGTAAAAAGATCTACAGTGAATTGCTCAACATTATTTGCGCTGCTTTTGAACGGTTTCATCTGAGTCAGCAACATACCTACCAGCACCTGCAATACATGTCTGCGCTACAGCTTTCCATTTTAAAACTATGTGAGAAAGCGAGTGATCTGGATTTCGATTATCAGCTCATCGAACACCTCACTTACTGGTGCTTCAATGAATGTCATTTTGTGGATTACTGCAAGTCGTTGATTAAAAAGGCGCTAAAACCCCATTATGGAACAAAACAGTGTTATGAACAACTATGTCATTTCGAAAAGCGGCTAACCGTACAACAGGAAAAAGCCAATCTCCGATATAGCGTGCAACGTAACAGTGTTAAGTATCAGTTAATGGTTTTTGTGCAGGCCGAGCTGGAGTGCATTGAAAAGAAACAGCAGTACCATTCTGGAGGTAAAGGTGTAACCCTGAAGCATACCGCTCAAATAGGTAGCTACCGGGTGCAAACCAGTTTCTCTGTAGCGGCACTGGCTTATTTCATGAAACTGTTGTGCGAGTCAGGCATCATTCAAGCCGAACCCCGGTCACAACTGCTGGCCTTTATTGCGCATCATTTCCAAACACCGCGCATTGGCGAGCAAGAGTTATCAGCCAGTAGTTTAGCCACTAAATACAAGCAGGTAACTCCGCGAACGGCCCATGCAATGAAAGCCAAGCTGAAGGAGCTTTGTCAGAGAATTGATGATGATTTTGGAGAAGAATTTAGCTGAATATCATCGAAATGATCGTTTAACAAGCGCGGTATTGACTCACCCAATATCGCGCTTTATTATCCATTGCCCTCAATTGCCGCATTCTCTATTAGGCACGCTTATTTCTGTACTTATCATACCACCTCTTTACACCTGCAACATTTCTTCTGCTTACCTTATAACATGCATTCTCGGGATAAAATACTACTATATATAATTCCTTCCCCTTTTGTTTAAAGTCCCTGACGTTCTTCCAGTGAATCAGAGCGCCTCTATTAATACGGAAATATTCATCAGATTTTAGTAACTCATAGGTTTGGTTTAAATTTGTTAGCCATATACCACTTTCTCCATCACTATTATAGAATTCAAATACAACATCCTTTATGTAAAATATATAATAAAAGTCCCCCTTTGCAATCAATTCTTTTTTGACAGGTTTAGATTTCAATATCTTGTATCTCACCTTTGGCGTCGCGGCGGGTGTCGGAATTGGAGGCACCGGATCTGCAGGCGGTACCGGAACGGGCAGCGGCGAATCAACTGGTACGCTTGGTTCAAGCATGTTAAAATATATGAAATAAATCAAATTCAGGATGAATACATATAACATCGCCATTATAAAAATAGTGTAGAAAAAACTTCCGGAAAGCGGTTTACGGCCATGAACTGTATATAAAATTGTTGCCAATATCATCTCCAGAATTGCCCCCAGGCCAACTCCGTAGATGACCTGATTTTTCAAACGCTTGATAGTCCGTTTGAATCCACCATCCCGTTCATTCAACCAGTTTGTAATTCCAAAGATATACCAGATCAAAATGAAGGCAGCTGCACCATTTAATACAGTTGAATAATAATACCGAAACTGGTAAATCAATTCAGAAAATCCAATTTGCTGACGCTGTAGTGAAATGATCCCACCAGCAAACAAAGAAACAAACAGGGTAACTCCAAAATGTACCCACGCCCACTTTGCGGGGCGGAAAGAAAAAAGGAAATGCATAAACCTAAGCTTTAATAAATAAGCTCATGGGATGTGATCTTGCCAACCAGTACCGTTCCTGAAAAAAGAATATACCGGTTAAATTCTAAGTGGTTGATTTGCTACAAATATAAAAATATACGGAATATTTTTGTAGTGCCGAAGATACACAAGGCAAAAAAAAATAATTACAAAATATGATTAAACAATCTTTTGATGAGGAGGGCGTACTGCAGGTGCAGGAAACCCTTCATGGTTTAACCGATGCGGAACGGCAGGAAGAAACTGCCGTCATCCGGCTGGATCTGCACACCTGGGTAGTCCGATGGTTTGAGCTTGATGCTCAACAACAAGCGTACTTTAATCAGATGAACAGCCAGATGATTGGTTTTTTAGCTGAGCAAGTCAGTTTCGCAGTAGCCAACCGTTTACCCATTACTTTAATCAAAAACAGCGCAAGAGCTGCAGGTGATGAAGCGGATAAACTATTTACACCGACCAGTAGCCTTACCGCCACTGCCGATGCAAACGGCAACTTCGAAGCCAGCGGAAGCCTGACGATTGAAGTAAGCTATAACTGACATGATATGGAACGAACAAGTCCTTAAATTAAGCCCTGCAATTGACGAAGGTTGCAGGGCATTTCTCATTTAAACTCAAAACCTATGGATCAGCTCATCCAACTTAAAACCAGTTTAGATACCCTCGGGCTCGCCGGGCTCCTGGCCTGGGAAGCACTTTCTGCAGCCTGCGTTAAGGTAGCGCTCAAAGCTGGCGAAAACTTTATCTGCCAGCCAGGTACAGTTGCATTTATTATCGAAGGTATTATTAAAGAATATGATTCCTCGCTTCGCAATAAGCCGTCAATCGTAAACCTGCTCACTACCAATCAATATGTTGTAACATTTGTCGGCAGCAATCACCACTTCTACCGGGCGAGTTGCCCATCTACCCTTGTCTACATTGACAATACCAAGCAGTGGCAGCTTTTCGATCAGTTCAACGAATTGCAAAATCTATACTTCAATATTGAAGATTTGCATTTTCAATCCCTGCAACGCCGTAGCCACTTACTGGAGTACAATACAGCACGAGCACGCATAAAGGAGTTTATCAAACTCAACCGCAGCATCATTCCTTTCCTGCGAAAAAAGGACATGGCAAACTACCTTAGCCTCGAATACAATTTATTCGTCAGATACTACAGCAAACTGCTATAATGCCTTTTTGGTGTTCGTCCGACAGTAAATTTACTACCCATCGCACAGCATTTTTGCCACCCGTTGAACATCGTTTCCAGGTAGCGTTTCATGGTACCTTAGTATTAGAAATCAGATACAAAACCCTGATCGCCTGAACCTGTACCGATACGGTTATCTTCAAAATTTTGGCGGAGTGGTTTACGTGATTGTGGTAATGCTTTTTGGTTTCTGTAAACCTTAAATTATAACATTATGTACAAATTAGTTAGTATCAAGTCCGGCCTGGTGGCCGTAGTACTTGGTTTAGCTACCGTAGCGGGCATGAGTGCCTTCACCCGCTCCGATGGCGAAAAAGAAAACAAGAGGGTGGAGTATTTTTATAAATACAAATTAACCACCTACACGCAGGCACAAATCGAGAATCCTGCAAATTACCAAAGAGAAGATTCTCCTTGTTCTACGGGTCCTCATGTATGTGGTTTATTCTTAGCTACAGATAACGGCGCACTTGCTGCACCAGATACCGATGAATTTGATGAACTTAAAGATCAATTGTGGCCTTCAGAACAAGGTGATGCCGCAACTATTAGCGAAATCAAAATGCGTAATTAAAACTTGGAGCGGCGGCATGCGGATACATGCCACCGCTTTTTTTATGGATTCTGTTCGATCCCGCTTAGCTGTATTGCTGTTTTGTCAATCGGTAACACATACCGGATGTCACCTGGCTTTAAAGTATAAACCACCTGTTTTATGGTTCGCGATAAAGTATTCGCCTGTGCAGGTTCCTGATTCAGGCGTTTTAAATCCGGCCAGCGCAAATTCCTGAACAGCAACTCCATTCTGCGTTCCAGCAAAACTGTACTTAAAGCAGTAGCCTGACTGGTAAATGTGTATGGACTGAATGTTCCTGTTTTAAATCTTTTACTTAGAAGGGTATTCAGGTCGCTTGCTGCAGCAGAAAGCAAGCCCAACCTGGCTTTGCATTCTGCCCTGATCAGCAGCACTTCATCGGTAGCCATGCCGCTAAAAAATACCGCAGTGCTTAATCCCGTATAATTTCCTTTAAATGCATAAGTAGCATCCGTGTTTTTCTTGAAGAATACGACTTTTCGGAGATCGTTCGCGGCATACGAGGCATACAATACCGGATCGACCTTCGCTTTGGTTTGTGCCAGTACCGAAGCTACCGCTGTCCGGCAATCGTAAATCACTTCATCATTGAACTGGGCAAAAGGAATGCTGGCTGTTGTACTTACACTATTATAATCGATTAGCGTACTGCTTACCTGCAGACAGGAATCGGCGTAAAGGGCGGCATCCTGATAATTCCCCATCAACAGGTTTATCCGCGCCAGTAATGCCCATGCGGCAGGTTTAGCTGCCAGATATTTGCCCTTAGCCTTATTGGGCAATAATCGTACAGCAGCTTTTCCATCGGCCAATATTTGCGAGTAGGTTTCAGCCAGGTTTGCCCTCACGCTTCTGGCCTCTACATCGCTAACCAGTTTAAGCGGAATACCCGGTTGGCTGGCCGCGTTGCTATTATTGTAGGTAGTGGCAAAAAGCTGCCCAAGTGCCAGATGATAAAAGGATCTTAAAAACAAAGCCTGCCCTTTAATTATATTCCCCTGGGGCTGTTCAGCATCGCTAAGCTGTAGTTTTGGTATAGTCTCAATAATCAAATTGGCGTTAAAGATTACTTTGTAGGGAGCGTTCCAATCTGCCGTGATCAGATCATACTTTTGCCAGAGGTATAGATTGCGTTGCTTTTCAGTTGATGATGACCAGCTGGCGTCGGTAAGGTAATAATCATCTGCCGAGGTTTCCCCTGCTGATGGGTATTGGGCGTTCATCACGAAATAATTATCCAGTATTCCTTGAAGGTCGCTCAACTTGTCGGGGGTCGAAATCCTTTTATTGGGTTTTTCTTCCAGGTATTTCTCACAACTCCAGTGCATTACTGAAAGTACGATGATTAAAGTGAGGTATAAAAATCTTGTTTTCATTATTTTTATTTTAAATTAAAAACCGGCTTTAATTCCAGCTGCCAGGCTGATCCTGTTTTGAATCCCTTGAACTGCATCAGGATCAAGTTTTAGTTTATTTTCCCTCCAAAGGATCAGGTTAAGCTGATTGGTGTAGAGGTAAAAGTTAACCTGCTTCAGGAATTTAATTTTTTGTGGCTGCCACCGGTAATTGAGGTAAACATCTTCTAATCGAATATGATCGCCCCTTTCAACAGTGATCTCTGATTGTGTATAAAACAGATCGCGCATCCCATTGTCCGGATAAACCAGCGAAGGCACACTGGTATTCGTTTCATCGCCTGGTTTTTGCCAGCGCTGTTCGTATTCACTGATTCCACTACTATTGAGGTACATACTTGCATAATTCAGAGCCGGCTTCCGGAAATAATATCCAAGTTTATAGCGGATATTTAACGTCAGGCTCAGACTTTTCCAGTTGAAGGTGTTGCGTAGGTTTCCGAAAACGGGCGGAACAGCAGGGCCATGTACCACCTGCTGGCTGAGCGGAGTCAGGGCAATGGCGTCGTAATCGGTGCTGATTTGGCCGTTTACATAACCACGCGGATTCCCTGTTGCCGGATCGAGTCCAGCCCATCTGAAGCTTACTACTGCATAAGGATTAAGGCCCAGAACTGGAAAAACGCTTACGCCATCACTGGTAAGCCCATCGGTTATTAAATTTGCTGAGGTACCCACCACTTTGTAATTAATGTAACTAAACAATAAGCTGCTCTGCCAGCTGAAATTACCATTAATGTTCCTACTGTTCAGTACCACGTCTATGCCTCTGGCTTTGATAGCTGCCGAGTTCAGTGTAACAGAACTAAAACCTGAAGTGGCATCCATATAAACCGTATTCATCAGATCAAAAGAATATTTTGAAAAGGCCTCGATAGTGCCGTTAACCCGATCATTTTTAATAGCGAAATCAAGACCCAGATTTAACTGTTCAGTTTGCTCCCACCTCAGGTTGGGATTAGGCGGCGTATTTACGGTAACGTATGCCTGGTTGATCGGTGAATTTGCAGCCTCTGCATAGGTGATCCGCGTGAGTGCAGATGCATTCGTATTTACATTCCCGCTAAAGCCATAAGATCCCCTCAGGTTCATTTTCGGGATGAACTCACTGTGATAAAATGATTCTTCACTCAATTTCCATAACGCGCCTACCGACCATAAGGGCACCCAACGTTGATTCGTCCTTACCCCGAACAAATTCGATGCATCCCTGCGTACGGTTCCCGTAATCGTGTAACGCTCGCGAAAGGTATAGGCAGCATTGGCATAGGCCGAAATAAAACGGTTCACAGTTTCAGCAGGTATGCCCGCAGTGGGAATATATACACTGCTGCTGAGGTTTAAATATGTTGGATAGGCATGTACCCCATCTACGGCCACACTATTCAGTGTTTCAGGATTATACCCATATAACAATGTATTATCCGTCCGCTGGTTTATTTCCCTTTGCTCCCCGCCTAAAATCGCATCCATCTGGTGATTGCCCCAGTGATGGTTCAGGTTGAGCTGTGCCCGTAGCGCATGGCTCTGCTGCGCAATCTCTGATGATTTATAAATTCCACCGCGAGGCAGGTTGTAGGTAGTAGAACTGCCTAACACGGTGAAACGGTTAATCAGGTCGCGGGTAAAATAGGTGTCTTCGCTATTGAATTGAGGTGTTTTCTCATTACTTCTTTGGTATTGATACTTCACATCGGCGCTGAGCCAGGGCGCGATGCGATAACTACTGCCCACATTCATCACCACGTCGAAAAGCCGGTTTTGTTTATCACTATTGGCAAGTTCATCGAGCGGCCGATATTTCCAGTCAAGTAAGCGGCCTTTCCCTACTGTATCGGTAAAGCGCCCCCTGTAATATAAATTGATGGGCAGGGCATTCCCCTGATCATCGGCTATCCTGCTGTAAGCAGAAACTCCGCCTTCTGATGCCGAAAAGCTGCCGTAACCGGCAGGGCTGTTGTTTTTACTCAGGCTAGTGGTTACCGCCACCCCCGCTTGTACCTTCCAGTTTTTGTTTAGCGAAATGGTATTGTCAAATCGAAAGGTTAACCGTTGTGATTCATTACCTACAAGATTACTCAAATTCTTGTCAGCACCTGCCGACAAACGGTAAGTTACCGAATTGCTATTCCCTGCAATGGACAAGGCATACTGCTGACCTACTGCTGTACGGTAAAGATATTTTAGCATATCGCTGCGCAAATCCTGTGTTCTCAGCTGATTCAGTTTTTGCCCTGCAAGCGTGGTTGTAATTGTACCTTGTCGCTGATCATTGAGAATTTCTGCAACCTCGGGAATAACCGGATAATGGGGACTATTGAAGCGATCATCATAATAGCCTTGTGCAAAAAGCATGCTTTCCAGATCAACAGTTGCTGCCGGACTAAGCTGATCGGCCTTGTATAGGTCTGGTTTGGCCTGAATGTTCACACTGCTGTTGAAATCAATATGCATGGCCTCCCCTGATTTGGCTTTTTTACTGGTCAAAACAATGACGCCGTTCCCTGCCCTCGCACCCCATATAGCACTTGCCGCAGCATCTTTCAGTACCGTTACACTTTCAATGTCGTTGGGGTTAATGTTATCAAGGTTGCCTTCATATGGAAAATTATCTAATACCACTAAAGGCATCATGCTTCGGCTATCCAGTGAAGCCAGCCCCCTAATCTGGTAGGTAGTGGCTACATTCGCCCGCTTATCTACCTGAAAACTACTGGTGATGTTCGCCAGTCTGGTCAAAATTGAAGGACTCACATTCTGTATTAGCTGTGCCTGATCTACTTTATAAAATGATGCGGTTGAACGGCCTTTTACCACATCCTGGTATCCTGTGCTCACCGTTACCTCTTCCAGCTGCCGGTTAGCAGGTTGCATCATTACCTGTAGATCGCGCTCCAATGGAACATTAACCACCGTATCAATAAAATGATACCCGGTATAGGTAATATTGAGGCGGTGCCTTCCCGCTGACAACGTGAACATGAACTCACCCCTGCCCCCACTTGATGTTTTATGGTTTGAGGGTAAGATTAATATAGTTGCATCTTTAAGTGGTTCTCCCTTCTCATTTAAGATAGTTCCTTTCAAGCTTTGGCCATATAAAACACAGCTATAACTCATCAGTAGCAATAAAAAAATATACTTCCTGATCATGGCTTTACCTTTTTCTGTTGTCTATACCTTTCCCGAATTACAAGGAGCTTCCTTCGTTCCTCAGCTAATGCAATGATGTCTGAGGAATGAAACATAGCACCCTCCATTACAGCGGTCAAATATCCATCTCCAGTGATAACCACCACAGTTGGTAAAGAAATGGATGGAAACAAATTGGCAATCAATGTATCTTCAACAAGCGTAAACATATTCGTTAGTGCCGCCTGATTTTTCTTGAATACCTCTTCAAGTGCAGGTCTGCTATCATACACTGTTTTCCTGTTTACCAAAACGACTTGAATGTCTTTTCCAAGACTATCTTGTAACTTTTTCAGTTTTGGAAAGCCTTCAATACAGCTCCCACAAGTACTCGCCCAAAAATCGAAAACAATGACCTTTCCTTTGTACGGCATTAAGTTCTCTGTAGTGTAAATTCCATTTCTGTAGACATGAAAGGAAGTATTCCAAAGTTCGTCAGGAACCTTTTCACCCCCTCTTACAGACCTAAGTGGATTTTGTTTTTTTTGCGCACTGGCGCAGAAATTCAGGCATAGCAAAGCCACTGCGCTGAAAAATATGTTTTTTAGCATTTGGTTTATTTTAAAAGTTTAGGATTGAGAAGAAAAAACAAGGCAGGTCAGTATAATCCGAAGATAAAAGAATTACATAACATGATCCGCCTGCCTTGCAATGGGGTTATTCTGGCTGCCGCGGCTTCATTGCGTAAAGCCTGTTGAGATGGTAAAATTGTCGTGGGTTCATAATATAGTTAGTTGTTTGTTTTAAATCATCGTCATTGCGAGGCTGAACTATCTTGAGCCTAATCAATCATATTCCATCAATACCTTTATCCTCAACATTGAGCGCCCCCCGCTGTCATCCTGAGCGCAGCGCCTGTCCCGAAATTTTGATGAAGGATCTATTCGCTATACACATTATTTACCTACCCTTACTTGTTCCCTTCGCCGCCCGGCACCCCGCGGCCATCGTGATGCACAGGCAACTCAGGAATCATACACCGCTCTCGTGGTTTGTCTTTTATGAAAAAATACCAAGCCTGATGGTTTTCTACCAATTGGCAGAAAACCATTACGCTAAATATCAAAAAGATGCTTACCTTAGAATCGCCACAACCCACTGGAATACACCTCATGTTAATTAGCATGGGGCTGGATCCGGAATTTAAATTGACTTAGCATCAAAAATCGCCTGTTTCAATAAGCAGGTACGCTTCTTTTTGCTTTAGCGCAATTCTCTTTCCGAGATTTCTTAATGTATAGGGATGTTAAAAGCAATTGTTCTTAAACAACTGAGGAAATGATCAGTGTAAACCATTTCAACTAAAATGGAACACTTCATTAAAGCGTAATCTTTTCGCTTTAATAAACACGTCATTTGGTAATGTTAACGACGTATACCCTTCAAAGCATGCAATAAAGCGCTAGCTATAAGGCAAATAAGCGAACCTTACTGCTTTTTAAAGAAATATCGTCACGAACCTTTTGCAACCTTGAATGTCACAAATGATTCACTTACAGCCACCTTATTAAGCAGCATACCACTTAGGTAACAAGCTCAATTTATAAGTCAGCTTATGATTGATTCATACGAAATTAGCCTGTATTTGTTCATATATAATACTGTAAAAGCAAAATTACACCCTCCTATTTGTCGATTTAATTAACTGATAACAAATATAATAGAAATTATTATAAATATATAATAATTTCTAATAATTAATTTTCTATGTCTGTATCCTCAGAATATGCGAAACAATTAAGGAAATACATGCGCCGATTTGGCTTGTTTAGCGTTGACATAGCTCATCTTGCTGATACGACAAGTGAAGTCATAAATGGGGTGCTTGAAGAAAAAAAGGGGTTAGTTTTGAACACGTTAGAGTCTATTTCATGTATCTTTTCATTGCGATATTTCGAATTTGGTAACCCAAAACATCCCTTCCCAAAATTTAAGCAGCTACCGGAAAAGACGCAATTAAGAATAAAATCTAGGAAAGAAAATGGACCACCAGAGAAAATCATTTATAAGCAACGTGATATTAATGCCCAAATCAGGGTAATATTAAGTACATATGATTCAAAAGATAACATCCTAATTACTGATGTTTTGAATAAAATACAGGACAAATATGGTGTATTATACAAGCCTAATGAAATAGCAGATCGTTTTTCCAAAACCTTTAATGGAGTAATATTCGACACTGGAGAAAAAGAAGATTCCAAAAAGGGACGAGGAGCAAAACCAAAAATTTATAGGTTGCTAAAGCCAGCCAAGCAAGATAGTTAGTTCTAGAATATCCTTTGTCAGTATTTTAACCGTAAAAAATCGACAGACAATGTCCGCTTGCCGATTTTAGATAACTTTTTCTCCAGGATTGAATAATTCCTGCAGCATATATGTCTAGAATCTCATCTGGCTACTTTCGAAGCATCTATCACAAAATATGACTTGTCCTTTAGAAGCCCTGATTGCTCGTTTTTTGTTGAAAAAATTGACTTTTAAATTCTTAGAGCAAGTATCCGACTTTTAGCCAAAATCATTTAAAGTCAATCAAAAAGTTACATCAGGTAAGAGATAGTAACAGAATCAGGAATCAAAATCAGCTTAAATGGAATCGAGTTTACTATGGGCTTGAAGAGAAAAAGAATTTTTGCCCAGACCTCAAACTTTTGAGGGGAAAGAGACATCATTGAGAAAATCCGATCAACAAATCTTCGACCAGTTTGGACCGAAATGGATGGTACACTTACGTTGGTATATCCACTACAGTTATTTTCCGTAAATTTAGGGATTACATGTTCACCTTTGCTGAATGTTAAAGATGATGTTTGGAATATTCACATTATTGTACCAAAACTTTCTATAACACTATGGAGCCAATCTCAAAAAACTTAGCTGATTTATACCTTTTATTCACCAGGGAGCCTTTTGCAAGAGCGCTTTGCACGGAGCTTGAGTACTATTCAAGCTCTGATGGTGGCTTGCTTGGGATTATTTTGGAGGACAATACTGACAGAGATTTTTTGACGATTGTTTTATCACGAGATGAATCCAGACAATATAAAGCTGTTAGTATCAAGATTGATATTGCAGATTTGGCTGGTGCTCGGGTTGTGCTCGGGGAAGAAATGCTAAAAGAGCAGGTAATTTCTCATGGTGACGCAAAGTTCTTTGATGTTTTTCAAGCGATTAATAAGCCTGATCAGGAACATCCATTTTTTGCCCTTTTGCGGGATAGCAGCGCATATTCTTCTGCGAAGGAAGCGATTAGGGAAGTTAGCTACCATTATAAAGATGTGGATGGCAATTTTGTGGATCAGTTTCAATCGATAAACGGTTTTGATGCCAGATTATGGGAACTGTATCTATATTGCTTTTTTAGGGAGCAGCTCTTTAGTTTTAACAGGAATCATGATGCTCCGGATTATATTGTTGAGAAGGGCGAAGTTAAAATTGCCGTTGAGGCTGTTATAGTGAGTAGGAAGAATAGTGATTTCGAACCTAAAGACATGAAAACTCCTGAGGAAATGAATAAACTTCTCAGGAATGAAGTTCCCTTGATGGTTTCGAGCGCCATATATGATAAAGTAAAGAAAAAGTATTGGGAGAAGGAGCATGTGAAGGGTCTTCCTTTTGTTCTTGCTATGGCTGATTTTCATGATACCGGTTCCATGACTTGGACATTTGAGGCTTTTTTAGTTGTTTTGTTCGGTGTGAAGCCTAAGATCAACGAAGATACAGTCAAGGGGCCTCATCAGGTGTTTGAGGAAGTGGGGCCTTTTATCAAAAAAAACGGTATGGAAATCCCTGCAGGATTATTCCATCAAGATGGTTATAAAGACATCAGTGCGGTTTTTTTCAACCCAACGGCAACAATTGCAAAATTCAATAGGCTCGGTATGCAGGCTGGAATAGGGACACTTGAACACACGCTAACCTGGTTTGTAGCCTTTCACGATCACGAACCGGGTGCGCTGAATCCGAAGATGGCTATATTGAACATTGATGAGCATTCAGGTGAGCCATGGTCTGCTGGCGCAAGCATTTTCCATAACCCTAATGCGAAAATCCCACTAAACCCTATATTGTTCAATCCTCAGGTTGCTCACTATTTCTTTGACGAAGGGAAGATTATTAGCCTGATACCCGATCTACACCCTTATAGTGGGAGGACTCTTAATCAACCGATACCTAACCTATCGAAAAATTCATGAAAATATAGGATCGGATTGATCAAAAAGGACATTGAATTTTTAGCCTTACCGACATCTTCAGGCTTAACAATTTTGAACACAAACATTGATAACATACTGATAACTTTTCACCTTCTATAGCTTGAAGAACTGACATTATTCTTGATAATATTCATCTAACCAATTCACAAGTACCTCTCACCTAACTCCAATATCAAATCAAATTGTTGTTCAGTGAAATAAGCAAGCATATTAGTAAAACTTTGAATAATTTAGCCCCTGCCCGCCTTTCAAATCATTTGTTTTTTGTGAAAACTCAATGAATGGTGTACTTATTATTCACACCCACTTTTGAGTCATTAATAATCATTGAATACAGAGTAGAAAATATATATAACTTTAAATGTCCATATTGAAAATAAATAAATATCATACTCTCTTACAAAAGAAAAATCTTATCTTGAACAAATCAAACGCACTCAAATGGAAAATGAATTTGGCGGTATCTGGACACAGACAAAAATAGAAATACTCGAAAAGTACACAACTGCATATCTAACTATCATGAATAAGCAGAGATTTCACCTGACTTACTTTGATGGTTTTGCGGGTAGCGGCGATATTAAAATAGGTAACAAGAATGATTTCAAGATAATTGAAGGAGCCGCAAAAAAGATAGTAAGTATTGCTAACCCAAGGAGTTTTGATATTTATTACTTTGTTGAGAAAGACGAAGAAAAGAAACAATTATTGGATTTTGCGGTTCGCTCGATACGGCCATCAAATGTTTTTGTCGTTGCCGAAGATTGCAACGCTGTACTTAAAAGACTAGCAGAATATTTACGAGCCGATAAGATGCGTAAAGCATTAGTTTTTCTTGATCCATTTGGAATGAGTCTGGATTGGGAATCAATTGAAGTATTGAAAAATCTGGGTGTTGATTTATGGCTATTAGCACCAACAGGTGTTGGTGCGAACCGCTTGTTAAAAAAGGATTTAAAAATTTCTGAAGCCTGGTGGAACAGGTTAGAGAAGTTTTTCGGTGTGAAACGGGAAGAAATAATTTCGAGTATTTATCAAGAGAATGAAATCCCTGACCTGTTTGGTATCAACAGGATAATTACTAAAACCACTAAGGCTAATGAAAAGTTATTTGAGATATATGCTAAGAAATTAAATACAGTATTCAAACTGATATCTAAACCTTACATTATAGTCAACAAAAACAACTCTTTAATGTATCATTTCTTTTGTGCGTCGAATAATGAAAGTGCTATAAAAATAGCGAACGACATCGTAGCTAAACATAACAAAAAAGATTAATTATGCAGCCTTCTTGGGCATAGCTCTGTAAATCTTACCATCTAACTCGCAACCACCTTTGGCATGTTTGGGATGTTTTGCATCAATTGTAGGGTCATTTTGATTTACATTAAATTTGGGCTTGCCCCATTGTTTGAAAAAGAATGCAACTTTCGATTCTACACAACGCTTTTTAACGTAATCAACCCACGATTTTTCAATTGGTCGTGCTTTATGTCCAGATTCGCCACCAACAATTACCCAGTCAATATTGCCAAGGTTTAATGTTTTTACAGGGCCGATTAGTGGTTCAATAGATAAAAATTTTATGTGGGCTGGCGTAATAGATAAATCATCTACTCTATAGGTGTAATCTTCGTTTTCAACCGAAACGCCCATCCAGATATTCTTTGTCCATTTCAATTCATGAGCAATTTCTACCAATCTTTCAGATCTTTTTGTTAAAACCTGGTAAATATGCTGTGGAGTTTGATTCATAACCAAAAATACAGCCTTAATAAATTCGAGAGGTACATCAGGATGAAATAAGTCACTCATTGAGTTTACAAAAACAACTTTAGGCTTTTTCCATGTAAACGGAATATTCAATGTATCAGGATGTACCCGTACCTTAAAGCCATCTTTATACTTTTCAACTCCCATTGCGGTCAACCGTTTGGTCATTGATTCTGCGTAGCAGAATTTGCAACCTGGGCTTATTTTACTGCAACCTGTAACCGGGTTCCATGTAAGTTCTGTCCACTCTATGTTTGACTGTGCCATATTATAAAATTAAACCTTGGTACTCTAAATTTCTATGCAAATCTGTTAAAATATATGTAATTTCAGATTTTATTTTTTTTTCGCTTCTTACTTTTTTCATCACCACGTTAGCATCCTTCAGCAAAAAGCCTTCATTCAATGCATATACGTAAGCTTCATTTCTCATAAGTATTTTACCCTCTTTGATTAGTTGGGCGAGCTTTTTTTCAAAGACTTCTCTCTTACTGGGAATATTATATTCTGGAAATAAACCAGGTGCCGTTACATCAATTCTTTCGCTATCGATATCATAATTTGCCTCACCTCTCAACGTATCATTTTTCCAAGCCACACTAAGAAATTTCTCTATACCAAGTGTATGGTTTGTCCCAAACACCAATCCATATATATTTTTGTCCTTTTTAATTGAAAATGGAGCTAAATAATACACCTTATTCCCAGGTATTAAGCTTTTGTAGTGATCCACCACTTTCCTATGAACATGATAATAGTGTATGCTGCGCATTTCAACCGGATCAAATGGAAAGTATTTCTGAAATTCAGGAGTATTGGCAAATCGCCTGAAATAAGATGATGATATAAAGAAAAGAAAATCAGTTTGACGGAGCTGTGTTATACGAACAAATAAATCAGAGGTAATTTCCTTAATCCCATTTTGATCTAAAAAAAGAAAGTTAGCTGAATATTTCATCGATTGATAATGTTCATTAAATAGTTCCTTAAAATCTCTTTGATATGGTTTTATATCAAAATTCACTCGCACATCCTTTAAACAGTTTATCAATGAAAGAAACTTATCTTCATCCAATTCATTAAGATGTAAGATAACTTTTATTTCTCTCTTTCTAATTAATTCTGCAAATGAACTCACGACATCAATTGCAATCAAAGGGCTGCCCGGATTGTTTGCTGAGTCTCTCCCCTGCCCCGCGAAAAAATCAAAAATTTGTACTGTTTTCCAAATTGGATTTTTCTTTGATAAAAAAACAGGAGCCCATTCTTTCAAGTAATCACTATATAGCTTAAGCTTTATTGCTGTACCCTCATCAAATGGTTTCCTAAACAGATTCTTACCTGCCATACTCAAATATACTAAAAATATTAGTAAAAATTAATTAATTTTTTCCAGCCTAGATATGTTTTCCTCACTTTGGGCCTTCTCCGCTCTTTCAGAATTTGCTAGAGCTATTGGCTGAGAGCTGTAAAGCACTTTATCAACGAAACATATAGCTTTTTTAAAAAATGTATTATTTTTTTGAGGATAAAGTTTAGTTATGATGCCCAAAACATAGTCAGGGTTAGTTGTAATATGCTCGTGTTCGAGATTGGAAAGCGCATCTACTACTAATCCAGGATAATCATTAAATGTCTGTTGATCGACAACTTCGTATGATTTAATTGTATTAAAAATCATTGTTCTCACCACTTTTGAGTGCATGGTTGTTGAGAATCCATATTTCGTTAAGACCCCTGATACAATTGCACCTTTACACTTGCCATCTTTTAATTTCTCGGTGATTTCAGCGATGATAACACCATTCTTGCTATATTGGTAGTCTGTAGTAATTCTTTCACGTATTTTCTCGGCTATCTTAGATTTCATGCTTTTTATCGCTGGGGATTCGATAAATTTTAAAGTTTCTTCCACACTCCATTTACATTGATTCATAAAGAAGTGAATCGGAAAATATGGTGAGCTTAGGCTAAGGAGTTTTTCCATGACCAATTCTGGACAGTCACAAGAACAAGATGTGAAATATTTTATTATATCGCTTTCATATAAGTTTGATAATATAGTCTTTTCTACAAATTCGATACTACCAGTCTCAATTTCACCTTTTATTACATAAGCGGGCGAACCTAGCTCTTCAACAAATTCCCCCTTTTTAATGAGATTTAAATTTTTAAGAACTTTTTCATCAAGAACGAATTTAGGTTGATGATCGCCAGTATCGATCACTCCAGAGCTGGTATCCAATATAGCTGCATCTTCACCTATGTTAATCAACTTATTCATATTTCCCATTACTCGATTTATGCCGGAAACAACCTCGTCATTTATAATTCTCCTGAGATCTTGCGCTTGAATTTTAGTAGTTTGAGCAGGATAACGATAGTATATCTCCCCTAATTTGAAATCCGCTGCATCAACTTTCATGATTACTGGCTTGCTTATCGCTTTTTCGATTACTAAAAAGCCGACTACTTTAGATAAGAATCTCTTTGTAACAAAATGAAATTTGAAAGAGCCATCTAAGCCATTACTGATCGTACTACTTACATATCTGCCATCAAGATTTTCGTATTCCTCTTTAATACCGACGATCTCATGTTTTTCAGGCGAAACACCGAATATTATTGTTCCTCCAGAGTTATTGGCGAATCCAGAAATGGTTTTGAGATAAGTTTTATCTATGGTATCAGCTTTTGTTTGCAGTGAATTCTTAAACTCAATTTCTGAATTCTCTTCTAAGTCGGTTTTCAGATAAGATTGCTTCAAATCAATACTTCTTTCAAATTTATCTAAAATATCTTCAACATGATTTTTCATCGTGAGCTGTATTTATGAATGATAATCTAATTACTTTTAATAGTGATAATGCTTGTTCAAAATGAACTATAGATGAAAAAAAATCCTTCATTATTTACCATGTTGCCAACAATAGCCACTTCCATTTCCGCTTCGTTTACACCTGCTCCCTTTTTTGGTTAGTGCTTTGCACTGGCCGAAATAATAGGAGGATTTGTTTGCAGTGTTTTTTGCAGTGCTACGAAAAGTATTAATAGAGTTATTGGTTTTGGTGGAGCATACACCACAACTTCCTCCTGCCCCGCAGTGTT
The DNA here is from genome assembly GCF_059693705.1 of Pedobacter sp. A2324. NCBI lineage: Bacteria > Pseudomonadati > Bacteroidota > Sphingobacteriia > Sphingobacteriales > Sphingobacteriaceae > Pedobacter > Pedobacter sp. A2324. The sequence goes on along the minus strand of NZ_JCASSK010000007.1, from coordinate 208,401 downwards.
TACAGCGGCTACAATTTGAACAGGCATAACAGGGGCTATTGCCGTAACAGGTAGCCACGGGCGGTTTCACTGAAGGCTTTGTAGGTGTTAAGTGAAACAGGCTTAAGCCGAATAAAAGGATGAGCAGCGTTTTCAATAATGAGCGTATTTGGATTAAGGTTTAAATTAAATGAATTGCCATGAAAAATGCAATACCTAGAAATGTGTAAGATGGAAGATGTTTAATTGAAGACATAAAGTGTATCATAAGCCTAACTTAGGGAAATAGATTTGAATGATTTTACGGGAAACCGGAGAACCCAGCGATATAGATTCAGTTATAGATTACTCCATCATAACTTATAATTGCTCTTGTTTTCAGATAAAACATTCCTTATATTAGCATACCTATTGTTATTCATCCATTTTTCATGATTTCGGCATTTAGCCTTCTTGTAAATCATGAAAAAAATATTTGCTTTTGATAAAAAAAACCCGCCCGCTAAATCTGTAAAACCATACTGGCATCATCTGCTGATTGCGGTTTGTATTTTCACTGCTCACTATACCAGTACTTATACTCCAGACCTAATTTGGTCACCTACTTATCAATTACTGCTCATCCCCGCATGGCTTTTATTTTATTGTCACTATCTAATCTGCATGCCATTAATATCCAGGTTAGGATGGAAACATTCTATTATCCTTGGGCTTACACTTGCAGAAATTGCTATTTACATGGGAATGTCTCATATGATAGTCGAACTTTCCGAGTCGTCTTGGTCAACTGGACCAAAAACGGATGATACGATAAATTTCCTGGAGCTATTATTTGGTGTGTTCTGGTATTTATTATTAGGCCTGGCTTACTACTATTATAGTGAAGTGTGGCATGTAAAAATTCAGGTAAGTAAAGCATTTGTGAAATTATTTTTATTTAATGATGTGATCAGTGAAGCAGAGCGGAATTTATTGCTGAACGATCACATCTTTACAATGATCTATTCATCAATTAAATATATGGAGCCAGATGAAAAAACGGATGGACCAGGGGCACCAGAAACTCGTGAAAGTTTGCTTAAGCTGGTAAATTATGTTTTTTACGCATCCGACAATAGCACTGTTCCTGTAGCGACGGAGATTGACCAGATTCCAAACCTAATTAGATTTATTGAACATGACGAAGTAGAAAAACTTGAAGTACGATTTAAATCGACCGTTAATTACCAAAATCTTAATATCATTCCTTTAATTTATCTCAACCTGGTAGCGCGACTATTGAAATCGACCGAAAGGACAACATCTAGATTAGCTGCGGAAATTTATATTGAACAGAACGAAAATCATCTTCAATTCACAACGAAATACATCCCCAAAAGTGATGCATCGCACCTTATAAAAAAAGATCTGAATAAATTGAGGCGGCGCCTGGCAAGGCATTACGCTAAGCAATTTACCCTTACACAACAATTGGACGCACAAGGTTACCTCATTACGGATTTAAGGATTGAAGCAGGTTGTTTATGCATATAAAGTGAAGGATGGAACCAAATTCCTTGTATTCTGTATTTCCGTGGGAAAAGGCCTTAAGATCCCTCCCGAATGAAGGTCGGGACAGGCAGCCTGCGCGAGGTACATCCCGTTTAATACGGGGATGACGATGCAAGGTTGAGGTTTCGGGGGAGAATCTAAAAGCTAAAAGGCGAAAGCTGAAAGCGTCCCCGCAATTCTCGCTGTTGACGAAGATTTTCAGAAAAACTGAAAGTGGCGCGTGAAGACATGAGTCACGGGATAGCAGCGCCAACACACCAGATTTAATCATATACGTCACAAAGAAGATATCTTCACGAAACTTATTAATCAATTCAAAAGCAAATTGAAACTGAGGCTAAGCAGGACGAAAGTAAGCCCACAGCACCTGAAGGTATTTTTATTGCTATAGTTTGTATCCCTTATATCTGGAAAAGCTGGAGAATTCCGTGTATTCAATGGGATATGCTGTTCCGGTTAAAGTTTTATCAAGCGTATGTTTATTGATAATTACAGCGGCATTACCGGCAATCATATCGGATATAATTTGGTTTCAAGATATCGCCTGTTGTAATATAAAAGGCTAATGTGAAAATCAAAATAATTTATCACTTAAATGCTCACACAGGAAATCCTTTTTCTCACTTAATGTGTTAACTTCCACTTATGAAACTTAAAATCGCTTTACGGACGATAGAATGGGATAGTTTACCACGGAAAGCTGTTGTTTTGATATTTATGACATCAGTTTTAAAGTTTTCTGCTTTTTCTCAGAAAAATATGGTAATAAAAGATGATAATTTAACCGAATACAATTATCAAGGGGCATCAAAAACAGTGAAGTCGTTGGATCAACTCCCAAAGGATATTCAAATGGAAGTAAGGCAAATTATAGCCGATTCATTTGATGGCTTCGAGGACTCGATACATCTTGTAAATGCACAGATTGTGAACATCCGGGCCTACCTGGAAGACAAAAATCCACACAAGCGTCATAGGGTGGTGCCACGTTATGAGATTAATATGTTTTTGAAAGATACATCGATAGGATTTATCAGATACAATATCACGCTACATTTAGACGATTACGGCCAGGTTTTGTACCTAAACTGGCCGCAGGAGGGCATTGGCGGTAAAAACAGTTTTCTAAACAGACAGTCGATCAGAAAATTTGCATTTGATGAAGCTAAAAAACGAGGGTACGATTTAAAGCACTATCAGATCAGATTTGAATACAATAATTTCTTAAAAGCGCTTTGCTGGGAATTTAGTTTTTTACAAAAAATGGAACCGGGAGCTGCTTATTATAATTTTATCGCCATTCCATGGAATGAATTAACTATCATCGATAGCACAAAACAAGAACATTAGCCTTTGAGGTAGCAGTTGGAATCATTGAAGAAAATGAGTAAAGATTTTCCAGCCAGCCTTTAAATGCATTGGAGTTTCGTCATTGCGAGGCCGGACGGTGTGAGCCGAAGCAATCGCTAAAGGACAATCTAATTGCGATCGCTTCGCTCCATACACTTTGTCCCGCTTCAGCTCACAATGACGTTTTTTGATTGATTAACTATAACCAACCGAAGTGTTGATAACATTAATATCAAATACTAATATTATTAGTAATTTTGTTAATCAATCACCCTGTTATGATACGTCAACTAGATCTACCTAAAAATAATGTTCTCGACACTCTGGATAACCCCGGCCGGGTTTTGGGCTCTAACTCTCCTGCCGGGGAACACAACCAACGGCGTTTGCACATTGCGCAAAAAATTGTGGCCGACCCTACCAATACCTTTTATTTTGAGTCCGATGACGAGCAGATGCGCTATTTCGGCATAATGAAGGGCAGCATCATTGTGGTGGATAAATTGGTTCAGGTAAGCTCGGGCATGCTGGTGGTTTGCTGGGTAGATGATGAGTGGCTTACGCGTAAGCTGTTGGTTAAGGGCGATGCGGTTTATATGTGCGTTAACGATAGTATGGACGCCTGCTTGAATGTAACGGGAAAAAGCATTAATATTTTTGGTGCCGTAACCTGGATCTGTTCACCCCATACCAACCTGCAGCATGTTCTCACTGGCCGGTTTTAAGAACTTTTACACCAGTTGTCACCGCCTGGTTGAACCACAATACAACGGTAAAGCCGTGGTGGTGCTGCGCAATAATGATGGTTGTGTAATTGCCCCCCCGGAACGAGGCCAAAGCCTGTGGGATTGCCATGGGTACACCCTACTTCTAAATCAGGGACGAGATTAAAAAGCATTGCATTGCGGTATTTAGCAGTCACTAAACCTTATATGGCGCCATCAGCGCACGTTTAATGACCATCCTGGCGCGCTTTATCCCCGAGGTGGAGGTGCACAGCATTGACGAATGTTTTTTTGGTTTCAGTGGTTTTAGCAACCTATCCGCTTATGCCCGTATCAAAGAAACGGTGGCTGCCTATACCGGCATTCCGGTGAGCGTAGGCGTGACGCCTACCATGGTATTGGCTAAAGCAGCCAACAAAAGGGCACCAAAAGCACCAGGAAGTAATTGTTCTGGAAACAGAAGAAAAGCCCTTGATTCCATCCCCTACCTTGATTAAGTCAATCTGCTATCTATTTATTCATTTTAACTATCTTTTTCTCAATTTGTGTATCGTAGTCAGTGATGATTTCAATGAGGGGTTGAAGGTCGCCCGCACAGTAATCGGGATTGTAATTTTGAAAAACCACCTTCCATCCTGTATTGTACTTAATGATGCTGCCATAGTAGAAGTTATTAATCATTAAATGATAATTACCTCCACCTCCTTTCGGTGCAGATATTTCAACAACTTTATCTCCATCAGGAAAAGCACCGATAAATTTTATTGAGATAAGATATGACATACTTTTAAATTAACAGCACAAAGTATGCTAATTTTTTTAGTAATAGCAAAATAGTTTATGAACAATTGGCAGTGCTTATCGATGATAATAGCATTACCTCTGATAATTTTTAGAAAAAGTGATGCTAGAAACCGTGGAGAGCAGAGAAGAGATAAAAACAGGTATAGAAAAGGAAATCTTATAGTAGATGCACAATCAATCATTCCTTTATTAAAGGCTTTTTTTATAGGATTATTTATTTTCTATTTCTTAAATTAGCATTCCCCTAATTGTTGTAAGACATCTCATGATTTAGCTGGCATTTAAAAAAGTTAAATCTATTTATCATGAGTGAAGAATATTCTACCGAATCAAGGCAACCAATTACGGTTGCTTATGCTGAAGATGACTATGTGCAACTTAAAGCCATTGTTGAAATATTGGAAGAAAACGAATTTGTTGTTGATTTTGCCGTTAGCGATGGAGCCCAATTGATTCGTGTTGCGCAGCAATGTCTAAAAAGACCTGATATTTACATTACCGATCTAAAGATGCCAAAGTTGGACGGTATACACGCTACAGCAGAACTGATGAGGCACTGGCCGGAAAGCAAAGTGGTCATCTTAACCGGCGAAACCGAAAAATGTTATGTGGATGCCGCCAGAAATGCCGGTGCGCTTGCATTTCTAAACAAGCCCATTACTGATGTAAAGCTGAGCCTGGCCTTAAAGGAGGTTTATGAAACAGGCAAAACCAGCGTAGGCTTGATTAACGTATAGCCCTGCTCATGGTTTAAGTATGGAAAATATACAGGATAAGGTGGTGCCTTTGGTAACTGAATTGGAAGTGCTAAGGGAAATGATTGCAAAGTTCACAGCGCAAAGCACCCCTGCTCATTTGATAATGGCATCACCTGAAAAGGTGGAAAGTCTATTCGTTATGCCACGCTTAATCGTATGCCTTGCCGAAAATATGTATAAGCATGGGGATTTAACTAAAGCTGAATACCCGGGGTTAATCAGGATTGAGCATCACTCGACAGCACTTAAAATCACCACAAAAAACCTGATAACGCCTAAGAGGCGTGGTAATGGCTTCAATAGTGGCATGGATAACTTGAGGAAAAGGCTAGTCTATACCTATGGAGATATAGCAAGTATTGAAACCTGGAGCGATGGTCGGTTTTTCGAGGTGCGGGTGGTGATAGGATTATAATAAACTATTCATTTAAGGGAGCTGAAAACATGATTATTATTAATGCAATAATAAAATTTATGTAACATGGTCAAAGAGTTAGATTATACGTCTGTATGGTGAAGAAGCAATTGTGATATTGATAAAATTTATAAAAATTATCAAAAGCGAAGAGTAGGTTCATTTGGGTATGGATACTCAAATATTGCCGATAAGAAGTGGCATAACTACCCCCAAATAATTGGTATACAGTCGAAAGTTATCTTAAATAGAATAACAGTTTAAATCAAATGAGGCAGCCTCAAGCTTTAAGAATAACCGCCTCATTTAAAATCTATTGACTATAATTATTTAAAGAAAGAATTATATCACCGGATATAACCTTGTGTAGAAACCCTTTAAAAAGCTGAATTTCCTTTAGAAGCAACGTATCGGTCGTGTTAAATTTATCAAGAATATCAATCAATACTTTTGCAGTTTTAGGATCTACGCTATGTGGACTTATTACAGATGGATCACCAGTATCTAATTTCTTGATGACCGGTAAATGATTTGGACTGGTCTCATCAAGATCATACAGATATTGGTTATATAAAAGCTCTCGTTTGGTCTTAAATACCGAATCTAAAAGGTCATTAGAAAAATAATAATCAGGTGAAATTAACCAGTCTTCCGGAAAGGTCTCACTACAATTGATTAACATCCAATAATAATCCACCTTTGAGGCTTTATCTTTAATACTTTCATTGTTCTTAAGTAGCGATTTCACTAGCCCTAGGTTTGCTAACAGACTTTCTTTACTTGCCTGAGCTTTATCCACATAATTACTTAATGGTATAAAGTTATAAGGTTGATAGTACGTATAATAGTCTCGTAGAGTGTCGGGGTTATATTTGATTGTTCTACTACCCAATTCAGTTATTACCCTATCCAACGAACCTTTGGACATTGAACTAGGCCAAACAAAATTTTCAAACTTTTCATGATTGTAAACATGGAAAGAGATTTCATAATTAAGATTAGTTTGTGTTTTGTTTTGCATAGTCATTTTATTTTTCTTTTCATTTTTGCATGAAAAAAGAAATAGTTGGATTAATATACAAATTACTAAGTTTCTTCTCATTAGCTTGATGTGTTATTTTTTATCTCAACTATTAATTGATTCACTAGCTGTTGGGCACTACTGATAAAATCTGCTTGCAAGAGAAGTTTCCCACCCCCAGTTAGCAATCTATTGTACTCACTCGTAGCAGGATAAGAAATTTTAAAATCCCAGGTTCCCCCATTCCGATATAAGGTACAACGTAGTCACCTCTGCCTCTGGATGATCCTGCGACCTGTACAGCATTCCAATTATTATATTCTTTATACATCGCTAATCCCTCGCCTGTAATACCCAGCGCACCGGTATAACTACTTGATGGTTTTCCACGAGACAGCCGCCACCAAGCGGCATATTTAAAATTCGATTTATTGCTTTTTATAATGTCATCCAGAAAAACTCCCGCTCCGGAAACCAACCCAAAGAAAGAACTATCATAGTCTCTGATAATTTTTGCGAAAGTGGAATTTGTTTAATAAGATATTTGGAGAATAGCCTCGATCTAAGTAGTATTGATAGCCTAAACGCAATTTCGTAACCCACCCTGCTTAGGCATCACCAATAAAGTACAAACCAAAAAAGATTTTACCGGTCACAATACATGATCATAGCACCAATTTTGTCGACCAGCTCATCACAAATGAGGTCGCCGGTATGCCATTGAATAAAAGGTGAATCATTTAAAAAGCTGGTATACATGATGCCAATATATTTTCCATCAATGCTAACGTGATATTCGTTTTCTCTTTCGGCAGTAACGCCGATTTCAAAATTATCGATATCGAAGTTATAAATTTCCATGAATTAGAATAAAAGAGGAGCCCTTTTGCTTCCCGGTGTATTATCTACATGATCTAAAGCTTCTGGCTTATTTCCGGTTTTAATTAAATCTACATCTACCCTATAGGCAGCAAGGTTCACATCATCACATGGCTGCATTAAATGAATGATTTCCTCTTTACTGGTTGTTGGGTTTAGCCAGGAATTGATTTGCTCATTTGAAATGATTACAGGCTGCCTGAGCTTGATGTTGTGGATATCGGCCATAAATTCGTTTGCTGGTGCGGTCAGGATTGAAAATGATTTAATCCATTCTTTATCTTCAGGATTCTGATAGAAAGCATAGATACAAGCCAGGTTGAAATAAGGGTGCGCCTTGGGATGAATGAAGTAGGGTAATTTATCTTTATTAACATCCTTGTACTCAAAGAAACCTTCAACGGGCACAATGCACCTTTTAGTCATGATGGAGCCTTTGAACGAAGCCAGTTCAAATACCGTTTCGCTCTTGGCATTAAGCGTGTTGTTTGAAAGTTTCACCATATCAGCCAGTGGCTTTTTCCAGTTTGGCATTAGCCCCCACTGCATACGCTCCGCTTGCCGTTCACCATCTTTAGCAGTTATGGTTACCAGGTTTGGATGCGAAAATCCATTGGCATGGTAATAGATTTGATCTTGTAAATCTTTCTCATCAATTACCGGCGCCTTATAGTAATCGGCGTACTCGTAGGTTTTGCTTTTTTGGGTGGCTCTGTAACACATAAACCTAAATTACAAATAATTGGATAAACCAGCAATGGGTTACTGACTTGAGTACATATTCATTGGCCGACCGAACCTGGCTAATTTCAATAATTGGCATATGAGTTCAGCCCCTACCCGGTAATTAAGCATGGCTACCTATTTGTTTATGTCAAGCCTTTTTTTTTCAACTGGGTCGAACTCTGTTAAGATATCAATGAGCGGTTGAAGGTCGCCCGCAGAATAATCGGGATTGTAATTTTGAAAAACCACCTTCCAGCCTGTATTGTACTTAATGATGCTGCCATAGTAAAAGTTATTTATCGTTAAATGATAATTACCTCCACCTCCATTAGGTGCACACACTTCACCAACTTTATCTCCATCATGAAATGATATTTCATACCAGCACGATTCACGCGTAATAAAACATAGGATGTGATTGCCCTACAGGCAATAAGGACTACTCAAATATATTGATTTTTTGAAAATAGAAAAATAAAGGAGTCGCAGATGCACAATTATTATTTTTCTGTTTGAGTAAAGATGAGAAAGGAATAGATAACAAGTTCGTTCTTCATTTAGGATATTTTAATCCGTCGCTATGATTTATTCTTTACTGGTTGTTGGGCGGTATTACTAAGTCGCATTCAGAATACTCAATCGTTCTAATACCAGAAGTGGTTTGCATTTCAACTTTATTTCTCACTACTTCAATTTGATTTGTACCAGTTCCAAATATTTTTGTTAGCTGGCCAAAATTAACTATTTCCAAAATTGTAGGTTGTCCACTAACTGGGATTTCATCAATATTGTAATAAATAACGTCTTTAAATCTTAAAATTCTTTTTTCGAAAACATTATTCTTCCACTCGGTACAGAAGTGAATTAAAAAATCAATTGTCTGCCCCGAAGTTTCTCTAACTTCTATTATCTGTGAATCGTGAAAGGAAAAATCGTCAATATTCATATCGTTCCAAATAATTGTGATCAAGGGTTTGCAGCTTGGCGAAGGTGGCGGTTAAAGATAAAATTAATAAAGTTAGATGCAACCTTTAGCATAGGAAATAATATCTTATTATAAATAAGATAGATGAAGTATAAACGGCAAAACGAAATTCCACTTATCTTTAATAATTAATTAAAAACGAGGTTCTTATCCATTCTATTCAGGGCGCCCATGTGTACACCCATTTATCATTATCCACTATTAAAATCTGCTTAAACCACTCAAGACGGCACTTTAAATGGTACTAAAATGTATTTTTCGGACTTTTCGTTTTTTACGTTAATGTGGTAACTATCTGATTAATATGTTTTTATTATTTTAGTGTTGGAAATTTCATTTTGCAGTTTATATATAAGCTGTTTATAAATTTCAGGAGTAATTTTCTCAAAGAACAATAGCCGATAGCCCTCAAGGTACACAGTGCTGATTTCAACGAGGCCTTCAAAGTGAGTGTGTACTGATTTTGTTCTGATTCATATTAAACAAAATGGCCACTTGCAGAAAGTGGCCATTGTTGATGTTTTCGAAACAAGAAATTATCACTGATTTAAGCTTCCTTCATTTTTTTTAAACCTTGATAATACACTCATTATTTCATCCAGGTCAGATTTGCTTATCGCTTTATTTAAAATCCTCATGTCAATTGAGCGTTTGGGTAAAGATGGCCCTCCAGTTAATGTTTGTTGAAGTACAGGTTTGAAGCTCAGGTTAACCCTTGTTAGCTTTTGACCGCTACTTTTATCCAAAGTTTTTGAAAGGCTATAATCGATTTCACTTTTCCAGTGTTTATCAAATTCAAATGTAGTAGTATCAGGAAAGTTGATGTCTGCTACTCCCGGATTGACATACTTTTCAATAACCTTTCCGTTTTTAGTAACTTTTTTTGAAAGCAGTTTATTGCGATCATCCTGCTCAGTCGTCCCACCAGCAAAAACGGGGTTTTCTTTTAATAATGAGTCCACCTTAAACCGTGTTCCTTTTGATTGTGGAGACTGAGGTTCAAATACTAAACCAAACTCACTTCCGAGCTTATAAATAAAGAAACGGTGAATATTTGTTCTTTCATCAATACTACTTTTATCATCAGAAAATTCCATCCTTCCGTTTTTCAATGCATTCTGATTGTACTGGGTAAATTCCACAGACTGTCGGTAAACAACAGTATTATTTATTCGGCAAATCATACTTGTATCATCATGCATGTAGAACATTTTTCTTGTAGTAGCATCTAACATATCGATATTCAATACAACAGTTAAGTGATCTATTTTTTGCGTCTTAACAAGTGTACAAGCAGACATAAAAACGAGGAATACCAATAATGATCGAAGTATTCTGGACAATTTTTTAGTATCCATCATTTACATGCCATGCTGGCGAATTTATTTTTAGAGGCATATTTACTCCTTTTATTGGATTTAATTTATCGTCGCAAAGTATAACGGATTTATAATTAAAAAAAGCCTGAACGCCGGAGTAGTAAATTCCCATTACAGGCACAATTACAAATTGTTCAAAGCTTATGTCAGCGCCCGGTGTAACTCCTTGAAGACCGGTCTTTAGATGCTCTATCCCAGCATCCTGATCCCATTTCCACTCACCGTTAACCTTTACATGATGGCCAATTTCAGTACTCGTGAATTCCCAAAACCCCACCGGGTTTCTGATCACAGTCCAATTTAAAATGACTTTCCGTTTAGTAGGACTCTCAGCTTCTATGGTAATTGAATTCGCTTCCCCTGCATTTTCAGTTTTGAGGACATCTCCAACTTCAGAACAAGCATTCGAATTATCCTGATCGACAGACACAACAATATCAGAATCTTTTGAATCACCTTCTTCATCACAGGAATTATACAGAAAAGTTTGAGAGATGATCTGTCCTGTTTGCTTGATATAGACAATCAAGTATACGGGGTCGCACGAAGAGGAGGTTTTGGCTAACACCGTACGCTCGCCTTCAAGAGATTTTGAGATTAACTTTCTTTGATACACCCGATTGTTCAGATCTATATTGCCATTTTTTATAACATATCCACCCATGCTTCGGTGATGACGGGGGCTATATTGAAAAACAGTACCATTTACATCCGACTGATCTGCCCTTTCTGAACCATAACCTGCCAGGATATGCAGCCCCTTGTTTTTTACAAGTGAGGACTCACCATAAAATTCCAAAACTCGAACGTTCACCACATTCTCATCCCGAAACCTAAAAACTGTTCCGGAGATCATAGCTGCATGGTCCTTGTTAATTTTATCGGGATCAAGGCTATTGATTCCCCTTGATTGAACGACCAAAATACTGTCGCCTTCTACAAAATAATTTTCCCAATCCAAATGGAATTTACTTGTTGGACTTACAGATGCCTCTCTGGTTGCATACAACTTTTTTGCAACTGCTAACAATTTCCTGGATTCAACATTTTCTGACAATTGATCATCGCCAAATTGCTTTTTACAGGAATAAATTACTAACGATAATACACAAACGATTAGACATAGGCTTAGATAAGCGCCTCGGTTGGGATTTCTTTTGAATTCCCATTTTAAGATTTTCATATTGGAGCATTTTTTTTCAAAGAAAATCAATAAAGATTAAAACAATATTAATTTCAAAATAACTTTAGACCTCCATTCATTTTTTTGGTTTTGCATCTATGGAATGGCAATACCAGTTGGGGGTTCTTCCAGGTGCGCTCAATCCTTCCGCATAAACCGACCATTTTTTTACGATCCAGAACATGTACAAAACACTCTATAAATTGGCTAGCTACGTTAAGACAGTCGATTAAGGTTCTGTTTATTGGGATTAATATTGAATATATAAACGGCAAAACGAAATTTCCAGTAATTCAAAACCAAATTTCCACTTATTTTTAATAATTACTTAAAAACGAGGTCCTTATCCTTTCTATCCAGGGCGCCCATGTGTGCACCCAATTATCCTTATCCGCTATTAAAATCTGCTTAAACCACTCAACACCGCACTTTAATTGCACTAAAATATTTTTTTCGGAATTTTCGTTTTTTACGTTCATGTGGTAACTATCTGATTAATATGTTTTTATTATTTTATTGTTGGAAATTTCGTTTTACCGTTTATAGAAGTGTTTATACCTTTTTACGATTTGCCTAATCCTTACCCAAAAGCTTAACGCACAATATATTTCAAAATCCTAAGCGGTAGCAGAAATACATTATTATTACAAAGCCCTACTTGATGTTAATAATAATCTGTACCTCTAAATAAGTGAGAAGTTATAGAAAGTTTTTGGAGTGAGGGTGGTCATCAAATATTAACCAACTTGGTTTCCAGATTAATGCCCCCCTTTCGCAAACATTAACACAATATCTATATTCAAAAATAAAATCAAATGATATGAATAACGAACTTATCGTTGTATGGAACAGCGACTAAAGTGACGAACCTACAAAAAATAGCATTGGCAACGTAAAAATGACATTTACGGAAATGGGAAACTGATTTATGATATCATCAATGCCAATAGATTGAAAAGGATGAACTTAGTCTATAAAATAGAAGATGATATTATCATTTCTGACCAACCTTCACATCCGAAGGAAGAAAAGTCCAAATTTAAAGTTGAAAATCATAATAGATTAATCATGGAATTCGAAGGTGCTAAAACGATGTTTATACGGGCTAAGAAGAAGTGGAATTTGTTCAATAAGATATTTGGATAATAGCCTCGATCTAAGTAGTATTGATAGCCTAAAGGCAATTTCGTAACACAGCCTTCTTAGGAATCACCAATAAAGTACAAACCAAAAAGAAGTTTACCGGTCACAATACATGATCATATCTCCAATTTTGTGAACCAGCTCATCACAAATGAGGTCGCCGGTATGCCACTGAATAAAAGGTGAATCGTTTAAAAAGCTGGTGTACATGATGCCGATATATTTTCCATCAATGCTAACGTGATATTCGTTTTCTCTTTCGGCAGTAACGCCGATTTCTAAACTATCGTATCGAAGTTATAGATCTCCATTAAAATATAATTGGCTGATGATTCCATCCCCTACCCTGGTTAAATAAAACTGCTATCTATTTATTCATTTTAACTATCCTTTTTTCAATTTGTGTATCGTACTCTGTGATGATATCAATGAGGGGTTGCAGGTCGCCCGCACAGTAATCGGGATTGTAATTTTGAAAAACCACCTTCCAGCCTGTAGTGTACTTAATGATGCTGCCATAGTAAAAGTTGTTTATCATTAAATGATAATTACCACCACCTCCGTTCGGTGCAGATATTTCAACAACTTTATCTCCATCAGGAAAAGCACCGATAAACTTTATTGAGATAAGATATGACATACTTTTAAATTAACAGCACAAAGTATGCTAACTTTTTTAGTAAAAGCAAAATAGTTTATGAACAATCTACAGTGCTTATCGATGCGTAGTGATCAGGTTTTCTACTTTTAAATCATGGTTTCCGGCAAGGGTACCAATACCTCGCCTGCGAATTTCAGCTATGACTTCATTTGGCCACACGTTGTAACCAACCAGATCGCCAAGAAAGTATACAGCATCGGGCGTCTGCTAGTACAGATCTTCCAGCATAGCCTTAAAAGCTGAAAGGTTGGCATGTACATCCGGAAAAAGCGCATTTTTAATTATTGTATTGTTTCTATGGTTTTGGAAGGATAATATTTCTTTCGGAAGTAAAAAGCAAGATTCACCAGGGCAATTAATGCCGGAACTTCCACCAAAGGGCCGATCACTCCGGCAAATGCCTGACCTGAATTAATTCCAAAAACGCCAATAGCTACTGCAATCGCCAATTCAAAATTATTTCCAGTTGCGGTAAATGCAATAGAAGCACTCTTGGAATAGTCTGCGCCAAAATAACGTCCTGCAAAGAAGCTCATGACAAACATGATGGAAAAGTAAATGACCAATGGAATAGCAATTCTAACCACATCTATGGGTATGTGAACGATTAATTCTCCTTTTAAACTGAACATGATGACAATAGTGAAAAGTAAAGAAATAAGGGTAATGGGCGAAATCATGGGTACAAAAACATCATTAAACCATTCTTTTCCCTTTAGACTAATTATTGCATATCTTGATAGAATTCCAAGCGCAAAAGGCAGACCTAAATAAATCGCAACACTTTTGGCGATCTCGCCAATTGTAATGTTTATTTCTAATCCTTTTAATCCAAAATAAGGGGGCAGTACCGTAATAAAAATATAGGCAAATACACTGTATAGCAAGACCTGGAAAATGCTGTTCAAGGCAATTAGTCCTGCTGCATATTCCCTGTTTCCTTCGGCAAGTTCATTCCAGACCACTACCATGGCAATACACCTGGCAAGTCCAATCAGAATTAGTCCAACCATATATTCAGGATAATCCTTTAAAAAGATGATGGCTAGGAAAAACATCAACAATGGCCCAACTACCCAGTTTAGTACCAGCGAGACGCTTAATACTTTAATGTCTTTGAATACTTCACCCATTTTTTCATAATTCACCTTTACAAGCGGAGGGTACATCATCAGAATCAGTCCGGTAGCTAAAGGAATGTTGGTGGTGCCGCTGGAAAAGGAATTGATAAAATCAGATGATGAAGGCACAAAATAACCAATGCTCACTCCAAGAACCATGGAGATAAATATCCATAATGTCAGATACCGGTCAAGGAAACCAAGCTTTTTTCTTTCGGACACCGGGGCACAATTATTTGCACTCATATAATTACCCCGTAATATATTTGCTTATAAAATCAGCAGAATAAACTTTAATCAGGTTTCTAACCCTTCTGAATTCGTCCATGATTTCTTCTGGCGTTCCTTTTGCTTTTGCAGGATCCGGAAAGTTCTGGTGAAAGCGCTCTACCTTTCCGGGAAAATAGGGACAAGCCTGATTTGCATTGTCACACACGGTAATCACTGCATCAAAAGGAATAGACAGGTAATCATCCACATGATTGGAAGTATGAGATGAAATATCAATGTGGTCTTCTGCCATTACCTGAACCGCTTTTGGATTTACGCCATGGGTTTCTATTCCTGCACTATAAATATTGGCTTTACCTTCTGCATAATGACGCAGGTAACCTTCAGCAAGCTGGCTTCTGCAGCTATTTCCTGTACACAGGACTAATATGTTTTTCAATTTTCTTTAAATTAAAGTTTGACCGAAGAAACTAAAATCCTAATCCCCATGATCATTTATTTAGCAACAGCCACCACCTGGAGTGCATGCATTTGCAGCACCTGTTAGGTTTACCATTTCAAGTTTTTCTTTCTTTTCCGGAATGCCGCATTTGTCAATTGCCAGGCAAGCAGTCGTTTTAGAGATTAAAATAAAGTTATCCCCATCAAACGCAAGGTCATATTTTCCAATGGTCTCAGATTGGTATTCTACTTCTATATCAAGGTCTTCCATGCCAATTACCCGCTCTGATAGGGAAATGATGTTCAATAATTTCCCTGCTTTTAAACGGTGCTCAAAATCATTGGCATCCCAAAGCTGGAAATTTGCGACTTTTTCATGACGCACAGTACCACCGCAGTCTATAAAGTCTTTAGTGATCACGCCCACTTCTGTAATATGAAAGTGTTCAGGCACAACCTGACCATTCTCTAACTGAAAATTAACACTTTCTTTTTTAGCCAGGATTTCTTTAATTTCTGATAGTTTCATAACGATATTTTAATATTGCAATTTAACGATTGATTTGATTAAAAAAAGCTAACAGCAGCTAGCCTCTTGTTTATAAGCACCTAGAAATGCACTCATTTGAGTTTCTATTGATTTCCACGTTACCGGATTAATACAGTAACAAACACTCACTCCTTCAATTGTACCCTGGATGATTTCAGCATTTTTGAGTTCTTTTAGATGCTGTGAAATTGTTGCCTGGGCAAGACCAAGTTCATCTACCAGATCACCACAAATGCATGTATTAGAACTAAGGATCCTTTGCAAAATAGCAATACGGGCAGGGTGGGCTAATGCTTTAAATAAAGTAGCCAGTTGGTTTTGTTCGGTGCTGAAAATTTCTGTTCTGGTAAGTCCCATAATTATATATTGCAATATTACGATTTAATTTATTAAAGAAAATGTTTTTTAAAATTTACTTAATGTCCCCCCCCCTTTGCGATTATTCAAACAACAACTATATCCAAAAACAATTCTACCAATCACAATGCATGATCATATCGCCAATTTTGTGAACCAGCAATACCAGATTGTGTTTTTTTCCATACTTGTAAGTGAAGTAACTACATTAAGCATAAACTAAAATTTGTACTTTAGATTTTACTATTTATCTATGTTCCCTATGATACTAAATTTGAAACAAAAGCCTGTAGCAATCTTTGTACTTCTATTAATTCTGATAGCAACAAGTTCCTTTAATAATCTGCCAAATGAGGTAATTAGGGACGATTTTAAGAAATTTTATGATAAATATAATGTACAGGGGTCTTTTGTGATTTATAACCAAAATAAAGATGAATACACTTATTATAATAAGGAACAAATTTCTCAATTCTTTACTCCTGCATCGACCTTTAAAATTTGTAATACTTTAATCTCACTTGATAGCAAAGTTATCAGTGATGAAAATGCAATCATCAAATGGGATGGTAAAGAACGTCAAAATCCGGCCTGGAACCATGACACCAATATGAGACAGGCTTTTAAAAATTCAACTGTCTGGTTCTATCAGGAGATGGCAAGAAGAGTCGGAGAAACAAGAATGAAAGAATCAATAGAACGGGCGCATTATGGTAACAAGGATATTAGCGGAGGTATTGATGCTTTCTGGTTAACAGGTAGTCTCCGGGTAACACCAAATCAACAGATCGATTTTTTGAGAAAGTTGCAAAGTGGCAAACTACCTTTTTCTAAATCGTCAATGGATATCTTAAAAGATATTATGGTTGTTGATAATAACCCAAACTACGTTTTGCGTGCCAAAACTGGATCTGGAAAGCAAGATGGTAATTATATTGGGTGGTATGTTGGTTATGTAACTACTAAAGACAATGTTTTTTATTTTTCAAATTGCATTCAAACAACAGAAAAGAATCCTGATTTCAATAATGCTCGTATTGAAATTTCGAATATTATTCTTGGTGAAATGGGTGCTTTAAAATAGGTTTTCCAGTTCGGGAGCGCTTTGAGGTACAAGCATGATGGAGCGCTTTCCTTCAATTGTTTTCTTGGCGGAAATGCGAGTACCAGAGGAATTCTATGTTGGCAAGATATCCGCCCCAATAAATTGTTGTTTTAAATTCCCTGAATATTTATATTAGCCTTACCTATTGTTGTTGTTCATTTTCATGATGGCGGTTTAATTAACTTTCTTCATCATGAGCAAACAACATTCACCAGACCCGGAATCACCTGCGGATATGGCTGTAAAGCGATATGGGCCTCAGGCGTTATTATTATTAATCATTTTTGGCTTTCATCGGCTAAGTGGCTATGTATTTTCCATGGAGCCGTCCATCACCTACTACCTCTTGCTCATTCCGAATATTCTGCTCTTCTATCACCACTTTCTGACCACAATGAGCTGTATAAAACGCAACAGAGATGAGGCGTTGATTTTAGGTTTATTGATGGTTACGGTTGAACTGTTGTCTTATTTCGGATTCTTTTCGGTAATAGTTTACACCACCGGGGCGAACTGGGCATATAAAGCAGGCACCCCCGGCAGCATTTCTTTAGGATATATGATTTTAGCAGGCTTATTTCATATATTAATGGCTACTGCGTTCTTTTACATGATTAGTGATTACTATACCGCGCAGGAAGGTATTGAAAATGGGGAATTAAGTAACGAAATCGGGAAACTGCAGGTTGAATGTGATATGCTGAAGGACCGGATTCGGCAACAAGAACAGCAGCACGAACTATGGCAACAAGGACTGAATCAAAATCGTGAGTTGGAAACGGCAGATGAAATGTTAATGGCAGAAAATAGAGCGCTCAGGAAAAAAATTACTGATGATGCGAAAACAAGACTTCGAAGGGATATGAATTTTAGCCTGATTTATGCCGCGCTTAAATTTTTCAAAGTTGAGCAGGATGAATCAAATGAAGAACTTGCAGAGGCGGTAGAAAGTTTTCATGCGATGACCAGATATGCTAGCCTTATTCACAATAAAAATGTGGTGTTATTAGAACTGGAAATCAAACAGGTAACTAATCTGATCAGATTTTATGAATTCTTAAACAAGGGTAATAGTAATATTAGAATCATATGTAAAGTAAACCCTCACAGATATAAAATTATTTCTTTAATTTATGTAAGCCTGGTATCAAAAATGCTGACCAGGGCTCAGTTAAACCGCGATGAATATACCTCTGAAATTCTCATTGATGTAAGGAAAGGTTATTTAATGTTTGTAATCAGATACATGCCGAAGGTATCAACGTTAGACGAATTGAAATGGGAAACGACAAGACTCCAAACGCGACTCAATCATTTTTACAAAGGAAATTCCTGGTTAGGAAATAGTATAGACGAACAAAAATACCTGAGAACTTCCTTATGGATTAAACTTGAGTGTTGTGAGTTAGGTTAGCGAAAACAACAACTTTACCAGGGACTTATGCCATTCGCTGCACTTACATATCATCAAAATCAATTAGGGTAATTCCTTTCCCGACAAGAATGTAGGTTTTGCTTTTTTGGGTGGCTCTGTAACACATAACCCTAATCTACAAAAATTTGGATAAACCACCAACGGGTAAGTGCAGGTTCATTAATCAGAGGCCCTTGATCATTAAGCCGGTTATGGCAGCCAGCAATATGATATGCGGTTCTTTGATTTTCTTGCTGAAGATTAATATTATGGCGGCAACCACAGCTATCATTACAGTTGGAATATCGACAATTGCCCTACTGGCAATAATGATCACCGCACCGACCAAAGCGCCGACTACCACTGCCGTTATCCCATTCACAAACTCTTTAATGCTCGCGTTCCTGGCGATCTTTTTAAAGGACGGGGCTAAAGCCACCGTGAACAGGTAACAAGGAAGAAAGGTAGCAAACGCTGCTACACATGCACCCGGAAAGCCTGCCACCAGATAGCCGATAAATGCAACCGTAATCACAACAGGGCCTGGTGTAATCATGGCTACCGCTACCGCATCGACAAACCCCTGTTCATTCAACCAGTGATATTGATCTACCGCACCGCTGTGCAAAAAAGGCACGATAGCAAGTCCACTGCCAAAGACCAAAGCACCAGCTTTTAAGAAGAACCAGCCGAGTTCCTGTAAAGTTTTACCTTCATACTGCCAGATACCTGTACCCGTCAAGATCAATACCGGCAATGCAGATGGTTTTTTGATCCACTTGGGAGGTGCTTTGACCAGCATATAGATGACACCACATCCTGCAAAGAGCAGAATATCCTCTTTTTGGGTAATCACAGTAGCGACAACGCCGATCAGATAAAAAAGCCAGAGCAACCACTTGGAAAGTATTGCATTTAGATTTATCCTGCTAACGGATTTTATCGTCAGCTTGTATGCGCTGATGGCAATGATACCGATCACCGCAGCACTTACCCCGTAAAAAACGGCCTGCATCCAGGATAGTCCGCTATAAAGTTTATAGGCCATCCCGAGCAGAACAACCATTACAAAAGATGGCAGCACAAAAGCGAATCCGACCAGTGTTGCGCCCAAAAAGCGATAATGCACAAAGCCGATATATATGCCGAGTTGTGCCGCAAGCGGACCAGGTGCAAGTTGCGCCAGTGCCAAACCTTCCTTATATTCTTCTTCGGTAAGCCATTTTTTGCTTTCAACAAGATCACTGTACATGTATCCGACAAGGGCAACCGGACCGCCAAAACCCCATGTACCCAATTTTAGATAATACAGGATCAGATCGATTAGGAGGTATCGCGCAGGTAATTTTTCCATAAACTAAAAAGCAATGCCAAATTGAAAACCAATACCAAAAGATGAAGGCTGATCATTGCCAAATCTTACCGGAAGCGGAATAGCGACAAAATAGCTGCTGCCTTTATTCTTCTTCACCGTTTTATTAATAACCGGGGTTAGCCCATAACGCCCTGAAGTTTCAAAAGCGGCGCGTCCTGCAAAAGTAAAGCCACTGCCCAGAGCCACGAGTATACCCGGATGAAAAAGCACATTACTGACTTTGCTGCTACTATTTGTGGCCTTTATTGTTGGGACAATTTCAGTGGAGAAACCGATTTTGGCACTTTTCCAGATATTGATTCCAATGGGCATACCTACCGTATAGCTATCTTTAAAGTTGCTGTGCGTGCCTTGCGAACTAAATGTGACGATAGGATGCACGATCCCGATATAGCCGGCCAATTTGGGATAGGTTTGCGTTGTTTGCCCTGAACTGATGCAAGCGTTTATCATAATCAGGACTAAACAGATAAGAATTTTGTTTACTTGTGTTTGCATACCACAAGATTATGGGATTCTCCGGTGCTAAAATAGAACAGGATTTACTCTTGGTATGTAACTTACCTTTTGCTCCTGTTTTTCTTAAATTCTGAAGGAGTACGTCCGGTTTCCAGCTTGAAAATACGTGTAAAGTGGCTCTGGTCAGAAAATCCGGTCAGATAGGCGATCTCAGATAAGGCATAATCTGAGGTCTGGATGTACTTAATAGCTTTCTCAATTCGTATTTTACGGATGTATTCACCGAAGGAAAGATTATCAAAATATTTGGAAAATTCCCTTGATACGTAGGCCGGGTTTATGTTGAGCTCACTGGAGATTCCGGTCAGGGTCAATGCCAGGTTGGTATCGATCTGATCCTGTATAATGGTTTTCAATTCTTTAGCCCACGCGGGAATCTTGCTACCCTTGCCCTGCTTTAAAAATTTTTGATAGACATCCACCAGAAGTTGCTCCACTGGGCTTTCGGTGTGCCTCACATCCTGAAGGTGTTTGGCCCATGTGTACAATGCATCATAAATGATCATGCCTGCTTTTAGCAATTCCTGGTCATCCTTGATATTATATGCCATGCCCGCGGCAATTGCCCATAGTCCGGAAGCCTGACTTGCAAGACCATGCTGATCGGTATCTGCTCCCCTTACGATGGGCGCCATGACCTGCAAAGCAGGATCATCCAGCTTATATTTGTGAAGCAGAACATCAAAAGTACAAAGACCGTTTTTATGTGTCAGCTCCACTCCCAGTACGTCAAACGGGGTAGCGTTTAATTCACCGGCTTTCTCTATAACCGTATCGAAAGGCACGTAATAAAAAACGGCATCAGGATCAATAAAATTCCTGATCAGCCAGGGGCAGGCTATTCTGTCAATCTTTGGTCTTTCTCGGGTGATCCAGTTCATGATCCAAAACTAATTAGAAATAATGAGATATGATCTGCCATCAATGATGTAAAAGCCATAATCCGGGAACCGATAAAGCCATAAGGGTTCATACCCTTTCTAATTGGAATTACTAGTATATTTCTGCCAATGGCTACACCTATTTCTCGATCCGCGCAGTTGCTCATATTTAAACCATTCATTTTACCAACACAAGGCAGCGGCAAAGTGAAAGTCGGTCAGGAAGTAATTGTGAAACTTGATAACTTTCCGTACACCGAATATGGTTCAATTAGAGGAAAAGTTAGATCTATATCATTGGTAACCAGTAATGTTAAAACAGAAAAAGCAGATATTGAAACCTATTTGCTATTTTTAGATTTTCCTGACCATTTTAGAACAAACTACGGTACGACTCTTTCGTTCAGCGCAGATACCAAGGGGACTGCCGAAGTAATAACTGATGATGAAAGGTTAATTATGAGGTTGTTTGATAACCTAAAATACCACACAAATAATTAGTTGTTTTGTTGATTGTATTAAGAATTTTAATCAAGGAAGTATGGCAAAAAAAGTAAGCTCTTTTTGGGCGATGGATTGGAATAGTATATTGCGAATAGCAGGTTTTTTGGCAGCAGGAATATTGATTTTATTTTTTGCTTTTAATATTTCTTTCTTCGGAATGTTGTATCAGGGCATTGGAAAAAAAGGTTTAGCTAAAGCTACCATTATTAGTCGCACGGAAATTTTTACCACTGTGCAAACGATTAGTAAAGGAAATAAAACCAAAATGGATAAATTAATGCTTACATATACTTTCACTGTAGGGAACTTTTCCAGAATAGATTCATCGGTGATTAGCTATTCATTTATGAATGCTGAAACCCTAAACATGATTTATACACATGATTTGCCAGTAGAGGTAAAATTGAAGTATAATATTAAAAAAATTAATGATCATGTACTTTGGTTAGTTGATTAGGAATTATTTAATCATCCTATGGTCAGTAACACCTTGCAACGGATTCGCATGATCTCGCAAATGAGAGTCTGCCATCAGGCTACCATTATCGAAACGCAGAAAATCTTCTGAAACGTTATTTACCATCACCTCCATTAGATGCGGAAACTCAGCCAGGAGTATAAACTAAAATTTGTACTTTAGATTTTACTATTTAACTATGTTCCCTATGATACTAAATTTGAAACAGAAGCCTGTACCAATCTTTGTACTTTTATTAATCTTGATAGCGACAAGTTCCTTTAATAATCTGCCAAATGAAGTGATTAGGGACGATTTTAAGAAATTTTATGTTAAATATAATGTACAGGGCTCTTTTGTGATTTATAACCAAAATAAAGATGAATACACTTACTATAACAAGGAACAAATTTCTCAATTCTTTACTCCTGCATCGACCTTTAAAATTTGTAATACGTTAATCTCACTTGATAGCAAAGTTATCAGTGATGAAAATGCGATCATCAAATGGGATGGTAAAGAACGTCAAAATCCGGCCTGGAACCATGACACCGATATGAGACATGCTTTTAAAAATTCAACTGTCTGGTTCTATCAGGAGATGGCAAGAAGAGTCGGAGAAAAAAGAATGAAAGAATCAATAGAACGGGCGCATTATGGTAACCAGGATATTAGTGGTGGTATTGATGCTTTCTGGTTAACAGGTAGTCTCCGGGTAACACCAAATCAACAGATCGAATTTTTGAGAAAGTTGCAAAGTGGCAAACTACCTTTTTCTAAATCGTCAATGGATATCTTAAAAGATATTATGATTGTTGATAATAACCCAAAGTACGTTTTGCGTGCCAAAACTGGCTCCGGAAAGCAAGATGGTAAATTTATTGGGTGGTATGTTGGTTATGTAACTACTAAAAACAATGTTTTTTATTTTTCAAATTGCATTCAAACAAAAGAAAAGAATCCTGATTTCAATAATGCTCGTATTGAAATTTCGAATAATATTCTTGGTGAAATGGGTGCTTTGTAATAGCTGGTGAATTAACAATTGTTATAAATAATTATTACCTGATTATTTTAATTTTTTGGGTGGCTCTGTAACACATACCTTAGTTCATTTTGGGATAGAAATCATTGATATTGTTGGTATAGATACAGTAATCCACTAACGAATTCCAAAATTCTATGTTTTTCAGTTCTGGAGCGCCTTGAGGTACAAGCATGATGGAACGTTTTCCTTCAATTGTTTTCTTGGCGGAAATGCGGTTATCAAGGGCGGTATCGAGATAATAAAGGTAGTCATAAACAAATTCGGTGTAACCCCGTTTAGAAACCTGATCACGGCTGGAGATTTCTACCTGATCGTAATGTTGGCTAAGTGCCTGTTGAAATTCGACGGCATTTAAAGGTTTGCCATTAAGCATTGGCATTACATTAAACTGTCCGTCGATGAATACCCATTTCTTCAGATCTTTCAAGTATACCTCTGTGGCCACGTGGCCAGGAGAGCTTTTTCTGTGTTCAGCATCCTTGGTTTTAAGGTAGAGTACCCTTGATGGAAATCCGTATGCGGTAAGCTGATCCCGAAGCACGATGGCGTAGGCAAAACAAGGAAATCGTCCACCTGCCTTTGCCTCATTCAGGATGGAGATGCCATCGCCACCCTTTGGGCTATTCCCACCGTCGTGCTTCCACTGGTGGTGCGTCCAGTTGAGGATGGAAATAACGTTTTCAGTATCGCTCTTTTTTTCGTCGATAAGGCTTGCGATTGGATAGGAAAACCTAAGGGAATCGAAATAGGAATGATCCTTATTCTCGAAAAGCAGCTGCACATCTTTTCTTTGGACAAAATTAGCATATGATATCTTGTCCCAACGATAAGCAGAAGCGGTGATAAAAGTATGCGCGGGTGGGGCATCTCCAAGCTTCACGTAAAATGACTTAGTCTCCCCGGGCTTAATGCCAAATCTAATGCTGTCCTTATCGGTTCTAAAAGCAAACTGCTCATTTTTTCCGTAGATCATGATGCGCATGCTATCACGTTCGACCTGAGGGGATATCCGCCAGCGATTCTTGTACCAATCATTCCCGATAGATATATCCGCACGCTCGGAAGAGGCATAAAGCAACTGCTCTTTATTGAATTTTTGCTGGCTGGATGCCTGATGGGCAAAAGCTAGAAATAAAATCGAGAGGGATAAGAATGGTGTTTTCATAAGCGTAATTTAATGCCCGAAGTTAATCAAATAAACAGCCTAAACCACTTTTTTTATAAAGAAGTTACAGCGTGTTGAACATACTTTTCGCCGGAAAACTTGTGTGGATGTTTTCCCTTTTGGAAAATTTTTAGACTGGCCGGTCATGGGCAGTTACTTGTTAGGCCTGATTTCAATCCCCCAAGAAGTGTATCAGGGGATTCTATGTTCGCAAGATATCTGCCCCATCCTAAGTTACAAACATTCGGGTAAATCACCAATGCATTACTGACTTCACTATATTCATCGGCCGATCGAACCTGGCTAATTTCAAGATTTGAGCTGCTGATTCCCATGCGCTACCCATGTAACGGAGCATGGCTACCTATTTCTTTATATTTACCCTCTTTCGTTCAATTGGGTCGTGCTCTGTTATGATATCAGTGAGGGGTTGCAGGTCGCCTCCACAATAATCATGATTGTAATTCTGAAAAACCACCTTCCAGCCAGTATTGTACTTGATGATATGGCCCTGATAAAAGTTGTTTATCATTTAATGATAAATACCTGAACTTCCGTTCGGTGCAGTTAACTCAATAACTTATCTACATCAGGAAACGCCCCGAACACACACAAAATAATTTGCATACTTATTGTATAGAAATATTTCTAAATTTGAATATGGAAAGATTGACTATCAATATTCCCGAAACAAAAAGCTCACTTGTAAAACAGATTCTCAAAGAGCTTGGCGTTGTTATACAGCCAGAAAAACAAGCTAATGTATCAGATTTTAGAATAAAGTTAGCGGATGTCTCAGTTTGGTCTGATGCCGATCTTAAGGTTTTTGAAGAAAGTAAAATAGCTTTTGAAAACTTAAAGGCCCAGCAATGGTAGCGGATACTGGAATTTTTATTGAGCATCTTCGTGCCAAAGACAAACTTTCAACTACCCTTTACAAGATTTCAGAAAGCAGCGAAATTTATGTTTCTGCCGTAACTTCGCTAAGATCATTAGCAATACCTGGGTTTTAAAATATTTGGATAAACCGCCAAATTTCAGGTTTCAAAATAAAATATATTGCTGCCACCAAAGATGAAGATGTCATAGACCTGAGTCCGCTTTCCTTAAATGATGAAAGTCGAAATAGGAATGATCCTTATTCTCGAAAAGCAGCTGCACATCCTTTCTTTGGACAACATTAGCATATGATATCTTATCCTAAAAATAGGCAGAAGCGCTAATAAAAGTATTCGCGAGTGGGGCATCTCCAAGCTTCACGTAAAATGACTTAGTCTCCCCGGGCTTAATGCCAAATCTAATGCTGTCCTTATGATGTGCCACTGATGACGTCGGGAATTATTTTGTGCTCGTCAGCCTTAACTGATAGCTGAACGATGTGGGCTTGGCATACACCATGAACTGCTCAAGGGGCCTGGGGCCACAACCAAACGATCCCACACCTAGTGTCTTGTGACTAATGCAGAGCACCGTACCATTACTCTTGGGAAGGTCGATCTGGTACTCCACTTTCTCAAGCTCTTCGTCACTGTATGGAAGGGCTCCCACCTGCAGGCTTCCATCCAGTTTTTTCACGCTCAACCCTCTCCCTTTTGCCGAAGTCAGGTTTGCCCATCTTACGTCCTCATGGTTTCCACTTTCCATTGGTTTTTCATATGGCGTCATCTGCTTGTTTACCTTACTGAAATAGTGGCCGATGTCCGAGCCGCTCTTCCTATCGGCATAGTTTTCCATCGGCCCTCTGCCCAGGTAGTCAACCTCGTCAAGGTCCTGGGTCAGGAAAAAACGGACCCCGATCCGTGCAAGTATGAGTTTGGGATTGCTGAAATCCACCTTATTGGCAACATTTACTACCCCCGTCCCGTAGATGGAATAGATTACATGGTGATGGACAGTAAAATCATTGCCGCCCTTCCCCGTCAATTTCACGTTTACCTTCACCTCGCCCGGAGCGACCTTTGACCAACTTAGGCTGTCAACAGTCCATTTAATCGATCTCAATCCATTTTTTTCCCAGTCGGGATTCGCCCACATGTCATCGATCTGATGCGGGGCGCGCCACAGGTGGAGCATTGGTCCGCCGTCTTGGCGAAGCATGTTCAAGCCCTTTTTCTCGATTTTGGCAAAAGTGCCTTTATCCTTGTCGAACGCTAAACTGAAATCGCTACCGGTGATAACCAGTAGCTTCTCCGATTCGGTAAGGGAAAGGTCGCCAGTGGCCTGTTCTTCTTCCGCCCTGGTCGTTACCGGAAGCTCAAACTGCTGTGCTGCAACTACGTACCCATTACTTGCCCAGTTCTTATCTTCGCTAAGTTGGAAAGATATCCGCAGGAAGTATTCGGCACCTGGTTTTGGATCCACCTTGAATGGAACCTTCACCTCCCTTGTTTCTCCCGGCCTGATGGATCCGGTGGAAAGATTGCCTGTCGCAATGGCCTTTCCATTTTCGCTCAATTCCCACTTGCATGTCAGTGAACTGATATTGGTCACCTGGTAACGGTTTTTGATGGCTATGATCCCGTTGCTGAGGTCAACTCCCGTGATGCTGATCCATTGATAGGCATGTTTGAGCTCCGGATAATGGGGCTTAGGCGAGCGGTCGGAGAATACTACGCCTTTGTGTATATAGTAACGGTCATTTGGATAATCGCCAAACCCTCCTCCAAAGGCGGTTACCTGATGCTGGGGATTGCGCTTGTTGTAAACTCCCTGATCTTGCCATTCCCAGATCGCTCCGCCTAACAGAGCAGGATATTTATCGAAGAGCTCATTGTAAATGTCTACCGAACCCATGGAATTGAACATGGCGTGAGCATATTCGCAGAGATAAAACGGCTTGCTCAGCGTACCCTCAGTTGCCCTCTTTTCCAGGCTGTACACATCGGTGTACATCTGGCTGTCGATGTCCGCGGGATTTTTTTCCCCGATGCCAAATCCCTCATAGTGTGTAGGCCTGGTAGGATCAATGGCCCTCACCGCACTGAGCGCGGCTCTGAAATTTGTTCCACCCGTTCCATTCTCATTGCCTAGCGACCAGATCAGAACCGAGGCATGGTTCTTGAAATTTTCCGTATTGGCAACGTTGCGGTCGATGATCGCTGCCTTGATACGCGGATCTTCGTTAAACTCATTCACTGCTCCATGGCATTCCACGTTTGCCTCAGCCACCAGGTAAAGTCCGTACTCATCGCACAGTTCGTACCACCTGGGATCATCTGAGTAATGACTCGTTCGCACATGGTTGCAGTTAGCCTGCTTAATCAGCAAGATGTCCTTTATCATCTGAGCCTCTGTAACGGCATGGCCGTTATCTGGCCAGTTCTCGTGACGGTTGACTCCCTTTAGCTTAATGGGCACGCCATTGACCATGAACAGTCGTCCCTTGATCTCAATTTCACGGAAGCCAATTTTAGATGACAGGATTTCAACCGGGGCGTTGCCTTGCTTCAATGTGATGACCGTGGTATACAACCTGGGAGTTTCAGCTGTCCATTTTTGCGGATTGTTCGCGCTGAACTTCAGTTCCACGTCTATTTCCTCGCCAGGTTTTAAGGCAGGTACGATTCCATTGGCCTTTGACCCGGCGATTGCCTTCGTGCCATCATACAAAGTGGCCAAAATGGTCCTGGCACTAATGGCAGTTGTCCCGTAATTCTTTATCCTGGCAGTAACGCTAACTACCGCATTTTTGTATTGATTGTCCAGATCGGTTTTGATGAAATAGTCACGAATATGTTGCTGGGGCGCACTCCATAGGGTGACGTTTCTGAAGATGCCACTCATTCGCCACATGTCCTGGTCTTCCAGATAACTTCCCGATGTAAGCCTATATACTTCAACTGCAAGCACATTTTTACCGGGCTTAATATATTTAGTCAGGTCAAATTCCGCCGCATTCCTGCTATTTACACTATATCCTACCTTTTTGCCATTTACCCAAATGAAAAAACCGGCATCAACGCCATCGAAGGTGATAAATACGCGGCGGCCGCTCCAATTCCCGGGAACCACAAAGTCCCTTCGGTAACTACCTACCGGATTTCTTTCGCCAAAGGCGGTGAACTTTTGATTGGGTGCGGTCATAATCCTGGGAAAATCCTTCTTGAAGGGATAATTGTAGTTGGTATAAATGGGCGTCCCGTAACCTTCTACCTCCATATTGGAAGGCACCTTTATGGTTTTCCACCTGGAAACATCATAGCCTGGCTTATAAAAGTCAACCTGTCGCTTTTGAGGCCAGCTTGCCCAGCTGAACTTCCACATGCCATTCATGCTACGTCTAAAGGTAGAAGCATGCCTTTTGGCAACCAGTGCCTCGGCAAGGGAACCATAGGGCATAGAGGTAGCGTGGGCCCTTTCCTTATTGATGCCTATATTTTGCGGATCCTCAATTTCCCCTGGAACAGCAGCCGTATCTGCGCTGGATAAAAAACTATTGGATTGCGAGCGAACACTGTTTGCCTTTAGGCAACAGGAGGCAAAAATAAGCACAACGATAAATTTCTGGATAATCTTCACTGATGGATGCTGGTTTATAAATAAGGTACTACTAAAAGGTTTATTAAAACATGAACAGCCAGGAATGTCCGAACTTGAGTACATTGTTTTCATCATCACAAATAACCCTGTATAATCGGATATGGCGTTTACCAAATCATACATGTTTTTTGACCCGATGTACATAAAATCCAGGCAATGGACACATATCCCGTTAAATAAGCCGACATTTACCTTTACAGGCTTGTAACTTTATAACAGACTATTTATTTTGGTATCGGGAAACTAATATTCCATTACACGGGAAATTGGGGAAACCTTACACCACCAACCAGATGCTCGTTTGACACTCAGAAAACTCCTTTTTTTAATCACACTGAAAATTTTTTCAGTTTATACCTGCCATGAGGCACACGGGCAGTCTTATCCATTTAAGTTCAACTATCTGACCGTTGACAATGGCCTGTCGCATACCGATGCAAACGACCTGGCCCAGGACGGCAAAGGCTACATCTGGATAGCAACCTATTTCGGACTGAACAGGTACGACGGCTATGCCATTAAAAAGTACTACAATAGCAACCTCCCGCTAAAAAATGCGTTCAAGAACCGGATCAGTTGCCTTTACCCGGATCGCCAGGGCGTAATCTGGCTGGGCACAGAGGATGGCCTGCAGCGGTTCGATCCCAGGCTCGAGAGATATACCGACCTGACTGCAGGAAACTCCAGTAGTCCACTTCGTTTCACTAAGATCATCAAGCCCCAGGGCAATTACATCTATGGAATCCTGGGATCATACTTCAAGGTATACCAGATCATGGGAAAGCAATTGGAAGAAAAAAAGTTTGACCTCCCCGCCGGCACCACGTGCACAGACATGGCCCTTTCGGCCGATGGATCGTTGTATCTGGCAACTGACCGGGGACTATGGATGTTGACACCGAAACTGAAGCTCAGAAAAGTGCATATCCTGGGACTTAGGGACGACGAGCCGCTCCGCCTGGTTTTTCTGGATAGACACCAAAACTTATTTCTCGCCAACGGCACCAGGTTAATGTTGGCCACCGGTAAAACCGGCCAAATCATGGCCCTGGCAAAGGACCATAACATTACTGGTGCAGGTGAGCTGAGGGAGATCGTACAGTCGGTTAAGGGCGAGTACTGGGCAAATGATGGCAGGAACCTCTTTAGGCTCGATTACGAACTAAAGGCAGTAGACACTATAAATGCAAAGAGCCATCAGCACAGCCTAAAGGCCAACAGACTTTCCAGGATATTGATCGACCGTTCTGGATGCTTATGGGTGGCAACTTTTGGAGGTGGAGTACAGTATTGTGACCTGAACCAGAAGTTATTCTATACCCTTCAGCACGACCCCGAACTTAAAAATTCATTATCTGGCAACCAGGTACGTTCGATCCTGTCGGATGGTGACCAGCTTTGGATAGGCACCACCGCGGGCGGGCTTAACCGGTATGACATGAATGCTAAAAAATTTACCGTTTACACTTCCAAAGACGGCCCGGCAAGGTTGAAGAACGAAACGGTTACCGCCATGACTCTTGATAATGACCGCAACCTATGGATCGGAAGCGAATCGGGCATTGACATCCTCAGGCCCGGAAGGAAAGCGCTATACATACCTCCAGGTTCTGATAAATTCCCCCGTTATGTCATCGAAACATTGGTCAAGGACTACTACGGCAACATCTGGTTCGGGAACCATACTGATAGCTTCGGCGTGATCTTTCGGAAAGCAGACGGCAGCTATGGTGTAAAGTACTACGGGGAAGGCTACTTTATATTTCCAGATAGCGACAGGCCCCAAATATTTGTTTCAAGCACCAGCGGGCTTAAAAGATTCAGTATCGATGGACAGGGCAACATTACCAAAAGCTTCGGGTACAGGGGCGGCAGTGATCCGGGCTCACTGAGCTCTGACTATACCTATCCTATTGGCAAGCAGAACGACAGCACCTACTGGATAGGGACTATAGGTGGCGGACTGAACAAGTTGACGCTTGACCACCGCACTAATGGCTACGTCATCAAGCATTACGGCGCAAGCTATGGGGTGTTCAACGACGTAGAGAGCCTGGAAATTGACGAGCGGGGAAATATATGGATGGGTGGCAACGGACTGGCCTATTTTAACACGAAAACGGAAAAACTCATCCGCTACGATAAGAATGACGGATTGCAGGGAAATAGCTTTAAAGTCGGTGCGTCTTACAAGGATAGCAACGGCCGCTTATACTTTGGCGGCATAAACGGCCTGAATTATTTCAGTGCGAAGGACATCCGGCCCAATGAGATTTCAGCCAGGCCCATGCTGACCGATATAGTGATCAATAACCAGAAACCCCTCTATGGCCCCGGGGGTTCTTCCGCACAGGCAGTGAGCAATGCGCTTGGCTATTCCCGGTCACTGGAAATCACCTACCTCCAGAATAATTTTGTGATCTATTTCTCTTCGATGCACTATGCCAACCCGGCTAAATGCAAATACCGCTACAAGCTAGAGGGATTCGACAAAGACTGGCAATTTACCGATGGCAGTAATCCAAGTGCATCTTACAGCAACCTTGGTTTCAAAAGCTACCGTTTCCTTGTACAGGCTACAAATAACGATGGCATCTGGAGCAGCCATACGGCTGAGACAGAGATCATCATCACTCCCCCCTGGTACAAGTCCGACCTGGCAAAAACCCTGTATTTCATTATCGTGATCAGTGGACTGGCAGGCATCTACTTTCTTCAGGCCCGATGGTACCGCCTGAAGGGAGAAATCGCCGTGAGGGAAGTCAACGCGCGAAGAAGAGAGGAAATGCACAAGCAAAGGGAAGAACTTTCCCAGCAGCAGCTAATGTTTTTTACCAACATTTCCCATGAGTTCCGCACGCCGCTGACATTGATACTCGGCCCACTGGAAAAACTGATCAAGAAAAATGAAAGCCCGGCATTCGACAGCGCCTATCAGCTGATGTACAGAAATGCCAAACGACTTTTGAACCTTGTCAGCGAACTCATGAACTTCAAGAAAGTCACCGACCAGCTCATTCTACTTCAGGTGCAGCCGGTTTTGGTAGGGGATTTTTTTGCTAATCTTGCAAGTGAATTCGAAGGGTTGGCAAAGGGCAAGAATATTGCGTTTCATACTGAAAGCCATGCCCTTGCTTCGCATTCCTCGTCCTTGACTGGTTATTTCGACATCCAGATACTAGAGAAGATTTTGTTTAACCTATTGAACAATTCATTTAAGTACACCAATGATGGAGGCAGCGTTAGATTTGAGGTATTTACAGACATGGAAAACTTTCGGCCTTTGTTCTCTACTGAATTCAAATTACTGAATGAGCAGTACAGGGCACGGACGTACCTTTATTTTGGCATCACCGATACCGGGGTTGGCATTTCCAGCGATACCATTACACGGATATTCGACCGCTACTACCGCATCAGCAAAGACCACCTGGGATCTGGGATAGGCCTCGCGCTGGTCAAGAGCCTAACCCAGTTGCATAAGGGGGACATATACGTCTACAGCGAAAGGAACATGGGTACCCAGATCATCATAGGGATACCCATGGGTCGGGAAGATTACATAAAGGATGAAAGACTGCCGGCCCAACAGGCCATCGATGCCAAACTGGAACCAGTCGATAATAGCATTTTAATGCCACCGCACAATGACCTCCGGGAAGTGGCACCTCAGCATCCAAAAACTACGAAAAGCATACTTATAGTTGAGGACAACGTTGAGTTGCGTGATTTCTTGAGCGCGCAACTGTCAGAAAAATACCGGATTTATGAAGCCGGCGACGGAAACTCGGGAATGGAGATTGCCACTGCCCATGCACCCGACCTAATCATCAGTGATGTCATGATGCCAGGAATGGATGGTGTGGAATTCTGCAAACTAATCAAGGAAACTTTTGAGACCAGCCATATCCCCTTTATCATCCTGTCGGCCAAAGATGCACTGGATTCCAAGATCAAGGGCATGGAATCAGGTGCTGATTTCTATTTCGCCAAGCCCTTGAGTACCGAGCTGCTTTTGCTGACTATACACAATATTTTCCTTCAGGGACAGAGGTTAAAGGAGAGATATGCAGAGAATTACCTGGTCGAAGCCACCGAACTGGTCCATTCAGAAAAAGACAAGGCCTTTCTGCAGAAACTCCTGGAAGTCATCGAAAAGCATATCGAACTCCCCGACCTGGATGTGGAGTTCCTGTGTAACCACCTGTTTATCAGCAGAACCAAACTGTACCAAAAGATCAAGAATGTATCAAACCAGTCGGTGGGGGAATTCATAAGGACTGTCCGGCTGAAAAAGGCCATCTACATTATGACCCATGAGGACGTTTCCATGTCAGAGGTCGCAGACCGCGTGGGTCTGCAGAGCACCTCCAACTTCTCCAGAGCGTTCAAGAAGGAGTATGGAAAGCCACCGTTCCAGTTTATCCAGTCGATAAGGGAGCACTCGCGCAAATCACGCTGATTTGCTAATGCTGCTGGTGGAAGTATCGATTAGGGCAATAACTAAAATGAACTGGTTTTTTGATACGAATCAGCTATCGTGTAAATGCGCTGGCTTTTGCTTCTGAAATAGCGCTGGAAGAGCTGCTCTTCTTCCCCTTTGACTATTCCTAAACCCTGATTACCATAAGACAACCGGGTATTAAGTTGAGTGAATATTTGAGCTCAGCTGATAGCGTATCTTCCATTGGTAACCGGATTTTATTGTATGTGTAAAGTTTCTGATATATTATTTGACCTTATCGACCTGACAGTGATTTAACCACTTATTTAACTGAATGTTTCAACTGATTTGAGATTTCAAGGATCGCTTATATTTGAAAGTTATGAATCAATCCTTAACTTTGCTAAAATAAATAGCTAAAACATTTGCCAAAAGATTTTTTTAATTCTGCCAGGATTTCTGAGGAAGATCTGGCTATAGCCCTTGCCCAGGTTAAACTTGGCTTTTGGGAGCTCGATCTGGAAACTAATATTATTGAATGTACATATCAAAACCGAATCAACTTAGGTTTGTCTGCTGATGAAGTCATTACGGAGCAAACGATTGTCAACGCGATGTTACCTGAAGATCGCCGGAGAAGAGAGAAAGCATTGAAGGAGGCTATGAACCCGGAGACACCTACCTATGATTTCGAAGCACGGTTTAGACACACCGGCAATAAAATTCATTGGTTGCGGGTAAGAGGAACGGTTATTTTCGAGAGATTAAACCCAGTTCGCATAATCGGCAGTACGATTGACATCTCTGAAAAGAAAGGAGTGGAAGTTTTGCGGGATGAACTTTTAAATATCACCACCCACGAGCTTAAGTCACCCTTGTCGGTTGTCAAAGGATATTTACAGCTACTGCAGAAATTTATAACCAAAATCGGTGACTCAAAACATCTGCTTATTGCGGAAAGGGCAATTACTGCAAGTGGTAAGGTGGAGAGACTGATGGAGGAAATGACGGCTGAACGACTGCACCAGCAGTCAGGCATGGTGCTTAATAAAGAGACCATCAATTTCGAAGAACTGACACTGGAGGTCATTGCCAATGCAAATCTTACCAATGAGGATTTTCAAATCAGCCTGGATATCAAAACAGATAGTTTACATGTTATAGCTGACAGATACCGAATTGCACAGGTAATGACAAACCTGATCAATAACGCGATTAAGTATTCACCAGGCGAATCTAAAATTCATATTCAAATCTCCGGTAACGATACAAATATTAAATTCTCGGTGATAGATAATGGCATTGGCATATCCGAAAATGAACATACAAGAGTTTTCGAAAAGTTTTACAGAGTGGAAAATACGAGCAAGATTGCATCCGGCAGCGGAATAGGTTTATTTCTATGTTCAGAGATTGTTGCCCATCATGGTGGTGAGATTCGGATAGAGGCTAATAATGCTGGTAAAGGAACAATGGCCAGCTTTACTTTGCCGCTTTAGTTATAACAGAAATGTTGGTGTTCTAATTTCACTAACATTTCTGTTTGGAGCTTGTGCTTTCGCCCATACTCATACTGAGCCAGCCTCACAATAGTTAGAATTAAGATACATACCTGGTTGAATGAAACCTTCCATACTATTACTTTCGGGTTAATACTGATTTAATTCATAAATTCATTGACTATTTGAAGGAGTTTATTGATATCGAAAGGTTTTGGGATGTACGCGTTTGCCCCCACCCTTGAGGCAACTTCCTTACCATCCTGGGCGGCTGACATCATCACTACTGGTATTGATGACAGCATTTCATCTTCCCGCATAAGCCTTATTACCTGATCCCCTGAAATCACTGGCATCCACAAATCTACTAATACCAAATGGGGCTGGGTGTGATAAATTAGCTCCAATACTTTTTTACTGTTTGTTTCTGTGATGATTTCAAAGCCGCTATCATCCAGAACGATTTCCAGCATTTCAATGATATCAATATCATCATCGCAAATAAGGAGTTTCTTACTCATGACTAGCTCCCTCTCCGTTTTTTGGTAAAGTGAAACTAAAGGTTGAGCCTTTGCCCGGCTCACTATCTACCCACAATGTTCCGCCATGCTGCTTAATGATCTGGGCACAAATGTACAGGCCTATACCCATGCCGGGAAAATGCTTCTGAACGTTTGAAACCCTGAAAAATCGTTCAAATATCATTTTCTGATCCTCCTGACTAATCCCAAACCCGTAGTCGGTTATGGAAACTTTGACATAATTAGCTACCCCGGAAAGAATAACCTTGATTTCTTTAGCCTCCGGAGAATATTTAATGGCATTGGTCAACAAATTCTGTATTACCTGAACAATTTGGGATTCATCACCACGGATGCTATCATTAATATGCCCTTCAAACTTAAATGCGTGCTCGGGGTGCGCTTCCTGCACCTCCTCAAGCATTTCCTTAATTAATACGTTCATGTCGATTGCATCTGCATCCAATACCAACTTACCGGATTGTATTCTCGACATTTCCAGTAAACTGGTGATAATGTTCTGCAAGCGGTCGATTTGTTTTCCCGATTTTGTTACCATTATTGGTATTTTAGGATTGATGTTATCTGGCAATAACCGTAAAATGGTTTGGTTGTATCCTTTTATCGTGGTTAACGGAGTCTTCAGTTCATGACTGGACACCGAAAGAAAATCGTCTTTCCTGTTTTCTGAGGCGCGAATTTCGGTAATATCTTCTATTGCAATCAGGATTCTGTCCTTAAACGATCCCTCAAGCTCAATTCTATGTGCATTCAACAGCATCAGCTTTCTTCCGATGTGTGGAAATTCATGATCAACTTCGAAATCGAGCACCGGATTATTACTGGGAAGTATCTGTTCCAGAAGTATACGGAGCTGTTTAATATTCCACTGTCCATTTCCGAGTTCGTATAATGATCGTCCGATGGTATCTCTCTTTTCTACCTTGAAAGTTTTATAGAAAAAATCATTTGCCGATATTACTTTATACTCAGGATCTAATACCACAAGCCCCTGACGAATGGTTTGAATGATGCTATCCAGGTATTCCCTGTTCTCATTTAATTCGCGGGTTCTTTTTTCGATTCTCAGTTCTACCTGCTCTCGTTCGTGTACCAAATTCTCTTCGGCATTTTTTCTTCTGGTTATATCATTCTGAACACCAATAAAATGAGTAACCTGCCCATCACTACCCTTAATAGGCGAGATGTAAAGTTCATTCCAGAACAGTTCCCCACCTTTTCGGTAGTTTCGCAGTTCTACAGTAATAGATTCACCGGTTTTAATTGCGTTCCTGATATCTTCCCTTGCCTGCTGAGCTCGTTCGCTTCCTTGAAGGAAGCGACAATTTCTGCCAATCACTTCTTCTCTTAAGTATCCTGAAAGTTTTTCAAAAGCCTTGTTACAATAAATGATAGGGTTATCAAACTGGGTATTGTCAGTGATGATAATTCCGGAAATTGATGAGTCCAGTGCGGACTTTAACAGATTAATATTTGCAGGATCATTTCCAGATATCGGAAGATCAGATGTATGTTCTAAACTCAAAACTTAACGATTGTTTTCTAGATTATCTTTTGCATTAACACTCTTAAAATCGAATTGTTTGTGATCTTGCTATCAAATGTAACCGAATTGATTTGGCCTGCTTAAGTATTTAAAATTGTAATACAATCTGCTATTTCATCAAAAGTATACATGCACCCCCACCATGTGCTAGCCTAACGTATAGCATATCATTTCGCCCAACCTGTTTTTCCATTACTGTGTAGCTTTCAACAGGTTTTCTATAGTCCGAATCATCCCCATCCTGGATAATGATTGCCTTATATTTACCTTTTTTCAAAAAATCCAGTGGAATTTCCAAATCCCGGGCTTTTTCATTTGTGGCGGCACCAATCAGCCAATTTCCATCATTCGCTTGTCTGGCCATCACGATGAATTCGCCTATCTCGCCGCTAAGTGTTTTGCTCTCCAGCCATGGCATTTTTTCAGAAGATATATAGCGGAGCAGTTCCGGGTGCTTTTGATAATTTTCAGGTATGTCAGGTATTACGGTTGCACCAGAGAAGGTAATCAGCGTTCTGGCTGCCTCACCAGCAAGCGTGGTATTGGTTGGATAAGCAGCTCCATGCGTTCTTCCGGTTTGCAAAAGATCGGCGAGCCCATTGTTCATATCAAGTGGTCCTGCAAGCATATTTACAAAAACTGAAGTAACAAAAGTGCCAGGTTGCAAAGGGGTACCTGCGTCAAGTTGAGCCTGACAATATTCACGTGTCAGCGCATTGGGGAAAGTGCGCATCTGGCCATATGGATGAACAGGGCCATCATGAAAATTACACATAAGCCGGTTCTTTGCACACAATTCGGTAATCATTCTTGTACGTTCATTTTTTTCCTCCGCACTACCAGACATAAAGCCATATTTTATACCTGCAGCGCCCCAGTCACCATACTGTTTGAGGGTTTGCGCTATCGGGAACCTGCGTCCGCCGACATCATTCAGATAAAGCCAGATCCCAACTCCCTTAGTTTTTCCATATTTTATAATTTCATGAACCTCAGCCACTTTCCCGCCCTTAAGCGGATCTGACTGCTGGCCAAATTCAGGTCCATACCAGTCTGCATCCAGACTTAAATATCTGATATTGTTTTTTGCGGCGAAGTCAACCATTTTCTTCCATGAAACAAGCGACATATCATATTTAAACCCGTCGACCTGCGCTCCGGCAAT
The DNA here is from genome assembly GCF_059693705.1 of Pedobacter sp. A2324. Classification (NCBI taxonomy): domain Bacteria; kingdom Pseudomonadati; phylum Bacteroidota; class Sphingobacteriia; order Sphingobacteriales; family Sphingobacteriaceae; genus Pedobacter; species Pedobacter sp. A2324. The sequence goes on along the minus strand of NZ_JCASSK010000007.1, from coordinate 169,939 downwards.
CCTCCAGTCCCATACCGAGACACCGGGCTTTACCCAGTTAAAATCCATAGATTTTGCTGGCGGTGGATTGAGTAATTCCAGTATATGGGAATCCACCAGCGCTCCCGGCTTAGCTCCGTACATTATAACCTTCCACGAATCACTGGGTTTAGAGGCTATGTCAAACAATGTCTCATGCTTTCGCGACTGCAATACCAGTGGTTCACCCCATGATAAATTGGCTTCATGAATCGCCACATAATTATCATTGTCAACTTTAATTGTCATCACAGGAAAGCGCTTACCATCGCAATCCATTAATTTCTCGGGCCCAATGTTCGCACGCTCACCGTTATAATACCACGCCGTATAATTACCAGTGAATTTAAATTCAGTCAGATCCTTTACTGGTTTTCCTAGAGGAATTTCATACCTGAATGCGATTCCATCATTGTATGCCCTAATGATGATGACATAGGTAGACAGGTCTATTTTGATTTCATTATATATATCGGTAACCCTTGACCTTTTTCCCCACACGGGTTTCCAGACACTATTGTTCGAACGACGTGAGGAGCCATTGAGTACGGCCCTTTGCGATCCATTTAATCCAAGCCTGGAATCTGAAATAATTAATTTAGCATTGGCAGAAAAGGAATAGATAAGTTCGCCGGTTTGATTACTGTTTAATTCAAAACGTAATCTATCGTCTGGCGAGACGAGCACAAAAGGAAATAGGGTAGTGACTTTATGTCCGGGCACTATCCACGCTCTGCCTGAGACATAAAGTGATACAGAGGTAAATAAAATAAACAAGATTAATGTCCTGCGATTCATGAAGCTAGTTTTTAATTTTTTGATGAAGAGAAATGTTTGAGCCGATCGTTCCTTTGAGCATTGAATTTGAGTGACATCTTGCAATAATTGTATATGATAAATATTGTAATTCAGTAATTTATAGCCACAAGCCAACCCACTTAACCCGGCTTTTAAAGCTTTCGTTTTATCCCAGGTAACCGGCACGTCTGCGATAAAGCAGGGACATTCCTCCTCTTTGTATTTACATATGCAAGTTAATTAATAAAACAATTTATACAATTTTCCCCTATCCGGGCTATATTTTATATAAGGCCTGTGCTCGTGAGTGTATGTACGGACATGCTATAGTCCCGGAGAAGCCTACTATACAAATATTACTCATAAATTTGCAAACATCCTTATTCCCAAAAAGTTATTTTTGTTCTTTTTCTGCGACAACTGTTCCTATCTGCACTGGAATTATAATTTACTTTGCACCTGTATATTTTTGGGATACTTACATTAACTTAGCGGCGGATAATTTATTTCCCGATGTGATCATTTTAGTTCAATACTCCAAATGAAAAGACTTTCTTTAACATTGCTATCGATAGTGTCAGTTATTATCGGTTTATATCCACTAATTTATTTCTTTTTAGATCGAAAATTCGGCCTGTTACAATCGAAGTCTGACGCACTACTTTCAAATATAGGCTGGAACACAGCCTTTTATATCCATATTATATTGGGGGGATTGTCATTATTGATCGGATGGGCGCAATTTTATGACGAGATAAGAATCAAATATCCGAAGCGCCATAGAATAATTGGTAAGATTTACACCACGGCATGCTTGATATCGGCTTTGTCAGGCTTTTACATTGCACTTTCTGCTACCGGAGGTACCGCATCGTCTTTAGGGTTCATATCATTATCAGTCATTTGGTTTTCAAGCACTTTAATTGGTTTTCTATCGATAATTCGAGGTAATGTTCTGAACCATAGGGTAATGATGGTTTACAGTTATGCAGCTTGTTGTTCGGCAATTACATTAAGAATATATCTTCCTTTGCTAGTGATTTTTTATGGCTCCTTTGAACGTGCTTATGTTACAGTTGCATGGCTATGTTGGGTTCCAAATATCATAGTAGCTTACCTAATAAATAGATCAATAATAAGAAACACCGGTAACAACCTCACGCTGTACCAGGATTAAATATATTTTTTATTCTCCTTGTTTTTAATAGCTACCAGTTCTTTAATAATCTTCCAAAGGAGGTGTTTAGGAACGATTTTAAGAAATTCTATGCTAAATATAATGTACAGGGCTCTTTTTGTGATTTATGACCACACTAAAGATGAAATTAATAAGAGTTGACCTGCGTGAACTCGATAAAGACTTGCACAGGCGGAAGAAAGCTTTGGTGCGATATTGTGAATAAGACTAGCATATCCTAATATATAAATGTTTGATAAGATTGTCAATCCTTTTGATTTGGAATGATATTATGCTCCTGTATAATCATCGTACATAACTAGGCTCAGATCAATAAGTTCCACATACATGCCCCTTTTTCTTGCAATCTTTCAGACAATAACCATATTCAAAACAAAATCAAATGATATGACCAATGAAAGCAAGTGTTAGATAGCCCTAATTGTGTAAAATTTGTGCGGCACTCTGAAGTGAACTAATCAGAAATTAACTTTTGCAGCATATTACATAATAATAGGGGCATTGTAATCATGGCATCATGGCCGGTTTCGAGCTCCAGATACTTCCAGTCCTTGCTTGCCTTTGTCCGATCTGCAAAAGGCTGGATTGCGCGCAGTTCAGGCTTTGTACATGCGATATATACTAATGGCTTATGATTACCGAAAGCGTTTTTCAACACTAATGGCTGAGAAAATGTTTTGAAGGGTTGATTGGTGAGACGGTCATTGACCCACTTAACATCTTTTGGATTGGTAACACCAAAAAAATCGCTTGTAAAGTAGGGAATACTCAATCCCCTATCATTATCCTTTGCGGCCTTGATAAAATATTGCTTAATGTCTTCAGGACTCACATCCAATGCACTCTGTCCATTTTCCATCAGCATAGCATCAAGAAAGACAAGCTTAGATAAACGTCCGGGTATCTTATCTGCCACACCTGCGATAACCGCTCCGCCGTAGCTGTGGCCTACCAGGATTACTTCATAAAGGTCCTCAGCAATGATAAAGTTTACTATATCAGCAATGTGCGTATTGAGATCTATTTGATCATTTAGCGTGTGCTTACGTTCTGCCAGGCCGCTTAAGGTCGGCGTATAGACTATGTCTCCTTTTGCACGTAATTCTTTGCTTACGTTCTGCCAACACCAACCTCCATGGAATGCACCATGGACCAAGACAAAAACAGGCTGTTTTTGTAGAGACTGCGCCTTAATATTGAAAGCTGATATAACTAAGATCAGGATGAAGTAAAATGACTTCTTGTGAATGATATGTGTTTTCATATTTTTAATTTTGTACAAAAATCGCTACAGTCACCAGGTTATACAATAACTCACCCAAAAGTGAGCCTTTATCTAATTTCATATGTCAAGTAAGCTTAAACCCGGAACATCTAACGCCTGTAATATCACTGCCCTTAGCCTGGCCTGTGAAGTGAACGACGTATTAAGAGATATAAGCCCGAGATGGAAGATGCAGATCCTTCACAAAATTGCTGCAGGCACCAATCAATTCAGTTCTTTAAAAATAGCCTTCCCCTCGTTGTCTGACCAGATCCTTGGAAAGCGGCTTGCTGAACTGGTGAGCGAGACACTCATCGATAAGCACATTATTAAGGAAACGGCTCCAAAACGCATCCATTATTTCGTAAATGATAAAGGTCTCGACCTATTAAAGATCATCGACGACTTGCATAAGTGGGGAATTAAATGGCAGTAAACTTGTAGATAGCTTTTCCGGGACTTCACCCTATTACTCAATGCAGGTGGATTTGAATCTAAATAATCCTTAATCCCGTCTAGTGTAATTTTAGTCAAAATCAATAAAGTTTTTCAATTCGAAGAAATTCAGGCGGCTTATCAATATGCAGAAAAAGGCGGTTTTGCAGGGAAAGTGCAGTAGAAATGAAAGGGGCTGATCAATTTCATTGAGATAAGTGATGGCATAGTCGTGCAAAAATTAAATCGTGAATATCGCTACCTTCTGTTTTGGAGTATTTGCCATCTTTACGTAGGATGTAGCCTTTAAACCGTTGCTGTATGTGGATTCTGAAAAGATTTTGATCACCTTTTACAGGCTCAATACTAATGATATCAGATCCTATTTTGATTTCCGTTTTTACGGTTGCTGCTTTTACGTTCATTATTTGAATTTATCTTTTGATTTTGCCTGGTAATATGCGATAACGCGTTGTGAAAAAGCCTCTCCCCTTTCACGAAGTTCTTTTGTTTCAATTTCGAATCTGGCTAACTTATCGGCTAATGCTTTGTGATAAGCTTTTATACCCTTGTTTGGATCAATGATTGAAATGTTTTCAAGTAAGGTTCGGATGTTGAAGTTGGTATCCCTGTAATTGGAATACTTTTCATAAAACTCTTCCGGGGTGTACCAGGTATTATTCAGTTTATTGTAGAGCCAGCAGTTGGCCCTTCTTGCTTCACCCACTATCGACATACTGGTAAACACGCCTGCTTGTTTATCAAAATCGCTTTGCTGATTTGTACCGTTCACAACTTTCATAACACAAAGTTTGCTAACTTTTTTAGTAAAAACAAAATAGTTTATGAACATTTTACATTGCTTATCGATGATCATAAACAAAAGGAAAATACAGCGTTGGTATCTGGTCGATTAGAAACAATTTGATTCACTTAAATCTGAAATTGCCTATCTCGGTTCTCCAAAAAAATTGGTGTATCAAATAGAAAAGGCTAAATAAGAATTAGGCAGTGCGGGAACTAAAATTTGCATCAACTCGTTAAATATCTTACGTTTATAAATTCGGCGATGCAGGGTCAAATACATTTGGTTGTTCCAGTCAAGAGAGCAATCAGGGAATAAAGGTAAATAGCACAAAATTTTAGGCAGAAAGATCTTGCCCATGCACAATGGAGTTATTTATATGGATTGAACCGACAAAAAACTTAAAAAAATAAAATGACAGAGGAAAGCAATATGAATGGTGAAGTAACAGACTTCCTGGATGTGCAAAACCATCCGTTTAGAAATGAAATTGAACAATTGAGGATCTGTATTTTATCATCAAACACAGCCTTGACAGAAAATATAAAATGGAATGGACCAAATTATTCCTTTAATAATGAAGACAGAATTACAATGAAAATTCAACCTCCAATAAAACAAGCCTCCCTTATTTTTCACAGAGGAGTTAAAAAGCAGATACAGCCCAAAGAAAAATTAATATCAAATAAAAGCAAAATGTTGGTTTGGAAAGAAAATGACCGGGCAGTTGTAACTTTCAAAAGTTTACTTGACATTGAAAACGGAAAAGTAGAATTAGCAGACATCGTGGCTGAATGGCTACAGGCAACAAAAAAATAATTATCCAACAGGTTGTTGAACAATTGAAGATTGATAAAATTCAAAGAATTGCTTTGCATTATGGCAATAGCTTTTCTAGTAATTTCCCGAGCTCGCCACCTCTCAGGTTTTTAGCAATAATTTTTCCATTAGTATCTATTAGGTAATTGGCCGGGATGGCGTTTATACCAAGTTTTTTGGCTATGTTATCTGTTCCACCAGCATTAAATAGGTTTTCCCAAACATCGGCCTTATCTTTTTCGATCGCGGCCAGCCATTTGGCCTTGTCTTTTTCCTTGTCAATTGAAACAGCCACTATATTGAAACCTTTTTTATGAAATTTTTTGTATGCAGATATAAGATTTGGAGTTTCAGCCCTGCAGGGAGTACACCAACTGGCCCAGAAATCGATTAATGTGTATTTGTTAAATAAATCCGTACTATTTAGCAAAGTCCCTTTTGTATTAGGTAGAGAAAAAACCGGCATAAGCTCGCCAACCTCTATTCCATCTTTCGACATATTCTCTTGTACACTTAACAGGCTATCGACATATTGACCTTTTTTACTCCTCTTCACCTCATTAGAAAATCCGCTGAACACATCTCTTAATTCCGCTACAGGCCGGAAGGGAACCATGGCATAAATAATAAATTTTTGAAGTGATACCTTCGAATCAATATTTTCCCTGATAAGGTTTAATGTGCTGTCCTTTTCCGCTAAGAAAATGTTACGCCTGACTTTCTTTCTTTCCTTTTCCCTTAACTGAGGATCTGAATACTGAGCATCTGCAATCTTAATCAAACTGTCCTCTTTCAGGGAAAATTTCCATTCATTTTCCTGAAATACATTTTGTGCCTTATTTAGCAATCCTCCTTGCACAGAAAAGTGCTTATTATCACTATCAAAACCAACATCAACGGTGTGCTCCAACAGAAAATCGCGTCTATTTCTTGCCTTATTTTTTAATAAATCCTTTTCTGGTATATTTTCGTCACTTATTATGACGACGGCAGCTTGATAGCTGTCATCGTCCGTGATGGGCTTGTAATGACCTCTAAAGACTGCCTTGTTATTGATCAGATCTTGTTTTTGCATAGACCCATCAGTCCAGGTATAGAAATATGCATATTTATATTTAGTTCTTCCTTTTACTTCTACATTAACCTGGTATTCCTGTTGAGCAAAGCTGAGGGTTACAGTGAAAAAGAGCAGTAATGTTGGTAGGTATTTCATCTTTCAGAATTTAGCTATTGATTGAATCTGTAAACATTTGCATTTTGATAAATCACGATGACCTATTACTATTTCGGGCCGTTGTTGGTAATAATACTGAAAAGACCGAAAAAAAGCATTACAAATAAATTCAAATTTTAACTGGTTTTTTGACTTAAACAAAAGGTGTTTTGGCTAACTCCGTCTTTCAATCATTTCTAACCTTTGTTTCACAAAGAAAATGAAATGTAGCAAAATGGAAAAAGTTAAGATTAACCAAGCAGGAAGCCCTCCTACCATCGAAGCACCAGAAATGGCACGACGAATAATCAAACACTTACTTACGCTGCTACTCACAAGTGTGAAAATAGAAACGCTGTGTGGCTTTTACAAAAACAACAGATGAAGAGTATTTAAAAGAACAAACTCCTCTCAATTAGAATCCTGATAAGCAATTTATTCACGAGAAAAATAAGGTTTATGAAAGCAATTAGAATTAGCGAATTCGGACTACCGAAAGTAATGGAATTAAAAGAAATAGACAGGCCTGTACCTAAACCGGATGAAATTTTGGTGAAAGTATATGCAAGCGGCATAAATCCTGTAGATCTAGTGGTTCGTGCCGGCAGTAATGCTGCACTAAGCTCCCTTCTCAGCTTGCCGATGACGCTAGGTTGGGACACAGCAGGAACTATAGAAGAATTGGGCGATGAAGTAACCGGATTTCAAAAAGGAGATGCCGTTTACGGGGTACCGAATTTCCCCGGCGACGGGAGTTATGCAGAATATGTTGTTGCAAAGGCATCACAATTTGCAATTAAACCAAAGAATATCTGTTTTAATGATGCAGCAGGAATTCCATTGGCGGCACTTACAGCGTGGACTGCCATGTTTGAATTTGGAAAATTAAAAATGGGTCAACGGATTTTAATTCAAGGTGCATCAGGCAGTGTAGGTGGTTTTGCTGTGCAGTTTTCAAAATCAATAGGAGCTTATGTAATAGGAACTGCATCTGCAAATAACTTTGATTACCTTAAACAAATCGGCGCAGATGAATTGATCGATTACAGAACACAAAAATTTGAAGATTTAGTACAGGAAGTCGATATTGTGTTAGAAGTTTCATCTGTTCGCGATAACAATGAACGGATAAAATCTGTACAAGTTTTAAAGCAGAGTGGTATTTTTGTGAGCGTAAATACCGATTTCGCTTTTAATGATGAAGTAATTCATGCGCTTAACAAAAAGAATTGTAAGGGTGAACTTTCCGCCAACCAGGCAAGAAAAGAATCTTTGGAAGAAATCGCAAAACTTATAGAGTCAGGACAGGTAAAAGTTCCACAAGGTAAAATCTTCGCACTGCGTGATGCTGTTGAAGCTCACCAGTTAATGGAAAGTAAATCTGTTAACGGGAAAGTAATATTGCAGGTAAGAGAACAAGACTAATGAAGCATATTAAAACCATCAGTGAATTCCACGAATATACGAATCTGCCACAACCAGACCATCCGCTCATTAGCGTCATAAATGTTGCAGATGCACATCCGGATTCGCACGGCGGCAATTCAGAACATTTGATATTGGATTTTTATTCGATAGCTGTGAAAAGAATGCACAATGTCAAAGTAAAATACGGACAGCAACCGTTTGATTTTAATGAAGGTGTGATGTCTTTTATGTCGCCCAAACAAGTTTTTAGCATGACTGCTGACAACAAAGATAAAGAAGTGAAGAAATCAGGATGGGCTATTTATGTCCATCCTGATTTTATCTGGAATACATCTTTGGCAAAAACGATCAATAATTATGATTTTTGGGGTTACACACTAAACGAAGCGCTTTTTCTTTCTGAAAAAGAAGAGGAAACCATCAACCATATTATTCAAAATATCAAAAAGGAAACCCAATCCAACATTGACAAATTCACCAAACACATTATCATCTCTCAGATTGAAACTCTTTTGAATTACGCTGATAGGTTTTACAGCCGTCAGTTTATTACCAGAGAAAAAAGTAACCATCAGATATTGAAAGATTTTGAGGTTTTAATAAACGATTATTTTAACCGGGAAAATTTAATTGATGTAGGTTTGCCAACCGTTCAACACATTGCACAACAGCTGAATGTTTCCCCGAAATATCTTTCCAGTTTATTTCAAATGCTAACGGGACAAACTACACAGCAACTTATACACGATAAACTGATTGAGAAAGCAAAGGAAAAATTATCTACATCGCAATTGACGATTAGTGAAATCTCCTACTCATTGGGATTTGAGCATATCCAGTCATTTAGCAAACTTTTTAAGGTAAAAACAAATCTTTCGCCAAAGGAATTCAGACAGTCTTTTAACTGAAAAATATTGTGAATGACAATGCTCTTAGTTGCCAGTACATGAAGATCAGAATCTACATTCTACGCTCGTAATGCTTGAAAAGCTGATCTTCTCTTTTTATAAAATAATAAGTCAACATGCCAGTAGATAATAACAACCAACAGATATTGTCGTCAAGTGGTACGTTGCACGCCTGTGTGAATGGTTGTGAAACATTTGTGTAATACTGACCCGTTTTTGTGACCTGGTTTTCGGTTACCGAACAGCTGCCACTTGGCGCTCCGAAAACCTGAATATAGGTATGAGGTCCACAGGTACCCGTATAATTGACATAGTTATTTCCATTCCCAGGAATAAATGTTGTTGCGCCTGCAGCAGTGGGTTTATTAAACACCTTATCAAATTGATCGTAGTTGTTGATCAGGCAGCCCTGGGCTGAACTGGATTGCGTTACGAAAATGATCAATAATGCAGCAAGAGTTAATCTGATTTTCATGAGATGGCGCTGGATTTAGCGAAAAAATAGCTCATCAAATGACTCAGCCAGTATCCCTGTCATCAATAAAATGATAATAATAAATAAAGCCAGTAGAAAAAGGGAAACGTTTTTGCAATAGCTAATGAATTTTGTTTCATTAAACATTACGCAAGCTTTGACGGCAAGCCAGTCGTAAGCCGAGATTATAGATCGCATAAATAAGGGATAGATGATAAGTTAACACCATTTGTCATCTAAAAGTTTTAATAAACTTTTATGGCCAATAAATCAATCCATTTTTACAAAATACCCGTATAACTTATCATACAAAAAAATAAAAAAAGTACCTTTACACAATGTCTATCCCTTTCCGTTTAATTGTCGCCTCCATGCTAATGGTATGCGCTGCGACTTCTGTATTTGCCGAAACTGGCTGCCTTGTACCTCCCGCAGGAAGTGCTGGAAGAAGCGCTGTAGATCTGATATATTCAACCCCTCAACCAGGCGAGACGCCTGGTAAATTTTACACCAACGACAATCCGTATCGGCTAAACTGTTCATCCGGAGCCGCATCTTCGACCACTTATGCTACGAATGTTACTGATGTGCCTGGAGCCGGATGCTGGGTTGAATATAAAGGAGGCGGTACCCAGTACCCTAATAATTATTATCAAAATGGAAGGGTTGTAAACTTTAGCATCCAACAATGCCCCATTGATGATTATATGCCGATAATTTTTGTTGGACTTGGAGGGTTTGGCTATTTCATTGTGAGACGATCAACCTCGCTTAGCTAACGCTTACCATGCAGTTTATTCAATATACATCATGGTATTCATCCATTGATGTGGATGAATTTAACCAGGTTTAATAATGTTATATATCTTTTCGTTAATTGGCATTATGATCTTTGATTTACGTTAATTTAGATTTCTGTACTCATTCGGCGTCATGCCGGTTTTTTGCTTAAAAATCCTGGTAAAATGCTGTTGATATTTAAAGCCGAGATTGCTTGCAATTTCATTGACGGTTCTTGAGCGATCAAAAATATAGGTTTTTGCCTGGTCTATCATTTTGGTTTGGATGTAATCCAGTGCGGTACTGCCGGTTTCCTTCTTGTCAGGTCGCCAAAATAGTTCGGTGAGAGGTGCAACTGATCTGCACAATAGGCCACGCTTGGAAGACCTAGCGCTGAAGCCTTGCCAGACTGGAAATAATCGATCAAAAGGGTTTCGAAGCGGATCAGGATATCCTTATTTGCATGGCTACGGGTGATAACCTGGCGATCGTAGAAGCGCATACAATAGTTCAGGAAGAGTTCGATGTTTGAAACGATCAGCGTCTTGCTGTGCTTGTCGATGTTCTGCTCGATTTCTGCAGAAATCTTTTTCAGGGAATCCATTATCGTCTCTTTCTCCTTTTTAGAGAGGTGAAGTGCCTCATTAACTTCATACGAAAAGAAGGTATACTCCCCTATGGTTTTCCCGAGATGCGTACCCTTTAGCAGATCAGGATGAAATACCAGTCCATATCCTGACGGAATCACTGCTTTGCCATTGCTGTCTATTCCGTAGACCTGTCCTGGTTGAACAAATACCATGGTTCCATCCTCATAATCATAGGTTTGGCAACCATAAGTCATGTTGCCACATTTGATATTCTTGAAAAATATGGCATAGATACCCATGTAATGTCGATAGTGGATAATGGTTGGAATTTCGTTGAAATTAACCACACTAACTAAGGGATGCAGTGTATCTACCCCGACATAATCATTATACTGGCGAACAGTGTCCAATCTTTTTACCTCTGCTATATCATTGGTTTATAGATCAAATTTAGCAAAAATGAATCTTCGTAGTTCACGTGTAATAGAGAATCCGTAAAAGTGGTAAACAAAACAGTATTCTGTATAACACCGAAGCCAGCACTGCTGCCGATATTTGCATTACAAATTTTAGAAGGGCAAGCTCACCAGGAGCAGTATTTCAAATCAAATTCGATGATAATGAATCCAGCAGATGAACAAGTAAATATTTTAGAAAGGTTAAGATCAGGTGAACTCATTCGTTTAAACGACCCTGAATATTATCAAATAAATGAAGTGGTGGGAAGAACCATCAAGCTTTCCGGGCAGCTGAATAATGCGGCTGACATCAATTCCATGCGTGATCTACTTAGCGAGATCATTAGTACCAGAATTGATGAAAGCACGACAATTTTTGCTCCGTTTTATACCAACTTCGGAAAGTTTATCGCGATAGGCAAGAACGTCTTCATCAACCATGCATGCTCATTTCTCGATATGGGCGGTATCACCATCGAAGATGATGTACTAATCGGGCCGAGGGTTAACCTTGTGACCGAAAATCATCCATTGGATCCGGCAGATAGAAGCGCTTTGCTTACAAAGCCGATTGTGATCAAACGAAATGCGTGGATTGGTGCAGGAGCCACCATACTTCCGGGGATTACCGTCGGAGAAAATGCTGTAGTTGCCGCCGGAGCCGTTGTTTCAAAAGACGTAGCAACAAATACTGTTGTCGCAGGTGTGCCTGCTAGATTTATTAAGAGAATTTAACAATTAAATCTCCAAAGATGCGAGATTGACCTAGATGCTACATATATTGTTCGCCTTCAGTTACATGCTTTAGCTGGAATGGAGGTATTCACAGGCAGCGGTACCTTCGCAGTAAAAATAGAACTGGAAAATAAAATGAAAATAAACATCAAAAATTTAATAATGCTGTTAGTTATGATTACACTAACCACAGCTTGTTATCAAAATATAAAAAATAAAACTATGGAAACACAAACAGAGAACTCGCTTTTTCCAAAAGGCGACAAATTGGAGAACGGATATTTTACAGGTGATGCATTCTTAAAGCCTTTACTCGCAAAAGACAGGAACAACGAATTTGCACTGGGGAGTGTAACTTTTGAACCGGGAGCGAGAACCAATTGGCATACACATCCTAAGGGTCAGGTACTGATTGTGACTGAGGGAGAAGGCTTTTACCAGGAAAAAGGTAAATCTGCTCAATCAATAAAAAAAGGTGATGTAGTTAATATTGCAGAGAATATAACGCACTGGCACGGAGCAACGGCGAATACCCGGATGGTACATATTGCCATAAGCAACTACAAAGGAGAAGAGAATGTTACCTGGCTTAAACCAGTGAGCGACGAAGAATTTGACGCAGTAAATAAATAATTAATTACAAAAACCATGAGTAAAATCAAGTTTTTCAAATGGATGCTTTGTTTCATTTTAATCATAGTTGGAAGGACAATCATGAACGCACAAACAATATCTAAAACTTCGGATCTTAATCCAATACAGAGAAGTCTGGTAACGATTTCCGTTCTTACTGCAAAGGGAGATTTGGAAAATCTCAACACTCAACTTCATATCGCACTGGATGAGGGCCTTACGGTCAATGAAACGAAAGAAGTCCTCGTTCAGCTGTACGCGTATTGTGGTTTCCCCCGGAGCCTTAACGCAATCAATACTTTTATGGGAGTATTGGAGGAGAGAAAATTGAAAGGAATTATTGATAAACAAGGCCCGGCAACAACTAATAGAAGTGACACAGCTGATAAATACGAACAGGGCAGGAAAGTCCTGGAACAGCTAACAGGAACGCCACAGGCTAAGCCTGCGCAAGGTTTTGGTGACTTCGCACCCAGGGTTGATGCATTTTTGAAGGAGCATTTGTTCGGCGATATTTTTGAAAGTGATGTGCTTACCTATCAGCAAAGAGAATTAGTCACAATATCAGCATTGGCTGCGATGCCGGGTGTTGAACCACAGCTTCAAGCCCACATCAAAATGGGAATCAATACCGGCATCACGAATGGACAACTCGTAGAGATTGCAAACATGATCGCAAAGTTAGTAAGCAAAACTCAGGCAAACGTTTTATATAAATTAATAAGTAAACCTGAACTTCCGCTTATAGCAGCTGACATGATGGTTCGCATTTCCGAAATTGAGGTACTACCCGAGTTTCTGGAAGAATACAAATCGATCCTTAAAGAAGAATCAGCTGTATCAGTGAAAATTGAACCAGGGGTTATAGCGCTGTTCGCGATGTATCAAAAAGAAAATCCGGTTCAGGTTAGAATTGTCGAAATCTATGCCAACAAAGAAGCTTACCAGTCACATTTGAAAACTCCACATTTTCAGCACTATAAAACCATCACTATGAAAATGGTAAAATCTTTAAAGCTGGTTGATATGACAGATGTTGATACGCAAACAATGCCAGGCATCTTCAAAAAAATAAACTAGGCTACAATGAAGAGCAAATGAGCACTCCTCCAGACGGACAAGTCCGGTTATATTCACTGCGTAAAGCCATATGGTACCGGGATGTTGTTAGCTAGCTTATTAAGCATAATAAATGCATAGAAATAAATAGCATGGCTATATGATGTAAGATGTAATTGTTTAAGATTTATGCATAAGTTAGTGGTATTATAATATAACAAATCCATGAGAAGACTCCTTGCCGCCCTAATAGCGATTTTTATTACCAACCTTGCTTTCGGTCAGAACAAAAATTATAAGGCTGCGGGTGAAGATTTTCAGCGGAACTACAATGCGAATAAATACGATGAGATTTTTAATCATTTCTCACAAGAAATGAAAAAAGCATTGCCTCTTGAGAAAACAAAAGAGTTTCTAATCAATGTGAAAAACCAGGCAGGTAATATAGATAGTATGGAGTTCGTCAGCTTTCAACAGGAAACTTATGCACTGTATAAAACTAAATTTGAAAAATTGGTTATGGCGGTAAACATTTCGCTGAATGATCAAAACCAAATTAATGGTTTTTTTATAAAACCTTACAAAAACCTCCAGGTACGTGAAAACAACACTGTAAATTCATTGGGCAGTTATCCGAAGGAAATTGGCGATATCGTTTTTGCAAAATCCAAAGATTTACCTAATAAGGCGCAACTTTCTATTGCCATCATCCAGAATGGAATAACCAATTATTATGGAATCATCAAAATAAATGACACCATAAAGCCTGCCATAAATCAGAGTAATTTGTTTGAAATCGGCTCAATAACAAAGGTTTTTAATTCAACAGTGTTAGCCTCACTTGTTGAAAGTAAGAAGCTTAAATTAACGGATAAAATTAATTCATATTATCCATTTCCTTTCAAAGACAGTATCAAATTGACTTTTGAAAGCTTAGCTAATCATACATCTGGATTACCCCGATTGCCTGAGAATTTGGATTCATCAAATGATCAAAATCCATATAAGACTTATGATAAAAATAAAATTGAAGCGTATCTTAAAAGTGTAGTGAAACTTGAAAATAAACCATCCACGAGCTATTCATATTCAAACGTCGGCGCCGGGCTACTGGGCTATACGCTAGGCTTGTCTCAGAAAACAAGCTTCCAGAACCTGTTACAAAAGAAAGTTTTCGATAAATATAAAATGACAAATTCAGTCACAAGTTCAAAAAATTTGGGGAATAGATTGGTGAAGGGACTTAGTAAGAATGGTGAGATCGTATCGAATTGGGATTTTGACGTATTGTTTGCTGCTGGCGGGATATTATCTACAACAGAAGATTTAGCGAAGTTTGCAAATGCACAATTCAATCCTGACAACAAAGAACTTGCAATGACGAGAACAACAACTTTCGTAATTAAAGGAGATACCAAAATTGGTTTAGGTTGGCACAAAGTTGAATCTACAAATGGCGACGAATTATGTTGGCACAACGGCGGAACAGGCGGATATTCATCTTCGCTTGTAATGAATGTTAAAGAAAAAAAGGCAGTCGTTATCTTATCAAATGTGTTTGATGTTAATGATAGTATTGATGCTTTATCTTTTGATTTGATCAAGCTGAAGACTAGCAAATAAGGCGGTAGATATCATTTACAATTTACTTTTGTGCTTATCGCATACATCAATTTTTACAATTGCTATCACTGGTGCAATTAGGGAAATATCTTGTATATGTCGTTTCTTTTTACAAAACGGGCTAACTCAATAGTGTTTTCATTCTTATAGAATCCCAATCGATAATCCCCTATCCTCCAAAGATAAGCGGTAGAAAAACCTCTCATTTTTTTAATATTTGCAAGTTCTTCTAAGCTTTCAGCATTTTCAATCTCTAAAATGAATTCTTTGATTTTAGATTTCAATTTTTTATCGTTGAGTTTCTGGATATCATTTAAAAAACTTCGTAAAAAAATAATGTCCATTAGTCCAAAGCCTTCATTAATTCCTCACGGCTTACTATATCACTTCTATCTGCTTGTTGCATAAGTAATAATAAACCCAAATCCTCTTTATCTTCTTCAGACAATGTCTTCAACCGCTCTTTTTCTTTATATTCTACATAAAAAGAAACAGCCTTTTCCATAACTGATTTAACGCTCACCTCTTCAAAAACAGACAATATTTTTAATTTAGTTAGAAGACTTTCATCAATATCAATGTTCTTTTTCATTCCGTAATATCTTATAAAGTAAATATATACAAAACATTTTATATACACAAAGTATATAATATATTATTGCATCCCAATTCTAAGATGTTTAGTATCAAGGAAATATTTAGCTTCACTCATTAAATTGATTGTAACATTGCCTACGGTGTCGTATCTAACCCGGCATAAATAAGAAGGTAAAGTATCCGTATTGATGATAACAATGTTTGAGGATCAAACAAAAATTATCGGAGGTATAAACATCTTTCAATTGGATATAATCAAAATATTTTCTAAGTTTAAACCATAAGCGTTGAGCTTCTCATCCCGATTACACCTTTTAGACATCCCATATGTGCGTAACACCATAGCTATCCTACGGCTTTTGAGCTAACAGGGGGCTATGTTTTTTGTATGCTCATGGATGAATATGATAATAGAACAAAGTTATACCGAATATAATGCCAAGCTCATCGGCTTTCGATCCAGCTATAATCAAATAAGTACCATTCCACGAACGGTAACGAACTTTTTTAATCATTTGTACTTGTTGCGCAATTGTTTAACGCAGCTGCATACAGCATTGGAAATAGCACCTGATTTATCTGCAGATGATAAAAACATCGTTCGCACCATTTGCTCCTGGCACCTGTATGTGTTATTTCCCTCCCGGCGGATTTATAGACCTTTGGAAATGGAAGGAATTGATACCATTATCGATTTATTAAACAGCAACATGGAAACCTTGCGCACCACCCCGGGTTTAGACGAATCGGCGATCGAAAAGATTAACATCACACTCTGTCAGCACAACCTGTATTTCGGTATGCTTGATAATCACGACCACATCTTCGAGCAAGAACCATTGGAGATGGACTGCAGTATGGTTTCAACCGGAGGATGATAAATCGTAAACGTGCCTGTTTTTTTATCAAAAACACATTGCTTATTTTTACCGCTCATAAGTCTCATAGCACAATTCTGCTATTTTTTTTAGTGTAACCATAACAGTTCATGAACAACTTGTACAAATGTTTTTGCTTATCATTGCGCCGTAGATGAAATTACCTAAGGGTAGGTAAATGATTCCATACATTAATTTTTTATGAAGAATATACTCAGATCAGCCTTATTGGGCGGACTAATATTAATATCTGTTACTTCTTTCGCCCAAAAAAGTTTTACGCCTGAATGGAGCAAGGGGATTGTATGGTACCAGATTTTTCCGGAACGTTTTAACAATGGTGACCCTTCCAATGATCCAAAAGCAGAAGATCAGGACGGGGCTTACCCGTTTAATACCACCTCACCTTTTCAGATCCATCCATGGACGAGCGACTGGTATGAATTGCAGCCTTACGAGCAGCAAAACGGCAAGGACATTTACTACAACCTGCAACGTCGCCGGTATGGTGGTGACTTAAAGGGCGTTATCGATAAACTGGATTACATTAAATCTTTAGGGGTTGATGCCATTTACATGACGCCAATTTTCTGGTCTCCCTCCTCTCATAAATATGACGCCCTTTGTTACCACCACGTTGATCCTACCTTTGGCCCCGACCCTAAAGGAGATATCGCTTTGATGGAAACGGAAAATCCGCTGGACGTAAAAACCTGGGTATGGACGAAGGCCGATCTTTTAGCCTTAAGACTGATTAAAGAGGTTCATACCCGCAATATGCGCATCATTTTTGACGGTGTATTTAACCACATGGGTGTGAAAAGTTTTGCCTTCCGCGATGTGGAGAAAAACCAGCAAGCTTCGCCATACGCAAATTGGTTTATGGTGAAGAGCTGGAACGACGTCGCCAAGGGTACAACTTTTGATTATAACGGATGGTTTGGAGTAAAGACATTGCCAGAATTTAAGGAAGATGAGCATGGTATTGTGGCTGGCCCAAAAAAATATATTTTTAACGCCACTAAACGCTGGATGAACCCTATGGATAAGGGCACAAAAGATGGGATTGATGGTTGGCGCCTGGATGTGGCATATGATGTGGGTCATCCATTTTGGAAAGACTGGAGAAAATGGGTGCGCAGCATCAACCCAACCGCTTACATGACTGCAGAGTTGGTTTATCCTATAGATCAGACAAAACCTTACCTGCAGGGTGATGAGTTTGATGCGACGATGAATTACAATTTTGCGTTCATTATGCACGATTTTTTCATCCAGGACAAAACCGGGTCTTCGGTAACAGCATTCGACGCCCGTTTGAAAGAACTGCGTGAGGCCTTTGGAAATGATGTGGCGCTAAACATGCAGAACCTGATGAACAGTCACGACGCCACCCGCCTGGCAAGTGCTGTTGCTAATCCTGATGGGTTGAAATTTGGCGATTGGGGAAATTATTTTAACTGGAGCCAGAAGAGCAATAACAAGACTTATAATGCCCGTAAGCCTACGGCCAGTCAGATACAGAAACAAAAACTGATTGCTGCTTTTCAGATGCTCTATTCAGGCTCGCCGATGATTTTTTATGGAGATGAGGCAGGTATTTGGGGTGGCAATGACCCTGACTGCCGCAAGCCGATGATTTGGGAAAGCAAAAAATACGATCCCGAAACCCACAACCCGGACCAGACCAGACATGAGGCCGATAACGTTGCCTTTAATAGGGATCTTTTTGAATGGTACCAGAAGTTTATGGGATTGCGCAAAAAATACAAATCGCTGCAACTTGGAGACTTTACCACAATTGAAAAGAATGATGCCCAAAGATTCTATGTTTTCAGCCGGAAATATAATAACGAGGAAGTACTGGTGCTTGTAAACCGTTCTGATCAGCCTATACAGTATAAAGGTGCAAAATTACAGGGTAGCCAGTATAAAGAGGTCTTTTCAAATAAAACGGTTAAGTCGGTAACGATTGCACCTATGAATCTGGTGGTACTCGCGAAATAAGTTTCTCATTGCTTGATGGTTAGCCTTAAATACGCTAACTTAAGGTATTGATGGGCGATAAATTTAAGTAATGTTCAAAATTATAGGTATAAACTTATTGGTATTTGCGGTATATGCTTTGCTTATCGTCCGTACAAGTGCCATTGCAGATAGAGGGTTTAGCATAGCCATTGGTATGGGTTTGTGTATTTTTTTACATGTGGTGCTAAACCTGATTGCCGGAGTTGTTTTTCTGGTTCTGGGCAAGAAAGAGTTTATGAAATCATTTTTTATAAGTGCAGGGGTGCTGGCACCGGTTGGCTTCGTTGCCTGGTTGATTTTACTGAGTATCTATGGTTAAGTTTTACCGCGATAAGAACTAATCTGTTCATAACAAATAGTCTTTAAGATAGCAACAGAAAAAAAATTATCAAGTTAAGACTTTAGGTAAATCTCTATATTCAATAAATCATCAAATTCTCCGATTTAACGAGTGAACCACTTATACCATGCAATGCTTTATAATGCCATTTCACGATTAATATTGGAAAGAATAATTAGCAAAATATGCTGTGGAACATTTAATAATCTTCAACCGCAAAGACAACTTTTGTCATAATTTAAGATGATATAATGAATATTGTATTATTAGAATAGGGTAAGCCGAATTTTGATTAAGACAACAACTTTAACCTTTCCTTTTACGGATCATGCTTAAAAAAACTGGCGTAATACCCAGATAAGAAGCAATATATTTCTGAGCGATGCGCTGTTCCAGTTTCGGATAAAGTTGCTGAAACTGCATATAACGTTCTTCGGCGGACCTGGAAATGATTGAATTAATGCGCCGCTGATATAAGCTGAAACCGTTTTGTGCCAGAATCCTAAAAAATCGTTCCATTTTAGGAACATCAATATATAACTGCTCTAATGCAGAGTAACTAAAATAAAACAGCTCAGTATTTTCCAGTGCGGAGATGTTGTAATAGGCTGGCACCTGGCCCGAGAAGCTGGTCATGTCTGAAGCCCACCAGTTTTCGGTACAGAAAAGCACAATATGCTCCAAACCCTCTTTATCACGGTTAAAAACGCGCAGGCTGCCTTTGTCAACGAAATATAGATTACGACATATTTTACCGGTTTCTAGCAGTATTTCGTTCTTATTTAATGCCGTATACTGAATAACAGACTGTATATAAGCCTGTTCTTCAGCATTAAGATTCACGTGAAGCGCAAAGTTCGCGAAAATGTTGTCAAAAGAAAGCATGCTACAAGGTAGGAACAAATCCTATAATCTTCGTCAGCTTGTTTTCATCGTTATATTCGACATAATCTTGTCCTGCAAATTCACCATGACCGGGAATATTGATCTTCCAGGAATAGAAACAGTGATGATCAAAATATTCCGGCTCACTCAATAGGGAAAAGGTACGGCCGGGAACTTTCTCATGCGACAACATTACCAGATCGACAAATGCATCAATTCCAATAACCAAAGGAGTATTTTTGTCCTGGTAAGTAATTTCATCAGCCAGGATGTGTGCAAAAGCAGCTTTCACTGCCTCGATTGTTTTTTCATTCCACGCGCTAGTGTAGCGATCTATGGTTTCTTTCATATTTCTCATATCACAAAATTAGGAGATCGCCAGCTGCCAGAAATTAAAGTAGTTTAATAAAATGCCTTTGCTTAAAGCAAGGGATGAAAATCCTCTCCCGTTTACTGCTAAAATGATTTTTTTTAACTCAACACTTGTATTTATAAAAATTAAATGCAACTTTGTGGCGTAATGAGTCTATCTAAAACAAAACAGGTATTACCATGGGAAAAGGCAATAAGCCTTTTATTGGTATGTACTTTTTTGTTTATTTCAATTGTTCAAATTATCCATGCGCATAAAAACAGTGAAATTGAACGCGTGGTTGATCAAAAAGAAAGTGTTGCTTTCTCGGAGAAATGTTCGGTTTGTGATTACATTTTTCATAAACATGGAAAAGATGTAGTATTACCGCCCCCGTTTTTCGTTTCCTTTCCTTTACCCAAAGCAAATATCAGCGCTACAGGTATGTTTGTAGGAAATTACAAATTTACGCTTCAAGGCTTTACCAATAAAGGTCCACCTGCTGTTGCCTAAATAAATGCCACTTTGGTGTCTTCTTTTTTACACTGATTCCTTTATTTCTTAATATGGTGAGTTGCAATGATTGAATTGTGCTGACCATTAATCAATCGGCCAAGGCCTCTTGTAATGCGTTATATTTTTATTTTTTTCAGCTGCCTTTTTTTGGCTGGGCAAGTGTGTGCTCAGCAATTTCGACTTA
The DNA here is from genome assembly GCF_059693705.1 of Pedobacter sp. A2324. Classification (NCBI taxonomy): domain Bacteria; kingdom Pseudomonadati; phylum Bacteroidota; class Sphingobacteriia; order Sphingobacteriales; family Sphingobacteriaceae; genus Pedobacter; species Pedobacter sp. A2324. The sequence goes on along the minus strand of NZ_JCASSK010000007.1, from coordinate 148,920 downwards.
GCGGTAAAGTTTTACACGGCAAAATCCCGGTGAGTAATGCTACGGCTTATTTGGAACACACTACACTTTCCGTTGGCACCAACGACAAAGGGGAGTTTTTATTTACCGGTTTGCCAAAAGGGAACTATCATTTGGTGGTGGTTTCCGTAGGCTTCAGTAAAAATTGGACGAAAGTGGAGATCACAGACCACGACGTGTTTAAAACAGTGATACTTGATAAAGATGTCAGGCAGTTGAGTGATATCACGATAAAAGATGAACACATAAAAGATCGGCAAAAGGCCGAATCAATGAATATTGAAGTGGTGAATCAGGATTTTATCCAGCGAAATCTTGGCGGCAGCCTGATGAAAAGTTTAGAACGCCTTCCCGGCATTAAAACCATCGGCATTGGTTCGGGCCAGTCGAAACCATTAATAAGAGGTTTAGGCTTTAACCGTGTGGTAGTTGTTGATAAAGGAATTAAACATGAAGGGCAGCAATGGGGCGCAGATCATGGTTTGGAAATTGATCAGTTTGCTACCGGTGAAATCGAATTAATCAAAGGTTCTGCTTCCTTTATTTATGGTGCTGATGCCATTGGAGGAGTGATTGATATTCTCCCTGTGGCTATTCCTGCTTCCAACACAATTGGAGGTTCGGTCGATTTAATTGCAAAGAGCAACAATAATTTGTACGGCACATCTACCAACTTATATGGCAGAAATAAAAAATGGTTCTTCGATTCGCGGTTTACCTATCAGAATTATGGCGATTACCGTGTACCCACGAATCAGGTTTATGTTTACGATTATGCCGTAAATTTATATCAAAATCGGCTACGCAATACAGCCGGACGGGAAACAGGAATACACTTCAATACGGGCTACCTGGGTGAAAGGTTCCGGTCGGTATTTTACCTCAGCAATACCTTTACCAAAGGTGGATTTTTTGCCAATGCGCACGGACTTGAACCAAGACGTGTGAACGAGGAATTGCACGACGCCTCAAGCAGGGATATTTTACTTCCCTATCAGTCAGTTAATCATTTCAAACTGATTAACAGGTCTGCCTATCAATTGTTAAATCAGAAGATTGAATTTGAATTAGGGTACCAGAAAAACTTCAGGCAAGAATTTAGCCAGTATGTGAATCATGGTTTTATGCCGGCAATTTACCCTGCCAGTTTTCAAATCCCCAGCGACCTGGAAAGGGAATTTAACAAAACGGTTTATTCGGTCAATGTAAGAGACAAAATAACCATCGATGCGCATGAATTAACGGTTGGGGTAAATGCAGAGGCGCAAAAAAATCACATTAATGGCTGGAGTTTTTTAGTGCCGGCCTTTAATCAGCAAACCATCGGCGCTTTTGCTTATGACAAAGTTAAAATCAATGAGCATGTATTGCTACATGGTGCGTTACGCTACGATCGAGCAGAAATCGACATGTTCCAATACAACGATTGGTTTCCTTCAGAAATTGCTATAAACGGCACAACGATTCAACAAAACCTGCAACGTGCGGCCAATTTAAAACGAAGTTTTAATAGCCTGGTTTGGTCTGCCGGCGTAAATTACAATCTTGAGGAATTTAGTTTAAAGCTTAATATCGGTAAGAGCTTTAGGATGCCCATTGCCAAAGAGTTGGGTGCGAACGGGGTAAATTATCACTATTTCAGTTATGAAAAGGGAAATCCGGATCTCTTGCCAGAGCGATCTTATCAGGCAGATTTAACCCTTGGCTTGACTGCAGATAGATGGTCTGTTCAATTTAGCCCATTCTATAACTATTTTCCAAATTATATTTATTTAAACCCTACTTCGGGGCATGATTATGCCTATGGTGCCGGTAATCAGATTTTTGAATACGCACAAAGCAGCGTTCAAAGATTTGGTGGAGAAGTGCAGTTTAAATATGAGATTTTCAACCACTTGAGCGCTCAGTTTTTAGGGGAATTTTTACGTGCCAAACAGTTATCCGGAGATAAAAGAGGATTTACATTGCCTTTTTCTCCACCGGCATCTGCCCTGCTCAATCTGACTTATGCTCCCAGCTTGGGCGAAAAGTTGACTGATACTTATTTCTCCGTTGATTATCGCTTAACCAGCAAACAGGACAATATCGTTCCCCCAGAAAAGAAAACGCCCGGATATCAGGTGATTCATATTCAAGCAGGAACCCGGCTATCTGTGTACGGAAGTCCTTTGCAATTGAGTGTACAGGTTCAAAATCTCTTGAACACAAATTATTTAAATCATACCAGTTTCTATCGCCTTATCGAACTTCCGGAAGCAGGGAGAAATATTGTGCTTTCACTTAAAATTCCATTTGCGAAATAATACAAATTAATATATCCCTTAACAAAACATCCATGATGAACAAAATTACCAAACCCTTTTTAGGGCTGATGCTGATTGCAGCAACCTTTACTGCTTGTAAAAAAGAAGAAAGCCCTACCGACCCGCCAACCATTACAAATCTGGAAGTTGGTACCGGCAACAACAAAACCGCTTATCCTGGAACCGACATTCATCTTGAGGCGGACCTTTTTGCAATGAGCAATTTAGCGGGTGTTGATTTAATCATTAAACCGAAATCAGGTACAGGTTGGAACTTCAATCAAAACTATACTGAAGGTTTTGCAAACGTAAAAAACGCAAATTTCCATCAACATATTGACATTCCGGCCACTGCCCCGGTGGGAAATTATATGGTAACGATAAAAGTGACCGATCAGCTGGGAAGAACAACCGAAGTGACCAGTGAGCTGGAAATAAAATATGACCCGACACTTCCGGGTGCTACAGGTTTTGAGGTGGGTTTAAATTCTGCGGGCAATGATTTACATGTTGAAGCCAACCTTAATGCCACTAATAAAATAGCCAGAGTGGAAGTGGAAGTACATGGTTCGGCCTGGGAAAAGGATTTTCTATTTACTGATGCGGCCATGGTTGGCTTAACCAGCTACAACTTTCACAAACACCTTGATGTTGCGGCTGCACCTAAAGGACATTACCATGTGCACATGAAAATTGTAGATCAGCTGGGGAAAGAAAATGAATTTGAGGAACATTTTGACAAGTAAAATAAATTATGAAAAAAAACACATTCAAATTGCCAAGGATCAGTTTTGCCGCTTTAGGTGTTTTATGCATTCTGCTGCTGAATAATTGTAAAAAAGAAACGGATGACATTGATACTACCTACCCTGAAATTATGGCAAGTGCAACAGCGTTTCCGCAACAATGCAGTGTAATTAAACGTGGTGAACCCTTTAGTTTCAAAGCGCAGGTAAGTGACAATGTAGCATTGGGCTCCATAAGCATTGATATCCATCATAATTTCGATCATCATTCTCATAGTACTGAAGTCAACAGTTGCAATATGGAAGCCATAAAAACACCGGTGAAACCTTACTTACTGATTAGGGAGGTAAGCATTCCGGCAGGACAAAAAAACTATGAAGCCACGGCCATTATAAACGTACCTGCAGATGTAGATCCGGGAGATTATCATTTTTTGATCAGAGTTACCGACAAAGCCGGATGGCAAACGATTAAAGGAATCAGCGTAAAAATTAATTAATCAATAAAATCAAACCTTATGTTATCTAAAAACAACTTTAAAAAAACCGCCTTACTGGTGGCTATTGCTGCAACCTTTGCCGCATGTAAAAAAGACAGTGAACAACCTGAAGAAACTCCGGCACCAGTGGCAAAGGAATTTAAGTATGTACGTTTGCTTACTGCAGACGAATCGTCAAACAAACTGACATTGATCGACCCTTCAACAGCTGCAGTCACTGCTTTTGATACGAAATTCCCTTTGGCTAATCTGTATGCAACCTCTTCGGGAAGATATGCTGCCGTGCTTTATGGCGCGCAGAATCTGGTGGAAGTTTTCGACAGCGGCCTTGCATCTCATGTGGACCATGTTGATGTGTTGAACAATCCGAAATGGGCAACCATTACAGCAACAGGCATTAAGCCCACCCATTTCAAAACCAAAGCCAACGAAAGTTTAATTTTCAATGATGGAGATGGAACTTTAAGCCGTGGCATAGAAAGTGATTTTAACGCAGCAGGCGCTAAATTTTCAACTGTGAATGCTGGTCTTTTGCCACATCATGGTGCGATGGCTCAATTTACCAACGGAACCTATGCAGTTACTTCTACAGCTGTTGCCGGAGCATCTCCAAACCGTGTTTTGATTATCGACAAAAACGGTAAAACTGTGTATGCCTCTACATTGGAAATCGGCGCCATTCATGGTAATGCGAGCGATGGTACGAATGCTGTTTTTGGCGGCTTTAGCAGCTCTGCCGCAACTGCAGGTGGTGTTTTGGTTGTGAAATCTACAGGCGAGCAAAGATTGATCCCTAACCCCGATGGCTTCGGTGCATTTAGGTTGGCCAGCATTTATTATGCAGAGTGGGCAAAAAAGTTTATTGGTTACGTGGCCACGAAAGGTGCTTATCTGGTAGATATTACCACAGATAAAATTACACCAATTTACAGCGGAGCCGATGCTTTTCAATGTAAAGTTGATTTTGCAGGTAAAAACTTACTGGTGCTGACTTTGGATGGAAAACTAAGGGTTTACGATTTAACAACAGGAACTTTGAAGAAGGAAGGCACTGTAATTTCGGCAACTGCCAGTACAGATACTTACAAACCAGTGCTGGAAGCAACAGGCAAATTTGCATATATCGCAATGCCGGCTTTGGGCGAAGTTCATCAAATCGATCTATCCACTTTTGCAGTTACCGCGAAACATAAAGTTTCTGCTAAACCAGTGCGTTTGGCCATCTTTGGTTTCGAAAGCGATGCTTCACACAATTAGTTAGTAAACAGTCCGATCGCTGTTATTGAATAGGTCTGCTTTTATGCTTGTCAGGTTGAGCTTGTCGGAAAAATTCAGAAAACGTTTTTTGATCCTCCGACAAGCTTGAGCTGACAATTTTGGTTATGCCCCTTTAGCAAGCATTGGTTGCCAGCGGTAAAAAAAGCATAAAGAATAGATTATGAAACTCACAGAATTAATTTTATTTCAGGAAAGTTTCGATGAATGCTGAAGCAGAGGTCCATTTTAAATTTCCATACAGGTGATTATCTATTTCCGGATGTTGAGTTGAAAACATGGAATAAAGGTATTGCGCCTGTTGCCATTTTGAATACAATTCCACCTCTCCAGAAGGATTGCTTGCCCTTTGCAGCTTGATCGATTCTAAAAATTGATCCATTTCAGAAAGCTTGTGTACGGTAAATGTTTCACCGGTAACCGACTGAATCAGTTCAGCTAAGCCATTTGGACTTATTTGAAAACTGGCAATGTGTAAATTACGCGGGGTCTGCTCCTGTAATGCGACCTCAGATGTGAAGGCAGCCGTATTTGGTATTGTAGTAAAGTCCAGTTTCCAATCTGCTTTATCACCCCAATATCCGATAGTTTTGTTTTTAAGATTAAGTATGGGTGTGTTATATTTGAGAATATCAGCAAAGGCACCATTAAAGATTGAAGTGACGGATATGTCTGTCTTATCGATGTGTTCTTTAAAGTTTCTTCTTAAGTCAAAGTTTCGGTTTTCTTCCGGGATTAATGTGTTAAAGTCTGTGCAAAAATCTGAGGGTATGAATCGTTTAACCCCCGCGCTTAATGCTGCATCTAACAAAGTTTTCTGCGTGTCTAATATCACATCTGAGAGTCCGGCAAGTGCAGAGATCAAGCAGTGAACACCTTCACAAGCTTTAATGAGACTTTCTGAATCATTATAATTTACAGGAATCACTTCTATTCCAGCCTCTTTTAAGATAGATGTCTTGGTAACATCACTATCATTCCTTACCAACGCTTTTACTAACGCACCCCGTTTTACGAGTTCAAGAGAGATCATTTTGCCCAGATTTCCGGTTGCGCCGGCAACTAAAATTATTTTTTTCATGTTATAAAGGGTTTAATCTTTTAAAAACGTATTCACTGCATTGACAACCATGTCCGGAGATTCCTCGAACATGTAGTGACCGCTCGCAGTGAGGTCTGTTAAGGAGCTGTTCTGACATAAATAAGGCATAGCCATCTTCATATACTGATAGCTTACGTTACTGCCCATTCCAAGTATAGGCATTGAAAGTGGCTGGTAGGTTTTGCTATCCTCAATATCCTGAGCAAAGGTTTGATACCAGGCATTTGATGCTCTGATGCTTTGGTGGTCATCATAAGCCTTGGCATAAATGGCTCGTTCCTGCTCACTCATCTTCAAAGGGTCAATCATAACATAATTGAAAAGCCAGTCAATAAGATATCTAAAACGGCCTTCAAGAATCTTTTCGGGAAGTTCTTTAACCTGATTAAATCCCATCCACCAGGCATAAGGCATATTGGTATCCATTTTCTCCCCGAAAGTACCCGCGGCAGGAATCAAAGGCATTTGCAACATCCCCTCGCTTGGATGTAACCCATCGGCCACGATAAGCTTTTCAACATACTGCGAATGATTGAATGCCAGGCTCATGGCCACCATGCCACCAATATCATGCCCCATAATGTTTACCTTTTCAAAACCGAGTTTCTTAATTAATTCCAGGATATCTCTGGCCATATTTTTTTTGTCGAATCCGGAAACTGGTTTCTCTGAAGTACCCATCCCTCTGATGTCTACAACGATTACCCGATGTTGCTTTGATAGTTCTATTGCCACCTTACGATAAGAGTACCAGGTTTGTGGCCAGCCAGGCAGGCATATCAATGGAGTACCGGCACCACCCTCTACATAATGGAGGTCGATACCGTTTACGTTAACATAGTGGTTGGTGAAACCCGGAAACTGTTTAACCAGTTCCTCATCTGAAAATAGGTTTTGTTGCTCTTTGAAATGATCGCTCATGGTATCCTTTGTTTTGTTTGAACAAAGTTAAAGCCAGATCACATCAATAAAACTACCAATTGGTAGATATTCACTTATCTGATTTTATTCCTGATTCTGCTTAAGGCATTAGGGGTGATTCCAAGTATGGAAGCAAGTTGATTTACTGGTATCTTTTGAAGCATTTCGGGAGTCAGTAAAAATCTTCGATATCTTTCTTCAGCAGATAGTGTTTGGAAATTTAATAGCTGATCTATCATTCTTGCAACTGTTGCTTCCCAGATTTTGCGACCGAATTCCTCCCAGGCAGGGATGTATGCATAGAGGAAATCCATATCCTTTTTATCTAAGACAATTAGCGTTGTTTCTTCAACGGCCTGTATATTAAACCGGGTCGGCTTTTGTGGATGGAGGCTGGAGATTTCACTGAAAAACTCATTTTGAAAGCATACCCAGGTAGTGGTTTCCTTATCGTTGAGCTCATAATAAAACCTCAGCCCCCCTTTGGCAACGTAGTAATACTGGTTGGCAATCTGACCAGCTTTTAACACCAACTTACCTTTAGGGATAACCTTCAACCTGCATTTAGAAATGACCAGATCTAACTCTTGCGCTTCAAGATATACTACTTCGCTAACGAATTTGCTAAATTGTTTAAGTTCCATTAATACCTGCAAATTTACTACAAAGCTTAAAATTCAGGTCACTATTGTGCTTCTAAATAATAAAAACTACATCTTAACCTGTTTTTCGTTTATTGTAGCTCCGGATTTATATTTTTTTTCATGATGATATCGGTTTGTTCGTCATTACCCAATTTAAAAACATGTTTGCCGAACGCAACAAATCCATTCTTCTCGTAAAAGCGGATGGCCCTGAGGTTGTTTTCCCATACGCCCAACCAAATGAAAGGTGCTTTTAATTCTTCGGCTACGTGCAGGGCTTTATGATAAAGAATTTGGCCTACTTTCTGCCCGTGATAGGCAGCAAGGACATATATACGCTCAATCTCAAGGGCACCCTGCTCCAGTATTTCAGTTTGTGCATTCCCGGTATTCAGTTTCAGGTAACCAATCACTTGCCGATTTAATGTGGCAAAGTAAAACTGAGAGGCAATATTACTGACTTCTTCAGTCAGTTTTGCAATGGAAAAACCTTCTTCCAGATACTTCGCCATGTTATCGGCACTGTTAGTATCGGAAAAGGTTTCTTCAAAGGTTTGCCTGCCGGTTTGTGCCAAAGCTTCGATATCATTCAGGGTTACTTTCTTAATTTCTACGTGATCCATTTTATGTTGTATTAAATAATGGTAATGTTCTGCTAATGCGATACAGCCTTTAATCCGATAATAGAGCCAATGAGTGTGACAAGGAAGAGCAGCCTCAAAAATGTTGCGGGTTCTTTGAATACTAGTATGCCAACCATGACGGTACCCACCGCACCTATGCCCGTCCATACCGCATACGCCGTTCCAATAGGTAAGGTTTGTGTAGCTTTGATCAGGAGTGCCATGCTTAAAGTGAGCATCACCAGAAACCCGGCATACCAGCCATACATCTCATTTCCGGCGGTATCCTTAGCCTTACCGAGACAGAAGGCGAATGCAACTTCGCAAAGGCCACCAATGATTAAAAATATCCAGTTCATTTTTTATGATTTATAGCGGTAACGTAAACATTACTTTATTTTTCTTATACCACCAGTACATTGGTGAAAGTAACAAAACTACATGATATGCTGATGCCTAAAAATGCTATTTTCGCATGAACTAATGTTTATATTACATTAATGAATATTCAACAGATCAAATATTTTCTAATCCTGGCGCAGGAACTCCACTTCTGGAAAACAGCAGGAAGGACACATATCACCCAATCTGCCCTTAGCCGCCAGATTCAGGCATTGGAACGGGAACTAGGCGTTCAGCTATTCGAGCGTGACAAGAGAAATGTTAAACTTACCTCAGCCGGGCAGTTTTTGAAAGAAAAGTGGGAAGTACAAATAAACGAGCTGGAGTTTTTCCATGAACACGCCCGCCAGATGCAGTTAGGTGAAAGCGGCACCATCATTATAGCGCACCCCGATTCAATATCTGCCTCCCTTATGCCCGACATGCTGAGTAGCATTGCTTCCGCCTATCCTAAACTTAATATCGAGCTGGTACAGGTAAGGTACGAAGATCAGCAGGAATTTTTAAGGAACTATAAAGTAGACCTGGTTATTACGAGGGATATCAATAAAACCGATGATATCAGTTCTGAGCAGATTGCTACCGATCATTTGTCTATCGTGGTGCCCGATAGCCATCCTTTTCAAAGCGTTGAGGATCTTACCACAGAAACTCTTGACAGCCAGAAATTTATCCTGCCCATAAAAGACGAGGGAAGCAGCTACAGCGACCTTATCCAGCAGTTGTTCCGTGCTTATAATGTTGTACCTAATGCTTATTTACATTCAGAATTCGGTTCGGCAATTATTTCACTGGTGAAAAGGGGATTGGGTATAGCGGTATTACCCACCTCCTACATGTGGCATGAAACACCCGGCATTAGATTTATTACTTTGCCGTATCAAACCGATTTGTTCCTGAACTGGAGAGTCAATGATCATCATCCGGTACTGAATAACGTGCTAAAGCTTATCTTGAAACGATAAGATTTATAGCGGCGTTACCTGTTTTTTATTGAGACAAGACATGTCATACCCTGCATAGCCATTGGACAAAACCCTATCTGTTTATCATGGTGGCTAAACTGGTGATCTGCCTGGGGTGGTTTAAAGATAAATACAGGGGATTTTGAATAGTCAACAAATACCATAAAATAACGTTGTACTTTATCTGTTGGCATTTTTATGGAGAATTTTTAAAATACCTTCATTCTCAATGATCCAATGCCCCATTCGATCTGTACTAATTCCTGCTAATAACCGACGGGAGAAAACCGGCGAGTTATGGATCATTTGTGTTTCCAGGTATCGAAAATCGATGTGAACATTGCTTTCCAGTTCCTGGGCTACTTCAACAATATGAGTTGAAACTAAAAACAAGCAGGTTTTGATTTTCGAAAATGCATCAATAATTGATATAGACGCATCATGAGCATCTATTACGTTTGTTCCTCGGAATAGTTCATCAAAAATAACAACAGTTTTTGATGAACTGGTAAGCTTCGCAACATCTTTGACACGTTTAACTTCATTATAAAAATGGCTGAATCCGGCAGTTAAATTGTCGGATAGGTTTATTGTGGTTACTAGTCCATCGAAAATAGTTGAAGTGATGTGCTGAGCAGGAACTGGAAATCCTAAATGTGTGAGGTAAACTGCTATTCCGACCGATTTAAGAAATGTTGATTTTCCGGCCATATTCACGCCTGTAATGAACGAAACATTTTTTTCAGAAGAGATACAGAAATCATTGACGATTGGATTTTCGACAAACAGGTGTCGCAAATCCTTAATTTGAATAAAATTGTCCTGTTTATCACTAATAACGGGATAGTTTAGCTGATAACTTCGCGCTGTTTTTGCAACAGCAAAATAGGCGTCCAATTCATATACAAATGACAGTAACTGATTAATTTTACTTTTCTCATTTTTCCTTATTTCATAATCAAGAATGAGTGAAGCAGAAAAACTGAGCGCTTTATCGGAAGAAATATAATAGGAAATTTCTTTATTCGACTTAATAGAGACAATTATTTCGGATAACTTTTTGAGAAAAGGATAATCAATAACATCTTTTAAATCAACAAGTAAAGCATCGATATAGCTAATCAGTTGAATGACTTCATTTGTACCTCTGTTTCTTAGATACAGCTCTTTAGTAGGGTTAAGCTTATCGTAAACGACCTGAATTAGTCTTAAGCCTGACGTAGTGTTTCCGGAGAAAGTATTTTGGCGAAGATAATATTCAATAAAATCAATTGATTCTTTATCGAGATCAAAATTGATATCGCTCTTTTGTAGCTGTTCAATTAGGGCTATTCTTTGTGAAATTAATGATGAACTGGTTAGTGGATGCTTGAATATAGATTTTAAAGTGGCGGAACCTTCTATAGTTGTTGTTTTGTCGAATATTTGAAATAAAGATTTAGCGCCATAACCGTTAAAGATTTCAAGGTCGTCTATAGTTTGCTGATCTATACTGAACTGACTCATTATCATGTATTAAAAACCTAATATACACATTTGAATTTCAGAAAAAAGTGAGCACTTTAGTTCCTATCTATAAACATGATAAGACAGCCCGAAATATAAGGGGAAGATATCCGGTTTGTACTCATCAACTTTGAGGCACTTATGATTGAGAATAAGATAAAATTATTTAAAATTCCTTCCCCCGTGAAAGGCATCTTTTGTTGCTTCTTCCCTTACCTGCGATCTTTTGTTTTGCGCGGGATAAGGTGCCGATTTCTCATCGCCCCTGGCCAATGTTAATACCGGCAAATTATCCACCTCCCGCTGCACGAGTTTACCCAGCATTTTGGTAAAATCAAAACATTTGCTTACAATAACATGCACCACTTGGCCCTCGCGCTGCAACCGTCCCTCTACCATCAGCAACCTGGAATGCAGAATTTCTTTACGGTAAGTTTCAAATAATTTTTCAAATACCACCAGATTAGAATAGCCGGTTTCATCTTCAATGGTGATAAAACAAACCCCTCCGGCTGTTCCCGGGCGCTGACGTACGAGAACCAGCCCGGCAACTTTAACCAATTGCCCATCGGTAGATTCATGGTTGATGTGGTGGCAGGTACGAATGTTTAACATATCCAGTTGCGAACGTACGAAGCTCACCGGATGTGCTTTGAGGGATAGTCCAACAGTTGCATAATCCTGTACCACGTGCTCGCCTTTGCCCATCAATGGTAATTCCACCTGTGTTTCCAGTACACTCTCGGAAGCCTGACCTTTGAAAAGCTCAACCGGCATATCCTGTAAGGCGGAGACTTCCCATAATGCTTTCCGGCGATCCATCCCCAATGAGCGAAAGGCATCGGCATCGGCTAGCCGCTCCAGGCTGGCAATTGAAATTCCTGCATCACGCAGGGCGGTAATGCTTTTGTAACCCTCGCCCCGCGCATTCACAAGCGTTTCCATTTCTTCTGCCCTCACCCCACTGATTTGCCGGAATCCTAAACGGATGGCAAAATATTTACCCGATTTTTCTTCAAGCCTGTTATCCCAGGTGGAATGGTTGATATCTACTTCGCGGACCTGAACCGTATGTTTCTGTGCATCGATTACGATTTGGGCGGGCTGATAAAAGCCCATCGGCATACTGTTCAATAATGCAGTAGCAAATACATCAGGATAATAATGTTTCAACCAGCAGGATACATATACCAGAAGGGCAAAACTAGCGGCGTGACTTTCAGGAAATCCGTAGCTTCCGAAACCTTCTAATTGCCGGAATATCCGTTTGGCGAATTCTTCTGAATAGCCTTTATTCATCATCCCATCGATTAGCTTCTGCTCATATTGGTTCACCATCCCTTTGAACTTAAAAGTAGCCATGCTTCTGCGCAGTCCATCGGCTTCTGCAGGGGTAAATCCAGCAGCTACAATGGCGATTTTCATGGCTTGTTCCTGGAATAGTGGAACGCCTAAAGTCCTGTGAAGTATAGCCTCCAGTTCTTTGGAAGGATAAACCGGGTCTTCTTCATTATTCCGCCTGCGCAGATAAGGGTGTACCATATCGCCCTGTATCGGGCCTGGCCTGACAATGGCCACCTCAATCACCAGATCATAAAATTCTCTGGGTTTTAATCTGGGCAGCATCGACATCTGGGCGCGGCTCTCAATCTGGAATACCCCTAAAGTATCTGCCACACAGATCATATCATAAACATCAGGATCATCTTCGGGAATATTGGCCAGCGTATATTGCACGCCGTAATGATCCCGGCACAAATCAAAGGCTTTACGGATACAGGTGAGCATGCCCAGCGCCAGGACATCTACCTTTAAAAAACCAAGGGCATCTATATCATCCTTGTTCCATTCGATATTGGTCCGGTCGGCCATGCGGGCATTCAGGATCGGGCAGAGATCAGTCAGCTTGCCCTGCGTTACCACAAAGCCACCCGTATGTTGCCCTAGCTGCCGTGGGAAACCCATCATTTGAGAGGTGAGTTCCAGGGTCTTCTTCAGGTGGGGATCATTCGGGTTGAGACCTTGTTCCGTTACACGTTTACCCTCGAACCATTCATCGGTAAATTCCCAGATGGAACTGGACAAACGGTTAATGGTATCTACGGAAAGGCCCATGGCTTTACCCACATCCCGGATAGCCCCTTTTTGATGTTGCTGAGTTACGGTAGCCACAATGGCTGCCCGGTCGCGGCCGTATTTATTGTAGATATACTGTATGATCTCTTCTCTCCGCTCATGTTCAAAATCGACATCAATATCAGGTGGTTCATTTCTGGCCGGTGAAATGAAACGTTCGAACAGCAAATCGAACTTCATGGGGTTTACCGAAGTGATGCCCAGTACAAAGCAGATGGCTGAATTGGCGGCCGATCCCCTCCCCTGGCACAGGATTCCCCGCGACCTAGCCTCACGCACAATATCTTCTACAAAAAGAAAATAGTTGGCATAATCCATCTGCCTGACATATTCCATTTCACGGTTAATCATATTAATCACCTTCTCCGGGATCTCCTCCCCATAGTATCCGTGTGCACCTTTCCAGGTCAGGTATTCAAGTTCTTCCATTGGGCTTCGCCCGCTTTGATTAATCTCTTCCGGATACACGTATCTAAGCTCATCAAGTGAAAAATTACAGGCTTCGGCAATTACCATGGTATTGTGGATGGCGCTGGGGTACCTTCTGAAGAGACGTTCCATCTCCGCTACCTCTTTCATATACCGTTCGGCATTTTGATGCAAACGAAAGCCAGCTTCCTGAATCGTACATTTTTCACGTACACAGGTCAGCACATCCTGCAATTCCCTGCGTGAGGGATCATGATAATGGATATCACCGGTGGCTACAACCGGGATGTTATAAAATTCCGAGAGCTGTGAAGTCCTAAAGATGAGTTTATCATCATTGCCCATATAAGAGCGCGTTGCGCTGAGGTATAACTGGTTTCCAAATGCCTGCTTGTATTCGGCCACGGCGTTGATGAAATCCGTTTCATATTGAAAGCGGCGGTTGAGCACTCCCGGCATCACTACCATAAAAATGATGCCTTTGCTATGCGCATACACATCTGCCCGTGAGATATGGCAGGAACCTTTTTCGGCCCGCATATTCCCCAGGGTTAATAATGCCGAGAGCCGACCATAAGCCTCTTTATCCGTAGGGTAAGCCAGCAGAGCTGGCCCATCTAACAGATCTAGTCTGCAGGCAGGAATCAGCTTAACATTGGTTTCCCTGCAGGCCGCATGGGCACGCACGATTCCGGCAAGGGTATTCCGATCGGTAATGGCGATCTTATGATAACCAAACGATTCGGCCTGTTGCACCAGTTCATGGGCATGGGATGCCCCGCGCAGAAAGCTAAAATTTGAAGTGATCTGTAATTCGCTATATGTCATAACCCATTTCTTTAAGCAAAAAATCCATGAATAAACCATTGATACTTTTCATCACCGCCATAGTGCCCGGAACGGAATAGCCAGTAACGGCTACCCTGCTCATCTTCCACCTGATAGTAATCCCGGTGCTCCCCCTGATCTAACCACCACTCCCGCTCAATCCGCTCAGGGCCATCGGCTTTGGTGATCAGATGGCGAACACCATTGTAGATAAAAAACTTGGGCGGGTGATCGGGAATCAGTGCCATCACTTCGATGGGTGCAGGATTCTTCAGTAACTCCGTAGGCCGCGGCTTATCCACCCGCCAGCCGGATATGGATTTTTCGGTGATGGATGCCGCGCGTAAAACTGACCGCTCGGGCCAGAACCTGGTCGCCGGTAAATATCTTTGTATGGCCTGCGGACCAACCTTTCCTGCTACACGGTCCAAAAGGCGGATCACACTCTGATCATCCAGTCCGGGTGTGGAAGTCCACATCTCTTCCTGAGCGATTTGCACATCATCTACTTTGGGTGCATCGAGCACGAAAAGCTCAATCCCCAATCCCGGCCGGATCTGATCGATCTTCAACTCAAAAAGCTTGAAAAGATGGCTGATGCTATGGGTGGCAGCGCTGGTACCGATGGAAACCTGCACGATTTTACCATCAATCCGGTAACCAGTCAGTATTCCGGCACGCAGCCCCTGGCCTTCTGCCTGCATGCGTTTACACAGGCTTTTCAGCATTTTGGTAATGGCAATTTCTATTCCCACTTTAGTTTTAATGGGCTCCAGGCAGGCCAGCCTTTCACTGAAAGGAACAGGTACTTGTAGTGGCACCAGTACTTCAGTTTCGGTACCGATGGCCTGGGCAAGCCGCAACAGGAAATCTTCGCCAAAGCGCCTGCGTAAAATAGAGCGGGGCATGCCGATAAAACTTTTAATCTGATAAAAGCCCAGTTTACGCAGTTTCACCAGTGTAGAGGCATCCAGTCGCAGCGCATCAGGCTCAAGCGCAAGCAATGCATCAACATGTGCTCCGGTGGGAATTAATGGGGTAAGCTTGCCATAATGCGATACTGCCCAGGCAGCACCAGGTGTATCGGCAATGGCTAAGCGGACGTTATATCCTTTGCTTTTTAACCGGGAAACAATTTCTTTCAGGTATTCCCGCTCGCCGCCCCAAAGGTGTGCGCAGCCCGAAATATCCAGCAACAGTCCATCCATTCCAAACTCATCAATGGCCACAACAGGCGAATAACGAACGCACCATTCACCCAGGCCTTTAAGTAGTTTTTTTGCCCGGCCAGGTTTATCATCAAGAATTTCCAGTCCCGGACAAATGGCCTTTGCATCGGCTGCGCGCATACCCACTTCAACCCCAAAGCCAAAAGCTAACGGACTTACTGCGGTGATCATCATACGCCCATGATCGGGCGCAGCAAAAACAAAAGGCACTTCAGCAAGTTCCGGACGGCGGATAAGCTGCCAGTCAGCCAGCAGCTGGCGGAACCATATGGAAACAAAACGCTTTTGCATGGTGGCTATCCAATTTGCCTGTCCTCCAGATCAGACCACATCGTTGTTGTTTGCACTTCCTTCACTTCTACAAATCTTTCTCCTGCCCATTCCAGTATAAAGGTTCCGGGATTGCCGTTCCGGACTTTTAACAATTCTACCTGCCAGCGCGGGAAACCAAGCCCGGGCATCCCGTCTTCGGTATCAGAAGGCAAAGGACTAATTTTCCACCTCGCAGTGGCAACCGTACTGGCTTTTTTATTTCCGTCCTTGCGCAGTATAAATCCTGTTACCCCGCTGTTTTCTACAGCAAGCTGGAGCCTTCGGGATTCAATGAGCGATACATTATTGACTTCTGCCACCACCGCAGCGAGGCCCTCGCATTTTAAAGCTTCTTCCGTTATCCAGAGCACATCCTTTTCTGTTTGCACATCCATAAAGATGATCCGTTCGGTTTCAACGTTAAAAAGGCTTAAGGAAGCAGGGAATAAATTCCGGGAAGTGCTTACCCAAACGCAGGCGGCACCGTTCTCCATGAGTACGGAAAGCAGCCCGGCAATAAAGCCGTCACTCGCAGCTGCATGTTCGGGATAAAGGGTGATAAATTCATGGATGGCTTTTTTGGGAAATATGCCACCAGGGAAAGCATCTTCGATTTCGCCAAGTCCGATACGCTCAGCTTTGCCGGCAGATTTAGGCTTAAAGCCCTGCCAGAGCAGGATATCCTGCTGCAGTTTTTGAACGATTTCTTTTTTAGCCTCCATGATTATTGCATAATTATAATACTAAATTAAATAGTAATATAAAATTACACAACAAACATAAAGCTAATTTTGTTAGCAATACATGAATTGTGGAAAAGATTAATATTTTGACATGAACTGGCGCATGTAAATTTTGGGATTTAACGGTACATTTTATCGTAATACGCTTTGGCCATTCTTGCAGATTCAAATTCTGGTAGCACTCCCTCAACTCCCTTTTGTATCATATGGAACCAACGATCGCTCTTTTCATAATAAGCAGGTATTACAGCATTTTCAAGCTGATCCATCAGACTGGCGTTTTCCCTAACGTCCCTTTCAGCTTCTGAAATATCTCCGGTGAAGGAGTGATGAGAAAGCAATTTTCTCCATCGATGGCAAATTCAGGAATCCAGCCGTCGGGAATGGAAAGATTGACTGCGCCATTCATTACCGCCGTCATTCCGCTTGTACCTGAGGCTTCCCGATACATTTTCGGATTATTGAGCCAAACGTCAGCACCCTTTTTAAGTAGTGCAGAGAGACCTAATTCGTAGCCTACTAGAACGGCACAATTGGCAAAACTTTTTGTTTTACGAATAATGTCGTTGAAGATCTGATTTGCATCGGCATCTTCAGGATAGGGCTTTCCAGCCCAGATCAGTTGAATGGGCTGATCTGTTTTTGCCAATAGCGCAATAAAACGTTCCCAGTCAAGCATCAACAGGTCTGCTCTTTTATAAGCTGCAAATCGCCTGGCCCAAACAATAGTGAGTACCTCTGTATCGAAGAGTTTTCCCGTTTGATTGGCCACCTCTTTAAAAAGCAGGGATTTCATTTCTTTTTTTCTCGCTGCCAGGCCAGGGTCATCGTTTGCGGTGAGCTTTTCTGCGAGTTCAGCATCCTGCCAGTATTTCTGGTTTTGAGCATTGGTAATGGAGGTGATTTCACATATTCCTTCGTAGTTCCCCCACATTTCCCTGGCAACTTCTCCGTGAAGTTTGGAAACACCATTGGCCTTGCCGGAAAATTTCAATGCGGCAAGTGTATAGTTGAATTGATCACCCTCCAGCCCCAGGATGAATTTCACTTCATGTTCCTGCATGTGATAAAAAAAGGACATCTCTTTGAGCAAAGTAAAGGCGTGCTCCTCATTCCCGGCCAGTTCGGGTGTATGCGTTGTAAACACAACGTGCTTTTTTAATTCATCGAGGTTCTTAAATTTCGAATAAAGGTAAAAATTAAGCGGAACGGCGTGTCCCTCATTCATGTGATAAATTTCTGGCTGCATATTAAGCTGATCCAGAAGCATGCCGCCACCGATACCCAATATCATTGATTGGGCAATACGGGTGGTTTCGTTCGGATCGTATAGCCGGTGGGTGATGCTTTTGCTCACCTCATCATTTTCATCCAGGTCGGTACTCAATAAAAATAAAGGTGCAGTTCCAAAAGTCTCCGGCTTCAATAAATAGGCTTTTACCTTCACCATTGCACTATGTACAGGAACAGAAAAAACGATGCCGGTATCTTCCAGAAAAGAATAGTCCTTCTCAATGAAAGCGGGAACCATATTGTTGTCACGGTCGCGAACCTGATCATAATATCCATACTTCCAGAGCATACCAATACCAATGAGGTTTTGCTTAAGTTCAAAAGCACTGCGGAGATGAGAGCCTGAAAGAAAACCCAGCCCTCCACTGTAAATCTTGAGCGACTGGTCAATGGCAAATTCCATGGAAAAATAAGCAACCGATTTATTGTATTCGGGATTGGGCGTATACCCGAAGATATCTGATGAGGTCATAAGTTGACAGTAAGTTTAAAGTACAGCTTATTCAACATCTCAACCCCTCCAATGTTTTACTTTGCTGTTGATTAGGTTATTCGACCAGCCTGGCTTTTTTCATTCTTCGATCCGCCTGGTTTTTTTCTGTGTATTGCTGGGTACATGGTTGTTTGGTTTTTTTGATTTTTGTGATTGTGAATTACACTTTAAAGCGGAAGTATAGGAGAATATCTTTTTCCCCTTTAAATCATCACATTAGAAAAGCGGATGAAAATTATTATTCAAAAATCCTTTGATTAGTGAATCTGGTTTCTATCTTTGCAGTCCTTAAAACATCCTAACTGCGGAAGTGGCGTAATTGGTAGCCGCACCAGACTTAGGATCTGGCGCTTCACGGCGTGGGGGTTCGAGTCCCTTCTTCCGCACAAAAAAACCGCTTTGATTTTTATCGAAGCGGTTTTTTTATTTTAGACATTTGCATCATTTTGCTGAAGTTAAAATACCCTTACCACAAAATCATCATCAAAATCTGAATTATAAACCTTAAACTCAACAGCCCATTCATCTTCTATCAGATTCCCGATATATTCGGTAAAAAACCGTTTGAAAGCTGTAAAATTGATGCCGGCGCGAGTAACAATGATGTATTCGCTGTCGGTTTGCATGATCACCTGCTCTATGAAATCTTCCCACTTCTGCCTGATTTTTTCGGGTAAGCGGTTGAAATGCTGCTGATCAATAAATATTCCGATATTTAAAACCCTTTCAACACTCAGCTCTTCGCCGTTGACGGCAGTCCACTGCTCATCAATTTTCTTGATGGAACCTAAGAGAAAACCATTCGACAGCACATTCCATCCTTCACCGGGCGCAAATCTCACCAGCTGGTAAACCCTGATTTGGCCACTATCTACAAAATGGTAATCGAGCATCACCATATTTGATCCGGCTATCAGGTCTGCGTTAAATCCCTTCGCATTTTGTTCCATTATGATCGGTATAACTATTTTTTATTTTTTTCAATTAATATCACCTGAGTGCAGGCTTTTACTGGCAACCCGTTTAAACTGCCTCACGCATAACCGGACGTGCATACATCTTCTTTTCAATCATCTTTCTGAGCTTTTTCCTGTAGTCTTCGCCTAGCCATAATCGATAATTTTTGGTCACACTGCCGAGGCATTTACAGAATTCTTTTATTCTCCAGTCGATTTCTTTATCCAGTACCAGGCTCAAATCGAAAGCAGACTGCACAGTAGCGGCATTATCCACACACATCTGCACATGTTGCTCAATGGATTGGCTTATTACGGTCATGGCCTTTTCATCTTGCTGAATGGCCAGTTGATAATGCTGGAGTACATCAAAAGAAACTTCCAGGCTATTGGGAAAAGATGCCCGGAGCTCTGAAGGGATATGATGAATATCTTGTACTGATTTAGATAGTTGGTGGTGGTATTTCTCGGGAAAGTGAAACACATCGTTCCAGTCTACCGGTTCTTCCCAATGGCCAAACCTTTCTACGTTATTGCCAAGATCAATGATACTGAATCGTTTTTTGTTTTTCATGGCACGTGCACCCCTCCCAACCATTTGATGGTATAATGTAAGTGAAGTGGTGGCGCGGTTCAGGATGACGGTTTGTATGGAGGGTTCATCGAAACCGGTGGTGAGAATGGAAACAGAGCTTAATATCGCCCCTTTGGTTTTCTTAAACCATTTCAGGATATCCTTACGCTCGGCGGTTTCTGTTTTATTGTCGAGATGCCTGATGGGATAGCCCAGGGCCATAAATGTTTCACTTACGCGCCGGGAAGTGAAAATACCGTTATTGAAGATGAGGGTTCGTTTTCCTTTTGCGTGAGACTCATATGCTTTAACAAGAAGATCGAGCATGGGCTTGCTGCTGTAAAGCTCATCCGACGTACTTACTGAGAAATCGCCTCCGGTACCTGTAGTGAGGGTATTAAGTTCCACTTCATAATCAAAAGTACGCGGTTTGGCTAAGAAACCTCTGTTAATCAGTTCATCTATCGTAGGGCCAGAAACCAGCATATTGTAATCGCTGTTCAACGGAAGCTCCGGATCGGATGAGAAAGGCGTTGCAGTAACACCAATGATAGATGCAGCGGGAAACTGGTCGAGCAGTTTTCTGAACGAGTTATGGTGTGCTTCATCCACAATCACCAGTCCGATATCCTGTGTATCGAGCAGGTTATCGGAAATTCGGTTATTGAGCGTTTCTACCATCGCCACATAGCATAGATAGGTATCTTTTTTAGGAATACGCTTTACACTGCTGTTGATGATCCTGCATCTTACACCGGCAGATTTGAGTACGCTGGCCGTTTGCGTGCTGAGTTCTTTTCTGTGTGTAAGAACAATGGCTTTACCTTTAAACGATTTGAGATAACGGGATACAATCTGCGAAAAGATTACCGTTTTCCCCCCTCCTGTCGGCAACTGATATAATACCCTGCAATGACCATCGCATTCAGGGTTTTGTAATTGGGTAAATAATGTGTCGATGTCCTTGATCTGGTAATCATAAAGTGCCGCATGCGGGTTTGTATCGGTGGTATTGATGCTGTCCATTCCTCTACAACTCGTTTACGGGTTTAAAGGTTTAGGATAAATGCAGGATATTGATGATTTAGATGGATAAGTTGTACATTCCTTCCACCCTTCCAGCACTTATATGACTTATCGGCTTAATATTACACTACCTGTACCGGTACGGTAAAGAAGAAAGTAGATCCTTCATTTAAAACACTTTTTACCCAGATTTTTCCACCATGATCAGAGATGATTTTAGAAGAAATATAAAGCCCCATACCCAGGCCCGGATGTGAAGTGCTTACCTCATCGAGGCGATAAAATTTATCAAATATTTTGGCGATGCCATCAGGCGACATGCCAAGCCCGCGGTCGGTCACCTTTACAATCACATTATCTTTGGTTTCAGACAATTCTGTTGCGATGTCAATGGTGGAATTTCTGGCAGAATATTTTACAGCATTACCCAGTAAGTTAGTGAGTACCTGCTCTAAACGAAGTGGATCGGCTTTGATTTGGCAGGGTTCACCCAAACTGATATTAATTTGATTACCTGAATGAACATTTGATAAGATGGTTACCGTTTCATTTACAAATTCATTAAGGTCAACATCGACCAGGTCGTATTGTAAGCTCCCGTTTTCTACCTTTGAAACGTCCATGAGTTGCTGTGCAAGAAGGGATAGCTTGGTGGTTTGCATATCAAGCTTATCAATTACGCCGGCTACCTTATCAGTATATTGGTCTTTCAACAATTTCAGCATTTGCGTATAGGCTTTCACCACCGTAATAGGTGTTTTAAGCTCGTGGCTGGCTACAGAAATAAATTCACTTTTCTTCTCATCGAGCTCACGGCGCATTCTGATTTCTTCTTCCTGCTCGCCGGTTAGCCTGTGTAAGTGATTATTTTTCTTTTTAATTTCTTCATAAGCATTTAAAGGAGTTACCTGCTCAAAAAAATCTTTCAGAAGCGCAAGCTTAGGTTCATCAAGTTTTAACGAACGTGGTAAACCCAGTCCCATTTCAATTACATAAGCATTTCCTGACGAACTAAACGAAAAATCGGGAAGCAGCTTTTTTGCATAGAAGAAGCCTTCATCTGTAGCCCTGAAGGTTTGGTCGGAATCAAAAACTACCCTCGCGTATAATGAATATCGTGGATATTTTCCGGAGATAATGATAGTTAAACGGCCATTGTCGGTGTATTCGATTGCAGTTCTGGCGATTTCAGAAACCGCAGTAGCAAAAGTGGTGCGTGTGGCTACAGTAAGCCCCAGCTGCTCGCCCACCTGCATGGATCTGCGGTGAGCCAAAACCAAATCCATTTCATTCTCAAGGGAAATATCTAATACCTCTTTCATACTACCGAACTTTAAGTACTATCACTGACATGTCATCCGTTCCACGGGCATGATCTTTATAAATGCAGGCTGCCAGCAGAACAAGATCGTGTTTTAAAATACCGGGGTACTTTGAAACTTCCCATCTGGTTTTAATACCATCTGAGCAAAGAACCAGCTGGTTGTATTCTGTTGAACTATATACCTGATCATTCATGGTAGTGGGAATGTTGTGCCCAACAATGCCATTATATGACATATGATTTTTTGAAGAAACCGGGCCAATCCACTTTGCAGCTATATTCCCAATTCCGGCCGATAGCCATTCGCCTTTTTCTGCGTCGAAATGGGTAATATTGGCTACCATTCCACGGGTTTTGCGCGTGGCTCCGTGAATAAACCTCAGTGTTGCTGTAGGGCTTTGATCCGGAAAAACTTTAAATACCTTTGTCGCTTCATTTACGGCCAGGTTCGCTTCCGGTCCGTGACCCAATCCATCGCCTAGCATCAGTTTAAAACTATTACCGTTGATACGGCACACAAAGCCATCTCCGCTTACCTTTTCGCCGGGCTTACTTACCACTATCGGCCTGATGAGCAAACCCTTTTTAACCGCTGGCTTTTTGCCCATGTAAATTCTGCTCATTAGAATGGTCCCCCAGCCCACCTGTGAGTAAATATCGAAAGTATCGGAAAGTCTTTTAATACTGCCCAAACCTGCGCCCAGGGTATTACTGGTAGACATGCCATCTTGCAGCATTCTGGATGGGTTCTGTATGCCAGGACCGCGGTCTATACTGATCAGCTCGATATAAGGCACGCCATCCTC
The DNA here is from genome assembly GCF_059693705.1 of Pedobacter sp. A2324. Classification (NCBI taxonomy): domain Bacteria; kingdom Pseudomonadati; phylum Bacteroidota; class Sphingobacteriia; order Sphingobacteriales; family Sphingobacteriaceae; genus Pedobacter; species Pedobacter sp. A2324. The sequence continues at coordinate 125,766 of NZ_JCASSK010000007.1, read as the reverse complement.
CTGAAAAGAGCCGAAAAGGATTTCACCATTATCCGCATATTTAACCAGGTTGCTGGTCATTTCGGCAACAATGATGTCGACCTCTGCTATCCGGGCATGTTCCATGCCTGCATCGAGCAGGCGCTGGTGTATTTCTTTTTTTAGCAGAGAAAAGTAACTTCTGTCGTTTGCCTGAAGGCTTATATGTGTTGCATCAACCATTTGCCCATTTTAATATCATCACTACCGTTCCCTCACCGGGCTTACTTTTTAAGTCAAATTCGTTACAGAGGCGTTTTGCTCCTGGAAGTCCAAGGCCCAGACTTTTTCCTGTAGAAAAGCCATCGCGCATTGCTGCTTCGATATCCGGAATACCTGGTCCATGATCAGTGAAAGTAAGGCGCACGCCGTTATCCCGACCTCGTGTTACCACCTCGATCAGGCAACTGCCGCCGCCCCCGTAACGCAACATATTCCTCAGTAATTCGCTGGCTGCCGTAATCAGCTTGGTTTGATTGACAAGGCCCATTTTGATTTTTACGGCAACTTCCCGCACGCGATTGCGCAACAAAACTACGTCTTGTTCTTTTTGCACCTGAATGTTATCCTTACTCAGCGAAAGTATCATCATCATCGGTTTCGTCTTCGTCCCCGTGGTCATCTCCAATCATCGACTTAAGTAATTTCATTCCCTTTTCTACATCAAGGGCTGTATGCACTCCTTTTAATGGCAGGCCAAGTTCAATTAAAGTAATGGCAACTGCAGGTTGCATGCCCACCACCACTGTTTCGGCATCCAGAATTTTCGACATGCTGGCAATATTTCCAATAATGCGCCCCATAAATGAGTCGACTATCGAAACCGCCGAAATATCAATCAGTACTCCTTTCGAGCCGGTTTTATTCACCATTTGTACCAGATCGGCCTCTAAATCAAGCGCAAGCCTGTCGTAAAGATCAACCTGAATGGTTACCAGCAGAAAGCTTCCCATCCTCAGAATAGGAATTTTATCCATGTTTATTAGAAATTAGGTTTTGCTATTGAACTACTTTTACGAACTTCCAGTCTGAGGACTTTAAACGCATAAGATAATGCACTGGCTAGTGATGCTTTAGTAATAATGTTAGAAAGGTCAATTCCCAAATGAACTACTGTTTGAGCGATTTCCGGGCGAATACCACTGATGATACATTCTGCACCCATTAAACGTGTTGCACTTACCGTTTTGATTAAATGTTGTGCAACCAGTGAGTCGACAGCAGGAACGCCTGAAATATCAAGAATTGCAATGCTTGAACCTGTTTCCACAATCTCCTGAAGAAGATTTTCCATCACAATCTGCGTCCTGGAGCTATCCAGCGTACCGATAATGGGCAAAGCCAGAATGCCATCCCATACGCGGATTACAGGAGTAGAAATTTCTGCAATTTCATCTGTCTGTCTTAGTATCACTTCTTCTCTCCCTTTGATAAAAGTCTCGAAAGTGACAATACTCAGGTTGTCCATCACTTTATTGATCTTCATACTTTCCTCGAAAAGCTGCTTAGGATCTTCAATTTCATGTTGTAAAACTTCCAGTAAAGCATCTTTTAAGCTATGGACAAATCTCCCGGTTTCTCTGGGAGAAAAACCCTGACGGGCACGGGTGATGGCAATACCACCTAATATTTCGATCACCGGATCCCAGCGATCAGCATCGAAATCAACCAGATCATCCCCGGCAAGATTGGTAACCAGCGCAGAGATTAACTCTTCAGACTGACCACGAAGGTCTTCATTACTGATCAGATCTTCTCTGAGGCCATCATCGGAGAGTTGATTTTTCATCCAGATTTCAAGGATGTTCTTTTTTTGTTTCTGTAACAATTTCAGCGTGTTAAATGACATTTTTTTTTAAAAAGGATGGTTAAGGTGTTAAACTCGACATTCCGTACTGGATTTAAGAGTAGAAAGGTAGGAATAGTCTTTGGTATTTTAAAACTTATATTTCTTCGCGTAAAAATACCTTATGGAGCCCGAAAAACGGATAAGCGAGGCGACTCATTCGGGGCTTAACTGCGGGTTGCTCCTGATGAATTTACATCAGATCAGATGAGCATATTCTCAAAACTCTTATGGTAAAAATCTGTTATCACTGCAGTTTACCTTAAATCTGATAGATATGCAACCATTTAATGTTAAAGTAGAACGCAGCGGAACATGCCACTTATTTACTGTATTGCCAAAAGATTCCTATTATGAAATCATGTCGGACGATAAGATTATAGGTGCAATAGTTGAAAAACATGGTGCCTGGGAGGAACTTCCGCTTGGTTCCGTGCATACGGATGACCTTGAGCTTAATTCCGTTGGCGTCTATCAAACAGATTCCGATTTACCATTGCCTATAAATGAAATTGGTAAAGAAATTAACTTAATATTGGCAGGACTTCCGGAGCATGACCAGAATGATACCTGTAACTAACCTGCTTACACAAATGAAAAATCACGAGATACTAAACGTTAGTCCCGCCCATCAGCAATTAAATGATAAATTTAACGAACAGGTGATTGAATCTTACTGGAGTGAAAACGGAGAACTGATCTACATTCTGAAGGATGAAGCCAACCTGGAGCAGTATGCCGGCATTGCAAAAAAACTTTTAACTGCATCGCCAGAGCTCGACCAGAATTTCACCGGTAAAGTGGCGCATACCAACCAGGATATATGGGTTCGGTTTGAGTTATAGCTGCGAATGATGCTCCTGAAGCTGTGTTTCTACTGATGCAAAAGCCAGATGCAGTTTTTCCTGAAGAAATTTAATCTGATCTTCATTAATACTGTTTCTTCTCTTTCCGAAGAACATGGTATTTTCTACGGCAACATATCCCTCCCACAGTACCTTTAACTCTCCGGAAGCCAGCGCCTCCCGGCAGATAAAATCGGGCAAAACCGCAAGTCCTTCACCAGCTGATAAGCAGCGGATAATCGAAAACTTATTGGGAACAATATAATTAGGGACAAATTCTGGTAAAAAACCGAAATTTGCCTGCCAAAACTGATTCAGCAGCTTGGCATCAGAAGCAGTGTTATACCACATCTGCTGTTGGAACCAATGTAAAAGCACCTGCTTATTTCCTAAATCTAATGATTCCCATCCAGAAAGATCGGTGTTTTTGCCGCAAACAATCATCAGCTTCTCAGATGCGAATGGTTCATATTCAAGATTGGGACTGTTCTTAGTTTGAGTGGCCAACACCAGGTCTATCCCACCGTTCTCCAGCAACTCGGTAAGCTTTTCATTTTCACCAAACTGCATAATGAGATTGAAGTTAAGAGAAGGAATGTGTTTTTCGAGCGCATGCTGAAAACTTTCTACGCACATGCCAACACTAACCGTGGGGCGATCGGCACCTGATTTCCGTCTGAACCGGCCCTCAATTTCCTCCAAAATATGTAATGAATGCTGCAATTGCTGATAAAGCAAATGGCCCCTTTCGGTAGGTACCATTTTCCGGGTGGTACGTTCGAAAAGTGTATAGCCGGTATAGGTTTCGAGCGCATTGAGGTGCAGGCCTACTCCGGGCTGCGAAACATAAAGCTGTTTTGCTGCACCGCTTAAAGTACCTGTTTCGTATATCGACTTAAAGGTTCTGAACCATTCTAAATTTGCCTGCATCTATAATATTAATTATACCAATGCAAAAATACTATTATTTTTATTACAATAAAAAGGTATCTACTTTTGCTGCAAGTAAAAAAAAGTATATGCAAAAGATATTAGTGATTAACGGCGGTAAGCCATTTGCCCATTCAGGAGGGCAACTGAATGAGGAAATTACCAGTTGGGACAAATCGTTTTTCAGTGCAGATAAGGGTTTTGAAATACAGATCACCCAACCACACCTGGAGGATTATGATGCAACCACCGAAGTAGAAAAATTCGTTTGGGCCGATGTAATCATTTACCACTTCCCCATCTGGTGGATGTATATGCCAAACTCCTTAAAGAAATACATTGACGAAGTATTTACAGCAGGACACCGGAAAGGCCTGTACTACAGCGACGGACGTAAAGCAGATAACCCGGAACGAAATTACGGAACCGGGGGAATGTTACAGGGCAGAAAATACCTGACTACCACCACGTGGAATGCGCCTAAAACTGCATTCACGCTTGATGAAGAATTCTTTAAAGGAAGAAGTGTTGATGATGGTGTGCTGTTTCCATTTCACAGGATGAATGCCTTTTGTGGTTTGGAAGCCTTACCAAGCCTTCATTTTCACGATGTAGAAAAGAATGGGTCGCCGGAGCTGGTTGCCAGGTTTAAAGCAGAGTATGAATCACATTTGAAAACGATATTTAAGTCTTAACCTGTTACACGATAAGCAGGCACGTTGTTTCAAATCATGGGGATGTGCAGGATGCACTACTTTCCGATAATCTGCTTACGATGCGTTTTACCCCACTCAGCTATAGTCAAGGTAAGCTCTTCTAAAGTTTTGCCATATTCCGTCAAATGGTACAATACAGATATTGGTTTAGTATCTAAAACTTTTCGAACGATGAGTTGATTGGTCTCCATATCTTTCAATTCCCGGCTAAGCACTTTTCCTGCAATCCCTTCAACTTCACGAAGCAATTCAGAAAAACGCATCGGGCGGTATCCAAGGCAGGCGACAATGGATATTTTCCATTTACCGCCAATCACATACATCGTATCATGAATTGCCCGGATATTTGAATTACAAAAATCATTATTATTTAAAACCCCTTCTGTCTGATTCATAAATAGGATGGTTACTAAAATGTCACTATTACTTTTTGTCACAAAGATACCAAAAGTAATTTCTATCAGATATTTTTGCTCAATAAATAAGATTATAGATATGAATTTAATTGATGATTTAAAGTGGCGTTATGCTGTTAAAGTGTATAACGATCAAAAAGTGAGCGAAGAGAAAATAGACTTTATACTCAATGCAATTAACCTTTCAGCATCATCGTGTGGCCTGCAACCCTACCGTGTATTCGTTGTAAATAATGCTGAACTTCAGGCGAAGCTTGGCGCAGATTCTTTCAATAAGCAGATTGCACAAGCATCACACCTGTTAGTTTTCGCTGCTTTTAACAGCGTTTCTACTGAAGATGTGCATGCACTTGTACAACGCACAGCAATAGCTCAGGAGGTTGAGCCAGAAAGTTTAGATTTATTTTCATCTACTGTTGACGGTTATTTCAAAAGTAAGACCGATGAACAAAATAGGGTGTGGGCTGAAAAACAAACCTATATTGCTTTGGGAACCGCACTTATTGCCGCAGCTACTGCAAGGGTTGATGCTACCCCAATGGAAGGATTCAATCCACAGGTATTCGATGAATTGCTGCACCTAAAGGAAAAAGGATTACACAGTACAGTGATTCTCTCATTAGGTTACCGGGATGAGCAAAATGACTACCTTTCAGGCAAAAAGAAGGTTCGTATACCAGTTGAGGAAATGGCGACTAAAGTCTACTAAACTTTTCTCTTTTAATTGATGATGAAACCCGAGGTTTCATCATCATTATGCTACTACCTGCCTTTTCGTATTCTAATTTTTAACCGTTTCCAGCTTTTTATTATCGCGATCAATGCGTTTGAGTATCCATGACAGGATGATCACAAACACCACATAGGTAACGAAAACATAATAGCCTGGCTGTAATGAAGATTTGTTCGCGGTGATGGTTTTCAGGGTGTCCGTATCCATATTTAATCCCGAAAGCTGACTCTTCAATATTCCGTTTAAGCCAATATAGGTCATTGCTATTCCAACTACCATTACGTCGGCCATATCCCATTTACCCAGTTCGAGCGCTATATAACGTATCACTTTATTGTCGGCGTAGCGGTCTCTTCCCCATACATAAATGGCCCTGCCAACCAGTCTGATAACAGGCAGCACCACTACAAACAGCAATATCAATACACCCACAATCACCGCATCAGGCTTCGGTTGGGCCATTAAGGTTTCAACAATTCCGAGAATACTTTTGCTTTGAAAAAATAGCACCTGATTCATAAAAGTAATTTTTTCACCGAGAAGCATAAAATCGAGTCGTTCGATCCGTGCATCGACCTCAATGATGGTGGTACTTACCCCTACCCAGATCAGCACGAGGGCGATCAATGCTGAAAGTAAAAAAAGCGAAGGGTGAAGCCACCTGTATTTTCGTAAAGGAATCCATAACAACAGCGCAATCAGCGCACAGCCGGCCATGACATAAAAGTATTTTTTTAACTGCACCTGAATAGCTGCAATTCTTGATTTTATACTTTTTTCAAAACCGGCGACATTATTTACTTTATATTTCTGAAGGATATACAGTGTCACTTTTGTGGTTGCAGAGCTTGACCTGTCGAAGGTTTGTTTCTCCAGTTCGTCCATTTTACTCGTAGCAATCCCTTTCAATCGCTTCATACTACCCGGGCTATTGATTTTCTGGATGATAGTACGTGCAAAAGACGGCACCTGTGCATGCAGTTCATCTGTATCAACAAAAGTATTGAAGGCGAGTTTCTTCAGCTTCCCGCCAAGTGATTTCTGAGGTTTGGTAATCTCGCGGGTTGTTTTATTGATCAAACCATTAAGCTGGGCTTCGATTTCTTTCTGGAGATCTTCTTTCTGATCGTTATTCATATTGAAATTACCCACCTGATGGTTCACCACATTGCCAATCTTTTCGCCCCATTCATCTACAGAAAATATGCCGAATGTAATGTTATTGATCAGGCTGTAATCTTCCTTGATTTCTTCCTGTTGCCGGGAAAGCACACGTTGCTGCATACCCAGATATACCATAATGGCAAGCAAAGCCAGGAGGAATGTGATCAGTACCGCTGTGCTGATATTTTTTGTTGTGCGGGAAACCTGTTGAATTTGTGCTGACATTCTTTTATCAAATATGATGGTGAATATGATCCGAATTAGTGGGTATTGTGAGGGGTAATGGATTTGAGGATCGTAGATAAAATTAATCCGTAAAGCACGAAGCTGATGAAAATAATGTATCCTGGCTGAAGCGCAGTATTGTTGGTAGCGATTACCGTTAATGTTTCACTTTTCAGACTAAGCGCGCCTAACTGACGATCGAGCAATCCGTTAAGACCAATATAGGCCATCAGTATGGCAATTACAATTACGTCGGCCATGCTCCATTTACCTGATTGAAAGGCGAAATATTTCACCACGCTGTTTTCGGCAATCTTTTTTCCGGATAACAGGTGAACGCCTGTGGCACTTAATTTTACCACAGGAAACAAAATACTGAAAACCAGGATGAGTGCACCGACCAGAATGGAATCGATACCGGGTTGGGTGATGAGTACATGAACCACATCCATAATACTTTTACTTTGGAAAAACAGCACCTGATCTTTGAAGGTAACGTGTTCTTTAAGTAGTACGAAATCAAGGGAACTGATGCGGGCATCCACCTCGATCATTGAAGCTGTTAATCCAACGGCAAGTAAAATAAAGGCGAAAAGCAGCGACATGATAAAGAGCGTAGCATGCAAGTCCGTACGTTTGCGCAAAACCCACCAAATGAACAGCACCAGTGCAATACAGCCCAACATGCCAAAGGAATAACCATAAGTAAATGTGCGGATTCTGTTAAGTCTGTTTACGAGATTGCTGTTAAGCTGACTGGCATCCTGAACCTGATATCTTTTAAAAACGATATCTACTGCAGCCTTATAAGCGGTAAGTGCACTATCGATCTTTTCATTTTGCTCAATTTCACTGAATTTTTTCATGGCCTTGCGGCTGAGCATTTTTTTGTTTTTTGGGTTGTTTACTTCTGCGATAATCTGACTGGCGAATTCCGGTACCTGTGCTTTAATCTTATCAGTATCGACAAAGTTTTTAATGGCAAACTTCTGGATTTTGCCGCTAATGGTTTTTTTCTTTTTATTCACCAGGGCCTCAGCCTTATCAATGAGGGCAAGCAAAATTTGTTCAACTTCCTGATGCAGTGCTTTGTTCTGCTGCTTGGTCATCGTGAAGTGACGAACCTGATGATTCACAATACCGGCTACACGATCTCTCCATTGCTCGACGGAAAAAAGGCCATAAGTAATGTTGTTAATGTGAGCATAATCTTGTTTGATTTGCTCCTGCTTACCTGATAAAACATGCAACTGGTAACCGAAATATCCCTCTGTACATAGCAATAAAGCCAGTAGCGTGATGAGTATCCATTTACCTTTCTGACGGGCTGACGGATCAGCTTTTTGTTGGTTAGAATCTGTTGTGGTAGCCATATATAGTTGATCTGCTGATGATAACCGCCCGTAGTGAAGCTGCTTTTTGAGCATTATCCATACCACAACATCAAATTTTAAAAATGGTTTTACACCGGGGGAAATTGATCACCACTGCCCAACCCCAGTGATGATGGGTTATTGTTTTTTCTTACCAAATGAAAATTTAAATTATTTAGTAAAAAACTAAAAATGACAAATGTTGTTATGGTAAAAAACGCCTGAACTAATGAACCGCAATTACACTGAAAAGAAAAAGCAGCATCACTACTTGCTTGCCCTGATCCTGATTATTATGTTAGTTTTCCTGTGCCGGACACTCGGTCCGGAGCATTATAACGTTTGGCTGGCGCAGTAGATACAAGCACAATCAAATCATTCTGGCGCGTTCGATTAGTCGTATATAAATATATACAGTTGATAAGAAACTGGTAGTGACTACGTAGCTACAGAATAAAGAACACCTTTTTAAACTTATAATTTTCGTTACTAAAATCCGCTCCGGGCGTTAATTTTCAGGATAATTCAATAAATTATACACTAATAAACAAAATAACTCTGACATTTAACGTAACAAAAAGGTGGATTAAGTATAATGAGTACGACATTTGCTAAAACCTTTTACGAATACCAAACTAATGTCGTTTATTCCCGAATAAATTATTATGCGCACAGGCACCGTTACACACATTGACCCAATTTTGAAAAAGGGCTATATTGAGGATGAAAATATGCAGGACATTTGCTTTAAAATAGACGAAGCAACAGGACATATTAACGCAGCAGACTGCGTTTGTTTCGAAATAACACTAGAGCAGGATGGTTTGGTGGCCACACAGATAAAATTGACAAGTGAAACAATTAGCACTCAAAGGTATAGCCGTTTTTTCTGCCCGGATAACCACAACGTACAAGAAAAGCAAGCTTTTGATTACTTGTAAGTACCGTCCTTAATTTTAGCTTACCCATTGATTTGGGATTTCTGTAACCTGCACGGGCATTTCATTTTGAAAATAGACATGCATGTTGCTTTGCGCAGCCAAACCGGCAAATTTAAGTAGCATACCCAGTACTTTCGGAGACAGGCTATTTTTATCGACGGGCAATAAACCAAAAAGCCTCATCAATGTTGTTGTGCTTACGTAATCATTCTGACTTGTGAAAATCGCAACCGATAGTTGCTCACAAGCTTTACGGTTGATCTCTACATCTTTCATCTTATTGAGCAAGCCCGCACGTAGCGCCTGCAGGTTGTCTACACCGTACATATTGATTAGTTAGGTCACTAAAGTAAGACTTAGCATAATCATCTACAAATCATTATAGCTAATGTGTTTAAAATAAGGTAAAAACACCCTGTGTAAACCCGTATACTTATTAGCAATACTAGCCTGCAAAACCACCCAACGTACTTACCAGCATTACACAAAGCACGATAAGGGTGATTACGATGTAAAGCTTATCCTTTTCCAAAGTAAAACCGATTAACGACAATATGATTCTCATTATTGGTGTAGCGATAAGCACTAATACTCCAAATTGAACGATTCCTTTAGCATGTCCGCTGAGCAACCCGCTGAAAATACCTTCAAATGTGGTAAATCCAGCACTTTCCCCTTTGAACTGCGCGTAGGATGGCATGGGATCTGCCCCCATTTTGATCAGGTAGATTAATCCTCCGATAAATACGATACAACTGGCGGTAATGACCCCTACTCTTAATAAACGGCCAACCAACTGCTCAATATCATAATCAGTCGTATGTTTTTTAACTTTTTCTGTTTTCATCTTTTGGTGTATTAGAATTTATGCTGGAAACCGTTATAGATCATTTCGATAGCCACAAAGACAATGGCTACACAAAACAGATATCGCAATACAGTTGGGTTTATCCGGGAGAGCAATCTGGAACCTAAGAAAGCACCACCCAGAACACCCAGTACTACCGGAAACGCGATAGCCGGATCCATGTATCCGCGTTGCAAATAAACCACCGCACTGGCCGCAGCGGTTACGCCAATCATAAAGTTACTGGTGGTCGTACTCACTTTGAAGGGAATATGCATGGCTGTATCCATGGCGAGTACCTTTAAGGCACCTGACCCGATTCCCAGTAAACCAGAAATGACACCCGCGAGGGTCATAATAGAAAAGCCTGCCCCGACATTCCTGAGTTCATATTTCACAATGCCTTCGGCAGTTGGATAGCTTCCATTCAATTTTAGCTTTGCTGCCAGCAGACTGCCATGCTGAAGCGCATCCTGGTTCTTTTTTCTGATGGTCATTGCCGCAGAAAACAACAAAATGCTGCCAAATAGAATTGCGATGGTATTGGTTGGAGTATATACGGCAATTACTGCCCCCATTACAGCACCAACTGTTGTGGCTATTTCGAGAAACATACCTAGCCGTATATTGGTAATGCCTTCCTTAACGTATGCGCTTGCAGCGCCTGATGAGTTAGCAATGGAAGCAAGTAATGCTGCACCAATGGCATATCGGATATCTACGTGAAAAACAAGTGTTAGCAGTGGAATAACCACTACACCGCCACCGAGACCCGTAAGAGAACCTACAAGGCCAGCTAAAAAGGCGCCCAGTAAAAGGATAATAGAAAAAGTAAGAATAGTCATACTGGTAATTAATAATTATTTTCAAGAATTTCATTTGTAATCTGGCGGGCTTTAGCGGCATCACCTTGCTGAATGGCGTTGCAGAGCTGCTCATGAAGATGGTGGCTCATGGCAAAATGGCTTAAACCCTGTTTTTCCCGCTTGAGAAAGAAGTCGCGGATTAAAGCAGTAAAGCTACGATACAGATCGGCAAGAACTTTATTGGCTGAGGCATCCGCAATGGCTGCGTGAAAAGCAATGTCAGCATTGATACAATCCTGACGGTTCTCTTCAAAAATTGCATGCTTTCGGGCCTTTAGGTGTTCGCTTATGAGCTCCAGGTTTTCGGTTGAACGGTTTGTGACAGCCAGATTGACAATCTCAAGCTCCAGTAACTTTCGGACCGCATTGAGTTCATCGAAATCGGCTCGCCGCAAACGCTGATCTATGGTTTCAGAAAGATTAACTTCATTTACAAACGTTCCTGATCCTTGCTGAACCGTTAATATACCAATTTCAACCAGCGAGCGAACAGCTTCACGGATGGTAGAGCGACCAACGCTGTACATCTCCATTAATTCTCCTTCGGAAGGTATTTTGTCGTTTTGTTTCCATCGACCGGAAGTAATATCATGGCGAATTTGCCTGCTCACCTTATCTCCAAGTCTTTCTTTGATATCATTCATTGATACAAAGGTATGATGTTATATTTAAACATCAGACGTTTAATCAGAACATGACATTTCCAGGATGGATTACTGCATTAACCACATAGCTAATGGGTTTTGTAAGACAAAATTAATTAACTACAGATTGTTCGGTGTGTTTAATGAGGCGAAGAACTGTTTGCGTGAAACGTTTCGGAGAGATGGGTTTTCCGAGGTAACATTCAAATGAACCATCAATGTTGCGGATGTCCTGTTCAAGATTGGAGGACGCGTAAATCACATTTTTAACACGTGACTTTAAATGCTGCCATAGTTCTGTGCCTTTCATACCCTCCATATCAACGTCGAGAAAGAGAAAGTCAATCTGATCGTCGGAAGTGATTTCGGCAAGCGCATTCAACGGATTGTTGTACGTTTTTGATAAATTTAGAAATTCACAATCATTAATATAATCATGCAGGATATCTATTGCATGTTTCTCATCATCCACGATGGCACAGTTGTACGGCATAAAAGTCTAGCTAAGTTTACAAATATGGTTCGCAAAAACATATATCCCAAATAAAAGAATTAATTAGGGTAAAATTACGGTACCAGAAACTGTTTGACTAAAGTTCAGGATAATTGAAAAGCACTTAGGATTTGAAGACGACCAGGATAAAAATAAATTAAGAGAAGCGATAGAGAGCGCTATTTTCTCTTTTATCGCTCATATATACTCATCTTTTCTGCGAGTTCTATGATACTCTTAATCTTTAACTTTTGAAATAAACGAAGTTTATAGGTACTCACTGTTCCCATTTGCAAGCTTAGCTGATTTGAAATTTCTAAAACCCCGATTCCCTTTGTCAGTAATTCTGCTACCTCTAGTTCTCTGGATGAAAGTTTTGTAAAAGGGTTATCGCCATCATTGCCCAATATGCTGTTAAACATATTTTCTTTTACGTTTCTACTTGAGTACCTGCTACCCGCAAGGATGGTGGTTATTGCTGTAACGATTTCCGATTCCTCAGCATTTTTAGTCAGATAACCTGATGCTCCGGATTTCAAATAAGGTACGGCATATATATTTTCGTTCAATGAAGAAAATACGAGAATCTTAGCATTTGGCTGAACCAGTTTTAGCTGGTCAATTACTTTCAGATTATTCCCTCCCGGTAAGTTAACATCGATAATAATGAGGTTGGGAGATTTTTCGGTTTCAATTAATGCCTGTTCTAAAGTTGACGCCTGAAGCAGTTGAACACCGGCCCAGAAATCTGAAATCAGACTTTTTAAACCTCTGCGGATGATCTCATGGTCATCGGCGATAAGAATAGTAAACGTCGATACGGCGTTCTTAGGTTTTAAGGGATTAGGGATAGTTGACAATGTTGTAAAAGTTAGTTGTGATATATTGTTTGTTATGTTACTATTTGCTTACTCTGTTGGTCTGCAACAGATTTAATTTTTAGAACACCCTTGGTGTGGCCAGTCGGATGTTTGGTTTGATGAATGAATAGGCAATCGAGATCTCATGTGTACCTCCGCTATAGCCCTGTAATGGACCAATAGAGAAATCATAGCCATAACCAATCCTGATTTTCTCTGACGGGAAGATCTGTATCGCTGCAACAGCAGAGTTGCGTGGCGTCAGGTCTGCCTGGAGATAGCTCTTGTCGTACAGCTTTACACCCGTACGGTATGATCCACCTACCCAAAGAAATTCTTTAATCAGTAAAAAGGCATTTAAATCCAAACTCGTTGGACCGCCCCTGTCGTCTTTTAGCAGGAATGAGGGTTTGATCTGAAAGTTTTCATTAATCGGAAACAGTGCACCGCCTGTAAGGTAATAATGGGGCTTTGGTTGTGCGATGAAAGCATAACTATCGATATTGATGTAAGTTGCAATCAGGTTATCAACAGAGAATCCGGCATAATACCTGTCGTTGGCAAAGTACACCCCTGCCCTTGCATCCGGTACAATGGTGCTTTGTACACCAACAGGCTGATAAGGTTCAGGATCGTTAGGGTTTAGTAGAGATCCATCAATCCCCAGTTGCATCATGCCGACACCCAATCCCAAAGCTAAACGGGAACTCCCGTCATCGTTCATCCGTATCCGGTAGGAATAATTTCCATAGATACTCAGGTTGGTCTGCGCACCAAGTTTATCACTGGCAACCTGTAAAGCTAGTCCCACATTGCCACTGTTTGCAATGGCATCAACAGCAAGGGCCATACTTTTGGGTGCGCCGGTAATACCCGTCCACTGACTGCGGTAAAAGCTGTGCACATTAAGTACCTCTTTGTAACCTGCGTAAGCCGGATTGATGTATATCCCGTTGAACATATACTGACTATACTGCGCATCCTGTTGGGCAGATGCCGGCCTTAACATCAGTAAAAGTGAACTCAACACCAACAATAATAATTTCCTCATCCTCACATTTAATTTTTAAAAGCCCTGATCAAGGTGATATACCCTTTAAATACCTGCCACGGCGCAGCTGCATTTTCTTTCACACGAAGTACGTAGTAATAAGTTCCTTCATTTAGCCCTTCACCTGTCCAGTTATTTTGATAATTATCTGATTTATAAACCTGATTACCCCATCTGTTAACAATTACGAGATCATTTTGCGCAAACAGGTTTAACCCTCTGATTTCAAATGTTTCATTGATACCATCGCCGTTTGGCGTAAATAAGTTGGGAACAAATAAACTACTGCCTGAAACCGAATGCTTGGTAAAAAAGGCGCCGTTTGCTGCCATATCGGTGGCCACCATTACATTGGTGCGCACGTGTACACCGGTTGAAGGATTGGTTACAGATAAAAGATCCCAATTAGAGCTACCAAGATATTTTGCAAGGGTTGCAGATGCATCAACAAATTTCGCACCGTCGGTACTGATGTTATGTTGTAGTGTAATTGTTGTTTGGACAGGTACCGAAGAGTAGATGTTCCACATCCTGTCGATACCTTGTATAGTGGTGATTCCTGGCAGGCTTGCTGCGGAATAATTTTCGACACTAACGTAAAATTTACCTGCCGACTGAGGTTGCAAAGTTGCCGGGGTATAATCGCCTTCCGCAATACCTACAGGGAATACAAAAGCAGTATTGCTATCAAACTCTTTTACCATGTGACCGATTATACTATTGCCGGTGACAACCATCCTGTCGCGGCTGTAGTTAGTGATTTTACCTGCGGCATTGAAGGCCAGGTTATTTCCATTTAAAATAATGTTTGCTCGGTTCACAGCCAGATCAAGTGTACCCCCAATATTAAGTGTAGCAGCAAGTGCACCTGTAGGATTAACCGTATTATATCCCGGATCTTTTACGTCCGACAGGATCACGTTATTCTTATTCCTGTGCTCAATAATGAGATTAATAAAATTACTGTTATTTCCATCGATGGCAGTAGCGCCAGCAGACATAGTGGTATAGTAAGGGTTATCACCAGGATTATAGATAATGATTTTACCTGTACCATTAAAAGTAGCGCCGGGTGCAATCCAGATGTTTTTACTGTAGATTTCCAGTACTCCATTGATTACCCAATTCGCATTCGGCCCAAAATAGCATCCTTCAGTATAGCGGGTTTCGGTACTCCCTGCGTTAATGGTAACAGCAGAGTTATCTACGGTCATGCTTCCTGCACCTGTTTGAGCATAGCTTGTTATCCCACTAAAAAGAAGCAGAACAGCAACTAACACTAACTTAAACAGCCGCAGTTTAACTAAACAGCTTATATTCTGATATGGCGAATTCATTTAACGCATTTAATTTTTTCGCCCTTTTGAAGGAAGCATCGGATTGGTTATGGTTGGCCCCTGAATAAAGATTTTGTGATCTTCTACCTCTCCGCCTGGGGTAGCTGTGGTTGGAGACAATAAATCGGTATAATTGCGTCCGTACCTCAAACGTACATAAGTACTTCTGATGATCCTGGAAAATGGCACTGTCCACGTTAAAGTAACTGAAGTACCAGCTTGAAGCGCCGGAACTGTTACCCGCTCACTATCTTCAAACACACCATTCTGATTGAAATCGATCCAGCCGGAAATATATCCGTTAAAGGTTCCTGAGTATGGGATAGTAGCGGCTATAATGTTGCCGGGCATATAGCTGGCTTTGTAAGAAAAGCTTTTATATTTTGTTGGCCATGCATCTTCTTCCAGTACACCAGCGGGTCCGTTATTATTATCACCCATGGCATCTTTACTGTATAGCGGTCCGGCATCAACGTCTGGTGCTATGGTTCCTAGATAACCAGATGTAGAAGCAACCAGCGATCCGGGGGTATAAGCAGTGGTATTTAAATTGGTTGCCGTTGCCATGGCGGTATTTGCGGCAATTCCATCGGAAGTAATGGTTACTTTTTCAACCGCATGCAATGGGGCACCGTAACTGGCCGGCGCATCACCTCCATCCACGCCCGGAGGCAAAACACCGAGTGCAATTGCTGTTAAGCCCCCACCTTTTAGCGTCACATCGAAGGTTACGGCATAATCGGTACCACTAAAAGCCGTTTCGTTAAAGGTTAAAAATGATATAGCGCCCGTATTATCATCGTTACCTCTTAAAAACTCAAAACGCTGGGCAGTGGTGCTTACGTTCACTTTTCTTACCTCATAAGGGGTAGTTGTATTGGTAAGATTTTTTTGTAGCTCCACGATATTCCACACACCATCAGCAGTAGCATTAAAATACTCGGCCGGTGCTAAAGACTCCGCATCGCCCAAAACCATACCGGTTAACTTTACCGGTGATCCCTGCAATGTCGCTTTACAAGTAATCCTGAAGCTACATAAGCCTTTATCCACCGCATTTCTGATTCCGTTTACTAATTTGTTTGCTGTCCCTACTCCTCCGATATTGTAACGGTCATCCATCGAATCGTAGGCAAAGTTTCCAGGCGCATAGCTTTTAATACCGTTGCCCGTCAGATTCGAAATCACTGCCTGTAAACATAAATATCTGCCACCACCCAAATCAATCGACGCGTAAGATGCTGCGCCATCAGCAAGGTCAACATTATGTTTGCCGTAGGGGTTATCAGCTATATTATCAAGCGTTGAACCCCAGGTAAGCCAAAGCACCTGGTTTTTATAGGGACTGGTACCTCCCGTTGCAAATGTCGCCGTTTTCGGTTGTAAAGGATAACATTGAGCCGCAGCATTCTGAGTATGTAGCATTCCCAGAATTATGATCGATGATAAAATGAATATTCTTCTCATGTTGATTTATTTAACAGCAAAAACAATATTCATAAAAGAACCAACAGTCACATCTGCACCCGCAACAACGGTATAGGTTAGTACTCCGGCAGCACTTACCTGCACATTACTAAATACTGTAGCATCATACCAGGTAACATAATAATACAGGTCGGTTTTGGCAAAAATTGGCAATGCAGGGGCACCGGGACTGCTTTTTAATGGCGTTAGAAACTGCTTCGAGTAGCGATCGTAAAGATTCATTGTTCCGAAAGACTCACCGGTAACACCTGATTCAGCGACGAACTGGTCGGCCGCAGTAGGAATGACTACTGATGGCATATAAAAGAATTTCGGCATAGCTGCTTTAACCTGTTTTAATATACCGTTCGCATCGGCTACGACTACCTGATCTGTTACGGTGCCAGTTTGTAATCCAGTAACGGCCATTGTATTGTTGCCTCCGGTCGCGACTGTTAACAAATTGGTTCCGGTGGTTACCGTTGTTGCCTGATTTAAGGTACCGCCTAACTGAACGTTATTGTTGGCAACTGTTAAACCGTTATTTGCATTCAATCCCAGTTCTCCGTTGCTGTTGATGGTTACCGGGCTTGTTGCAAGTTGTTTCACCACACCGGCCGTAGTACCGTTTGCTGTAGCGACGTTCACCTTATAATCTGTTACATTTCCTGTAGTCGTTCCGGCAACTGTAGTATTCAAGCCGTTGGATAATGTAGTTGTCTTTTGCGTAGCCACAACTGCTGTCGAAATATCCAGTGGTGTACTTGCTACACCATTTACTGTGGTGATTAGTTTATTGCCAGCATCAAGACTAGTGGTGTTGGTATTGATAATATTTACGGCAGTGCCTGCTTTGCCGTTTACTGTAGTAGTTAAACTATTTCCTGTTGAGGTATTGCTTACCGATGTCGCGGTTGATTTGTCGACCCATTCAGTAGCTGTTCCTGCAGCATTTGTAACCAACATTTGATTTGCTGTTCCTATAGTAATCTGGTTGTTGGTTACTTTACCGCCAATGTTGGATAGGGTTAAGTTTGCCTCGTTAACATCAACTGAAAACGCTTTTAATGCAGCACCTGCTGGGGTTCCTCCCAAAGTTACTTTATTGCTTCCTGCACTAACATTTTCACCTGTGATTGATCCGCTTGGAATTGTGTTAGAGTACGTTACGGCACCTATTGCATCAGCAATAGCTAAACGACCTGCTGTGCCGGTTCCAGCATCCAGTTTTGAAGCAGTTACTGCTTTCGCATCAATTTTTGCATTAGTTACTGCAGCAGTTGCGATATCATCGGTCTTAACTTCACCGTCTTTAATTTTATCCGTTGTGATCGCATCAGCACCAACTTTAGCATTAGTTACTGACCCGTCAGCAAGTTTAGCTGTAGTTACTGCACCGTCAGCAAGTTTAGCAGTCGTGATTGCACCATCGGTAATTGCTAAAGTAACATCTTTCAATGTTGAACCTGCTCCACCAGTTACCGTGATTCCTGTAGCCGTGATTCCTTTAGTACTTGTTAAGTTAGTTTCTGATAAAGTTTGATAAGTAACTGTTCCGTTTGCATTGGCCGTAGCCACTTGTCCAGCTGTTGCGCCAGTTGCATCCAGATTTGTAGCAGTAATTGTTTTATCAGCAACTTTATCTCCTGTTACTGCTTTATCGCCAAGATCAGCAGTTTTAACTTCACCGTCTTTAATTTTATCTGTTGTGATTGCATCAGCACCAACTTTAGCGTTAGTAACAGCACCGTCAGCAAGTTTTGCAGTCGTGATTGCACCATCCGTAATCGCTAAAGTAACATCTTTCAATGTTGAACCTGCTCCACCACTTACCGTAATTCCTGTAGCAGTAATCCCTTTTGTACTGGTTAAGTTAGTTTCTGATAAAGTTTGATAAGTAACTGTTCCGTTTGCGTTTGCTGTAGCTACCTGACCAGCTGTCGCGCCAGTTGCATCTAGTTTTGTAGCCGCGATTGTTTTATCAGCAACTTTATCTCCGGTTACTGCTTTATCGCCAAGATCAGCAGTTTTAACTTCTCCGTCTTTAATTTTATCCGTTGTGATTGCATCAGCACCAACTTTAGCATTAGTTACTGACCCGTCAGCTATTTTAGTAGTAGTTACTATGCCATCAGCTAATTTAGCGGTAGTAACCGCACCGTCAGCAAGTTTAGCAGTCGTGATTGCACCATCGGTAATTGCTAAAGTAACATCTTTCAATGTTGAACCTGCTCCACCAGTTACCGTGATGCCTGTAGCGTTGATTCCTTTAGTACTTGTTAAGTTAGTTTCTGATAAAGTTTGATAAGTAACTGTTCCGTTGGCGTTTGCTGTAGCTACCTGACCAGCTGTTGCTCCCGTTGCATCTAGTTTTGCTGCAGTAATGTTTTTATCTGCAAGATCAGCAGTTTTAACTTCACCGTCTTTGATTTTATCCGTTGTGATTGCACCAGCGCCAACTTTAACGTTAGTTACTGACCCGTCAGCTATTTTAGTAGTAGTTACTGACCCGTCAGCTAACTTAGCGGTAGTAACCGCACCGTCAGCAAGTTTAGCAGTCGTGATTGCACCATCGGTAATCGCTAAAGTAACATCTTTCAATGTTGAACCTGCTCCACTAGTTACCGTGATTCCTGTAGCAGTGATTCCTTTCGTACTGGTTAAATTGGTTTCTGATAAAGTTTGATAAGTAACTGTTCCGTTTGCATTAGCAGTAGCTACCTGACCAGCAGTTGCGCCGGTTGCATCTAGTTTTGCCGCAGTAATGTTTTTATCTGCAACATCAGCAGTTTTGACTTCACCATCTTTAATTTTATCTGTAGTGATTGCATCAGCACCAACTTTATCATTAGTTACTGACCCGTCAGCTATTTTAGTAGTAGTTACAGCACCGTCAGCAAGTTTAGCAGTCGTAATTGCACCATCCGTAATCGCTAAAGTAACATCTTTCAATGTTGAACCTGCTCCACCAGTTATGGTGATTCCTGTAGCAGTGATTCCTTTCGTACTGGTTAAGTTGGTTTCTGATAAAGTTTGATAAGTAACTGCTCCGTTTGCATTAGCAGTAGCTACCTGTCCAGCTGTTGCGCCAGTTGCATCTAGCTTTGTAGCAGCGATTGTTTTATCAGCAACTTTATCTCCGGTTACTGCTTTATCGCCAAGATCATCAGTTTTAACTTCTCCGTCTATAATTTTATCCGTTGTGATCGCATCAGCACCAACTTTGGCATTAGTCACTGACCCGTCAGCTATTTTAGTAGTAGTTACCGCACCATCAGCAAGTTTAGCAGTCGTGATCGCACCATCGGTAATCGCTAAACTAACATCTTTCAATGTTGAACCTGCTCCACCAGTTACCGTGATTCCTGTAGCAGTAATTCCTTTAGTACTGGTTAAGTTGGTTTCGGATAAAGTCTGATAAGTAACAGTTCCGTTTGCATTCGCAGTAGCTACCTGTCCAGCTGTTGCGCCAGTTGCATCTAGTTTCGCTGCAGTAATGTTTTTATCTGCAACGTCAGCAGTTTTAACTTCACCGTCTTTGATTTTATCCGTTGTGATTGCATCAGCACCAACTTTAGCGTTCGTAACAGCACCGTCAGCAACTTTAACAGTAGTAACAGCACCATCAGCGAGTTTAGCAGTCGTGATTGCACCATCGGTAATGGCCAAAGTAACATCTTTCAATGTTGAACCTGCGCCACCAGTTACCGTGATTCCTGTAGCAGTAATCCCTTTTGTACTGGTTAAGTTAGTTTCTGATAAAGTTTGATAAGTAACTGTTCCGTTAGCATTAGCAGTAGCCACTTGTCCAGCTGTTGCGCCAGTTGCATCTAGTTTTGCCGGAGTAATGTTTTTATCTGCTACATCAGCAGTTTTAACTTCACCGTCTTTGATTTTATCCGTTGTGATTGCATCAGCACCAACTTTAGCATTGGTAATAGCACCATCAGCTATTTTACCAGTAGTTACTGCACCGTCAGCAAGTTTTGCAGTGATGATACCGCCATCAGCAACTTTCAATTTTGAATTTACCAATGTTGCTCCAGTTCCATCGGTTACTGCGATTGAACCGTCTTCTGCAGTCAGGTTTTTACCTGAAATGTTAGTAGCTGATAAAGTTTGATAAACAATACTCCCATCAGCCTGAACCACGCCTACTTTATCTTTGTCAGCAGGATTAGCCGTAAGCTTTTCAGCAGTTACTGTTTTATCAGCGATTTTATCTCCCGTTACTACTTTATCGCCAAGATCAGCAGTTTTAACTTCTCCGTCTTTAATTTTATCCGTTGTGATTGCATCAACACCAACTTTAGCGTTAGTTACTGATCCGTCCGCTATTCTAGTAGTAGTTACCGCACCATCAGCAAGTTTAGCAGTCGTGATACCGCCATCAGCAACTTTCAATTTTGAATTTACCAATGTTGCTCCAGTTCCATCGGTTACTGCGATTGAATTGTCTTCTGCAGTCAGGTTTTTACCTGAGATGTTGGTAGCTGATAAGGTTTGATAAACAATACTCCCATCAGCCTGAACCACGCCTACTTTATCTTTGTCAGCAGGATTAGCCGTAAGCTTTTCAGCAGTTACTGTTTTATCAGCAATTTTATCTCCCGTTACTGCTTTATCGCCGAGATCAGCAGTTTTTACTTCTCCATCTTTAATTTTGTCTGTGGTAATCGCATCAGCACCAACTTTAACATTAGTTACTGCACCATCAGCTAATTTAGCAGTCGTAACTGCACCGTTTTTGATATCGATATTAACATCTTTTAATAAGGAAATCGAGCCGTTTGCAGAGATTGTTAAATCATTTGATGACAAGGCTTTTCCAGTGACAATTGCCGAAGCATCAACCAAAAGTGTTCCTGTTCCATCTACTGTTAAACCAGCGCCTGGTTTAACAGCTCCGGTTGTTGTTGTCGTAGCATTATTTACATTTACCTTGTAATCGGTAACATTTCCTGTTGTGGTTCCGGTAGCAGTGGTGTTGCTGCCATTAGACAATGTCGTGGTTTTTTGTGTAGCGACAACCGCTGTTGAAATATCCAGTGGGGTACTTGCTACGCCGTTAACGGTGGTGATTAGCTTATTTCCGGCATCAAGACTCGTTACATTAGTGTTGATAATGTTTACTGCAGCACCTGTTGTACCATTAACCGTAGTCGTGATGATATTTCCTGTTGAAGCGTTACTAACTGAAGTTGCAGCTGATTTATCAATCCATTCTGTGGCTGTTCCAGCAGCATTGGTCACTAATATCTGGTTTGCCGTTCCTGTGATGATCTGATTGTTGGTTACTTTACCTCCAATATTAGCTAAGTTTAAATTGGCTTCGTCCACGTCAACAGAAAAGGATTTTAATGCAGCACCTGTCGGCGTTCCGCCTAAGGCTACTTTATTGCTTCCGGCAATTACATTCTCACCGGTAATTGATCCACTCGGAATAGTGTTAGAATAAGTTACAGCTCCTGTGGCATCAGCAATAGCCAAACGACCCGCTGTTCCTGTTCCCGCGTCAAGTTTTGCGGCGGTAATGTTTTTATCAGCAACATCAGCAGTTTTAATTTCACCATCTTTGATTTTATCTGTCGTGATTGCGTCAGCACCAACTTTGACGTTGGTTACTGCACCATCAGCCAATTTAGCAGTATTAATACCACCATCGGCAACCTTCACTTTTGAGTTTACCAGTGTTGCACCAGCTCCATCAGTTACTGCAATTGAACCATCTTCAGCTGTAAGATCCTTTCCTTTTATGTTACCACCAGATAATGTTTGATAAACAATGCTTCCGTCTGCCTGAACCACACCGACTTTATCTTTATCTGCAGGGTTCGCGATTAACTTATCAGCGGTAACTGTTTTATCAGCAATCTTATCGCCGGTGACAGTCTTATCACCGAGATCAGCCGTCTTAACTTCACCATCTTTGATTTTATCCGTTGTAATTGCATCGGCACCAACTTTAACGTTGGTTACTGCACCATCAGCTAATTTAGACGTGGTAATGCCTCCATCAGCAACTCTCAGCTTGGCGTTAACTAAGGTAGCACCAATTCCATTCGCTACAGCGATTGAACCATCTTCCGCCGTTAAGTCTTTACCTGAAATGTTTGACGAAGTTAGAGTCTGATAAACAATGGTTCCATCTGCCTGTACAACGCCAACCATTCCTTTATCTGTTGGGTTGGCAACAAGTTTGTCGGCACTAATCACCTTAACTGCAACCTGATCACCCGTAACGGAGCCTTTGCCTATCTTTTCAGTGGTAACAGCCTCATTAGCTAACTTCACAGTACTGATGGCACCATTCTTAACCTCAACTTTATAACTTGTGTTATTTAAGATAGTGTTTGAAGTTACTTCTGTAGTTTCACTGTTTGATAATAATGTTGTAAGTTGATTTTTTGTAACCAGTTTTGCTATATCAATAGTATTGACAATTTTATTTTCATCAGAGTATGTCAGGGTATTTTTAACCACGTCATACACCAGACTAGTAACGGTTTCTTCCTTATCTATAACATTTTTAATGGTGGTATAGAGTGCACCTTCATTAATGATATTCGTATTTATATCGCCTATCACGTTAAAAGTTACCTTATCGTTTTTCTCATTAGTGTAGGTATAGCTACCATCTGTATTCTTTACCAATGTAGTTATGGTTTCTCCACCCTTTACAATCTGTGTAAGATTTATTACTTGTGTAGCACCGCTTTTATCAATATATGTCAAATTTGTACCATCAAAAAATACGTTGCCGGCAGTATTTTTGACAATATTTTCGATGATCTGTTTTACCGATAATGTGTTGGCAATGGTTTGAAAGTTGTTAATCACATCTGTTGGAACATTGATCGTGGTTTTCGCGCCATCTTCTGCAGTGTAAACATAGGTTCCGTTTTCCTGTTTTACCAAAGAAGTTAATGTTTCGTTTTTCTTGACAACGTCGCGCAGATCAACCAGTACGGCAGCATTGCTTGACGGGTCGAGGAAACTTAAAGTATAAGTTGTAGGGTTATAAGATAGGTTTGTAGCCTGACCCTGGCGGGCAAGTGTCCATTTGCTTCCATCATTATAATAGATTCCCGGTACCACATCTGATGCCGTTTGCGTATTATATACCATCATACCTGCAATGTGCGCAGATAATGGAGCCGGATCCCTGGAATCCTTAAGTGCTACTCTCGAAAATAGTAATCCTTTATTTGTGCTTTCTAATTCCAGAATGGCATCCTTATTAGGCAGATTACCATATGTAACCGTGCCATCTTTCATTTTTTGTTGAGCCAAGGCTCCAAAAACACTTAATACAAGAACTAAACTGAGAGATAGTTGTTTTTTCATTTCAATTGTAATATATGAGCATCAATTTTCAGCATTTGAATATACTTAAAGAAATGGTCTGGGGAGTTTTCTACACCTGCATTGGGTTTGAAGAGAACTTATATCTTATTAAAAAGCTTATATCGAGATAGTTAAGCAACCATGGGTCAAAGAACGTACTGGATTCAGCGTTTTTAGATAGACGACTTCTTTAAGCTGAGTTCATTTCCTGATTCTAAACAAAAATTCGAATCCGGGGACAGAAATGATACTTAAAGCTTTAAATACTGTATTATCAATACTACAAAGTAACTGAAAAACAATGTAACAATTTGTCATCGTAATTCAAGTAAACCCATATGGCCTGCATTATTTGATAATAATCAACAACATTTCTTTAAAAAGCAGTATTAATCATACAAAATAAGGAACTGAAATGGTTTTTTTATAAAACAATAAGGCTATGATTTTGTTAAGTATAGCTCCACGTTCTAAATACGAAGAAATTTGAAACTTATAGTTTGGCCCGTATCCGGCTAAGTGTTTCGAGCCGCACTGCCAGGAACGAAGCGATATATTTCAGGGATACCCGGTTAATTAAATCGGGGAATGAGGCGAGAAATCTTTTATATCTTTTTTCTGCGGATGATATACGGCACAAATATGCCCGTTCTTCGGCTGACCGGTAATAGAGTTCCATCATTTTTCGACCTACAATATTTGCCTCCGGAAAGTTCTCGTAAAGATATTCCGATAACACATGCGGAATCGCAATTAGCTCAACATCTTCCAGCGCCTGTAGGTATTCTTCTGAATCGCCATCAATCCATAAATTGCGGATAGTACCGACTACCTCATTTTCTTTTGCAATCCACGTAGTAATTTCCGTTTTGCCATCTTTGATAAATCCCCTTACTATTCCTTTTACAATTAAAAACAGATATTTATTATGATCTACAGGAGAAACAAGAAATTTATTCTTTTTATAACTAATTGGAAAAGTATGCTGATTAATTCGCTGTTCGATCTCATCATTAAGAGGATGAAAGTTTTTAAAAACAGAAATCAATGGTGAGGAATTATTGTATCTTCTCCACCTATCTTCATCAGATAAATTAACTGCAATCATGTTTGTTTAGCTTAGCGATAGACGCAACTTACATCAAATGTAAAATCAGTATGTAATGATAGGAAGTTTCAAGGGAAAAACGAAGGTTTGAGGTTATTTTTCTAATACAGAAAAATATCACAAAACTTTTTCCACCCCAAGACCAAATAGCGCAAAATCATATTTAACAGGATCCAGCTCATCGAATTGCTTGAGCTGTGTGGTTAACTCGACTGCGGTAGACCAATCTGTCTGTTTTCTGGTAATTAGTCCGAGCAATCTGCCTACCCGATCTACATGTACATCGCAAGGGCACACCAGATCCTCCGGTCGGATGGTTTTCCAGATGCCAAAATCTACACCCTTGTCATCTTTCCTCACCATCCATCGTAAAAACATATTTAATCGTTTACACGTAGATTTTTGTCGCGGCGATGAAATGTGTTTTCTGGTACGATGTGGAAAATCTTCAAGTGAAAAAAAGTAACTTCTGAAGTGATTTAACGAATCTTCAATACTAAATTCGCCTCTTGCCGGAATGAATGCCTGTTCGAAAGTATCAAATTTGCCGTAGTGCATTTTGAAGAATGAGATAAAATAAAGCAGATCAGTATCGTTAAATGTTCGGTGCTTAAAAAAGAGTAACCGCTTTAAATCGTCATCGGTGTGGTTCAATACAAAATCATAAGGGGCGTTATCCATACGATTTAATAACTCTCTACATTTATTGATGATCGTTTTACGTTGTCCCCAGGCTAGCACCGCAGCAAAAAAGGCAGAAATTTCAATATCCTGCTTTTGCTGAAAAAGATGAGGAATGCAAACCGGATCATTAACAATAAAATCTGGTGTATTATATTGTTCAACTTTTCTGTCAAGAAAATTCTTGAGTTCGAGAAATTCCATATGGCCAAAATAAAATACAAATAGCAGCTATTGCTGCTATTGAAGGTGGTTAAAAATAATCAGGCAAAGCGTAATTTGCCTGATTGTTCTTATTAAGAAAGTGCATTCTCGAGATCTTCCAAAAGGTCGTCAATATCTTCTACACCAACACTTAAGCGAAGTAAATTATCTGTAACGCCAACTTTTTCTCTCTCTTCTTTTGGAATAGACCCATGAGTCATCGTTGCAGGGTGATTGATTAATGATTCTACTCCTCCCAACGATTCTGCCAAGGTAAACACTTTGAAGTTAGAGGATACCCTGAATGTTTCAGCAAGATCTGCGCCTTTTAACGTAATGGAAATCATGCCTCCAAAGCCCCGCATTTGTTTTTTGGCAACCTCGTGATTTGGATGATCTTCAAATCCTGGCCAGTATATCTTATCTACTTTGGGATGAGATTTTAAGTAATGTGCTATTCGCTCGCCGTTCTCGCAATGTGCCTTCATACGCAAATGCAGTGTTTTAATACCTCTTAGTACCAGAAATGAATCCTGGGGACCTGGTGTTGCGCCGCATGCATTATATATAAACCAAAGGTCTTTATACAATTGCTCATTACTGGTTACCAGCGCGCCCATTACCACATCCGAGTGACCACCAATATACTTGGTTACCGAGTGCATAACTATGTCAGCACCTAAATCGATTGGGTTTTGCAAGTAGGGAGAGGCAAATGTATTATCAACCGTGAGAATTAAATTCTTCTCTTTGGTAATTTTAGCTACCCCTTCAATATCAATGATCTGCATAGTTGGATTAGTAGGCGTTTCAATCCAAACCAATTTTGTTTTTTCATTAATGTATGGCAACATATTTTCTGGCTTAGAAAGGTCCAGAAAATGAAATTTGATACCGTACTTAGTGAAAATTTTGGTAAAGATGCGGTAAGAACCACCGTAGAGATCGTTACCAGTGATCACCTCATCGCCTGGCTGAAGAAGTTTTAAAACGGCATCTGTAGCCCCCATTCCGCTTGAGAACGCTAAACCATATTTCGCATTTTCTAACGCCGCCAAGCAGTCTTCAAGCGCTTTACGCGTTGGATTTGTTCCTCTGGAATACTCATAGCCTTTATTATCGCCAGGAGATTTTTGCCAGTATGTGGACGTTTGGTATATGGGTGTCATAACCGCACCCGTTGTTGGATCAGGTTCCTGACCTGCATGTATTGCTTTTGTTGCGAATTTCATTTCTTATTGTGATCTGAGATCTGAGATTGGAGTTAACGAGTTGAGATTAACGCTCAACCCGGTTTCTCAAATCTCAAATCTAATTAATATGCTCTTGCGAACAATACCCTTTGTGTAGATGGTTTGCCTGAATAAATACAAACGCCATCTTCCAACTTATTATCCAAAGGAATACAACGGATCGTTGCTTTTGTTTCTTCTTTGATTTTCTGTTCGGTTTCAGAGGTTCCATCCCAGTGTGCAGAAATAAAACCTGCTTTACCATCCAATAGATCTTTAAACTCCTGATAGGTATTTGCCTCAGTAATGTGTTCATCTCTGTAAGCCAATGCCTTATTAAACATACTCGTCTGGATATCCTCTAACAATTTAACAATATAAATATCCAGGCCTTCCTGAGGTACGGTTTGTTTTATCTTAGTATCCCTTCGGGCAATTTCTACCGTTTTATTTTCCAGATCCCTTCCACCTATAGCAATACGAACCGGAACACCTTTCAATTCGTAATCTGCAAACTTATAACCTGGACGTTGTGTATCTCTGTCATCGTATTTTACCGAAATACCCATGCCACGCAGTCGCATGGTAAGCTCATTTACGTAAGCAGAAATTTTTGCCAGGTCTTCATCTCCTTTATAAATTGGAACAATTACTACCTGAATCGGAGCGAGTTTTGGTGGAATAATTAAGCCTGAGTCATCACTGTGGGCCATGATCAGTGCTCCCATCAAACGGGTTGAAACACCCCATGAAGTGGCCCAAACGTGATCCAACTTTCCATCTTTACCGGTGAACTTAACATCGAATGCTTTAGCGAAATTCTGGCCTAAAAAGTGTGATGTACCCGCTTGAAGTGCCTTGCCATCTTGCATTAGAGCCTCAATGCAGTAGGTATCAATTGCACCAGCGAATCTTTCATTCGGAGATTTCCTTCCTCTTACCACAGGAACAGCAAGCCAGTTTTCAGCAAAATCAGCGTAAATGTTAAGCATGCGTTCAGTCTCCTCGATAGCCTCTTCAGCCGTGGCGTGAGCAGTGTGTCCTTCCTGCCACAAAAACTCTGCAGTGCGTAAAAACAAACGGGTACGCATTTCCCATCTAACTACGTTTGCCCATTGATTGATCAGTATAGGCAAGTCACGATAGGACTGAATCCAACCCTTGTATGTGTTCCAGATAATGGTTTCGGAAGTTGGACGAACAATAAGTTCTTCTTCCAGCTTTGCCGTTTCGTCAACTACAATATTTCCATTACCATCATTTTTTAGACGATAATGTGTCACAACCGCACATTCTGTTGCAAAACCCTCAACGTGAGAAGCTTCCTTAGAAAAAAATGACTTTGGAATGAATAATGGAAAATAGGCATTCTGATGACCCGTATCCTTAAACATCTTATCCAAAACTGCCTGCATTTTTTCCCATATAGCATAGCCATTAGGCTTGATAACCATGCAGCCACGAACTGCAGAGTGCTCTGCCAGGTCAGCTTTTAATACAATATCATTATACCACTGGGAATAATCGGCTTCTCTACTTGTAATTTCTTTGCTCATATTATGTATTTGGAACGTAATTTGTGTGTTAAATAGTGTAAAATTAGCGCACAAATTTATAAATTTATGCCTAACAAATGCGATTAACATTGACTAGCTGTAAAATTTATATATTTTATTCCCTTAATAAATAGTTAGTAATACTTTTGATTTGTTTATTTATCCGTGAACACACACAACTAAATATAAACACAATGAAACCAATTAAATTTTTACCCGTAGTGATGATTGCTGCCGCTGGGTTGGTAGCGTCATGTTCTACATCAAAATTGGCTAGCAATAAGCCAGTTGATGATGTGTACAACTCTGTTGCGAAAGCACAGGAAGTTGAACAATATATTCCAACTCAAAATCAGGTTCAGGCTCAAACGCAGCAAGGCCAGACTGAGAACTACGATGAGTATTATGGAACAAGTAATCCTTATTACGATATGGATTATTCTTCAAGAATTAACCGTTTCTACAATGGTTACAGTTTCCAGGGTTATTATGATCCTTATTTTGACAATTACTATTATGGCAATAGTTACGGTGTTTCTAATTATCTTGGATACGGCATCGGCTGGGGTAATGGTTATGGATTAGGAGGCTGGGGTGGAAATTACTACGGTAGCATCTGGAATAATCCATTCTATTATGGTAATTCGGGCTTTGGATGGAACACCGGTTTATATGGCTGGAACTCATGGGGTCCTTACTCCTACTACGATCGTTTCGGTTGGGGTGGCGGCTGGTATGGCGGCGGATGGGGTGTAGGTGGTGGTTACTATGGAGGTGGTGTTGCTACCAACCGCGGTAATTACAGACCAAGACCTGGAAGCAATGATACTGGCGTTCCTAGAACTTCTGTAGCGGGTGTAAATCCAAACTACGGTCGCCCTAGCAGATCTGGTTATACCGGTAATGGTAATGGATCTATCAGTTCTACCAATCCTAATGGTAGCGGCAGACCAACAAGAAGTTATCAGCCGACAAATAACGGAAACACTTACACACCCAGCGAACGTCCTACTCAAATGAGTCGTCCTACTAGAACTGAGAGTGCTCCGAGTTACTCGCCTCCTGCTAGCAGCGGATCAGGTTCTGGTTCAAGCGGCGGTGGTGGCGGCGGTGGCGGCAGACCATCAAGAGCAGGAAGAGGTTAATTTAGCGAAACACACAACATGAAAAAATATATACTGGCTTCCATAGTAGCTACAGTAGCTACTATAGGAACATCATACGCTCAAAGTTACGCGCCCGATGCTTTTCGTTTTTCACAAACTAACTATGGCAGTTCGGCCCGTTTTAAAGGAATGGGAGGTGCTCAGATTGGTGTAGGCGGAGACATGGGATCTATTAATGCCAA
This sequence comes from Pedobacter sp. A2324, assembly GCF_059693705.1. Taxonomy (NCBI): domain Bacteria; kingdom Pseudomonadati; phylum Bacteroidota; class Sphingobacteriia; order Sphingobacteriales; family Sphingobacteriaceae; genus Pedobacter; species Pedobacter sp. A2324. The sequence continues at coordinate 95,518 of NZ_JCASSK010000007.1, read as the reverse complement.
TCCGGCGGGATTGGGCCTATTTACAAAATCTGAATTCAGCTTAACTCCCGAATTTAATTCGGTTTCGAATAACAGTTCATTTTTAGGAACAGACACCAAGGCTACTAAAAACCAGATTAATCTGAATAATATTGGAGTTGTATTTTACAACCCAGCCTATAAAGCTAAGGGAAGCGACGTAAATAAGGGTTTGGTAAGTACTGTTTTTGGTTTAAGCTATACCCGAAACAATGATTTTTTAAATAACATCAACTATGGTGGTGTAAATACCAATAGTTCAATCAGAGATGCATATGCTGAACAGGCAAACGCTTATGGGATTGATAATACTGTTGCCGGTGATGCTTATGACAGTTATTTAATAAACAGAAATGCTACTAATTTCCCTAACGGTTTTTCTGCAGAGCCTTACACCGGTACGAGCTTTAACCAGAATTGGAATGAAGCGCGACTTGGGTCGACATCTGAGTTTAACGTTGCCGGTGCTTTGAACTTTGGTAATAAGGTCTACATTGGCGCTACCGCGAGCTTTGTAAATGTTAGATATGTTAGCGATGCTACATTTACTGAAAGTGGCCTGGTAAACACCTACGATGCGGCTGATGGATACGCAGGTAATGAAAATTATAGCCTTACACACTTCAGGAACCAGGAAACAAAAGGTGGCGGCTTTAACCTGAAACTGGGATTGATCTTCAGACCGGTTAGTGAATTTAGAATCGGTTTGAATTTTCAAACGCCAACGTGGATGAATATTCAGGATAATACCAGCGAAACTGTCAACAGTCAGTTAGCTGGCTATTCCTCAAACAACCCAAGCAGAAATTACACCTTTACCTATAATCTGCGCACGCCTTTGAAAGCATCAGCGGGTTTAAGTTATGTGATTGCGGGAACGGCACTAATCTCGGCAGATGTTGACTATATTGATTACGCTTCGATGCGCTTCTCATCAGACAATGGTTCAGATCCGGCGACAATCAATAGCTCGAACACCTTTATTAAAAATTCTTACAAAGAAGCTGTGAACTACCGTGTAGGAGCTGAGGTTAAGGTGAGTCCTGAAGTTAGTATCAGAGGCGGTTATGGTGTAAATGGAAATGGTGTTAAAGGTGGAGATAATTCGTTTTATCAAGGTCAGTATTTCACTGGTGGAATTGGTTATCGTGTTGATAATTATTACTTCGATTTGGCTTACCAGAATTACAAAACTAATTTCAGTTCTGCTCCTTATGAGCTTAACGATTATTCTGAACCTGTTGCTGACGTTAACAGCAAAAGAAACAATGTATTCTTAACCTTCGGTGTTAGGTTTTAATAACAAATACTCAAAAACATATAGGTATTTAATATTGCCTCCAAAAAGCTAAACGCTTATTGGAGGCATTTTTTATTTCCGCTGGACTGTAATTATCTTTTCCCCGTAAATCAATCCATTATCTGCGACGCCTTGTACCACCACCTTGAATTTTCCAGTTAAATCTCCGGTATTGAATTTGATAACAGTCGGCTTATCAGCAGTTAATGGCGTTTGATAGTTCCAATATACTGTTGCAAAGTTTATCGGTTCATTTTTGTTTGTGACATCCGAAATATAAAATTCTTTTGGAAGTTTAACGCCATTCAAGACATAGACATTTGGTTTCGGTTCATAACCTGTACATCCTATATATACTATATTGCCTCCCCTACCGCCATTTCCATAGGTTCTCCCTTTTACTGGTGCACGGTTACCAGAATCTCCGGGATGATTTGGACAATTGAGAATATTGTATTGACATACATAGTCGCCACATTCATTGGCATGCTGATGAGATAAGCCATTATTACGATTTTCGGTAATGATGACCTCTTTTAATTTAATACCCCCGGTATGTGACTGCCGATCGTTTAGATCATTTATGGAAATCATTTGGGAGGAATCCATTTTGTAGCCTTGCAACCGCAGCTCTTTTTTAATCCTATTTAAAGGATCGTTAAAACTCAGGTCATAACCCGATGAATTCTTTTCCTGCAAATTTAGCCATACTTTCCCCTTATCTTTTGCGAGCAGATACTCTACTGGTATTGTAAAATAACCGGCATTATCCGTTTTGAATACATTAACGTTATTAGCTGCAATTGTGAAAAGGCTGACAGGTACTTTCAGATTTTTTTTCCCTTTCTTTACCTGACCAGTTAGTTCCATGCTCGAAATGGAGTCACGATACTCTAGTTTTTCGACCGGCCACCTGTAACGAGTCCATCCTTTGATCATCAATAGCTCATTCAGAAATGCCCGATCAGAAAACCTTATTCCAGACAAATTGGAGGGGAGCACACCTAATTCTTTCTCTAATAAGTAATAATCAACTATGTTTCTTTCATTTATAAGTGTTAAACGATTTGCCTGGACACATGCAATGGAAACAAAACCGCTTTTCCATGGAAGTTGAGACTGCAAATCAAGTTCCAGATGAACACTGTCACGGGTTGAATATATTTCTTTATCGATTTCTATATTAATTTTACTTAGTTGGTCATGGTGTGCGAAGATTGCTTTCTCGGCCAATGGCCCGTACAAACTATCTAGAACGGTTATGCTGTTAAGCCCAGCAGGTACCGAATCAAGCTGGAACTTTACTGGCTGTGACATATTGGCCTTAAGCATCAAATTTGTATGAAGAAAAATACCGGAATAATTATGTAATACAAGGTGGACTTTTGCATCTAAATTACTCTTTAAATGAATTCGCAATATATTGTCGCAGATGCTTTCTGTAGCAGACAAGGTAATCCCGGTTCTAAGTATTTCTGGCAAGAGTCTAGTTTGGCCCGAACCGTCACCGCTTAAAATCTTAATATAATATTTAGACTTTAAGTTGGGGTAAAGGTTAAAGAAACCAAAGCCATGCGAATTGGTAGAAATGGTATCAAGTACTTCGTTATCCCGAAACAATAATGCTCTGGCTTTGATTGATGCATCATTCAATCCTTTGATTTCAAAACCAACTCTACTTGTTATTCCGTTTACTAGATAACCACCTTCGGGAAAAAATCTAACCTGATATTGTTGTTGATTTGTGTAAGGCAAATCATAGTTGATGTACCGAGTATCATTGCCTTTATTAACGGTGATGGAAAGCAAATTATTTTCTGCTGTAATTGCGGCAGATGGGTAATCAATCATTAATTCTCCGATGACACTACTTTTCGCGGTACCTCTTTTTAGTATTTCAGACCTTCCGATAGTATAGTTAATCTCGGCATTTTCTACAAAGCGGTTATCACTTGTAAGCACTTTTAATAAAGCTGTTCCCGTTTTGTTATTTTCCTGATTTCTGTTAAAAATAGCGACAGTAGCTGTTAATTTATTAACTATTGTAGATTTTATCGTAATGGGCTGGATAAATTCAACATCAGACTTACCATTGACGATGACATTGGCATTGATAACGAAACGGTAGTTTCCACCAGTTATAGAATCAGGCAGTGTGAGATTACCGAAGCAAATTCCTTTTTCAATAAGAAACTTATCTTGCAGAACAACAGTACTATCGAGGTTATTTACTAATGATATATATAGCGTGTGGTAATTAGCCAGATCTGTTACACCTTTCAACAAATAACCGGTAAACCAAACCTGATCATTATTGGTGTATACATTCTTATCAAAGTGAACGAACAAGGTTGATTTTATATGATGCTTTCCATAATGATGTAGGTTATCGGCGATGCTATCCAGCTTTTGACCATACGACTTTGATGCGCATAAAAGCACTGGCAGCAAAATGAAGAATCGAAATAGCTTAGGCATTATATTAACCTTTCTTTCTCAGATCAATAAAACATTAAATATTTAAAACTAAATTATTCCAGCTAATATAGCACCAGGCTGCCCCATCTGATCTACTTTATTTTCTACATCTGAGTTTTTGACTAGTTCTGGGGCATGATGGGTTTTTTTCCTGGCATCGATAATTAAAGAACCTTTACATCCCCAGTGTTTATTAATTGTAAAATCATTTATGCCATAAATATCGGCAGCGGGATTGCTTCGGGTAAATGTGATCCAGACCAGGTTATCAATATTTGCTGCTGTAAATTCGGCATCATCAGCTAAAATGAGTAGAGGAAATCCACTCAGATCCTGATCAATCAATGAGATATTTAATTTTGCGATTTCAACTGCCGTTTTCTCTGCGCTTATAAACTTGTCGCACTCCAGTATCAGCACTCCAGCGATGGCCACTTCAGCCGTATAACAGCCGTCTCCCAATTTGAGGTTTTCGGGAAGTGCTTCCCATAGTTCACGTTTTTTTTCGCCGGCCGCTGCAATAACTACTTTAGATCCGCTGTTTAGCCCATCCCCACTGTAATCCAATGTATCAATTGTGGTATTTGTGTAGAAATGTACATCTCTGGTAAAATCAATACGCTCAAGAATATGGGATAAGAAGCCCTTAATATCATGAGTGTTTAGGGTTTCATCGTCCTCTTTTGCAGCAATAAAAACATATTTAGCCAGACTAAGCTGATTTTTGCCCAAAATATGGTTGGCGATGGTTAGTATTTCCTGGGGTCTTCTTTCCTTTAAGTATGGGGTATATCGCTCACTTCCGATAGCAAACAATAAGGGATGAACACCTGCTGCATCTACAGCATGAACTTCTTTGAGACCATGAATTTCCTGAGGAATGGCAGATCCCGTAATTTCATGAATAAGTGCGCCAAAGCTGGTATCTTCCTGTGGAGGGCGTCCAACTACGGTAAACGACCAGATGGCATCTTTTTTATGGTATACATTGTGCACCTTCATCAAAGGGAAGGGGTGTGTTAAACTGTAATAGCCTAAATGATCCCCGAACGGTCCTTCTGGTTTATTCTCATTTGGATGGACAGTTCCAGTAATGATAAAATCGGCATCCGCAGAGATACAGAATCCTTCCTCATCATAAAAATACCTGAACCGTCTATCGCCCAATGCGCCGGCGAAAGTCATTTCAGACAATCCTTCAGGCAAAGGCATCACAGCAGCAAGGGGGTGTGATGGAGGACCCCCAACGAAGATACTTACCTTTAGTGGTAAACCCAATTTATTAGCTTTAGATTGGTGAACACCAATTCCACGATGAATCTGATAGTGTAATCCGATTTCTTTATCCTGAATGTAATCGTTACCACCTAACTGGATACGATACATACCCAAATTAGCGTTAAGCACCCCTTTTTTCTCTACATCTTCTGTGTATACTTGTGGCATGGTGACAAAGGGTCCACCATCCATTGGCCAATTTACGATTTGCGGTAATTGACTAATACTTGTTTTTAGAAAGTTATGCCTTGCTGACGGCGTTTTTAACGGTAGGGCTGACAATGCCGACATTGCTGAACCCGCGTATTTAAAAGGATTCTTAAGGGCCTTAATAGGATCGTTACGTAAAGAAACCAATTGTTGCACTTTTGGCAAAGTATCTCTAAATATGAATTTAGATCTTTCCAGCGTACCGAATAGATTTGAAACTGCAGGGAACGGGCTCCCTTTCACGTTTTCAAAAAATAACGCAGGACCCTGTTTTTCATAAACCCTTAAATGGATGGCTGCCATTTCCAGGTAAGGGTCTACCTCTTCTTTAATACGAATTAAATGACCATGCTTTTCGAGGTCTGCAATACAGTCTGCCAAACTTTTATATGCCATGCACCAAAGATAATTAATTACTTATGCTATAAAACAAAAAGCCCCGGATAAACAGATTTTAATATTCATCTATTTATCCGGGGCAAAGAATTTTTATTCAATTTGCTATTTCTTACCTGCAAATGAGCGTAACATCCAGATTGTTTTTTCTTTGAACTGCATGAATTTGTTTACCATGTCATTCGTCCCATCATCACCCGCCTGATCAGCAGCTTCCATCACCACGCGTTCAATCTCGATCAATTTAGACATGTCATCAAGTAGTGCTTCAACCATATCAAGGTCTTTCATACCGATGGTATCGATTTCCTTAATTTGTGATTCGCTGATGTAATCGGCAAAACGGCTGTGAGGTGGTTTACCTAAAGTTAGCACACGCTCCGCGATTTCGTCGATGGTAACCTGTGCATTCGTATATAATTCTTCAAATTTAATATGCAGTGTGAAGAAGTTTTGTCCCTTAATATTCCAGTGACAACCTCTCAACTTTTGGTAATGAATGTGATAATTAGCTAAATAATCATTTAAAAGATCAACCACAGGTTTAACTTCCTTTTCGTTTAAGCTTATCTCTTTAGCGTCCATTTTCTTTTGTTTATATTGTTTTTATTGTGTGATTAACAAATCAGGCTTACAAAAGTTTTAATGTATTTTTCACTTTAAACAATACCATTATTATTCGCTCGTTTATTAATCGACATCATAACAAACACCAATTTTACAAGTTATTAGAAATGAATAAAATACAATCTAATCAAAGCTAGAAATGTGAGTTCCCGGCTGATGTTGCTTACCCTGTATACCCTTTCATTTATAATATTATTCGTATAATTGCTTTCTTTGACTTAGAATTTACATAAAAATAAATGCACAAAATATATTTATCTGCTGTAGTTTTATTTGCGATAAACATCGCAAATGCAAAGGCTAATTCAGCAAGAGACTCTATCGGCGTAGAAAATAATAACGGCAAAAAACTTATCATCCATCAGATCGTAGCCAAAGACACTTACTATTCAATAGGGAGAAGATACAATGTAGCTCCAAAAGACATCATGACCTATAATGACAACAAATATCTCCAGATTGGGGTAGTCATTAAAGTGCCTACAAATACCCCCTTTGGATCAGCCACTGCGGCCGCTCAAACACCGGCTAATGTAGAAGGAGGAATTATTGAGCATACGGTGAAAGCAAAAGAAAACCTGAATATGCTGGCGGAGAAATACGGTACAACGGTGAATGAAATTAAAAGATTAAACAATCTTTCGGGAAACAATCTCAGCATCGGACAGGTATTAAAAATTTCTTCTAAAACCACCAGCCAGTCAGTTCAGCAAACCGAAAATGCCCCGGCTAAAGTAACCGCACCACAACCTCAGCAAGAAAATACAACAACCGATCAAACCATGATCGAACATACGGTCGCACCAAAAGAGTTTCTGGGGAAAATAGCAGAGAAATATGGAACTACGGTTGATGAGGTTAAAAAAGCGAATAATCTATCAGGCAATAACCTTAGAATAGGACAAAAGCTAAAGATTCCGGCAACAAAAAACGTTGAGGAGAATAAAATTGTAAGTGTAGCCGAGCAACCTCAAACAGAAGCGGCAAAGACAGCTGATGCTGCCGGAAGCCATACCGTATTAAGAAACGAAACTATTTTCACCATTGCCAAGCAGTACGGTGTTACTGCCTACCAACTGAGAAAACTTAATGATTTACCAGATAACAATCTGAACATCGGGCAGGTAATAAAAGTTCCGGGTGGAATAGTAATGGAAGTTCAGGTACCGAAAGATAAACAGGGAGAGGAGGCTAAACAAACAACCCCAATAACTGCTAAAGAAGAGAGTTTTATTCATACAGTTGTTGACGGAGAAAACATTTTCAGCATAGCAAAAAAATATAACCTCACCGCTTATCAAATCAGGGTAGCCAACAAAATGGACGACAATATTTTGAAAGTTGGTCAGAAGCTTATTATACCTACGCCACCTCAGCCTAAATCAGTTAATGATTTATCGAAAGAAGCACAGGAAAATGAGCCGGATAGCACGGTAATTAAGGATCCGAAACTCCGTCGTGACCCTAGTGTTTACGGTTTGAGCCAGATCGAGGAAAAAGGAACTGCAATCTGGATTGCTGATGCAGATTTGGATGGAACAAAGATGTTGGTTTTACACCGTACTGCACCCGTTGGACGTGTAATTAAAATTACCAATCCGATGACTAACAAAACAACTTTTGCGAAGGTTGTTGGTAAATTTACTGAGAATGAATCAACAAAAGATGTTATCATTGTAATGACTAAAGCTGTAGCCGACTCTTTGGGAGCTTTAGATAAGCGTTTTTTCTGCAACTTAACATACAGTGCTGCTCAATGAGTTCAATTAAAAAGCCTTTTATAATTGGTATTGCCGGAGGTAGTGGATCGGGTAAAACATTTTTCTTAAACTGCTTTCTACATCATTTCAAACAGGATGAGGTTACGTTGGTATCGCAGGACGACTATTATATCCCTGCAGGTGAAATGACCCAGGAAGAGAATAAACTTTATAACTTCGATCTGCCGTCAACCATTGATAGTGAACAGTTTTTAAAAGATATCAAGCAATTGATAAATGGTGAGGTGGTTTATAAGAAGGAATATAATTTTAATAACCCATTAGCGGTTGTGAAAATTCTGGAAATTAAATCTGCCCCTATTATAATTGTTGAAGGGCTTTTTATCCTACACTTTAAAGAGATAGCCAATTTACTAGACCATACCATATTTGTAGATTCGGATGAACAGGTAGCGCTCGATCGGCGCATCAAGCGCGACGGCTTGGAACGTGGCTATCCGGAAGAAGACGTTCTATATAAATGGCACAATCATGTTGTTCCTGCATACAAGGAATACTTATTACCGTATCGAGAACAATGCCATAAAGTAGTGATGAACAATACCAATGAGCCTGATGAAATTATTGCGATTACCGAAGATATTTCTAATAATTTGCGAAATAGTATTCTGATTGATGTTTAAAATTCTTTTTTAAAGTCAGACTTATCCAGTCTGACTTTTTTGTTTTAATCCAGATTCATTTCTGATATCTCCCCTTCTATAACTAATCGCCCGGCAGTTGATTGTCTGATAAAATCTATACTGACACCGGGTGCCCTTTCCAAAAGCTTAAAACCGCCTTCAGGCAACACATCTAAAACGGCAAGTTCAGTCACTATTTTTTTTATGCACCTTACACCAGTTAACGGGAGCGTGCATTTTGGTAGTAGTTTACTTTCTCCAGCTTTATTAACATGCTGCATGGCAACAATAATATTCTTTGCAGAGGCTACCAGATCCATCGCTCCGCCCATCCCCTTTACCATTTTACCCGGAATTTTCCAGTTGGCAATATCACCATTTTCAGAAACCTCCATTGCTCCGAGAATGGTAAGATCGACTTTTTGGGCCCTGATCATTCCAAAGCTCATCGCCGAATCAAATATCGAAGAACCAGGTAGAGTGGTAATGGTTTGTTTTCCGGCATTAATTAAATCGGGATCTTCTTCACCTTCAATTGGAAAAGGACCCATTCCAAGTAAGCCATTTTCAGACTGTAAAACGATATTAATATGATCAGGAATGTAATTGGCCACCAGCGTCGGGATACCTATTCCCAGGTTTACGTAGTATCCGTCTTTTATTTCCTTAGCAATACGCTGGGCGATTTCTTCTTTTGTGAATGGCATAATGAATGATTGAAATAGAAAATAAATGAGTTATTTATTTGGCTGATTGACTGTTCTGGTTGTCCTTTGCTCAATTCGTTTTTCATAGTCCTTGCCCTGAAAAATACGGTGAACATATATTCCAGGTGTATGAATGTGGTCGGGATTGAGTTCGCCGGCTTCTACAAGTTCTTCAACTTCGGCAATGGTGATTTTGCCTGCCATGGCCATTACAGGATTAAAATTTCTGCTTGTCGACCTGAATATCAGATTACCTGCTGTATCTCCTTTCCATGCTTTTACAATGGCAAAGTCTGCATCGAAAGCATATTCCAATAAATAATCTTTACCGTGAAAGTTTCTAATCTCCTTACCTTCTGCAACCTCGGTTCCTACCCCTGCTGGTGTAAAAATAGCAGGCATACCGTGGCCTGCGGCCATGCAGCGCGTAGCAAGGGTTCCCTGTGGAATGAGATCAACCTCCAATTCGCCACTCAAAAGCTGACGTTCGAATTCCGCATTCTCACCCACATAAGAAGAAATCATCTTTTTGACCATACGCTTTTTAAGCATCAAACCAATTCCGAAGTCATCAACTCCGGCATTATTTGATATACAGGTAAGCGATTTTATCTCTTTAGCTACGAGAGCAGTGATACAATTTTCCGGAATGCCACACAAACCGAAACCTCCGAGCATAATTGTAGCGCCATCAAAAATATCTCTGATAGCCTCATCGGCACCCGATACAACTTTATTGATCATTTTTACGAATTTTGGTTAGACTCCTAAAATAATAAATCCGAATCAATATACGTTACAAAAACACTCCGAATTTGTTTAGATTCAGTTTAAATTGGAAATAACCATAACATCTATTACCTTTGTAATGCAATGATTTACGAGAGAGACGACAAAACATTTATTATCCCAAGCGATCCTGAATTTCAAAAAGGAATGGGGTTCATTTTAAGTTGTAGCGCAGAGCATAAAAAATGCTGCGAGAAATTTAAGAAAGGTAAACGCTGTAAGAAATGCCCCGGTAACAAAAAGTAACCGTTGATATTTTCAGAAGTAGCTAACTAATAATCGGGCTAGCCACTTCTGTTTAAGTATTATTTTTGTTAATTAAGATAAACATAGGTAATTCCATCTCCGCCCCTGTCTGCGTGTTCATCCTCCATCCTGTTAACCTGACTGTATTTTCTCAAATACTCTCTAATCATTTTCCTCAAAATCCCATCACCTTTACCGTGAATAATTTTAATTGATGGAAAACCAAGCATTATCGCTTTATCGAGATATTTTTCCACTTCAAATAAGGCATCCTCAGTACGTTTTCCACGTAGGTCAAGCTCGGCCCGAAAACCAGAAACAGCATCGTTCATACGGCCAGCGAAAGAACCACCACTACTTTGAATCACCTTTTTCGCTTCTTTGTTACTAATTCTTTGAACACGGTTCTTTTTAACCGTTGAACGTAGATCGCCAATAGCCAGTATCAGTTCGTTACGGTTAATTTCCAATACCTGGGCCGTGGTTTCACTATCGGTAAATTTTACCCAATCGCCCACTACAACCTCTCCACCAACAATAACCTGAACTGGTTTGGCTTGTTCTTTCGGAACAGCATTATTGATCAGCTCACGCTGAAGATTTTGACGCAACTCTTTAGTAACCAATTTATCAGCCTGCTTTTCTTTAATTTCTGCTATTGTGTTTTCAACGAGTTTATTGGCATTTTTAATAATAGTCTGCGCTTCCTGCTTGGCTTCCTTAATTAATACCTTGCGATTTTCATCTAAAAATGCTTTGAGTTTTTCATTTTCGGCAACCAGGTTCCTGGCCTTATTTTGCTGATTGGCCAAACTTACTTTTGCATCATAAACATTTTTCTTTTCCCGTTCCAGATCAACCAGCATTGTATCCACCCTGTTCTGATTAGAGCCAGTTTTCTCTTTTGCCAATGCAATAACTTCTTTAGGCAGCCCTATATTCTGAGCAATTTCAAAAGCATAAGAGCTTCCCGGCTTACCCATTTCCAATATATACAGCGGTTTCATGCGTGCGTTATCAAAAAGCATAGAAGCATTTTCAAGGCCCGGAGTATTTCCTGCAAAAAGCTTCAGGTTAGAATAGTGGGTGGTAATTACACCACGTACCTTTTTATTGTTCAGTACCTCTAATACCGCTTCGGCCATGGGCCCTCCAAACTGGGGATCGGTACCTGTTCCGAATTCATCAATCAAAACCATTGTTTTTGGCGAAGCATGCTCTACGAAATACCTCATTTTTTTCAGGTGGGCACTGTAGGTACTTAAATCACTTTCAATGGACTGATCATCTCCAATATCGGCAAAGATATTCTCAAAAATTCCAACTTCGCTATTAGCGTCAACCGGAATAAGCAGTCCGGTTTGTAACATAATTTGAAGGAGACCTACCGTTTTCATACAAACGGATTTACCGCCGGCATTAGGACCGGAAACCAACACAACACGGGTCTCTGCGTCAATATGAATATTTAGCGGCGTTACCGTTTTCTTTTCGCTGGCAAACGAAATGGACAAAAGCGGATGTCTTGCATTAATTAGTTTTGTTTTCGGCTCTTTTAGCAATCCCGGCATTTCAGCTTCAATATCCAAAGCAAATAAAGCCTTTGCCCGTACGAAATCAAGCTTAGTTAAAAAGCCATGATAGGAAAGCAAAAGCGGAGAATAGGGACGCAGATCATCAGTTAGTGAGATAAGTATTTTGATAATTTCTCTACGTTTATCAAACTCCAGATTGCGGAGATTGTTATTGAGTGTAAATACCTCTTCCGGTTCAATATAAACTGTTTGGCCCGTTGCAGATTCATCATGTACAAAGCCCTTTAATTTACGTTTATTTTCTGCCAGAACCGGGATACACATCCTGCCATCGCGAATAGTCAAACTACCATCGGCTACCCAATTGTTGGCAATTGCTTGCTTGTAAATGGAATCCATTCGCTTGCGTACATCCTGCTCAGTCCTTGAAATCGCAGCAGTAATCTCCTGCAGTTCTTTTGAAGCATTAGGTTTTATTTTTCCTTTCGGATCGATAACGGTCTCAATTTTCCTTAAGATGCTTTTTTCAATGGGTAAATGCTCGAAAAGTGCTTCGAGGGTGGGATAAACTTCAGCACGCTCTTCGAAAAACCGTAGAACAGAGAATACCGTTTGTAATGAAGTGTAAACCTGAAACCATTCATCTTCCAGAAGGTACGTTCCTTCCACCCTAATCTTATCTACAAGTGATTTAATATCAAAAAAAGTATTGATTTGCAAAGGCTCCTGGTTTTGCAGGATACTTTTAAACTCGTTTGTTTGCCGTAAAAATTTATCAATCTGATCAAAACGGTTCATTACCTGCATCTTTTGCACCATTACCTGGCCCATAGGGCTCAAACAATGTTTACTGATCAGTTGCCTGATTTCAACAAATCCTAAACGTTCTAAGCAATTATCGGGATATAACATATTATTGTACTGCTTGCGCCGGAACCAACAGAGGTTCGGCCGCCTTTTTTAAATTGATTAACGAATCTGCCTGTTTCTTTTTCCTGGCAATCTGTCCCAGGGCTTTTACTTTTGATAAAGAATCAGGTTTCATCTTTTTTCTGATCTCCAATGAATCAGCCTTAAATTTCTTGGCGATTTTAGTAGAGTCACTTCTAAACTGTTTTTTTCTAATCATCCTGTCAGCTATTTCCATAGCTTTTTTTTGTTTAGATAAGCCAGACTGGATTCTTTTATACATCTGTTCCAGTTCTGCAGGATGATTGTTGTACCAGATTAAACTAGTGTGATATTCAGTTGAATCGGTAGAGAACTTTTTATATATTCCGTTATAGTAACCCGACGCTACCTTTTTTGCAGAATCTTGTATATAAATGGTAGAAAGATAACCATCAACTACGTGTATATCAAACAAAATCTTCTCCATTTTATCTGGCTGGATAACATTAGCGGGTACTCCGGGTTTGCATCCGAGCCAGAATATACCAATCATTAATACCCATATTAGTTTCTTCATTGTTAATTAATCGTTATTTATTGCCCAAATTGCGGCAAGGTTATTAATTTTACCAAAAATAGTTATAAATGAGCATAGCTGATAATCTTAAAAAATATAAAAGTGAGGTAGAATCTGATGGTGTAAAGCTTATTGCAGTATCCAAAACGCAAGCTACCGAGCTGATAAAGGAAGCTTACGATGCGGGACAACGGGCATTTGGGGAAAACCATGTACAGGAAATGGTTGATAAGCAATCACAACTCCCTAATGATGTTGAGTGGCACATGATTGGCCATTTGCAATCGAATAAAGTGAAATATATTGCTCCCTTTGTTAACCTGATCCATGGGGTTGACAGCCTGAAATTACTGCAGGAAATCAACAAGCAAGCTTTAAAAAACAAGCGTATTATTGATTGCCTTTTGCAAGTATACATTGCAGATGAGGATACTAAATTTGGATTGGGTTATGATGAAGTTATTGAGATATTGCGATCGGAAGCGTATCAGGAGCTGAAAAATATTCGCATTGTTGGTTTAATGGCTATTGCAACCAATACCACAAACGAGAAACAGATAACAATTGAGTTTAACGAGTTAAAAGTATTCTTTGATGGACTTAAGGCCAGCTTTTTTAAAGACAGCGAAACCTTCTCTGAAATATCTACCGGTATGAGCGCGGATTATAAAATTGCAATAGAAGAAGGAAGTACAATGGTAAGAATAGGCTCAAGTATTTTTGGAAAAAGAGTGATCAAACATTTTAAAAATATCTCTGCAAATTAAATGAAGCTAAATATCAGAATTGCTGTAAAAGACGATTGTCTCCGAATACTGGACCTCATTAATGAACTGGCAGCATACGAAAATGCTCCCGCTGAAGTAACTGTTGAACCTGATCATTTTATTGATGCTGGTTTTGGCTCAAATCCGGTATGGAAAGCATTCGTTGCTGAAGTAGACAATCAAGTAGTTGGATTTGCCTTGTTTTATACGCGTTATTCCACATGGAAAGGCTCTAGGTTATATCTTGAAGATTTTATTGTTACGGAAAATATGCGTGGAAAAGGAATTGGCAAAGTTCTTTTCGAGACAGTTATTGAAGAATCTAAAAACGGCAACTACAACGGGATGGTTTGGCAGGTGTTGGACTGGAATGAACCTGCGATTAATTTTTACAATAAATACAATGCAAACCTGGAAAGTGGGTGGTTAAATGCATCACTTTCTACTGAACAGGTAAAAGCTTTTTAGTTTATGGACATATTTAAGTTTGGGGGCGCATCGGTTAAAAATGCAGACGGCGTAAGAAATGTAGCTAACATTATAAGAGACTATAAAAAGGGAAATTTACTTGTTGTAATTTCTGCAATGGGCAAAATCACTAATCGGCTTGAAGATCTCAATGATGCATTTCTGTCGCAAAGTGAAGATACACACAACATATTTGAGGAAATTAAACTTTTTCACTTTAGTATAATCGAAGAACTTTTTAAAGGAAAGCCAAACCCGGTTTTCGACGACGTAGCGAACACCTTCGTTGAAATTGAATGGCTCATCGAAGATGAGGCAGATGAAAATGCTGAATATATCTACGATCAGATCGTATCCATTGGCGAAGTTGTTTCGACAAAAATTATTGCTGCCTGGCTCAATGAAACGGGTAGCAAAACGCTATGGGCAGACGCGAGAAATTATATCCAAACCGACAACACATATAAAGAAGGTAAAGTAGACTGGGCTAAAACCAATCAGATGATCCAAAAAGATATGCCCCCCCTGTTAGCTGACCAAATCGTGGTAACACAGGGTTTCATTGGCGGTACAAGTGAAAATTACACCACAACGCTGGGTAGAGAGGGATCGGATTATTCAGCCGCGATTTTTGCGTCTTGCCTGGATGCGGCTGCATTAACGATATGGAAAGATGTTCCAGGAGTGCTGAATGCAGATCCAAAATGGTTCGATAAAACGGAAAAAATCGCCCAGTTATCTTATCATGATGCCATCGAACTCACCTATTACGGAGCAACGGTAATACATCCTAAAACAATTAAACCTCTTCAAAACAAGGGCATTCCATTATTTGTAAGATCTTTTATCGAGCCGAAAGGTTCAGGCACAGCCATCACAAAAGATAATAACCCGTTGCCGATACCCTCCTTTATTTTCAAGGTAAACCAGGCGCTCGTATCTATCTTTCCGAAAGACTATTCGTTTATCATCGAAGAAAATCTAAGTAACATATTCGAACTTTTCCATAAGCATAAAATCAAAATCAATACCATGCTAAACTCTGCAATTAGTTTCTCAGTGAGTGTTGATGACCATGCGGGGCAAATCGAAAAACTGATTAACGACTTATCAGGCGAGTTTACCGTAAAATATAATAAGGGGTTGGAATTAGTTACCATTCGCTATTATAACCAGCAAACCATCGATCGTGTAACTATTGATAAAGATATTCTGCTGGAAGTGAAAAGCAGACATACCTGCCAGATGGTAATGAAAAACAGATATTTAACATAGAAATGAATTCAAAAATTTTAGCTGAAGCTGTTCAAGAGTACTTGCATAAAAATCAAAATGCAGATGCGAATGATATTGCCCTGGCTAAAAGTCCTTTCGAGTATATCAGTGCTGCTCAATTGGCAGGCCAGATACAGGCCAGAAAAAAAGCCGAAAAAAAGTTACCAACCTGGTTTAATACCAAGGGAGTGTATTTCCCCTCTCCACTATCCATAGAACAAACTTCGTCTGAAATTACCGCAGCATATAAAGCCAAATTAGCCAGGGGTGCATCTCTTATCGATTTAACAGGTGGTTTTGGAGTAGATGCATATTATTTTTCAAAAAAAGTAGCTCAGGTTGTACATTGTGAAATTGACCCTTCCTTATCAGAGATCGCAAAGTACAACGGCGGAGTACTTGATACACAGAATATTGAGTTTAAAAATAAAGATGGTATTGAGCATGTTAAAACTGGTTCAGCTGTTTTTGATACTATTTATGTAGATCCTGCAAGGCGCGCAGAAAAGGGCAAAGTATTTATGCTGAAAGACTGTACTCCTGATATTGCGGGCAACCTGATTGAGCTGCTCAATAAAACTACCCGGATTATTATCAAAACAGCTCCTCTGCTAGATCTTTCTGCGGGACTAGCAGAATTGCAGCATGTTAGTCAGATTCATATTGTGAGCATTAAAAACGAATGCAAAGAGCTTTTATGGATCATTGACAAAGATTATACCGGAGATGTAGAAATCATTGCTACAACCTTAAATGAACATGAAAAGTGTTTGATGATCAATAAGTCAAATCAAAACACCACGGTAATCTTTACAAATGAATTTACAACAGGAGATTACTTATATGAGCCAGATGCAGCTCTTTTAAAGTCCGGAGCATTTAATTTTATTGGCCAACACTATCAGCTGAAAAAACTGCATCCTCAAACGCAACTATATGTTTCGAAAAGCGTAAACGATAGTTTTCCGGGGCGTATCTTTAGGATTGAAGAGATGCTGACAACTACAGAACTCAAGAAAAGAAAAACACTGAAAGGAAATGTTATCGTGCGAAACTATCCCGCCAAAGCAGAGGAATTGGTTAAAAAATATAAGATAAAACCGTCTGCGCTACAGTTTTTGATTTTCACAAAAATATCAAATGGAGATAATATTATTTTAGTGGGATCCATTAAACAGTATTACTAAAAACAAAGGCCTTTCAATAATGGAAAGCCTTTGGTTTTAACGCAGATACGTAATAGCGAGCTACAGTTTCTTAACGTTTACTGCCTGTAAGCCTTTTCTGCCTTCAGCAACTTCGAACTCAACATTATCGTTTTCCTGTAAACTATCTATTCCGCCTAAAACATCTTTAAAGTGAACAAATACGTCTTTATTATCTTCCTGAACGATAAATCCAAAACCTTTTTGAGTATTAAACCACTTTACTTTACCTATTGCCATAAAAAATAAAAAAATAAATGAACAAAATAAATTTTTAACACCTTCATCAGCATTTCATTTAACCATTTTTATTATTTACAGCAAATAAATAACCAGATTGAGCGTTAATCATAAACAAACTAACCAAATATAATAATTAGATCAATTATTTCATCAAAATAAAGCCAATCACACAATAAAGTTGCGATTCAAATATAATTATTTGTTTGGTTGTGGTGTTGTTCTCAAATATGGCTTAATAACCTGATGACCTTTTGGAAATTTTGCAGGAATGTCTTCGGTTTTGATGCTATTCACTACAATAACATCCTCTCCATCTGTCCAATCAGCTGGTGTAGCCACGCTGTAATTAGCCGTTAGCTGAAGCGAATCAATAACCCTCAATACCTCATTAAAGTTTCTACCAGTTGATGCAGGATAAGTAATGATTAGTTTCACTTTCTTATCAGGACTGATTACAAAAAGAGACCTCACTGTTAATGTTTCTGAAGCATTCGGATGAATCATGTCATACAAATTTGCAACTGTACGATCGGGATCAGCTATAATGGGAAATTCAACCGAAGTATTTTGTGTTTCGTTAATATCGCTAATCCACCCTTTATGCGATTCCGCAGAATCAACACTAAGTGCAAGAACTTTTACATTTCTTTTCGCAAATTCATCCTTCAATGCTGCTGTACGTCCAAGTTCGGTGGTACAAACCGGTGTATAATCTGCAGGATGGGAGAACAAAACACCCCAGCTATCACCAAGGTATTCGTAAAAATCAATTTCACCTATTGAAGTAGTTGCCCGGAAATCTGGTGCAATATCGCCTAATCTGATACTCATAATATTATATTTTTAAATTTGATTAAAACAAATCTAAACATAACTATAGTAAATACATAGGCATTATATCTATTTAATACAATGAAATTATAATTCTATAAAAAAAACCCTGCAGATATAGTTCTACAAGGTTTTCAAGAATATTAATTTATTTGGGAAATTAATTATAAGCCTTAATCATAAATACATAATCCTGTATTTTTTCGATCTGTTTAGTACGCTTTAAACCAGAAAGCGTACTGCGTTTATTTGCTGATAGTTTGTTTTTACCAAGTGAGTCCTGGGGAATTGCCCTCATCGCTTCGAGGATATACTTTGATTTAACTGCAAAAGCTGCCCCCTCAGTTTGATCTGGTTTACTGCTGATGATACCAATCAAATTTCCGCTATCATCCAAAACAGGCCCTCCGCTATTGCCCGGATTAACCGAAATTGCCACCTGGTATTGAGTAGTATCACCCACAAAGCCATTTTTCGAACTCACATAACCTTCACCCAAAACTGCATCATCTTTAGGATAGCCTAAAGTATATACCATTTCGCCAATACTACTTGTACTCTTCTTGATTGTGTAAGGAATAGATGATAAGTTTGAGAAATTCTTGTCACTGATTTTCAATATCGCGATGTCATTTTGCGGATCTGTATATACCGATTTCACTTTGAAGGATTCGCCTTTACTATTTTGTACATAAAGAGAATCAGCTCCGTTAATCACATGGAGATTGGTTAAGATATATCCATTTGTAGACACCGCAAACCCTGTTCCGCCAACACTATTCTGTACTGCTGGTTTGCCCGCCGCGGCAGACGTACTATTTATCTTGCGAATGAGGCTGTTCTGAGTTTTTATGGCTTTATTAACCTGAGTGCTTAATAAAATAAGTTGTTCTTTTTGTCTCGTATTATGCTGTATGGAGTAAACAGACACCAGGGAAAGTATAAGAAATGAAGCCGCAACAGCGATCGCCGACTTGTGTTTACGCCAAAGCTGTACCACTTTTGATGGATGGGGTTTAAAAACCTCGGCTAAAGTTTCCACATCGATCTCCGCATGGATATTATCTAACTGCTCTTTTAAACGTGTTTGTGCAGCAAAAGCTTCCATAGACTCCAGAAAGAACTTATGTGAAACAACTTTATGATCAACGCCAGCATCATTCGCAAGCAGAGCTTCAAAAGCAGCTGTTTCCTGAGCACTCAACCTACCCAGCAGATAATCTTCAATAATTGCATCTAACTCCAAATCGTTTCTCATTTCACTTTCTATGGTTGAAAAAATATTTTCTTTAAACGTTGCAGACACTTATACTTCTGTGTCTTGGCATTATCCGTATTGGTATAACCAAACTTTTCACATATATCCTGCATCGACATATTGTGTATATAAAAATCCTGAATAATAGTCTTACAAGGTTCGCCAAGGTGTTCAAGAGCTGATTGCATTTTAACAAATGCAGCATCCTTTTCCTCATGTTGCTCAACATCCTCTTCAACAGCAAACACTTCCTCATAATCAGTAATGCTGCCTGCCTTTTTACTATTCTGACTCAATTTCTTTAACCAAGTGCGCCTGCAAACTGAATAGATATACGTTTTTAGTTTGCTGCTCAACTCAAAATCACCGGCCTTAATTTTATTGTACAAAACAATAATGGTTTCCTGATAAACATCTTTTGCATCGTCTTCATCTCCGTTATTATTGAGAATGAACTGCAAAGCCATCGGATAATATGCCTTGTATAACTTATTAAGTATGTCTTCCGAGTTATTTAGAATACCTAAAATAACTTCTCTATCTGTTGGAACTGAACTCTTTAAACTGTTATTCACTAGTTAATACATTTTTCGATAAATAGTAACCCAATATTAGAGAAAAAAATATTTATAGCTACTATGTTTGATTAATACATTATGCACGCACTCGGTAACCCAACTTCACAAATAAAAAATATTTCAACTTTTTGTAAAATTATCGGGTTACCTTTTTACCTTTGCGGCATTAACAAGAAAATTAATTACCTAAAAAAATTCAAGAAAATGAAAAATGCATTCAAATTAGGCTTTTTAGCTTTAGCTTTATCTTTATCAGTTGTTGCTTGTAACTCAGAGAAAAAAGCTGAAGGTGCTGATACTACTTTAACTGATTCTTCAACTATCGTTACTGATACTACTGCTGTTGATACTACAGTAAAAGATTCTACAGTTAAAGATACTACTGTAAAAGCTACTACAACTACTACAGAAGAAGTTAAACACTAGTTCAACTTTACCCATAAAAAATGGCCTTGATTTAATTATCAAGGCCATTTTTATTTTGTTCATTTTTTTTGAGTTTAGCGGGTTACCTTTTCACTTTTCACGTATTAACAATAAATTAATTACTTAAAAGAAATTTCAAAATGAAAAATGCATTCAAATTAGGCTTTTTAGCTTTAGCTTTATCTTTATCAGTTGTTGCTTGTAATTCAGAAAAAAAAGCTGATGGCGCTGATACTACATTAACTGATTCTTCAACTATCGTTACTGATACTACTGCTGTTGACACTACAGTAAAAGATTCTACAGTTAAAGATACTACTGTAAAAGCTACTACAACTACTACAGAAGAAGTTAAACACTAGTCTGACTTCACCCATAAAAAAATGGCTTTGATTTAATTATCAAGGCCATTTTTATTTATTTTACTTTTTTCTCCATTTTATAGGGTTACCTTTTAAGGTTTCCCGTATTAACAATAAATTAATTAATTACTTAAAGAAATTTCAACATGAAAAATGCATTCAAATTAGGCTTTTTAGCTTTAGCTTTATCTTTATCAGTTGTAGCTTGTAACTCAGAAAAAAAAGCTGATGGTGCTGACACAACTTTAACTGATTCTTCAGCTATTGTAACTGATACAACTGCTACTGACACTACAGTAAAAGATTCTACTGTTAAAGATACTACAGTTGCTGTAACTACTGAAAAAACTGAAGTTAAACACTAGTTTTAACTTTAATTTATAAAAAAGGCTTTAAGTTTCTTAAAGCCTTTTTTTATTGATTAAAATTTGCCTCAAATGAGGCTTAAATTATTGAAACAATTAATAAAGAATGAAATTTTAATTAAATTCAGGTACGATCACACAAATAAAAATGAAAAAGCAGAAAATATAAATGCTTTTACCATAATTAATCGCTATCATCTATTTTTTTACATAAATTAGCCATTAATTAATCAGAACCACAACAAAAACAAAAGACAAAATGAAAAACGCATTCAAATTAGGCTTTTTAGCCCTTTCTCTATCTTTATCAGTAGTTGCCTGCAGTTCAGACAAAAAAGCTGATGGCGCAGATTCTACTACAACCGACAGCACCGTTGTTGATACCACTGTAAAAGACACTACAGCTGTTGATACAATGATGAAAGACTCAACGACCACTGATACAGCTACGAAAATGTAATCTTTTTTAGAAATTACAGAAAGGCTTTGGGTAATAACCAGGGCCTTTTTTGTTTTTATACCATAGAGATGAATTATTAACCGACATTTTATAGTAAATTTGCGGCAAAATTATAAACCGCATAATGAATTTAACATCGCTACAAGCAATCTCACCCATAGATGGTCGTTATAGAAGGACAACCGAAAATCTGTCTGCCTATTTTTCGGAAGAAGCTTTAATTAAATACCGTATTTTTGTAGAAATAGAGTATTTTATTGCGTTGTGCGAAATCAATATAGCCGGCTTGGAAAACTTCGATAAAAGACTTTATCCCAATCTACGTCAAATTCATGAAAATTTCTCCGAAGTTGATGCATTGGAAATTAAAGAAACGGAAAAAGTAACTAATCACGACGTTAAAGCAGTTGAGTATTTTATCAAATCAAAATTTGACACGCTTTCGCTACAAGAATACAAAGAATTCATTCATTTTGGATTAACTTCGCAGGATATTAACAATACAGCAATCCCATATTCTGTGAAATTGGCATTGAATGAAACCTACTATCCAGCTATTGAATCATTAATCACAAAAATAAATGAGCTAGCTGTAGAATGGGCCCACATTCCTATGCTCGCCCACACTCACGGGCAACCGGCCTCACCGACTAAATTAGGGAAGGAATTTCTGGTATTCGCTGATCGACTGAGCATACAGCTTGATACTTTGAAATCAATCCCTAACAGTGCAAAATTTGGTGGAGCAACAGGAAACTTTAATGCACACCACATTGCTTATCCCGAAGTAAACTGGGTCACTTTTTCAAACCAGTTCGTTAATGAAACATTAGGCTTAACAAGAGCGCAACATACTACTCAAATTGAGCATTACGATCAGTTCGCGGCACAATGTGATGCTTTGAAGAGAATTAATAACATTATCATTGATTTAGACCGGGATATCTGGACTTATATTTCAAAAAATTATTTTAAACAAAAAATTAAAGCTGGAGAAATCGGTTCATCAGCTATGCCACATAAAGTGAACCCAATCGACTTCGAAAATGCAGAGGGAAATGCAGGTATTGCAAATGCATTATTCGAATTTTTTGCTGCTAAACTTCCCATTTCAAGATTGCAAAGGGATTTAACCGACTCCACAGTATTAAGAAATATTGGTGTTCCATTTGGTCACACGTTAATTGCAATTAACGCTACCTTAAGAGGCCTTAATAAAATTTTGCTGAATGAATCCACTCTACATGCTGATTTAGAAGATAACTGGGCAGTGGTAGCTGAAGCCATTCAGACGGTGTTACGCAGACAAAACTTTCCAAACCCTTATGAAGCTTTAAAAGAGCTCACCAGAACAAACACCAAAATCAACGCTGCAAGTATTGCTGCGTTTATTGAAGGATTGACTGTAACTGAAGAGGTGAAAGTACAATTGAGAACAATTACCCCATTTAATTATACGGGTATTTTTTAAGTGCATTAAATTGACGCTAAACAGACAGCCTTAAAAAAGATTATTGATGAGTAATTCTTAATTTTGTTTATTCAAATTGATTAAGACATGACGATTAACGTATATACAGAACAAACCCCTAATCCAGCTACCATGAAATTCATGGTCAACAAGCTGTTGATTAACGGAAGTGAGGATTTTGCAACCAAGGAAAGTGCTGAGCAATCTCCTTTCGCGAAAGAATTATTTAAGTTCAACTTTGTTTCTGGTGTATTTTTCGCCAGCAACTTTGTAACAATTACCAAAACAGATGATGCAGACTGGGCTGATATCGAAGCGATTTTAAAGGAGTTTGTAAAAGGAGCAGTAGAATCTGAATTAAAGATCAAAGAAGTAAGTACGGATGAAGCGCCAACTTTTGAAGGTTCTGAAACCGAAATTAAAATTCAGCAGATTCTCCATGATTATGTTCGTCCGGCTGTAGAGCAAGACGGTGGTGCGATTACCTACAAATCGTTTGACGAAGGCGTTGTTACCGTGGAATTACGCGGTTCATGCAGTGGGTGCCCCTCATCAACAATTACCTTAAAATCAGGTATTCAGAATTTGTTACAGAGGATGGTACCAGAAGTTACAGAGGTTGTTTCTGAAGCACTTTAATATAGCGCATTTTTCATAGTACCTATATCAGAATGGCCAGCTAATTTAGCTGGCCATTCTTTGTTTACACAATTTTTTTTATTGCCCCAGCTATTTCCTTCCTGATGGGACAGGTTGTAAAACTATTTGAAATATCTTTTAATAGCTTCCAGCATTTCATCGGTTAATTTACCGTTGGTTGCCAATATCTCCCTTTTAACAAAATAATCATTACCTCCGGAAAAATCGAATACCTCACCACCTGCCTGCTGCACGATGAAGCACCCTGCTGCAAAATCCCACTGCTGGAGATTATATTCGAAGAATGCATCGAAACGACCACAAGCTGTGTAGACAAGATCAATAGCTGCTGCACCGATCCGGCGAACGCCATGACTTTTTTGCATCATCTCTTCCAGCAACTTTAAATACTGAGCTTGTTTATCGAACTGGTAGTAGGGAAATCCTGTGGCTAGCAGGCTTGATTTTATATCCGGATTAGCAGAAACCCCGATTTCTTTTTTATTCAAATAGGCCGACCCACCTTTGTATGCATAAAACATTTCGCCTCGGTTTAACTCGCAAACCACTCCTATCACCGGAACACCATCTTCATAAAGTGCTACACTGATACCATAAGCCGGAATCCCATGTATAAAATTGGTAGTTCCGTCCAGTGGATCGATAATCCAGGTATAGGTTTTACCATCTCGGTTCACCGTTTTCTCCTCAGTGATAAAGCCTGCGTCAGGTATCAATTTTTCCAGGTTCTGCACCAATTTCTGTTCTGCCGTTTTATCAACGTAAGAAACCATGTCATTTAAACCTTTGTATTCAATTTTATTGACGTCAAACTGCATCGACTCTTTACGGATAAAATTTCCTGTGAGTCGTACAATTGAGATCACTTTATTGCATAGTAATTCGTAATTCATAGCCGTTTAACAAATCCCCGGATGGGTTGTTGTCATTTTAATGAAATTATTGTGCGAAATTATTTTTATTCCTTAAGGCATAACCGCTTAAGGCAATGCCACCTAGAACAAGAAAAGTAGATATCATTTCTGCTTGTGTGAACGATAAACCGAATACATGGTATTTAGAGTTTACCCGGATTAACTCGATACAAAAACGCTCAACACCATTTAAAATCATATAAATTCCGAACATAAGTCCTGGCGCTTTAATCTTATCGCGTACACTCCATAGAAATGCAAAAAGAATAAAACATATAATTACTTCGTAGATCGGAGTAGGATAAACTCCCTGAGCCAGTTCATTGCAGAACTTACCGGTGCACCCCGCAATCGGAATACCCTCTCCCACCACATTGTTGGGATATTGGTAAGACCATAGCCAGTCAGGTAGCCACGAAAAAGGTTTTGGATTTGCATTAACAATACCCCAGTCACCATCCCCTGCCAGGTGACAACCAATCCTGCCAACCGCATAGGCTAACATCATTCCAGGCCCACCTACGTCCAGCATATGCAAAGGCTTAATTCCATTGCGTTTAGCTATAATCAGCACTGCAGCACCACCACAGATTAACCCGCCATAGAAAGTTAAACCACTAAACGACAACAGGCGCTCTATCGGATGCTGTACGAAATCATCCCAGTATTCAAGGTTATCAAAAAACTTAGCCCCCAAAAATCCCCATACAGCTGCCCACACAATGAGATTACTCATAATCTGATACGGATGTACTGTAACTTCTGTTTCTTTTGGTTTATCTAATTTATGCTTATCTTTTTCTTTGTAATCCCAGTAGGCAAAAAGCCCGGCAAAGAATAATCCTCCGAAAATATTTCCTTTTGCCGACATCAAAATAGCCTGCGCATCATTCACAAACATGGAATAATTTACCAGGGCATAAATCAATTTATAACCAATGATAAATCCAAAAAGGCCATTCATGATCAGATCTGAAGTGGTCGCTTTTTGTCCTATTACAACGTTCCTTTGAAATGGATGTAAAACGCCTAGACTTTCCTTACGCTTTAATTCCTTGGTAAAAGCCCAATAACCTGCAACAAAAGCAAGGGCAACAAAAACACCAAAGGTATTAAATGGTAAAGGCAAATTGATGCCTAGTAAGTATTCTAAAAAATGAGATACGGTAGGAAACATAATAATAATTTGCAGCGAAGATAGGAAAGAATGGTCAAAGTTTTAGTACAGCAAATTGATATTTGCGAACTGATCACATTCCGATATTAACGATTAATGATGTGCGTAAACCGTTTCAAGTTCTGCAACTTCGACTTCACCCTCTGCAGTTAGCGCAAGTAGCTTAACTGCTTTTAACTCATTCACCATTAATGGATCATATTTGGCGCGGACTTTAACATAGTTTTTGGTAAAACCATGCATATAGCCCATTTTCTGGTCAGCTTCAAATAATACCTCTCCTTCTGTACCAATCTGCGACTGGTAAAACGCCCTGCGTTTTTTGTCAGAGAGAATATGCAACATTTTACTACGTTCGTTACGTTCGCTACCTGACACAACGCCTTTCATTTCAGCAGCTACTGTTAACTCCCTTTCAGAATAGGTAAAAACATGCAGATATGATATATTAAGCTCATTTAAAAATTGAAAAGTATCAAGAAAATCCGCTTTTGTTTCACCCGGAAAACCAACGATCACATCTACACCTATACAGCAATGTGGCATCACTTCCTTGATTTTTGCCACCCGCTCCACATACAAATCTGTCCTGTACCGGCGGCGCATCAATCCTAATATCTTATCAGAACCCGATTGCAAAGGGATATGAAAATGCGGAACAAATCGCTTTGAAGTGGAAACAAATTCAATGATCTCATTACTTAACAAGTTAGGCTCAATCGACGAAATACGAATTCTTTCAATACCTTCAACTTCATCGAGCGCTTTGACCAGATCAAAAAACTTATCCTCTCGCTCGCCATTGCGAATACCAAAATCTCCAAGGTTTACTCCCGTTAAAACAATTTCTTTAACACCACTTTCAGCTATCGATTTCGCACGATTAATCACATTTTCGATGGTATCGCTCCTGCTGGCGCCCCGGGCAAGCGGGATAGTACAATAGGTACAAGGGTAATCACAACCATCCTGAACTTTCAAGAAAGTTCTGGTTCTATCGCCAATTGAATAAGAGGCAATGAAGTTGTGATTTACTTTTTCGATATTTTGCTGATGAACAACTGTTTTTGGATTTTTGGTCAGGTCGGTAATGTATTCAACAATTCTGAATTTTTCAGCTGCTCCCAAAACCATATCCACACCTTCGATTTCCGCAATTTCCTGTGGTTTCAGCTGGGCATAACAGCCAACAATGGTTACAAAGGCATTTGGTGAGTATTTTAATGCCTCCTTAACAACCTTGCGGCACTTTTTATCTGCATGATCGGTAACAGAACAAGTATTGATCACATAAACATCGGCTTTATCCTGAAATTCTACCACGGCATAACCTGCGTCGGTAAATAAACGACCAATGGTAGAAGTTTCTGAAAAGTTTAACTTACAACCTAATGTATAAAATGCGACCTTTTTCATCTAGCCTGCAAAGATAGGAAATTAGATTTGAGTATTAAGACGTAGGTTTCGACATTAGAGGTAAATTACAGTGAAATAACATTCCATTTAACGAACCACTAACTATTTAATCCGATTTATCATTCCAACGATAACTTTCCTGCTCAAAGCCAGCCAAATCGATCACACGGTTTACAACGGTACCTGCAACTTCTTCGATAGTTTTTGGTAAGCTGTAAAAAGAAGGATTTGCAGGACAAATGATTCCCCCGGCTTCCGTTACCATTTTCATGTTGTTAATATGGATTAAACTAAAAGGGGTATCACGAACGACAGCAATCAGTTTTCTGCGTTCTTTTAAAATAACATCAGCAGCTCTCGAAATCAAATCATTAGAGATCCCATGCGCTATCCTTCCAAGCGTTCCCATAGAACACGGAATAATAATCATCGTGTCGTATTTTGCAGAACCGGAAGCGAAAGGTGCGTTGAAGTCGTTTTTGCTATAAAAAGTAAAGTCATTGTAATCGTTAAAACGCTTGTTACCCAGCTCAAATTCCCAAACTTCTTTAGCATTATCGCTCATCACTACTCCCACTGATGTAATTTGATCTTTCAATTGATGCAAATGATCAAATAAAACATTTGCATAAATAGCCCCGCTTGCACCAGTTACCGCCACAATTACTTTCTTTTTATTCATTATACAAAAGTAGCTATTCCAGGCCATAAAAAAAGGGCCAGAACAATGTTCTGACCCTACATCTACCTATGAAAAACATACCCTCGAAAGGGTAAGAACAAATATATATATTTTTTTAAAAAAAGATAATTGTGAAACGTTAAATAGTGTTATTGTTCAAGATATTTTTAAAAATAAAAACAAAACACTGTAAATCAATAAATTAATTTCATAAAAAATAATCTTAAGTACTAAAAATGATAATTAAAATAGCACTGATTGTTATTTAACAGCAATGTTTTGTATAATAAATTAGCTGTTTTTGAGATGTAAATTATACTTAACAGACATTCTTTGCCTATAAATAATAATTTGAATCATGACACCTTCTAAAGCCGGCCATATTTATTGACTCAAAAAGAGGCAATGAACTGCAATTGCAGGATTATTAAAACCAGAGTCTTTAAGTGATTTTCAGCTATACGAGTAAAAAGAAAACCGCCTATTGATTGGTTTTATGAGCGGCAATACCCGTTAACTTCGACCTGATCCTGCTCAAAGTTTCAAGTCTCATGCATAAAAATGATGCGATGTGTTTTAGCGGTACCCTGTTTACTAGATCAGGATACGATTTAGTAAACCGAAGATATCTTTTTTCAGCAGATTGCAGTCTTGATATATAAGCCCTTTCGCATGCAGCAAGGTAATGGATTTGCGTCATCTTCCTTCCCACATAATTTGCAATATCAAAATTTAAATAAAGCTGCCGCGACATACTGTGCGGAACTGCGATGGCTATCACATCTTCGATGGCCTGCACGTACTCTTCAGTATCTATATCTTCCTCCCACAAGTTGCGTATGTTCCCTACCAGTTCATACTCAGATGCGATCCATGTGGTGATTTCCTTATTTTCTTCTTTCATGTATCCTCTTGCAACCCCTTTAAGCAAAAGAAAAATATACTTGTTGCGATGCAACGGGGAAGAAATAAATTTGTTCTTCTTATAAACTACTGGAAAAGTCTGATTGTTGATAATGAATTCGATCTCTGGAGTTAAATCATGAAAATTCTTGAACACAGTAATCAAGGGGGAGAATCCATTAAAATCAGCCCACTTATCTTTAGTAACTTTTCTTTCAGGATTCATACTTATGATGTACTCATTAATGGAAAAACAGATGAGAGTTATGATACAAATTTAAACTATAACTAGTCATTTATCCTATTTTTATAAAAAAACAATTTTGCCATTGGAATAGGTATTTCGTATCTTGTTTCTCTCTTAAGGACAAAGGACCCATTATTTGTTAATAATTCACGGAAATGCCCCCGTTCAGCCAGGTCTTTGTTAAATGCGGCAATGAGAGGCAGATGCGGGAAAATTGAACAAAAAAAAGCAGGCCAAAATGGCCTGCCTCTCATTAACACGATATATCTCTGATATTACTTCTGAGATTGTTCCGGGGCCTTGCCAATTAAATCCATAAACTGATCCAACTTAGGTGTAATAATAATTTGGGTACGTCTGTTCTTGGCTTTTCCGGCTGGGGTAGAATTGTCGGCTATAGGATTATACTCCCCTCTTCCACCTGCGGTTAAACGTTTGGGATCAACTGCATATTTGGATTGCAGTACCTGCACAACGGATGATGCACGTAAAGCACTTAAGTCCCAATTATTGCGTATGTTGGGTTGAGTAATAGGTACGTTATCCGTATTACCTTCAATCAAAACGTCGTAGGTATTGTAATCCTTAATGATTTTCGCAATTTTATTTAGCGTTTCCCCCGCTTTATCTGATACTTCGAAGCTGCCAGACTTATAAAGCATGTTATCAGCCAGTGAAATGTAAACTACACCTTTTAATACCTGTACATCTACATCACTTAACTCTTCCCTACTTAGCGATCGTGTTAAGTTGTTTGTTAATACCATATTAAGAGAGTCGCTTTTGTTCTTAGCGTTAACCAGCTGCTTGATGTATTTGTTTGAACTATTGATCTCATCAACCAATTTAGAAATATTCACATTTCCCTGATTACTGGAATTTAAACATTTATTTAAGGCATCTTGCAAAGCAGTAACGTTGGCTTTTTCAGAAGCAATCTGCTCTTCCAAACTCTTGACCCTACTGGTAGAGCCAGAAAGTTCTCTCTGACTATCCTGATATTTATTACTTAATTCCTGATTCCTTTCTCTCAGCTTTGAGTAGGTATCCTGAAGTTCTGCATATTTCTTATTGCTCACGCAACCAGAAATCAAGACTCCTGCTAACAGCATTATGGGGATTGATCTATAAAATTTCATAATCTTTTATTTTTTAAGATTATACAATAACAATTTCCTTGCCGCAATGTTTGCACGAACCTTTCCGCATTGTTAAAGCGTGTTAATCTCCAACGAATCGAAAGACGCTAAAGCCTTGTAAGTTCTAAACCCGATACTTCCTGATTGGTATTCACCATCAATTACTGAAACTATGGCGCGCGATGCTCCATCTACAAACACTTCAATTTTAGTTCCTTTAGCTACAACTTTAAGCCGGTAAGTGGAATTTAATTTTACCGGATATTTTACTGTTGCTAAAGGAATCCATTTTTGACTCACTGCCTTACCGATTTGAATCTGACTATTGTTTGCACTCAAACCAACATAATAACCCTGATAGGCATCAGCACCAATTGCAGGGTTCGACACACGGAACATCAGTCCGGCATCTCCATCTGTTGTAACTTTAATATCAGCCATGTAACTGAAATCTTTAAAATTGGTATTATTGGCTATGTATTTTGATCCGTTCATGCCATAGCCGCCCGAACCAGCATTAGAAGCAGCTTGAATTGTTCCATCTTTAAAAAACCAGCCACCACCGTAAAAAACCCAGTTATCAGGCATTCCTTTTTCAAAATTTTCGATAAGATTACCTGTTATTTTTTTCGGTTGACCAATGGTTGGAAAGAGGCTCAAACGAATGTTTTCTGAACCATAAGGCACCAAGGTAACTTCTTCACTTTTTTCTTTAGAAAATACAGGACTTACAGGTACATCAAATGCAGTAAGTTTATTAGGCGCCAAACCCCAGGAGGGTATTTTTTTCGCCTTCACTTTTAGCTTAATGGGTGAGGTTTCTGCAATGAAGGGATTTATGGGCATTAATCCTTTTTCTACTTTGATCGACCCAGCTACATTGTTTTTATCAAAGGCAAGACCATAGTTCCATGCCGACTTTGGATAAATTTCATAATCCGTAAAACCGGCCACTGCATGTGTTTTCGTAATGCTTTTCTCAGCCTTGATCTCCAGTGCATACACTAAAGGACCTCGCTCAATGCTAACAGAATTGTTTACCTGGTTTGGTGTAACAATGTGCATTGGAAAATTAAGTTCTAGTTGATCAGCATCTTTCCATTGCCGGTTTATTTTAAGAAATTCGCCAGGCTTAACCCCTTTTAATACTACTCCATTAAGCTTCACCACAGGTAAGTTGCACCATGCCGGGATTCTTAGAATCAACGGAAATGCCACCGTACCGTTCAGTGAAAGTTTAAGTCTGATCTGCTCATCAAAAGGATAATCTGTTTCTTCGGTGATTTTAATCTTATCATTTGCAACAAATGTTTCAATTTCCATAGGCCCATAAGTAACTATTGCCAAACCTTTGTCCGGGGTAGCTACAACAGCATTTTTAACAAAGTATGGCCAACCCATATGCATATTATACCTGCAGCAACCGTAGCCCGAGTATGGGCTTAAAACAATACCAGAACCATAATCCTGATTGAATCCCAATTCTCCATAAACACTCATTACCTGGTTTGGCAGCGTGTAATAAGAATGGTTTTTAAAGTCCCTGCTAAACTGAGCAGGTAGTGCGTTGAAGGCAATCTTCTCTAATTGATCTCCAATACTGGAGTCGTGAATAATCCGTACTGCAGTTTCCAGGCTCTGCATCCATTCCACTACAGTGCAGGTTTCAACACCGCCCGTAGAGTTTCTACCGGCAAGAAATTCAGTGCCCGAACCAAGACCCTGAGGCTGTACATGGTCGTTCATGATGTGCTCAATCCCTTTTGAAAACGCATCCATATTGGCTTTCGTTTCGTTTAGTTGAGCATAAATTACCGGATACTTGAGTGCCTGCGCCACATTTACCATATGTTTCGGCTGAAAGTCGTCGCCAAAGAAATAAAATTGGTTCTTGCTATAGATATCAACCCAGGGATAAGCCTGTTGATTCAATTTTTCCACTAGCCTAAGTAAGTTTGGGTCGCCGGTTTTATTGTACAACCATAATGCAATTTCCATATTATCACCAGCCCTTGATTTGCCCCATTCCTTAAGTGGATCAGCATCCAGATTGGCAAGTTCATAATTAAAATAGCGGGTTAAAAAAGGGATTACCCTCTTATCTGCTGTGGCCTCAAAATAGCTTTGAAGTGCATACATCATGGGCATCCGTGGCCACCAGTCTTTCATTTTTTCTGGCCCGAATAAACCGTTTTGCTGTTGGCTGTTCAGTGTCCATTCAATATACTTTTGCGCTTTTGCCTTTAGGCTTGCATCATCAAGTGTGTAAGCTAGGGCAACTAAACCTTTTACGTAGTAAGGCACCCGCTCCCATCCATTGCCTTTGCCACCTAACCAATCTGTATTTTTACCCAGGTTATCATCTTCCGGATAAAGCGCTTCGGCAAACCCAGTAGCACCATCGCGTTGTTGTTCCAGTTGTTTCAATAACCAGCCCTTAGCCTTAATACTTCCTATTGGTAACTGAACATAAACATCCTGTTTCAAGGGGAGCCTGTTGAATTCGTTTAACTTTGATTGACCTTTTACCTCCAATACAGCCAAAAATATGATTGTAACGCAAAGCGATTTAAGAATTATGCTCATATAAGAAAACCCGGTTAGATATTTTTACTAAACTAACAATTCCATTTGAATTAATAAAACGTTTTAGCTTTCCTTCCGTTTAAAATAATCAAGTCTAGTACAGACTATGCCATCAACTCTTCAAATATTTTCTTTTGATAATAGCACATTTGGTCCACACCATTACGATCAAATTTCAATAATAACTTCGCAATTGTAAAAAGAAGTTAAAAGCAATATATTTTTCTCAATTATTTTGACTGAGCGCAGCAATTTGCTTATTTTGCACCATTATAAACTGTCTGAATGCAAATACTTCAAATGGCGTTCATGTTGGTTTGTCCTAAAAACGCAAAGTTAAATGGTAAAGATTTTTATTGGCGGTCTGGCTGAGAATATTCAGGAAATGGATATTGCAATTTTTGTTAGTCTTCACGGAAAAATAGAAACGATTAAGGTAGTACGTGATCGCGCTACAAAAAAGTGTAAAGGATATGCATTCATTGAGCTTTTAAGTTTGGATGATGCTAAAAACATCATTTCTATGCTAGATGGCGAAACTTTTAAGGGCAATGTAATCACTGTTAAACTTTGCGCCGAAGAAGCTCCGAAAAAAGCTTTCAAACCAAAACCAACCGGACAAAGTACAGGTTTCAAAAGCAAAAGACCAAGGGTACAACGCTAGTTACCACTCAATTCGTTTACTTGAGCTCTTCTTCATTTAGAACTAATTCCTTTTAGTAAATATTTTTAATTTAGGCTAATCGATTTTCACAGTTAATACCGTGTAGTTTAACCAGGTCCGTCGCAAAGCCACACTGCATTCTTCCCCTTCCATCATCAAATAACCGATTATGAAAAAGGGATAAAGCCTGAAAGACTTTACCCCTAACTAATCATTTATTTTACAAATATTTCTTACCAGTAAACACTATAAAGTGCTACGATTAAACCTAACACAAGCAGCGCACCCACTGTAAATGCACTCGAGGTTTCAAACATCTTAATATCAATTTCAAGTCCTTTTGCCTCTGCTTCCGGCTTATTTGATAAACTGCTAATGATGATCATTCCCAAAATACAGAATACAAACACGAAACCCATTCTATCTAAAAACGGTATCTCATATACACCGGAAGCAGTTTTCACACTGAATCCCATTCCAGAAAGCCACGATAAATCGGTAAGACCTGGCAATACCTTTAGTACAATCGACAATAAGAATCCACCAATGGTTGCAAATAATGCTGCCGCAGAGGTTGTCCTTTTCCAGAAAAAACCTAAAATAAACATGGCAAAAATACCCGGAGAAACGAAACCTGTGTATTCCTGAATGTATTGGAAACCACCTTTTTTGTCGATACCCAGATGTGGTGCAATTAATACACCTAAAATCATGGCTACAACAATAGATACTTTCCCGGTGTTAACCAGATTCTTCTCAGTAGCATCTACCTTAAGCACTTTTTTATAGATATCTAAAGTGAAAATGGTAGCAATACTATTTGCTTTACCAGCTAAAGATGCCACAACAGCAGCAGTTAAAGCTGCAAATGACAATCCTTTCAATCCGGCCGGAAGTAAATTCAAGAGCACCGGATAAGCACGATCTGGATTTACCGTACCGTCCTGAAGCATCTCCGTTTGAAAAGCACCATCCTTATACAATACATAAGCAGCGATACCAGGCAACACCACTATAATTGGCATTAATAGTTTTAATAATGCAGCAAACAATAAGCCGCCTCGGGCAGTCTCTAAGTTAGCACCTAAAGCACGTTGAGTAATATACTGGTTACAGCCAAAGTAATTCAGGTTAACAATCCACATCCCTCCTATCAACACACTTAAACCAGGTAAGTCGATATAGTTTTCATTGTCTGGCTTAAATATCATGTGAAAATGCTCGGAAGCTTTAGTAGTCATTAAGCTATACCCTTCCAAAATCCCCGAAGTGCCATAATGTGTTGACACTAAATTTAAAGCTAAATAAGTAGTGGCAAGACCACCAAGTATTAAAAAGAATACCTGTATAACGTCAGTGTAACCTATTACCTTCATCCCCCCAAGGGT
Organism: Pedobacter sp. A2324; assembly: GCF_059693705.1. NCBI lineage: Bacteria > Pseudomonadati > Bacteroidota > Sphingobacteriia > Sphingobacteriales > Sphingobacteriaceae > Pedobacter > Pedobacter sp. A2324. The sequence continues at coordinate 60,577 of NZ_JCASSK010000007.1, read as the reverse complement.
AATAATGATAGCAAAAACGGCAATGGCATACATACAGAATTCCAGATTGAATCCTGAAATACTACTTACTGCCAGGGCACCTAAGTATAGGATGGAGGTTAAATTCACCACTACATAAAGTAATAGCCAAAACACCGCCATAATCATAGCTACAGTGCCATTATAACGTTCGTGGAGGAACTGCGGCATGGTTGCAATTTTATTCTTCAGGTAAACCGGCATAAAAAATACAGCTACCACGAGCAAGGTAACTGCCCCCATCCATTCGTAAGATGCGATGGCCAATCCCATTTTAAAACCCGAGCCGCTCATGCCGATAAACTGCTCAGCAGATATGTTCGATGCGATAAGTGATGCCCCGATAGCCCACCATGTTAAAGATCCTTCAGCTAAAAAATAATCTTTAGAACCTGTAGATTCTGATTTCTTTTTGTTGTAGATGTAAAGTCCGTAAGCGCCCACAATGATGAAATACACTGCAAAAACAATGTAATCCTTAGTGTCCAAGATGTTTTCTTTCATTTTATTTATTTGGTTATTTTTATTTATTTCTAGCTAATTACACTAGTTCCCTGATCTGTCGTAACTACATATGCTGCAAGGCTGAGACCGAATTTCTCTTCATATCTGGAGCTGAGGTTTTCAATCAGATCATCAATCTTTTCATCCTTAACGATGTTAATGGTACAGCCTCCAAAACCGCCACCCATCATTCTGGCCCCCAAAACATAATCAAGCTCTTTTACCGAATCAACAAGAAAATCGAGCTCGGTACAGCTCACTTCGTAATCAACACTCAATCCGTGATGGGTTTGATACATCAGCTGACCAAGGCCATCAAGGTTGCCATTCTTAAGTTGCTCTGCAGCGGTAAGCAAGCGTTCAATCTCTTCAATCACGAAACGGCACTTATTGTAAACATCCAGGTCTTTGGGTTTCACATATTGTTCCAGCATGGCTAAATCAACGTCGCGCAGGCTGTTTACACTTGCGTAGGCTTCTTTTACCCATGCCACCCCCTGCTCGCATGAGGCTCTTCTTTTATTATAGGCCGAATCGGCTAAAGAGTGCTTAACGTTAGTGTTCAATAATACCAACTTATATCCATCCAGTTTTAAAGGAATATAAATGTATTTCATCGAACGGCAATCGAGCATAACTGCATGGTCTTTCTTTCCAAATACCGAAGCAAACTGATCCATTATCCCACAGTTTACACCTGCAAACGTATGCTCAGCCTTTTGCCCGATAAGGGCGATATCCATTTTCGGAATTTCCAGATTGAACAATTGATCAAGTGCATAACCTGTAGCACATTCCACTGCGGCCGATGAAGATAAACCGGCTCCTAATGGCACATCTCCATCAATATAGAAGTTGAAGCCTCCAAGACTGTAACCTCTTTTTTGGATTTGATCCGCAACACCAAGAATGTAATTAGCCCAATCGTTTTCAGATTTTTTCAGATCCTTAATTGATGAAACATCAAGCTGCTGATAGCTCTCAGAGAAGAGGTGAACTTCATGATCATCCCGCTTAGAAATCCCTACATAAATGGCCTTATCTATGGCTGCAGGCATTACAAAACCCTCGTTGTAATCGGTGTGTTCTCCGATAATGTTAATTCTGCCAGGAGAACGTACTATTAATGGATCGGCATTAAAAATGCCTTTAAATATAGATTTAAGATTTTCCAAATTCATATTTGAAATATTTAGTTTTCAGCTTTGCTGGTTTTATAATGCACTATTGACATTTCTCTTAATCGGTTTGCAGCAAATTCAGGCGTAATGTCACGCTGAGGGTTTGCCAGCATCTCATAACCTACCATAAATTTTTTCACACTTGCCGAGCGTAAAAGGGGTGGATAGAAGTGCATATGCCAGTGCCATTCAGGGTAGTCGCCATTATTTACGGGCGCCTGATGCATGCCTGCTGAATAAGGGAATGAGGTTTCAAAAAGATTATCATACTTCGTAGTCACTACTTTAATCGTTTCGGCTAACGCTATTTTTTCGGCATTGGTAAAGAGTTTAATGCTATTGATATGCCGTTTGCAGACAATCATCACCTCGTATGGCCAAACTGCCCAAAAGGGAACGAGCGCAACGAAATGTTCATTATCAAATACAATACGTTCCGATTTTTTAAGCTCCAGTTTCAAATAATCACCTAACAAACTTCTGCGGTGAACGGCAAAATGAGTTTTCTGACGAGCAGTCTCCTTCATAATTTCCAAGGGAATATCGCTCTGCGACCATATTTGACCGTGCGGATGCGGATTGCTGCAGCCCATAACCTCACCCTTGTTTTCAAAAATCTGAATATATTTAATCCACTCCTGCTCTGCAAGCTTACTGAATTCATTCTGCCACACTTCAACAACTGCCGTAATTCCCTTAATACTCATTTCTGGTAAGGTTAAGTTGTGCTTCGGACTGAAACTGATCACCCTGCATATACCTTTCTGGTTGTTAGCAACCAAAAGATTATCTTCATTTAGTCCACCGTCAGGCGTATCAGATAACAATGCTGCGAAATCGTTGTTAAAAACAAAACTTTCCTTATAATCGGGATTGGTATCCCCATCAGCCCTGCCATTTCCAGGACATAAGTAGCATTTTGGGTCATATTCCGGACGGTTGTCTGGTGTTAAATCCTCAACTTTTCCTTGCCAGGGCCTTTTAGTGCGGTGTGGTGAAACCAAAACCCATTCGCCTGTTAAAATATTTAAACGGGTATGCGGATTGTTGTCTAATTCAAATGTAGAATTCATATTGTGTTTGTGCTGTCAGAATTTAGCCTCTTTTTTGGTTAAAATATCTATGGCGCAAATTATAAAATTATTATTAATTGTCAAGCAGACATTTAATAATAATTTTTATATTCGTAAAAAAATGAACATCTTAAAGCTTCCAAAATAGTATTGTTAAATGAAAGAGTATTCTAAGCAGCCACATTACCTTGTTGCTGTAGATTGCATTGTATTTGGATTTGATGGCGAACACCTGAAAATTCTATTGGTAAAAAGGGGGCTTGAACCTGAAATAAACAAATGGAGTTTAATGGGCGGATTTCTCGGGCCAGATGAAACTCCAGACGATGCGGCCAATAGGGTACTTAAAAAAACCACAGGTTTGGAAGGTGTTTATCTGGAACAGCTCCAGGTTTATGGAGCGCCAGACCGGGATCCAATCGAACGTACACTTTCAGTGGGCTACTTCGCACTGATTGATATTCATAAATATGAAGCGCAGCTGAACAATGACCATAAAGCGGAATGGTTTCTGATCAACGATCGTCCTAAACTAATTTTCGATCACGAACAGATGGTTTCCGATGCCCGTAAAAAACTCAGATACAAAGCCGCTCAACACCCTATCCTATTCGAAATGCTACCCAAAAAGTTTACTATTCCACAGCTTCATATCCTGTTTGAAGAAGTAAACGATACCAAAATAGATACCCGAAATTTTAGTCGAAAAATTACGTCCACAGGCTTGCTCATCAAATTAGATGAAAAAGATAAGACAGGATCAAAAAAGGGGGCTTACTATTTTAAGCTTGATAAAAAGAAATATGCAGCGAATGCCCAGGCATATTTAAGCTTAATTCCAAACGCAAAGACTTAAAAAAATCTATATAAATAGCATTCATGCTATTTAGAATCGATCTAAAATAAGACCAATCCCTGACAATACTGTAATAAATTTAGTTTTATAACAACTATCTTCGTCGTTGTTGGTTAATATCACTTACTATCAAAATCATGACGAAGAACATCTTTATAGCATCAGCAGAACCCTATACCGGAAAATCGGTTATTGCGTTTGGGATGATCAATATGCTTCTGGCTAAAACCCAGAAGGTTGGTTATTTCAAACCTATTATTGCACAGGAAGATCCAAATCAAAAGGATGAGCACGTTCAGGCTATGCTCGATTACTTCTCACTTCCCGTACCTTATGAAGATGCGTTTGCCTTTACCCGTCAGGATATGTTGCACCAGTCAGAAGATAGTAGCAGCATTATTAATACCATCATCAGTAAATACAAAAAGCTGGAAGATAACTATGACTTCACTGTTATCGAGGGAAGCGACTTTTTAGGTGAAGGCAGCGCCTTTGAGTTTGAATCAAACGCATTAATGGCCAAAAACCTGGGGGCACCTGTTTTAATTGTGGTATCTGGGAAAAATAAAACTGCCAGCCAGCTGTTCAAATCTGCTATTAATATTTACCGTAATTTCTTACTTAGAGACGTGCAGGTATTGGGTGTAGTAGCCAACATGGTTAACCCTGAAGAAGCAGAAAGAATTAAACAAGCACTCACCAACCAGCTACCACCAGAATTGCTAATTGCAGTGATTCCTATAGAAAGCGGACTTCAAAGTCCGACCATGAAAGAAATTGCTACCGCGTTGGATGCTGACATTCTTTTTGGTGCCGATTTGCTTGATAACCAGGTAGATAATTTTGTTACCGGCGCCATGATGTTACCAAACTTTTTAAGGCACATTAAAGATAACCTGCTAATTGTAACCCCAGGCGATCGTGGCGACATTATCATTGGATCCCTGCAGGCCAACCTATCAGCCAATTATCCAAAAATTGCCGGGATTGTACTCACTGCAGGAAGTTTACCGGATGAACCCATGATTAAACTGATTGAAGGTCTGCAAACCATCATCCCGATTATCTCCGTGCAGAAAGGTACATTTGAAACTACTACAACCATTGGTAGTATTCATTCGAAAATCACCATTGATAATAAAAAGAAGATTGAGCTAGCCATAGATATTTTCGAAAGGCATGTCGACCTTAAAGCGCTCGATGATAAAATAATTACCTTCAGTTATCAGGGCATTACTCCACATATGTTCCAATATCAGCTGGTTAAATGGGCTAAGCGGGAGAAAAAACATATTGTTTTACCCGAAGGAAATGACGATCGCATTTTAAAAGCAACAGAAAAATTAATTGCTCAGGACATTGTAGACATTACCCTGCTGGGTGATCCGCTTGAAATTGGTAACTCCATCAAGCGACTGGGTTTAAACCTCGATATCAACGCCATTCAGATCCATCAGCCTACCCATTCGCCACACTATGATCAATATGTTGAAACGCTATACGAATTGCGCAAAGCAAAAAATGTAAACATGGAAATGGCCACAGATATGATGACCGATGTTTCATATTTCGGTACCATGATGGTTTATAAAGGGGATGCCGACGGAATGGTTTCCGGAGCGGTGCACACAACCCAACATACCATCAGGCCGGCCCTGCAATTTGTAAAAACCAAGCCAGGTGTATCTGTTGTATCATCGATCTTTTTTATGTGCCTTCCCGAACGGGTAGCCATATTCGGCGACTGCGCTGTAAATCCGAATCCAACAGCCCAGCAACTCGCAGAAATTGCCATTTCATCTGCAGAAAGTAGTGCCCGGTTCGGAATAGAGCCCCGGATTGCCATGCTCTCCTACTCTTCAGGTACTTCCGGAGAAGGTGAGGATGTAGAAAGGGTTCGCGAAGCCACAGCAATTGTGCGCGAGCGTTTCCCGGAATTAAAAATTGAAGGCCCTATACAGTATGATGCCGCTGTAGATCCCACAATTGGCCGTCAGAAACTACCCGATTCTGAAGTTGCCGGACGCGCCAGTGTTTTAATATTTCCCGATTTGAATACGGGAAATAACACTTACAAAGCCGTTCAAAGGGAAACAGGTGCATTAGCCATTGGCCCTATGCTACAAGGATTGAACAAACCCATCAACGATTTAAGCCGCGGCTGTACAGTCGACGATATATTTAACACGGTTGTCATTACAGCCATTCAATGTCAGGAAATCTAATCAATGAATATTTTAGTCATCAACTCTGGAAGTAGTTCCCTCAAATACCAGCTCTTCAATATGCCCAACCCATCACCGGTTTGTAGCGGATTGGTAGAACGGATTGGCATTGAGGGTTCCTATATCAAACATACCGTATTCAACGGAGGTAAAAAGTCAGTAAGCGAAAAGTCTGGCTTTATCAGCGATCATAACGAAGCCCTTAGCCAGGTTTTATTCATGCTCATCGAGGGGAATCAGTCGGTAATTAGTAGTTCAGATGATATTGCTGCCGTAGGTCACCGTGTAGTGCATGGTGGTGAACACTTTTCAGGGCCTACCTTAATTACAGCAGAAGTTAAGTCATTAATCAGAAAATTATTTTCCCTTGCACCTTTGCATAATCCTGTGAATTTAACCTGTATTCAAGTTGCTGAACAAACCTTTCCAAAAGCTAAACAGATAGCTGTTTTTGATACTGCTTTTCACCAGACCATTCCGGTTGAAGCCTTCAGATATGCTATCCCTGAGAAATATTATAAGGAAGATGGGATTCGCGTTTATGGCTTTCATGGTACCAGCCATAAGTATGTTAGTGAACAAGCTATCAATTGGCTGGATAAAAAAGAGGCTAAAATCATCAGTATTCATTTAGGAAACGGATGCAGTATAACAGCAATCAGAAACGGAAAATCAATTGACACCAGCATGGGCTTTGGCCCTTTAAGCGGACTGGTAATGGGTACCAGATCGGGCGACATCGATCCTTCGGTAATATTTCACCTGATTGAACATGCCGGATATACCCATGCACAGTTGAGTGCATTGTTTAACAAACAGTCGGGATTACTCGGCGTTGGTGGTTCAAGCGACATGCGCGACATCAGGAAGCTAGCTGCTGAAGGTAATGAAGGAGCTATTCTGGCTTTAGCACTTTATGCCTACCGCATTAAGAAATTTATTGGTACCTATACCGCTATCCTTAATGGTGTAGATGCATTGATTTTTACTGCCGGTGTTGGCGAAAATGATAAAGCCATGCGCGAAGCCGCTTGCGGCGAATTGGATTATCTGGGGATTGAGCTTGACGTAGCAAAGAACAATAGCTACTCAGGCGGCATTATGGATGTAAGCTCATTAGGTTCAAAAGCAAGAATCCTGGTTGTTCCTACTAATGAAGAATATGAAATTGCTCACCAAAGCTATAAATTACTGGCTGAATAAATATTTTAATTTTTGCCGCAGTCTCCCAATATCTGTGAATCTGCGGCTATTTTTTTTTGACATCTTCCAGGCTTTCGCAGGCATTCTTTACCTACCATCCAACAGAATCATGGATAGCACTCCATCTTCCGGTGGACATGGATTGGGGCCTTTGTCCAGAAAATAATTTACCACTTTTTCGATCATGGGTTGCTCAACATGAGGAATAGAATCGAATACAATATGTTCTTTCTTTTCACCAACAGATACGGTAACGGTATTCCCGAATACGGAAAAACTGATTTTTCCTTGTGAACCATAGATTTCGCAAACGTCTTTTTGATCTGCCGCAGCCACAGTAAAACACCAGGTTCCATTTAATACCACACCATTTTTAAATTTAATTTGCCGGGTTACAAAATCATCCGCAGCAGATAAACGGGCCTGATTGAGTTCCAATCCATTAAATGACTCGATTTCCCCAAAGAAATAATACATTAGGTCTAGCTGATGCGGTGCAAGATCATGAAAAAGTCCGCCACCTGAAATTGCAGGATTCGTTCGCCAGTCTTCATCGCTCTTGGCAATCAGTTCATTACTGATACTTTGGAACATTTCCAACTTAGCAAAACGGATATCGCCTATTACAGCTTCATCAATAAATTGTTTGATTTTTAAAAACATGGGTTGCGCCCGCCTGTAATGTGCGATGCTAAGCTTGACCCCGCTTTGATTCGCAGCTTCTGTCATTCGTTTTGCAGATTCTGCATCAAGCGTCATTGGCTTTTCTACATAAACCTGCTTTCCGGCCGCAAGCGCTTTTAATGTATATTCTTCATGACTTCCTGGAGGCGTTGCAATGTAAATGGCATTTACTTTAGTATCATTAATCAGATCATCTGCATTAATATACCATTTCGGCACACCATGGCGTTTAGCATAATCTTCCGCCTTTGCAGCATCTCTCCGCATCACTGCCACTAAGGAAGAATTTTTTATTTTATTGAAAGCGGGACCACTTTTAACTTCGGTCACATCGCCACAACCAATAATGCCCCACTTTATTTCTTTCAAACTCATAAAGGCAAGTTAATAAATGAAAGCCGCAGATTCATTTCTACTGCAAATAAAATAGCCACTGAAACACAGAAACTACGAAAAACTAACAAACTCCGTGTATTCTGTGCTTCCGTGGCTAACCTAATCTGTGGATCACCAGCGATCAATTTAGCTATGACCCGGTTTTACACATATCAATCATCATGGTAAGCTCATCAACGGCAGCTTCATTACTTCCATCAAAACCGGTTAATTTAAACCTTACATTTCCATTGGCATCAATAACAAATTTGGCTGGGATTCCGTTAACCTTATAACTGCTTACTACCTTATTTACTTTAGTTTGCGCATCTTTTAAATCCATCAACACTTCAAAATTATATTTCATGCTTTTGATATAATCTCCGGCATCTTTAACAGGGTCGGCGACTTTTTCCCACGTATGAATAAATAAAAACTTCACGTTATCATCCGCTTTGTATTTATCAACAGCCATCTGCATTGCCGGGAAAGAGGCTTTACATGGCCCACACCAGGTTGCCCAGAAATCCAGAATCACTGTTTTACCTTTGTAGTCGGCTAAAGAAACCTGTTTACCATTTAAATCTGTTAGCGTAAAACCTGCTGCCGTTTCGTTAACCATGTCTTTAGTCAGTTTTTTGCTTAAAGCTTCGAGATAACTTTTACGGGTTGCAGCAGCGTACTCTTCGTATCCTTTATCACTTCCTTTAACATTCACATAAAGCTTTTTAAAGTCATCGGCCATTGCCGGAGTAGCTTTTCCTGCCTTTACCACTTCTTCCAGTTTATCATAAGCTTCCTGATTTCTGTTCAATCCCATCAAAATCTGAGCATAGCGATAATTTAAAGGTGGGTTTAAACCCTGCGATTTAGCATAGGCCATTTCAGAATATTTTAATGCCTCATCATACTTTTTCCTTTCGAACAAAATATTAGCATAAGTACTCGTTAATCCCGGATAACCCGAAGCAGAGAACTTTGCCCAGTTTTCATTTCCCTTTTTGGCATCAATATAAGAAAAAGCATTATCCATTGCTTTCTTCGCATAGATCTCTGCATTCGCAAGATCACCATTTTTATAAAAAGCAGTAGTGATGCCAGAGTAGGCATTGCCTTTCCAAAAGTCTACTTCAAGCATATTTGCATATTCATTTGCCTTGACAACATTTTTTTCTGCGGCAAATTTACCGGCTACATTTGCTCTTACATAATCATATGCCAAACGATCATCAACTTTTACATTGGGATAATTAGCCGGTGGAAATTTTTTAATCCAGCCTTTGTAGGCAGATTCTGCTTCATTAGCTGTTTTTAGCAGGTAAAAATCTTTGGATGCTGCACTTCTGGCCTGTGTGCCTAAAGGAAAACGCGTCACTACATCATTATATAACTGCTCTGATCTTTTCTGATCTCCAATCCGATAGTAGTAATTTGCTGCCATCAATACGGTAGCTTCTGTTTTGCCATCAGATAATTCGGCAAGTTTACTTCTCAACTGTATTTTATCGGCTGTATCTTTTGATAAAACCAGTTTATTGAGGTACTGTGCTGTAGTATCCGTAGTTTTTTTATCCTGTGCATTCACTGAAATCAATACAGCATTTGCCAGTAGATACAAGCCGGTGGTTCTTAAGAGTTTCATATTATTTTTCATTTAGTGTTGATTTAAAAACCAGCCATTCAATCATTACAGAACGGCGGGAAGAATATTTAATATCCCGGGTTTTGGGTAAGGTTAGCGTTTAGCAATATCTGGTCTGATGGGATTGGGAATAATTGGGCGCTCGATTTATACGTGGTCTTTAACGAACCCAAAACAGCATCTGCTAATCCCATTCTTTTTAAATCAAACCATCTGTGACTATATTCACCGAATAATTCCAATTTTCTTTCCTTAGCCACTGCGGTAAGTAATCCTGCGGTAGTAGATGCGGTTGTATTACCTAAACCAGCTCTGGCTCTGATGATGTTAATATCAGCCTGTGCACCTGTGATATTCGATTGTTGCGCTCTGGCCTCTGCCCTGATTAAATATTGCTCTGCTAAACGAAATAACACAGTATATTCATTACCTAAAGTGGACGCCGTAGCCGTTTGAACCTTGTATTTATTAATTCTGTAATATTTTACCGCGTTATAAGTGGTAGAGTCAACCCAGGTTGTTTTACGATTGTCATTCATTTCAAAATCTTTTGTGAACGCACCAGACAAAACAAAGATTGGAGGCACAATGTTGTTCGCAGAACTCGTAGTACGGTATGATGTAAACCCTGATGCACCGTATAACGAAGATAATTGTAAAATGGTCTCACTACTGGTATTAATAAAAGTATTTGCAGTTGTAGCCATAGTATAAGTACCGGCGCCAATTACTTTTGTCGCTTCAGCTTCCGCATTTACATAATCTTTATTGTAAAGATATGCCCTTGCAAGAAGTGCAGTTGCTGCCCATTTATTTACCCTCACTTTAAGTGCAGCTGTTCCCACGTAAGCTGTTGGAAGCAGATTTTGTGCATCCTTCAAATCACTAATCACCTGAGCATAAACCTCAGCTACAGAAGCCCTGGGTTTAGTGGCGTTGTTTAGCTCAACCGGATCTGTGGTTAATGGAACTCCTCCGTATAAATTAACAAGGTTAAGAAACATAAATGCACGGAAGAACTTAGCTTCACCAGTAAGCTGATTTTTCACAGTAGCACTCACACCGCTTGTCTTATCCAATCCGTCAATAATGAGATTAGCATACCTGATCACCTGATAAGAATAACCCCAAATATAATTTGATGATGTTCCGTTTGTGGCTGAAACAACATTTTGTGTGAATTGAACATAATCAGAAACTGCTGTTGTATTCTGCAACTCATCAGCCGATAATCCCGAAGCCCATGTTTCGTACTGAATAGAATTAAGGAATGAGTAATTAGAGTAAAGAGACAATGTTGCACTGGTTGCAGAGTTATCACTGGCAAAAGCATCGTCTTTTGAAATTAAGTTAGTAGCCAGCTTTGCCTCAACATATTTCTTGCACGATGAAAAAGACAACAATACAAGTGAGAGTGAAGCAGCTATGATGTATAAATTAAATTTAATTTTCATGATTTCTTAAGATTAAAGTGAGCAATTTATACCGAAAACAATTGTTCTGACCTGAGGTATAGCGGTATATTGTCCTGTTCCTAAACCAGAACCTGTACCCGGAACCGTCGTATCCGGATCATAAACATACTTTTGTTTCGCCCAGGTATAAATATTTTGTCCCTGTACATAGACACTAAGGTTTGATAATTTAAGCTTGCTCACAATTTGCTTTGGAAGCGTATAGTTTAAGCTCACAGTCTTTAATTTCCAGTAAGAAGCATCACCCCAGTTTAAATCTGATGAGGTTAAGTTATTATATGACGCATCAGAAGAAGTTGATGCCGCAGGATACAATGCCACATCACCAACGGCCGACCAGCGGTTCAATATTGCAGTACTTTGATTTGCATAATTAATACCGGCAGGGCTTGAGGTTAAAGTTGGGTTAAGCACACCATAACGATGATTGTATTGAAACATAAAATCAAGCGTTAATCCTTTATAGCTAAAACTATTATTGATGCCACCAAAATAAGGATGTCCATATTTTACAATATACCGGTCACCTGCAAAAGTAATGGTACCATCACCATTTATGTCCTGATAAGTGGGCAAGCCAGTTTGAGGATTTACCCCATTGTACTGGTATCTTTTTGTTATATCTACCGGAAAACCAATTACATAACTGCTGGCATAAGATGTATTCGCCAGATTATCAAATTTCAGCAACTTGTTGCGCAACATGGTCATGTTGATATTGGTGGACCATCTGAAGTCGCCTGATGCAACATTTACGGTATTCAACTCAAACTCGAAACCTTTATTCTGAACAGTTGCATCAAGATTTGCATAATATCCTGAGGTTCCAATTTGCAGAGGAGTACTGATATAGTTCAACATATTAGAAGTCCTGTTGCGATAATAATCGGCCTTAAGTAAAATTCTGTCCTTGAGAAATCCCAATTCGATAGCAATGTCAAGCTTTTTAGTGCTTTCCCATTTCAAGTCCTGATTTTCAATATTTGAAGCAACATACGTTGAGTTGCCATCATAATTGCTGCTTGTTCCTGATGTCGTATAAAGCGAATAATACAGGTAATTTGGAATCTGATCATTACCTGTTACACCGTAACTGGCTCTTAATTTACCAAAACTTAAAAAGGTTAAATCTTTCATAAAGTTTTCTTCAGTAAATATCCATGAAGCTCCTAAAGCACCAAAATTCCCGAATTTGTTATTGTTACCAAAGCGTGAAGAACCATCTCTTCTGAAAGTGCCGTCAACGATATACTTCCCTTTCCAGTTATAGTTTAAACGACCAAAAAATGCATTATATTTGTAAATGGAATTGGAATTTAGATTTGTAGTAACAGCAGAGGCACCTAAAAGGGAATTAATCAGAGCTTCGTTACTATAACCTGTACCAGTTAATGAAATCCCCTCGGTATTGGTTTGCTGAAATGTAGTACCTATTAACGCTTCAAAACTTCCTTCCCCTATTTGTTTATTATAAAGCAACTGAGGTTCTATGATATAGTTCGTATTGCTATTATCTGTATATCTTAGCGAACTTACCTGTGAAGCCGCAGGATTCTGAGAGCTGGCAGGATTAATTTGCTGCTGCCTCAATCTCGTGGTACTGTAGCCTAAATTAGCTTTTACTGTCAATTCATTAATAATCTTATACGAAAGATTAATGTTAGAGATCAGGTTACTGGTTTGTGCATCAGTAGTTTTAGGGTAATAAGATAGCGGGCTGGTTGAAGTCCAGTTTACCGATCCGTTTGCATTGTATAATGGATAATTTGGTGCTAAGGTATAGATGGTACTTAAATCTGTATTCGGCATCAGGTTTTTCATGTAGGCATAGTTAACCGAGCCGTCAATATCGAACTTACCATCTGCACTTTTGTGTCCTGCACTCAACCTGCCTGAAAATGTCGTGGCACCAAAATCGCCTCCATATACTGTACCCTGTTTGCGATAGGTTGATGAGAACATAAAAGAGTTTTGCGCATTGCCACCAGTTACTGAACCCGTAGCATTGGTCATGTGTCCTGTATGGCCAATAAAATATTTTTGCCAATCGGTATAGGCATTTTGATCCCAAACTGTCAGATCCAGTGCATTCGTTGCTGTTGGTGTTACACCTGTTCTTGCAAAGGCAGCTTTTCTCATGGCTAAATACTGTTCTGTATTCATCATGGGAATGTAGTTCGAAACATTGGAAATACCACTGTTTACATTAAAATTATAAGCAGTTTTACCTTTCCCTCCTTTTTTTGTGGTAATCAAAATCACTCCGTTAGATCCACGTGATCCATAAATTGCTGTGGCATCTGCATCTTTCAGAATATCAATGCGTTCAATATCTTCAGGTGCAATCATACTGAATGGACTAACACCTCCGTTCGCAGCCGAAACTCCGTAAGCATTCAAATTGTCAGTGGCGGGTTGCGCAGCATTAAAAAGAGTAAACGGCACACCATCAATCACATACAACGGAATAAAACCCGCTCCTGAAAGTGCCGTTGCTGAACCGCGGATATTGACCCTCACTCCCGCTCCGGGTAGACCGTTATCCTGGGTAATCTGAACTCCGGAAATTCTTCCTTGCATAGCAAGTAAAGGATTCTCTACTGTTTGTTTACCAATATCAGCCGAAGTAATCGAACTTACCGACCCCGTATTCAAACGTTTTGTAGTACTACCATAACCAATTACCTGCACCTGATCCAAAGCTGCTGCCGAAGGGTTTAATTTAATATCAAGTAAACTTGCGGTTCCACTCTGTAATAAACCGCCGGTAATTTTTAGCTCTTTCGTTTCGTAACCGATGTATGAAATTACCAGGATATCATTTTCATTAAGCTCCAGTACAAAAGAACCTGTCGAACCTGTCAAGGCATATTTTTTGGTTCCCTTAACCAATACGGTGGCGCCAATAAGCGGATTGTTATTTTCATCTACAATACGCCCGTTGAAACGCGAAGAGCTAAAGAAGGCGCCTATTTTATCAATAAATGATGACTCTTCCTTCTTGATCAATACCGTTTTAGCTTCAATTTTATAGCTTAACGACTTGTTTTTCAAACAATAATCAATTACTTCGGCTAACGGAGTGTTGTTAAACTCAACATTGATTTTAGTCGCATCGTTAAGTGTTTGCGTAGTATATAAAATTCGGTATTCGGTTTGTTTTTCTATTTCTTTAAATACACGTTCAATGCTGACATTTTTAGCCGAAAAAGTTAGTTTTTGAGAGAAACTGGCAGCACTTACATGCACCATAAAGGCAATCATGATGGCAATGGTAAGTTTCATGGTCAGTAGTAGTTTGGAAGGAAAGCACAGGCGTAGCTTCCCTTGAAATAAAGGATTAAAATTCATACTTTCGTTTGTTTGGGTTAATGCGTAAATGGATCTCAGAAATTTGTTTTTAAGGGTTAACTCAGCTTTATGGCCATGGAAGTGCTGGTAACACTTTCGTGGCTTTTTTGCTTAAAAAACCTGCTCATGTTACGCCGCGGCTGGTAGTTTTCTTTTCATGTTGTGGTTTTTAGTTAGTTGTTTATTTTTATTATTTATAAAGGGTGGTTAATCCTTTATGCAGTGTTTTATTTTACGGTAATTATTTTATTTTTGATAAAAAAACGGATGTTGCCTGTTTCTTCGAGCATGGTAAGTACCGAAGAAATGTTATCAAAGCGGGATACAGAGCCTGTAAACGATGGAGTGTTATTTTCATCCAGCTCACTTACAAAACGTACACCATACCAGCGTGACAATTTGCTTAGAATACTTTCAAGTGGTTCATCTTTGAAACGGAATTCTCCGTTTTTCCAATCGATAGCCAATGCCGGATCGATTTCACTAACCTGTAAAGCATTGTTTCTAAATACAGATTGCTGATTAGGTGACAAAACCTCATGTTGCCCGCTTGCCGAAACCTGAACTGAACCTTCGAGCAAAGTTGTTTTAATATTATCTTCATTAGAATAAGCATTGATATTAAAATGGGTTCCCAATACTTCGACTTCCTGTTTTGCAGTCTCGACCAAAAACGGATGGGTTTTATCTTTTGTCACCTCAAAATAGGCTTCCCCAGTTAAACTAACTATACGTTTTTGTTGCCCACCAAACTCGCCCGGAAACGTTAAGGAACTGGCTGCATTCAACCATACCTTTGTTCCGTCGGCCAGTACCACCTGATACTGTCCGCCAGCTGGGGTTTCAATGGTGTTCTTCTGGTTGCTTGCGTCCGCATTACGATCGAGAATGGTGAACACAACAACACCGTTTGCAGCCTTTTCTATTTTAATTCCGTTCAGCGTATCAAGCGTACCATTTCTTTCATCAAGACTGATTTTCTGTCCATTGGCCAATTTAAGAACCGCTGTGTTTTTACCTGGAGCAATATCATTTGCATATCGGCGGGAAGCGTCTTCGTTCCTCATTCTCCAGAAAACAATGGTACCTAACAGCACAATCGCTATAGCTGCTGCAATGGCTGAGATCATTCGAAACCTCGTCACCTTAAGGGAATTCGTGCCGCTTGCTTCCTTTTCTGAACCTAGGTTAATTTGAGCATCAATTTTTAGTTTTAATGCGATACCAAAAGCTACCTTATCTTCTTCAGACTTATTCCAGCTAGTTTGTTCAAGCTCTTGTTCCACCCAATCGTTAACGGCATCGGCTTCCTTCACACTTGCCTGTCCGTCATTATAACGCTTTAAAAGTTCTTTAACTTGTTCGGTTTTCATAGGTATTTAGGCAAGCTAGAGGACGCCTTACAATACTATATTCCGAAAAGAGGACTTTGGTAGTAGATTTATTTTAGAAAAAAATAAAATTATTTTAAAAGATGCGCAAAAAGCACTAGCATTGCCCCTGATAGATTCAATTTCAACGATTTTGCAATCAGTTTAAGCGCATTATTAATCTGTTTCTTAACAGTTAATTCCGATATCCCAAGTTTTTGAGCAATTTCCTTATGAGAAAGCTGTTCATCACGGCTCAAAACATAAACTTGCCGCATCTTCCCAGGTAGTTTCGAAACCGCTGTATCAATATTTTTCTGAAGTTCTTTTACAGAAATATCACCTTCAGTTTGCGCTGTGGTGTTTTCAAAATGATATCCGAGGCGCTCCATAAAATTTTCCTTATGGATATTCTTTTCGATGTACTTTAATGAAAGATTACGAACTGATTTAATTAGATAGGCTCCAAGCGGCCCTTTAACTTCCAATGACTCCTTACGGTTCCAGATGGATACAAAAATCTCCTGTACAATATCAGCGCCCTCGTCTTCTGATTTGGTGAGTTTGACAGCATAACTCATCATCTTTTCCCAAAAGCGGTTATAGATTTCTGTAAAGGATGTGTGCTCCCCGTTTTTCAAACGCAGCAGCAACTCATTATCCGATAATTCGTTTACAGACGCCATACAATGACACGAATATAAGGATTTCAACAGAGTTTGAGCACTATTTCAATGTCAAAACAAAAAACAACTACAAAATTAATAGATATTATTTCAACAAGACATTTGTTTATAGCCTATTCGCTTTAGTTAAAAATATTACCCACGAGCTTCATTATTATGTACCCTGCAGATCTCGCAAATGCCGCAGATTAAATTTTATGAAGAACTCTTATGGCGTAATAAATCTTAAAGATCAGCGAAATCTCTGTGATCTGCAGGAAATTATTGTACAACAAGACGTCCCAGTTCTAATAGTATATGGTAAAATCAATCTTTAATTATCGTACCTACGCTCACAAATTTGTATACCGGTAACATGCCTGATATTGATTTCACCTTGTTAAACTCAATATCCTCGGCATTTGTCACATTTACTTTTGCATTTTCCGGTAGTATAATATTGCTGAATGATACCTTCCTTAACCGATGGGAAACATCTTCAAAACCATTGATATCGATTAATACGCTGTTCGGAACGGCGATTGACATATCAATATTCCTGAATACAAAGTTTTCAAACGTTGGGATTTCTGCTGCAGGCTCGCCATCATTATTGTAATTTACAGCAGAGAATATGGTAATCATCATCAGCTCACAATCCGCAACAGTTACATTTTTAACATATCCACCCCTATCTTTAGTCGCTTTAATCTGCATACCATAAAGCAGTTTCCCGGCTTTACAGTCTTGTACCAATACATCACTCACCCCACCCGACATCTCGCTACCAATAGATATTCCATGCCCGCTTTTGAAGTTACAATCTGTAATCCGTACGTTTTTTGTTGGCTTTGCTACCAAAAATCCTTCCGGATTTTTCCCTGATTTAATGGCAATACAATCATCGCCGGTATCAAAGGTACAATTGAAAATGTAGGAGTCAGTCGAAGAATCCGGATCGATCCCGTCACCATTTCTGATGTTTTTAGTAATGATATTTAAATTATAGCAACTTATGTCATCACTATAGATGTAATGGATAGTCCAGCATGGCGGTTCGGTAACTGTTAACCCCGAAATACTTACATTCTGGGCATTCATTAAACAAATTAAACGCCCTCTGCTTCTGATGCCATTCGCTTTAGTCATGGCCTCTCCAAGCTTTCGGCCACCCCCTACAATCTTACCATTTCCCGTAATCATTAAATTCTTGATATTATAGCTTCCATTTTGATTAAGGGTTCCGGCATTTAGTAAGCTGGCGTAGGTTTTCATTTCCCATCCTTCAAACCGGTTCAAAATCATGGGCAGGTAATCATTCGGAAGTTGAGAACCTTTTAACACACCTCCCTCCTCTATTTTTAAAGTCATGTTGCTTTTTAAATGCAAGGCACCCGATAAAAATGTTCCTTTTGGAATGAGCACTGTACCACCTGCTGAACAGGCATCAATAGCAGCCTGTATAGCTCTAGTGTTAAGTATGGTGCTGTCAGCCGTTGCGCCATAATTCAGAATATTAAATATTTTTCCTGATAAGGTAGTTTTAAACCGAAGGGTATTAGTTGCATAATCTGGCTTTGTTTTCCCTTTGATGATCACTTTTACAGTGTACCATGTATCAGGTTTTAACACGTTGATTGTGAAATTGGTTTTATCACTATAGCTGATTTTTTTATTGTTTACCACAATTTCGTAGCCTAATGATCTGGCATCGGTTTGTTTATCCCATAATATAGTAACAGAATTATTGGATAATGTACCCGGTGCTATCAGCAAGTTAAAGTTATTGATGGGCGATGCGCTAAGTACAAACGACGATAAAAAAACACTTAGCAGAAAAAGTATAACCGCTATTTGACGGGGATTTTTAGGCATAATATATCTGGTTATGAACATTGACCTATGATCAAGTTTCACCAAATATAGCGAACTGTTCAAATTATCCATCCTGCTATGTACTGCTCTGTAAATCCAAAAAATAAATCACCCTGTCAATGCAAAATAATGGTTTTCAGTACAGCGGGTTATTTACTGTTAAAACACACTCCCCTGACAAACATTTAGCGTACAATCCCGTTTTTTTACATAGAATTTAACACAAAACAATATGCCATCATTAGAAAATAAAGTAGCGGTTGTTTCTGGCGGAGGTTCAGGAATAGGCCGTTCAATTGCCATCACTTATGCACAGGAAGGTGCTAAAGTAGTTGTGTCCGATATCAATGAAGAACAAGCAAATGAAACCGTAAAATTAATTCAGGAAAACGGAGGTAAGGCTTTCGCAGTGAAGTCTGACGCTTCAAAAGCTGAAGAAAACAAAGAACTAGTAGAAGCGGTAGTAGAGAAATACGGGCGACTGGATATTGCCTGTAATAATGCCGGAATCGGAGGACCTGCAAAACCAACAGGCGATTATGACCCTGAAGAATGGGATCGTGTGATTGCACTTAATTTAAATGGCGTTTTCTATGCCTGTAAATATCAGTTACAACAAATGGAGAAGAACGGTGGTGGTTCAATCATCAATATCGCGTCTATCCACGGACAGGTGGCCGCTCCTAGCAGTCCTGCTTATACTGCCTCGAAACATGCCGTGGTTGGGCTAACAAAGAATATCGCCGCAGAGTATGCTACAAAAAATATCAGATGTAATGCCGTAGGACCAGGTTATATCGAAACACCTTTATTAACGGCTAACCTGACTAAGGAAATGCAAGATGCAATCGCGGCTAAAAGTCCGATCAACAGATTGGGTAAAGTACAGGAAATTGCAGATCTGGTTGCCTTTTTAAGTTCAGATAAATCAACATTCACAACAGGCAGTTACATTATTGCCGATGGTGGATATACTGCAATTTAAGATCAGAGGATTTTATCATTATGGCAAAAGCGCAATGAATAATCATAGCGCTTTTTTTATTTTCTTTTGGGGAAACCCATTCAATCATTCACTCTTCACTCAATCAATAACCTTCCCGTGTTTGATAATCATGTCTAATTTTTTCAACCGGTTAATATCTTCGAGCGGGTTCTGATCAACAACCAATAAATCAGCTTTTTTACCTGCCTCGATACTTCCTATGTTTTTTTGCTGACCAATAGTTTCTGCCGAAATCAAAGTTGCGGCCTTCAGTGCTTCGGCCGGTGTAAAATCGCAGTCGTTTACAAAATAATTCAATTCTTCAATCAAAAAGGGATACGTATTGGTAAGTATGGTAATTTTATCGGTGCCTGCCGATATTTTAACGCCAAGGTGATGAAGCTTTTTTACCAGTTCAAATATCCATTGTTCCTTAACTTCCGAAACAGTTAAGGTAGCATCGAGAATTACATTTCTACGTTTCATTTCCCCGGCCAGTTCCGTTACGTCTATGCGACTTCCAACACTGTCTTTATAGGCTTGGGGAACTTTTCTATAATTCATTTTTGGATCATTTATCAATGCCGACAACATACTGGCATGCGATATAACTTGAACACCTGCCCTCACCACTTCCAATGGCTTTGCAGGATACATCATGGCATGGCCCCAAACCAAAAGGTTATTTCTTTTGGCGGCGGCTGCAACATCTTTCAAAAATACCCCATCAAAAGAATGGTAAAGTTTTACACCTGTTGCACCACAGGCTTTCGCTTCTTTCATGGCACTGTCGAGGTTTATACCGGGTACAATAAGTTGTTCCCATGGGTGGTAAGGTTCTTTACGGATATGCTGATCGCGGTTGTAGTACCAATCGCCCGCCATAAAGGCAGCATAATAAATATCGGCACCTGTTTTGATATCGTGATTTACATCGGCCTGAACCTTCTGCATAATTGCCCCGTTCCCTGCGGCATCGCGGATGGTGGTAATTCCGTGTTTGAGGAGGTAATCAAGTACCTTATACGATCTTTCGATGGGTGATCCGCTGATATTGGTTACGTGTGCATGCGAATCAACCAGACCAGGCACCAGGTATTTGTGCTGAATATCTATTACCTCTCCTTCGGTTCTATTTCCCTTATAAACAGATGCTATGCGGTCATTTTTAATTAAAACCGTCATATCACTCATCACCCTGCCTTTTTCTATATCTATAATATTGGCATGTTTTAAAGTAAGATATACATCCTGTTTCTCCTGAGCCATGTTTACAGATGGCTTATAGATTGAGAGCAGAACAGTTAAAATCAGGTAAACAACAATATTTACTATTTTCATATTTATGGTATTAATGGGATATTAATCAAAAAAATGCAGGAGACATCCATCATCCTGCATTGTCATCACTAACTATTAACTAAAAAACCGCTTCTACCCGGTTGTTAATTTAAATATTCTACTTTCCGAAAATCGCCGACAATTGCTTTTCCAATGCATCACCGCGTAAATTTATTGCGATAATCTTTCCCGAAGGATCAACTAAAAAGTTAGCAGGAAGGCTTTTTACACCATATATTTCTGCTGTTTTGCCATTGGTTGTTTTAGGATCATTTAACTGAAGCCAAAGTAACTTATCTTGCTCAACAGCTTTTAACCATTTTTCTTTCGAACTGTCCATAGATAAACCAACAATTGTAAAGCCATTATTATTAAACTTCTGATAAGCTTTGATCAGATTTGGGTTTTCCAGCCTGCATGGGCCGCACCAGCTCGCCCAAAAATCAATTAAAACATATTTGCCCCTGAAATTGGTCAATGAATAGAATTTGCCGTTTTGATCTGCCAAAGAAAACTCAGGAGCAATAGCCCCGTGGGAGGTATTACCCAATGCGTCTACAAAGGTTTTAATACGCCTTCCATAATCATTTCTCTGAATAGCCGGACTTAACAATTGATACAGTATATCTGCCCTATTTCTATCCGGATAGGTGACGTAAGTATCATAAATGGCAATTGCTGACAGAACACTTTCAGGGTTTCTATTAACAAAGTCGGTTACAACACTATCTTTTAAAATCTTCATTGCAGCACCAAAGCTGGTACGCCTTTTTTTATCGATTACTTCGTCTCCCGTAAGTGGCGGTCGCTTGCCAATATTTAATCTCAGCGCTTGTCGATATTGGGCGTACAATTCAGATTCCTTACCACCAATAACTTCCAAATCGTAAAACTTAGTGATCTGCCCTCTGAATTTGATAAGTGTAGGCTCTAAAATAAAAATTTTGATTTGTTGATTAACGCTATTCGATAGAGTACAAAGTGTTGATTCGACGACAGCCACTTTCTTTGTGAAAATATCAGACCTGGCTTGTACAGAGTCCTTATAAAGAATATTATTGATTTCATAAGAAAAAATAACATATCCACTGCCTAGATCTTTTATGTTCCCTATAGTATGCGCAACAATTTGCGCATACACAGAAGAACATATCATCATTACTAATATTTGGAAAATGATTTTTTTAATATTTTTAAGCATGATATATGGTTATTAAGCCTTAGTAATTTAAACCCGGAATCGGCGATTCGTTTACTATTTTATCCAGCATCTGCTTTAAGTACTGATAGTGGATTTTAGTATCATAATCACTGGTTTTCGAAATTCCGTTAGTAATATCCTTACGCAGATCTTTAAGGTGTGCGAAAGCAAGCGACTTCACATTAGAGTACAATAAAACATCTGTAGGGGTAACAGAGGCCAGAATATTATCAGTAGATCCCTGCAATGCGAAGCGTTTGTTATACATGGTAATAATACTTCCTACATACATTTTCTGTAAAGCACGGCGATATTCGTCTGTAGCTTTACCGCTGGTTATTTCACTGAAAATACCCGACTTAAGATCTTTTAACCACTCTCGCGGAGAATAGGCACCCTTACCGTAATCGCGTTGGTTAATCATCATTCTATATAAGCGGGTTTGCGAAGTTACTGATGCCACTACTCCCTGCTGTACGATCTGAACATCGTTAAAAGAAAAACCAGGATCTATTTTGTTCAGAATATCTTTATTGAGCAACCATTTTGGTGTAGTAAATACCTGCTCGTTATAGAACTTAATGGTTTCTTTCTGACGGGCAAGACTTACCGGCTGATAAACAGCACCGGGCTGGTCGTATGTTTTCTCGGTAACCATTATACCGCCAAGATTTTTAAGCACATGGAAAACATAGCGGCTATACTGACCAACTGCTTCTTTGTACATCTCCTTAAGGTCCGAATAATCTTCGCCATCTTCCCTGGTCCAGTTAATCAGTTGTGGAACTATTCTTTTCAGGTTCTTAATTCCATACAGACCGGCTTTGATGTTATCATCGCTTAAATCTTCGGATTGAGAACGCGGATCCTGATCTCTACCTTCGCCACCAAACCAAAGCCTTTTATTCGAAGCAAGACTATCGATGGTAATTTTGTTTAATATTTTCTTGTCTTCTGCAGCATTTGCAGTTCCAAAAATCGGCTTGTAACCCCACTGAATTGCCCATTTGTCGTAATCGTTAATACGAGGAAAAATCCCGGATTCGCTGATATGGTCTTCAGGCTGCGCTACGTAATTGAAACGTGCATAATCCATGATAGACGGCGTATGCCCATGAGCTTCTACCCATTTTTTATCTCTCAGTTTTTCAACCGGCACAGTACTGCTTGCGCCCATGTTATGACGTAGGCCTAATGTATGACCAATTTCGTGAGAGGAAACAAAACGGATCAACTGACCCATTAATTCATCATCGAATTTGTTTTTGCGTGCCCTTGGATCGATGGCTCCTGCCTGGATCATATACCATCTGTGCACCAGGTTCATTACGTTATGGTACCATCCGATGTGGCTTTCAATGATTTCGCCGGTACGTGGATCGGCAATGTTTGGGCCATAGGCATTTTGCTGAGGTGAAGCAAAGTAACGGATCACCGAGAAGCGCGCATCGTCCAGGCTCATGGTGGTGTCTGCTTCCGGCCATTCTTTAGCCACAATGGCATTTTTAAAACCGGCCTGTTCAAATGCTTTTTGCCAGTCGTTTATACCTGCAATCAGATATGGTCTCCATTTCTTTGGAGTAGCAGGATCAATGTAGTAAACGATCTGTTTTTTAGGTTCTACCAGTTCGCCTTTTTTAAACTTTTCCATGTCTTCTTCTTTGGGTTCTAACCTCCAACGGTGAATAAAAGCTTCCTGCTCTACCTTCTGCTGGTCATCTTTATACCTGATATTTGCACTGGCAAAGAAACCTACCCGGGCATCGTACATCCTCTTGCGCATGGGTTTTTCGGGAAGCATTACAAATGAGGTATTCATTCCCAAAGTAATGGCACCGGCCTCGCTTGTAGCTGGTAAGCGCCCCGCAAATGAAGTGTAGGTTCTGATGGTTTTAACCTCTGTGTTAATAGGAAAACTTTTTACACTTTCAATGTAAGAGCGGTCTGCCACCTGTGCCGCCAGATTGTAAGCTTTTTTATTTTCAGCGTCAAAAGACAATAACGGAGTTTCACTTAACAGGAAGTCTGTTACGTCAATCACAACAGATGAAGAATCTTTTCCCTTCGCCTTAATTGGGAAAGCTGCCATAATCGGGTTCATATTCGAACTGGCCACAGCTTTTGAAATCATATCTGTCGAATCGGCTACACTCACCGTTGCCGATACTTTAAGAAACAGCTTATTTGACGGGCCTAATTCCCAGTAAATTACCCTCGAACTTACCTCTTCGCCGCCATAATTTCCTGCTCCGGGAGTTGATTTACTTAACCTGTTTACAGCTAAAATTTCTTTATTAAGCAACTTATTGGGAATTTCAAAGAAATATTTATCCGCAATTTTGTGAACGGTAAATAATCCCTTTTGCGTTAGCGCTTTCGAAGTAATCACTTCTGCGTATGGCTTTATCGGATTTTTAAGCGAATCGGTTTTAGGCTTTGGTGCAAGTGCTGTTGCCACGTTAGCTTTATTTTTCTTCTTTAAAATACTGCATGATTGGGCGGTTGCGCCAAGCATGCCGATGGCTAAGGCCAGGTAAAAATACCTGACCTTAAATTGGTTTCTTGTGTTCATTTGTGTGTTTAGTAACCTGGGTTTTGTGTTAAATTATAGTTGGCATCTATCGCTGCCTGAGGAATCGGAAATAATTTAGATTTTGGAGTGTAGCTGGTTTTAACCGCCGACAATACAGCATCAGCCTGTCCGGTACGCCTCAAATTGTTCCAGCGAAATGCCTGTTCACAGAAAAATTCCTTACGGTTTTCCAATGCAATATCGTTAATCAGTGTAGCTGCATCTGTTGCTGCTGTTAAGGTTGCTCCTGCCCTGTTTTGAATAGCATTCAAATCGTTTAAAGATCCGCTTAAGTTCATGCCCATTCTGGCGCGTGCCTCTGCCCTGATCAAATATTGCTCAGCTAAACGCATTACGATTTGGTACTCCGTAATACCTGCGGCTATTGCCAACGCCTGAGTACGATGCTTGTATTTAAACGGATAGCTATAGGTTTCGCCGGAAAATGTTGTGCTAGCCATCCAGCTTATCCGACGCTGATCTGTAGTTAAAAACAACTGGATCAATCGTGGATCTATTCTGTAATTATAAGTACTCAAGGTAGTTAATGTTGATGGAATAAAAGTTGTAGCTTCGTTGGTATATTGGTTTGTTGCCGCTACCGGTGGCGGAGTTTGCCAGATACTTTCAGTACTGTTTTTTATAAACAAACCTGCTGCAATACTGGCTTTTGGGATTAAACTATACTGTGATGAAGCGATTACCTCTGATGCATTTGATTCTGCAGCTGCGTAATTATTTGTGAACATATAAACACGGGCCAGAAGTGCTGCCGCAGTAAATTTATTAACCCCTATCCTGTCGCCCGATGTTGCCGAATAATCGCTAAGTAAATTTGCCTTCGCATCAGTTAAATCTGCTATGATCTGATTATAAACATTTGCAGTAGTTTCTCTTGTCTGAAATGCGGTGATGTTTGGGTCGGTTACTAAAACCAGGGGCACATCTCCAAATTCATTTATAAGGTTAAAATAACAGTAAGCCCTTACAAACTTAGCTTCTGCAGTATATTGTTTTTTGATGGCATCAGATGTTCCTGACGTATTTTGCAGGCCTAAAATAATAGCATTTGCACGGTAAATAACAGTGTACCACTCAGCAAACACCGTAGGATGACTGGTGCTTACATTAGAATAGGTATTATTATTTAACTCCTGAAAACCTGCAGCCGTTCCAAGATAAAGCAAATCATCAGCTTGCAAAGAACTGTACAGGGTTATGTTGTTATTCTGGGTAGCAGTTTGTGATAATGTGCTGAACAATGCCGAACGGGCACTGGTTGCAAGTTTATCGGATGCAAAAACCAAATCAGTAGTCACCTGGTTTACAGGAGGATCGATTTCAATAAGTTTTTCACATCCTGTATTAACTAATGCGGTTAAAGCCATCATTATGGCCATTATTTTATATATCGATTTTGACATGATGTTTGAGATTAAAAAGTGAATTGTAAACCTCCGGTTATCGTACGCAATGGTGGTGTTACTACACCCTGCGATTCAGGATCGAAACCTTCATAATTGGTAATGGTGAACAGGTTTTGTGCCTGTAGGTAAACACGGAGCTGTGTGCCTGTATCTTTCGATAGCCATTTGGTAGGCAGTGAGTAAGATATGTTTACGTTTTTCAACCTGATAAAAGAGGCATCAACAACCGAAGCGTCAGAACCAGTGTAGTAAGAATAAGCGAGGTAAGCTGCAGATCCTGCTGCACCACGTGTTCCTGCCGATACAAGATAGTCCTGAGAGCCAAGTGCCAGGTAATCATTTACTACACTTAATGCAGCATTGCTAAAGTATCCAGGAGGATAGAATGATGAAGTAAGCAAGCTTCTACCCTGCTGCTTAACAAACTGGAAGGTAAAATCTAAAGTAAGCTTTTTGTAAGAAAGACTGTTGGTAATACCGCCGAAAAATTTAGGATAAGATGTTCCTGCAAAATAACGGTCGCCACGGCCTGTTGCAGCAAAACCTGTTGTTGGGCTGTTTACCCCGCCAACGCCATTAAAATCGGTAAACATGGGTAAGTTAGTTGCCGGATTTATACCTGCATACTGATAAACATAATAGGAACTGATCGGATTTCCTACGATATAAGTTGTATAATAAGAAGATTTTTCAATGTCGGGAAACGAGAGTAATTTGTTGCGGTTCGCACTGATATTGAAAGATGTAATCCAGTTAAAATCCTTGTTTTTGATGTTCGTACTTGTTAAGGTAATTTCCCATCCTGAGTTTTGTACCGTTGCAGGCAGATTACTCTGATAACCAGAAAATCCGGTTTGTGTACTTACAGTCTGATTAATTAACTGATTACTGGTTCTGTTACGGTAATATGATCCACTGATCGACAAACGGTCTTTAAAGAAAGCTAACTCTAAACCAACATCCAGTTTTTTAGTTTCTTCCCATTTATAATCAGGATTAGCCAGACGTGATGGATTTAAGCCTGTAGATCCGGCATAATTATAAGTTGATGCAGTATAAGAGTCAAAATATCCGTAGTCGCCAATATCATCACTACCCACAATACCGTAACTGCCACGGACTTTACCAAAGCTAAACCAGCTGAATTTATTTTTTAAGAAGTCTTCCTCAGAGAAAATCCAGGCGCCACCGACCGATCCAAAGTTTCCGAATTTGTTATTAGGACCAAATCTCGATGATCCGTCTCTTCTGTAATTTACATTCAGAATGTACTTATCCATTAAATTATAATTCACACGTCCAAACAGCGAAGTGTATTTATAATCGATAGAACTACTTGTTGTACTTACAGTAGTTGCTGCTGTAGAGGTTCTTAAGAAATCATCTGACGAGAATCCTGATGCAGAAGTACTATATGGCATTTTTGATTGCTTGAACTGATAAGAACCACCTGCAAGTGCATTTAATGTACCTTTCCAGATTTTAAGGGTGTACGTTAACTGCGGTTCCAGTATATAGTTATTAGTATAATTATATACATAGCTGGCAGTACCCGATGTTGGTGTAAAATTTGGATTAAGTGACGTTAGTGGCCTGATGGCTATCTGAGTCATATCAGTTTTACTATATCCCAAACTGGTTTTAAAATCCAGTCCTTTTGCAATATTGTATTTCAACAACAAATTAGTCAACAGGTTAGAGGTACGGTTATCATTGGTTTGGTTTAAATATGCCAATGGATTACTAATCCCCCCATCCCAGTTAAAACTTCCATCTGCCTTGTATAAAGGGAAGTTTGGAGGTAGTGCGTAAGCCCAGCTAGCTAAATCTGTTGTTGAAATATTGTTCTTATCTGTAGAATACATTGCAGATAAGGATAAACTGAAACGCTGATCAAGTGAACTGTGGTTCAGGTTGAATTTACCACCTCCTCTCTGATATCCCTGATCGCCAGGATACACATTACCTTCCTTATGGTATGTTCCGCTCAGGTAAAAATTAGTACGGTTATCTCCACCAGATAAACTTGTATTAACATCATGTGTTTTAGCAGTATTTCCAAGCATATACCTCTGAAAATCGGTATACCCATTCTGGTCCCAAACCAATAGATCGGGAGCTGTGGTTACACTTGGAGTTGCCGGATTGGTGGTATTGTTTGCAAAGGCTTTTCTTCTCAAGGCAAGATATTGCTCAGTTCCCACAGTTTCTACAAAATGTGTAACTTCTGAAACTCCTGATGAAGCATTTACGTTAAATTTTGTTGCTCCGGCCTTTCCTTTTTTGGTTGTAATTAAAATTACACCATTGGCTCCTCTTGATCCGTAAATAGCAGTAGCATCGGCATCCTTTAACACTTCGATACTTTCGATATCAGAGGGATTAATTGTGTTCATCGGACTGGTATTTCCTTCTGCAGATGGCAAGGCAGATGTTGAAGTTGCAGTTGATATAAAAGAAGCTGTATTAATAGGTTCGGAAAGAAAAGGTACACCATCAATAATATACAGAGGACGATTTGCTTTTACACCATTTAATCCGATTGCATTTGCACCTCTAACCTGAATATTAATACCTGCACCTGGTAAACCATTGGTTTGTGTTATGGTAACACCTGCAAGACGTCCTTGCAGCGCCTGTAAAACATTGGTAACCGGCTGATCAGCTATTTCGTCTGCACTGATTCCAACCTGCGAACCTGTATTAAGGCGACGTGTGGTTGTACCATAACCAATCACCATAATTTCATCCAGTTTTGCAGGATCTAAAACCATTTTTACAGTTAAGGTTTGTGTAGCAGTTACTTCTATAGTTTTATAACCAATATATGATAGAACAAGAGTCGGATTTTCATCAGTAGCAGCAATATAAAACTTACCGTTGTTTCCAGATATCGTTGATCTACTGGTGCCTTTTACTTTGATCACCACACCGGGTAAGGGCGTACCGGTTTCATCCAGCACCGTACCAGAAACAGTAATGTTATCAAAATAACCGGTAACCTTATCCAGAAAGGTTTTTTCCTGAATAATTACAGTTTTATCTTTAATAGTATAAGTGAGTGATTGATTAACTAAGCAGCGTTTTAGTACTTCGTTGATTTCTGTGTTGCTAACATTAATATTTACTGGTGTAGATTTAGAAACTAAATCCTGATCGTAAATAAAATCGTAACCTGTTTGTATTCTAATCACTTTGAATACATCAGTTAAATTGGCATTTTTTTGATTAATAGTAACCCTTTGCGCAAGTGTAGTTGCACTTACCTGCATCATTACGGCCAATAACAGGAACGTAGTTACACGCATAATCAGTAGAAATTTTTGGATACGGACAGATGCCCCACCCAGTTTGTTTGGGTAAAATTTGTACATTTGTTTGGTTTTAAAGTTTATTAGTCAGTCGATTGATTTTGAGCTCTAAAAATCCTAAGCCGGAGGTGTTCCACCACTTCTGGCTTTCTTTTTAGAACCACGTTTTATTTTTATCTGGTTACCGTGATCCTCCTTCCTTCAATATTAAAATGAACTTTTCCAGTTTGCTCCATTACTCCTAAAATGGACGAAATATTTTTGGAGCGTGAAATCCATCCCCCCAGGTTGAGTTTCTGAGGCGCATCATCACTGTATACAATTTCCACATCATACCAGCGAGCTATCTTACGCATAATGGTCCTGAAATCATTATTCTCTAAAATGAAATCACCATTTTTCCAGTCGATAAAATTCTGTGCATTTACACTCAATACTTTTATGTCCGATCCATTTCCCCGTGCCTGTTGATTAGGTTGAAGTAAAACATCATCATTAACCTTCACGCTACCTTCAAGTAGAGTGGTTTTGGTTGTGCGCTCATCGCTGTAAGCATTTACATTGAAATGAGTACCCAGCACCTCAACTTTCTGATTTTGAGTCTCAACAACAAATGGAATTCTTTTTCCATCAACGGAAATCTTACTCACTTCGAAATAAGCCTCACCCTTAAGCTTTACCCTCCGTTCAACCTCAAATGAAGTCGTAAAGGTTACGGACGAAGAAGCATTAAGCCAAACTTTGGTTCCATCTGGTAAATTAACCTGATATTGCCCCCCGGCAGGCGTTTGAATGGTATTATATTCAGGCTTCTCAACTTGTTCAATCTGTTGAGGCATATTATATACAACTTGGCCGTCGGCAGTTTTCGATATTTTAACTCCTGTTTGATCGGCAAGATATCCGGTTCCGGTTTTATCCAGATCAATGCGTTTACCGTTTGCAAGTATCAAAACGGCTTTATCCCTGCCTGCTTTGATATCTTTGGCTGCAGGCAGATTCGTTAGATAAGATTTTGGATGACTTTGGTTATAAACCAAAACAGCTACCAGCGAAACAATAAGCAACGCGGCGGCGGCATATATAAATGGCATCAAGCCTGTCAACTTTTTCGGTCGCTGTGTAGCGTTGGCAACCACATGCCAAATCTGATCGGTTTGGGCATCGAGAAAACCGTCATCGTAAACAGAAAAGGATTTTTTGTTCAGGTTGATATAGGCAGACTCCAGCCAGGCCTGCTCCTCAGCATTGGCTGTACCTGCAATATACCGGTCTAAAATTTCAATGAATTGCTGTTCGTCCATTTAGTTGATTACGGAATGTTATATGTAATACAACTGTGAAACACAGATTGGGGATAGAGAATTAAAATTTATTTTACGTTAAGGTAATGTACAACCACTAAGATTAAGCCAATCCTCGTTTTTAATATCCTAAGTGCCTTTTTCATTTGATCAGCTGCCGTAGATTCTGTAATTCCTAAACGGGCTGCTACCTCTTTATTAGAAAGGTTCTCCATCCTTCTCAGCTCAAAAACTGCTCTCATACGTGGAGGCAAGCTGGCAATTTCAGCTTCTATCATGGCGGCAAACTGCTTCTCACGAATCAAAGTATCAGTGTAAACACCACTGTCAGCGTTAGCCTGTGAAAATTGATCTGCATAAGCAGTAACCAGATTGTTATGTTTAATCAGATTAAAAATACCATTTCTCAAAGCCACAAATAAATATCCGGAAAGATTGTTGTCCATTTGGATGGACTCACGCTTCGTCCAGATTTTGATAAACATTTCTTGAACAACATCCCTGGCATCGCTTTCATTTCGCAGTTTATTAAAGGCATTTGAATATAACAGGGCGCTGTATCGTTTAAAAATCTCAGTAAATGCCAGATGATCATCATTCTTTAGATGATACAACAACTCATTGTCAGTTAAACTAGAATATGAGATGCCATTATTGGTCATTTCAGCTTTAAATGTTTTTTTTAGTTAGGGACAGGGAGATGCGCAACCAAAAATAGTATTATTTCTCACAAACATGCAACCAATTGTAACAGAAAATATACTTAAACCTGTAAATAACTAAAAATCCGACATCAATCGCCCCAGCTCAAACTTCAAATCACAACTAGTGTCCCCCCTTCACCTCCGTCTGCTCAATTCGCTTGAGATGTTTACTACAGTAAACACCAAAGTAAAGAATAAATAAATAGCACAATAGTGGCAGCACAAAAGAATGATGAACCCCGATTTGATCTGCTACCGCACCCTGAACAAGTGGCATCACTGCCCCGCCTAAAATGGCCATAACCAATAAAGAAGAACCCTGGCTGGTATAAGCCCCCAATTGTGCAATCGATAGCGTGTAAATATTAGAAAACATAATGGAGTTAAATATCCCGATGCCAAGGATGCTGTACATCGCAAACTCACCTTTATTGACCATTGCCGAGATCAGTAAAAGTACGTTGATGGTTGAAAAAATAGCAAGCGTTCTGGCCGGAGCCGATTTACCGATAAGAAAACCAATAAAGTTTAAGGCGATAAATACCAGAAAGAAACTCATCTGAAAAAATGTTAGATCTACAATTCCATAAATCACAGCAAAAACCAAAACAGCAGTTCCAAGCATATACACCATCTTTTTCGATTGACTTAAAGCATGATTCAACGAAATTGACCCTACAAAGCGACCAATCATGGCCCCTCCCCAATAAAGCGATAAATAATTCTTACTCACGGCCTCTTCTAAACCGGTAATTTCTGGTAAGTGTAAAAAGCTGATGATAAAACTACCAACAGCAACTTCTGCTCCCACATAGCAAAAAAGGGCAATGATCCCCCTCGCAAGATGCGGGAACTTCAATACGCCAAGGCCTTTGGTTTGCTCCGCTTCATCCGGTTTAAAAGAAGGTAACTTGACATAAAAAATCAATAATCCCACCAGCAACAGAATACCTGCAAAAATTAAATAGGGAATACGCG
Organism: Pedobacter sp. A2324; assembly: GCF_059693705.1. Taxonomy (NCBI): domain Bacteria; kingdom Pseudomonadati; phylum Bacteroidota; class Sphingobacteriia; order Sphingobacteriales; family Sphingobacteriaceae; genus Pedobacter; species Pedobacter sp. A2324. The sequence goes on along the minus strand of NZ_JCASSK010000007.1, from coordinate 28,257 downwards.
TAGCAGAAGCACTAAAACTTCCGTCAGCTTCCGAGAAAAACTCAAAGATTAAATGACCACCTAAAATCGGCGCTATGGTGGTTCCGAAAGCATTAAATGCTTGCGTAAGGTTCAACCTGCTCGAAGCACTGTCTTCTGGCCCCAGTAAAGATACGTATGCGTTCGCAGTAATCTGAAGTACAGTAAATCCAAGACCTAATACAAACAATGCACCCAAAAATAATGGATATACCGAATAAGTTGCTGCCGGGAAAAATAATACGCAGCCTATCGCAGCCAGCACGATTCCAAAAAGGATACCCTTTTTGTAGCCCACTTTGTTAATAGGATCACCTTTAAAATAAGAAATTAAAAAGTAAATCAACGACCCGATGAAATATGCACCAAAAAAGCAAAACTGCACCAGCATAGATTCAAAAAAGCTCAATTTAAAAAGCTGCTTCAAATATGGAATAAGGATGTCGTTCATGCAGGTGATGAAACCCCACATAAAAAACAAAAGGGTAATGGTAATTAAGGGAACGGCGTAATTTGATCTGGTCTGGCTTTCTGCAGTTTTGTTATTCATCGTATGTTAGAAGAATGATGTTAAAAAATTAAACCGTCATCAATAATGGCGGCTTATTGGTCTATTTATTTTTAAGTTCTTTAACAGGACTTGTTGATGCAAATGCTTTATGAACTCTCTCAACAGATAATTCCTTTGGCAATGAGAACTCAGCCGTTTGTTTCACATTTAGTGATGACGACCCTACCGATATTTTATAGATACCCGCTTCAGCAACCCATGCACTTTGGCTTTCCATAAACGAAGCTAAGTCTTTAGGCGACAACGCCAGCTGTAAAGTTTCCGATTGTCCTGGCTTTAATAACTTAGTTTTTGCAAAGGCTTTTAGTTCCGCAACTGGCTTATCAATATTTTGGTGTGGCGCTGAGAGGTAAAGTTGAACAATCTCCTTACCCGCTGCTTTCCCTGTGTTTTTTATGGTAACCGTAGCAATTAAATTTCCGTTGAAAGTTTTATCGCTTAGTTTTAAATCACTATATTCAAAACTGGTGTAAGATAAACCGTAGCCAAATTCGAACGAAGGTTTAACTTTGAAAGTGTTAAAATAACGATAGCCAACATATATCCCCTCTTCGTAAGTTACATTCTCCGGGTTGTCTAACGGTGTACCTAACCAGTTTTTAGCTGATGGTGTATCTTCGTATTTAACAGGGAAAGTCATGGTTAACTTACCAGACGGGGTCACCTTGCCCGAGAGAATATCACTAACTGAATTTCCGCCCTCCTGGCCCGGCTGCCATGACAAAAGAATGGCGTCAACTTTGTCTTTCCAGCTGGCAGTTTCAATTACACCGCCAATATTTAATATCACCACAACTTTTTTGCCTTTGGCATGAAAAGCTTCAGTTACGTTATCAATTAGCGTAATTTCGTCACTGGCAAGGTTAAAATCATTATTAACAGATCTGTCCCCTCCTTCACCTGAGTTTCTACCTAAGGTAATAATGGCTAATGAGTTGGTTTCAGCTTTTTTATTGATCAAATCTTTACTCAAATCCAGTTCAGGTAACCTTTCGGGTAAAGCCAGGATACCACGTTTTTTACGGCTTTCCAATTCAGCAGCTTTTTCCTTTGCAGCGAATGGGGTATACATGTCCTTTAAATCACTATCCAGTTTATAACGAGATTTTTCGAGCCCTTCAATTAAAGAAACAGTATAAGCTTCATTTACATCTCCACTACCTGTTCCACCGGCTATAAACTCGTAAGAAGTTACGCCAAAAGCAGCAATCGGTTGCGCTTTCAAGGTGTAAGGCAAAACTGAATCATTATTTTTCAACAGCACCATGCCTTCTGCCGCAGCATTTCTCGTTACTTCAGCATTCTTTTTAAGGTCAGGCTTATTGCTGTACTTGTATTTTTGCATGGTGGGCGAGTTGAATACCAATGCTAAAATACGCTTCAAATTTACATCTACGGATGTTTTCGATAGTTTGCCATTCTTAAGGTTTTCAAGAATGGCCGTTTTCTGAGCGGGCAGTCCGGGCATAAGGAGGTCGTTTCCGGCTTCCAGTTGCGCAACAACATTACTCGTTCCGCCCTTCAGTGAATTGAAGCCTGCATAGCCTCCAAACCAATCTGTCATCACAATCCCCTTAAATCCCCACTCATCCCGAAGAATATCAGTCAGTAAATCATGTCTTGCTGAAGTATAGGTTCCATTAATTAAGTTGTAGGATGACATCACCGTCCATGGATTTGACTCCTTCACAGTGATCTCAAAACCCTTCAGGTAAAGCTCACGCATGGTCCTTTCAGTGATGTTTTCGTTTATGGAAAGACGATTGGTTTCCTGGTTATTCGCAGCAAAATGCTTGATCGAAGTCCCTACCCCATTCGCCTGAATTCCGTTAACCATCGCAGCAGCGATCTTTCCCGCCACAAGTGGATCTTCAGAATAGTACTCGAAATTATGGCCATTCAATGGGTTACGGTGAATGTTTAGCGCAGGTGCTAACAATACATCCACACCATATTCTTTTACCTCATTCCCCATTGCTTTTCCCACACTTTGGATTAGCTCAGGATTCCACGTAGAGGCCAAAGCCGTTCCCACTGGAAATGCGGTACAATAGTAAGTATTTTTATTATTATCACGAATAGGTTTAATGCGCAACCCTGCTGGGCCATCAGCTACAATAATTTCCGGAATACCCAAACGTTTAATTTCGTAGGTACCACCAGCAGCGCCAGGAACACGGCCTTCTATTGCGCCAACTACCGGTGTTAAGCCGTCAAAACCAGGCATTCCTGTACCCATCAGCATTGATGCTTTTTCATCATCGGTCATTTTGCTGATCAAATCATCTATCCGCTCGCCCAATGGTAATCTGTAATCCTCGTATTTATCCAACTTCCCGTTCTTATTTAAATCTGCAAATGTGAAACCATTAATGGTAAGCGTAGCAATAGGATTTTTGTTTTTATCGCCGGCATTTTTCCACGAGATATTTGACAATACCATTGCCCCCAGCAGCGAAAGCTTGAGCACCCTGTTTACGTCGTTCTTTTTCATGATTTATATATTATTATTATTCAATGTGATTGAAGTTTCAAGCTTCATAACGAAGTCATCAAAATGGGTTAAATAATTCATCTACCTAAATTTAAAAATACGTTCTGGAGTGCTCATCATTAAACAAACGGTTAAGTATCTGATAATCTTAAGTGCTAACAATGCAATACAAACCTGATGAGAAATAAAGATTGGTTAGAAAAAATCTAAAAATTTTATTATTGCTTCATTATGAAGCAATATTAGCTTGTTTAATCTGGAAAAACAAATTATTAATTTAGATCCCCTAAAAAATGTTACCTTGAGCTGATGATTAATAGAGAAATTCAGGATGCAAGCGCCGATCTATGGGCAAAATCTTTACCCCACTTATCGATTGATAGCGTGGTATTTGGATTCATAAATAACACCTTGAATGTGTTAATTCTAAGAATGAGTGGCGACGATCAATGGATTCTCCCAGGTGGGTATATCAACAAAAACGAATCAATAGACGACGCAGCACAAAGGATATTATTCGAGCGAAGTGGCGCCGAAAAAATCTTTCTGAATAATTTTGGTGTCTTTGGCAACCTTAACCGTTCCGAAGATTATTTCGCAGATTATCCTGATGATTTATGGCATAAGCAAAGGTTTATCACCATTGGCTACTATGCCTTGGTAGATCATACCAAAGTTACGCCAGTTACCGATAGCTATTCCGACCGTTGTGAATGGATGCCCGTTTACAAATTGCCTAAAATGGTGATGGATCACGAACATATCATCGGAAAAGCATTGGAGTCGCTCAGAGAGCATATTAGCTACAAGCCTATTGGCTATAACCTGCTGCCAGAAACGTTTACCATGCCGGAGTTGCAGGCACTTTACGAAACGATATTGGGTCAGAAACTCAACCGCGGCAACTTCTACAGAAAAATACTTCGTTACAACATCCTTATTAAACTGGATGAACTACGGAAAGGCGGCGCACATAAAGCACCCAACCTGTATAAGTTCGATGAGGAAAACTATCAAAAGGCTTTAAATACCAATATATGGTAAGGTAAACTTTTCAAATGGAATGGTTTTTCTTAAACTTTCCAACAATGTGAAAGTCTTATGGATATGTTAAGCAAAAAACGGTTCTACACATATTTCAAAATGCTCATGCTGCTAAGCATAGGCATTGTCTCTTCCCTACAGGTAAAAGCATCAAAAGCTCCCTCTCCACCTTCGTATACAATCATGCATTGGAAGGTAAACGATACCATCAGAGAGGCTTTGGTATACATCCCGGCGACAGCGAAAACGAAACCTACACCAGTCATCTTCGCGTTTCATGGCCATGGCGGAACAATGGAAAACATGGCAAATACAAGGCAATTTGAGAAATTATGGCCCGAGGCCATTATTGTTTGCCCGCAAGGCCTTAACACCCCCGGCCAAATCACCGATCCAAAGGGCGCAAGAGCCGGATGGCAAAAAGCACCGGGCGATATGAACGACAGAGACCTGAAGTTTTTCGACAGCATGCTTACCAAATTCGAAACCGACTACAAAGTCGATAAAAAACGCATCTATGCAACCGGGCACTCAAACGGGGGTAGTTTCACTTACATTCTTTGGGCGGTAAGGGGCAATGTCTTTGCAGCATTTGCACCATCGTCTGCAGCCGCCCTGAAACTTATCGGCCAACTCAAACCGAAACCCGCCCTGCACATTATCGGCGATACTGACCCACTGGTAAAACCAGCCTGGCAGAAACTAATGTACAACAATGTAATGAGGATCAACAATTGCAGCAAAACCGGAGAGGCTTATGCAAAATATGCTACGCTTTATCCATCAACATCAGGAACACCATTCGTGCTATACGAGCATCCCGGAGGGCATGTTTACCCTCAGGAAGCAAATGAGGTTGTGATCCGGTTTTTCAAGAGCTGTACGCAAAAGTAGTATATTAATCAGGGCACTTATTTATCCGGCACAATCTTTTGCGACCGGTAAAGATGATCAGTAGCCTGCAAAATTTTACCTTTCAACTTAGGATTATAATCAGGATACTTTTTCAGAAAATCAGTTACAATCTGATAGGCCTCTTTTGATTGATAGCTACTGAAAATTGCGCCAAGCCAAGATTGAGGAAAAAATATATCCCCTGTATTTTTGATTTCCTCGAGAAGCTCCAGACTCTTTGGCAAATATTTTATAGAAGTCGACTGTCTTAATGGATGGTTTAGATAAGTTAATGCACTGCCTACCCATGCCTCTTTCTGCCTGTTTTTCCGTTCAGATAAACTCGCAAACAAAGAATCCCGCTCTTTTACGTCAGTTGATAGCGCCGGCATTAAAAAACTTATCCTGTTTTTTCGCTCCTGATTGGTAATCCTGTCACGCTGTATCTTCAAATAACTCGAAACGGTATCACTCTTAAGCGCAAGAGTGAAGGCTATGCCGGTAAAATCATCTTCTGTCAACTTAATTCCTGTCGGCCCCTTTTGGGTTTTCCATATCTCAACAAGCTTCATCCCTCCATCTTTACTCATATAAACGCTCTGATAAGTTCCAAACAAAGCTTTCTTATTGTTCGAAAGCGGTGTAGATTGCATGGTCTCCCACAAAACGCTTTCCAGTTCTGGCGATTTCTCCAACCGCTGAGCAGGCTTGAGGAACGACCAGTAAATACCCGAAATATAACCACCCAAAAGCCTGAGATTCATTTCGTCTTTTTCCTGTTTTATATTTTCGGCAAAAAGTTGAAGCAATTCAGCAGGCTTCACGTTACGTCCAGCCAGCATGTTTTCATAAGCATTGATATAAGCAGATGCACGCTCCAATGGGGTTTTTAAATCCGAAAACCGCTTAGCACTGTTTGGATCCAGTGGAAATAAACCATAGCCCATCGCATCACTGTTAAATAAGATGTACAAAGGCTTGCCCAGTCCCTTCGCTTCTTTTACCTCAACCTCAGGCTGGTTCATGTTAATCGCAATTTGTTTTTTGCCATCAGGGTAAAATAACGTTATGCTAAAAACCTGTGGCCATACTGCATTTGCTCCAACCTCCGCGTGCTGCATAACTTTTAACTGATCAATCTGATTGTTCTTAAAACTAATATCGTAATCAAATACAGGTCTTCCTGCTGTGTTTACCCATACCCTATTCCATGCTTCAAGGTTTTCACTCGTATACATTCCCAGAATTTTAATCAGGTCATTCCATGTTGCATTGCGGTAAGCATATTTTTTAAGGTAAGTCCTGATACCCTGCTGAAACTTGTCTTTTCCCATTAAAAGCTCTAGCTGACGCATCATAATCGGCGCTTTGTGATAGATAATGTTGCCATACATCGATCCTGCGTCCTGAAGGTTATCCAGCTGCTGCCTGATTGGATTTGCACCCAATGTACGGTCTACACCATAAGCTGCCGGATAATGATCCTGTAAAAACTTCAGATCAAAAGTTTCTTTCCCCATCAATTTTTCCGTCACCTTGTCTGCCATGAAATTTGCAAAAACCTCTTTCATCCAAACATCATTAAACCAGTTCATGGTCACCAGATCCCCAAACCACATGTGGGCAGTTTCGTGAGAAATCAGATTAGAGCGGCTAATGAACTGATCCTTGGTCGCGCCCTCATCCAAAAATAAACTGGAAGATTTATACTGTACTTCTCCAGGATGTTCCATCCCTCCAAACTGAAAATCAGGAACGGCAACAAAACCTATTTTTTGAAAAGGAAATGGAATCGCAGTCCAGTTTTCCAGAAAACTAATCGCATCCGAATGGGCTTTGAAAATAGAATCAACGCTTAATTTGATCTTTAAACTATCAGTTTCCCTGTGTAGGAAGGCATAGTTATATTTTTGGATATTCTTCTCTAATGCGGTATATTTCCCTGCAGTGAATGAAAATAAATATGTTGGCAAAATGTCTGTTTGCACAAAATCATACCGTATATTCCCCCCTTCACTGCTGCTGCTTTTCAGCTTTCCGTTTGCTAAGGCTTTCCATCCTTCAGGAACGGTTAAGCTCAAAACAAAACTGGCTTTAAGGTTAGGCTGATCAAAACATGGGAAAGTATTCCTGGCATGATCTGGAACAAATAAGGCATACAAATATTCATTATTTCGGTTCAGCGATTCGTTCCCCGCAATGAAACTAATCTCAATTTCATTTTTTCCTTTTACAAGATATTTCGCAGCAATAATCAAATGCTCATTAACAAGTTGAACAGTCACCTGTTCATCATTCACCTTCAACATCTTAACATGTGTAGATGGCTGTTTGAAATCAATTTGCAAATCCTCCACATGATCTTTTAAAATGAAACTAAGCTGCTCTTCTCCGGATATGGCTGCATTCAGCTGTGGAGGGATAGTGAAATGAAGTTCATATCGGACATTGCTGATCAGCTCGCTCCTCCTCAACGCCAATTGTTCCGACACCCCCGGTTTTATTTCGAGGCTTTTTTGAGCTGTGCTGTCGAATGGAATGGAAAATAGTAATACTAGAGAAAAGGCAAAAAACTTAAACATGGTTACGAATTTACAGTTAACAGTTGGGCAATGGCTCCATAGCCCATCCAAATCATCGTGATAACAACAGCTGCACCGGTTATAGTCAGCCATAAAGGCTGCTTATAGTTAGAAATAATTTTAGTACGGTAGGCACTAATGAGCATCACTCCTAATGCAATAGGTAAAATTAGCCCGTTAATGGCGCCGACAGCAAGTAAGGTTTTAACCGGTTTACCTACAATCAGAAATATGATACAAGAGCTGATGATAAAAACAATAATGATGACTTTGTGATATTTTAATATAAAAGGGTGGAAACTCTTAATGAAAGAAATTGAAGTATAAGCCGAACCAACCACTGAAGATATTCCTGCAGCCCATATAACCACACCAAAAACTTTATAACCAAACTGTCCGCTTGCCAGCTGGAATACCGATGCTGCCGGATTCGCCGGATCTAATTTAGCGCCGGTAGAAATTACCCCTAAGGCAGCGATAAACAACAACAAACGCATTAATGAGGCTAGCCCAATAGCACTTAATGCCCCCTTGTTTACAGCTGAGAGGTTTTCTATCCCCGTTTGCCGGGCGTCTAATAAGCGATGAGCCCCTGAAAACGTAATGTAGCCTCCTACAGTACCACCAACAATGGTGAGCACCGCCCCAAAGCTGAACTGCGTAGGGTTTACTGAACGTATTGCTGCTTCAGCCAGCGGCGGATCACTGATATAAGCAATGAAAAGTGCCAGACAAATTTTAATCAAACCCATGGTTTTAGCAAACACATCCATAGCTTTACCCGCTTCTTTGTACACAAAGATTCCAATCGCCAGTATCGCACTGATCACAGCACCTTGTTGTACACTTATCCCAAACAGCACGTTTAACCCTAATCCTGCACCGGCGATATTACCAATATTAAAAGCTAGGCCTCCCAGGAAAACCAGAAAAGATAGAAAATAACCCAGTCCCGGAAATACCCGGTTCGCAATTTCCTGTGCCGGCTGATCTGCGACAGCAATAATCCGCCAGATGTTCAATTGTGCAATAGCATCTAAAACGATCGACAGTAGGATTACAAATGCGAAGCTGGCACCTAGCTGTTCGGTAAATACAGCTGTCTGGGTTAAAAACCCTGGTCCAATAGCCGAAGAAGCCATTAAAAAGGCGGCACCCAAAAGCACGCTCCAGTTATATTTCTTTTTCATGAATGCGGAGCTTTTATAATGATATTTTCAGCCTGTAAACTTGCCGTTATCTCCCTGGCAAAATCAACTGCATGAAGCCCATCGCCGTGCAAACAGATCGTTTCCGCCAGCAATGAAATCGTTTTCCCATTTGCCGTGGTTACCTTCCGCTCATTAACCATCTGCAAAACCTGAGCCATAGCTAACCGATCATCTTTTATCACAGAGTTGTGTTGCGACCTCGGTGTAAGTGAACCATCATCCTGATACGTGCGGTCGGCAAAAACTTCAGATGCTGTTCTCAATCCAAGTTCCCTTGCAGCATTGATCAGCTGACTACCTGCAAGCCCATATACAATTAAATTCTCATCAAAATCTTTAACTGCATTGGCAATCGCCTGAGCCAAAGGATATTCCCTGGCAGCCATGTTATACAAGGCCCCGTGCGGTTTTACATGGTTAAGTTTGGCTCCTGCTGCTTTTACGAAAGCATATAACGCGCCAATTTGATACAAGGTAATCTGGTAAACTTCCCGCGGAGAACACTTAATTTCCCTGCGACCAAAACCCTGTAAATCCGGAAAACCCGGATGTGCACCAATAGCCACCTTTCTGGTTATTGCCAGTTTGATGGTTTCCTCCATTACCTGGGCATCGCCCGCATGAAAACCACAGGCAATATTAGCAGAGGATATGTAATCCATCAGCAAGCTATCATTAGGCATCGAATAATTGCCAAAAGCCTCCCCCAGATCGCAGTTTAGATCAACAGTTTTTATCATTCAATCATAAATTTATAGGCAATTGTAGCATCGAGCTGCTTAAGATGCATTTCACGTTCAAGATACAGCTCTTCTGCTTCATCGCTACTAATTTCTTTAAAAAAAATCTCTTTATTCGGCCTCATTTGTGCGCAAGCTACCAAATCAACCGAGGCTACTTGAGCAATTCGTGGATAACCACCGGTTGTTTGCGCATCAGCCATTAGTAAAACAAGATTTCCGTTTCCGGTAACCTGAATTGTACCGATAGTAACTGCAGTCGATAACAGCTCATCAGTTTTTCTTCTACTCATCAATGGACCATCAATAGGTATCCCCATACGGTTCCCCTGAGCATTTACCACAAAAGATTTAGTAAGCAGGCTTATAATCGAAATCGCATCAAACCATAAAAACTCCTGCGCGGGCACTACTCTTACCTCATTTTTGAGAACAAAACGGGAATCAGAAATGCTCCATTTAGGAAAATTAATTTCACTGCTTTTTAAGTGCTCTAAAATAGATTTAGACAATGGACTCATACAGGCCTCATTGATAAGCAAATCATTGGCTTCTAATGCTCGCCCCTCAAAACCGCCGAAGCCGCCAGAGAGATAGGTGCTTCTACTCCCCATGATCTCCGTTACCTTCCATCCCCCGGCTACGGCCAGGTAAGATCTCGAACCCTGCAGATTTTCCTTCAGTGTAATACTTGTACCTGCAGGTATGAAAAGAGGACGATTACAGGGTAAATCAACACCATTAACAGTGTATATGGCACCATATCCACTATAGGCAATAAGCAAGTCACACTCAACAAAAAATGAAGCTCCACCGTAATTAAATTCAATTAAGGCTGAACCATCCGGATTGCCAACTGCCTTATTGGCCAGCCGGGCAGAAAGTTGATCCATAGCACCTGAAGTAGGTACCGCCTGACCTCGAAACATGGGCCGGCCCAAATCCTGTACCGTTGTTAAAACGCCCGCCCTAATGATCCTGATGGCCATCTTTAAGATTACTCAATTCATAGTATCGCTGCTCATCAATAGCCTTAAACCGCACCTCATCACCAGCCTCTAAAAATGAAGGCCGCATTCGGTTGATATCGAATAAATGGATTGGTGTTCGCCCTAAAATTTGCCATCCACCCGGAATACTTAGCGGGTAAATGCCGGTTTGCTTTCCGGCAATTCCAACCGAACCTGCATGTACTGCCTGTCTGGGTTGCGCCTTTCTTGGAGTAGCCAGCCGCTCGTCCATCCCCCCCATATAAGCAAATCCTGGAACAAAGCCAATCATATAAACTTTATAAACTGCACTGCTGTGCAAATGAATAACTTCCTCCGCAGATAATCGGTTAAAAGTAGCTATCTCCTGTAAATCGGGACCGAAAATTCCCCCATAGCAGATAGGGATTTCTATCCGTCTTTGCTTCAGAGAATAGTACTTCGTAGCTTCTGCATTCAGCAGATGCAAATAAGCAGAAATCTTTTCAAAACCAGTGCTTCCAGGTAATACCGATTGCATCACTTCTATCGGTGAATAAAAAACGCTAAGCGTGGTATAGGCAAGAACTGTCGTCCTAAAACCTATAAAAGGATTACAGGTAAGCAGTGCATTAAATTCACTAATCCGTTTAAAGGTTGCTTCGTTAATGTCTTGACCAAAAACCACGCTTACTGCCTCCTCGCTCAAAAAATAGATCAGAATATCAGAATTTGTAGCCGACTGTAATGAAATCATCAGGCTAAATATAATTATTATTAAAATATCGAAGCAATTATCTTTAAAAGAATCAATTTCCTGCAATAATTAACCAATATTGGCAATATTTATTAACAGTCCCTCAACAATCCCATCGCATTTAGCATGCGCTAACGGGATTGTTTTGCCTATTCACCACCGCTAAACAAATTAAATATTGCCATCCCTATTTCAAAATCCAGAATTCTTCTTACCGAATTAACATAACACTATCTTCTCATAACAATAAAGTAATTAAATTTGGCCTGATCGAATACATTTTATCCTCACTTTAAATCAAATACATGAAACAAGGATTGTTAATAGATATGGACGGCGTGATCTACAGTGGCGAAGCGCTGATAACGGGTGCCGATAAATTCATTAAAAAACTAGTCGACGAAGACATACCATTCGCATTCATGACCAATAACAGCCAACGCACAAGTCTGGAAGTGGTTCGCAAACTTAAAGGAATGGGCATAAAGGTAGAAGAAAGCCATGTGTATACCAGTGCAATGGCTACAGCTAAATTTTTATCTGATCAAAGCCCCAACGGAACCGCATATGTACTGGGAGAAGGCGGCCTGCTAAGCAGTTTACATGCCCACGGAATTACGTTAGTAAATACAGACCCCGAATTTGTTGTACTTGGCGAAGGCAGAAACTTTACCCTCGAAATGGTTCAGCGCGCAGTAGACATGATTCTGGCCGGCGCAAAGTTCATTACCACAAACAGAGACCCGTCACCAAAGAAACCAGGATGGAATAATCTGGGCATAGCAGCAACTACCGCAATGATCGAAGAAGCCACAGGTCGTAAAGCATTCGTAACCGGGAAACCAAGCCCCGTGATGATGCGCTCGGCCAGGAAGTTCCTCGGGTTGGAAACCAGTGAAACAACAGTAATCGGCGACACCATGGAGACTGATATACAAGGAGGTGTACAAATGGGTTATAAGACCATCTTGGTATTGTCAGGAATAGCGACGAAAGATACACTCGGTCATTATGCCTTCAAACCGGATATGATAGCAAGTTCAGTCGACGAAATTAAATTCCCGCTAGCCTGGTGGTAAAACACCGTTGGCAAAATAAATCAGGACAGGCGATAATTGCATAAGGCTCGGTTTTCCCCTGCTTCACCTACCCTCTAAAAGTCAGCCTAAAGAAATAAATTTAAATAAAACGCCGTTATTTTTGGCTTATCAAAATAAATTTTAATATTTGTATCGTAAACGATATAATCGTTAACGATACATAATCAATACAATATGAAAACCTTATATCAAACCAGCGCAACCGTAACCGGTGGACGCAACGGACAAATAAGCAGCGAAGACGGTGCTTTATCATTAGAAGTTAGAATGCCAAAAGAACTTGGTGGAAACGGAACGGGCTATACCAATCCTGAGCAGCTTTTTGCAGCAGGCTATGCAGCATGTTTCGACAGCGCCCTGAACCTGGTTATGCATCAGGCTGGCGTGAAATCTACTGAACCAACAACAGTTAAAGCAAACATAGCATTACATCCTGATGGTAAAGGCGGTTTTATACTGGGCGCAGCTTTACAGGTTACTGTACCTGGCATTGATCAAAGTGAGGCACAGCAATTGGTCGGAAAAGCCCACGCAATCTGCCCGTATTCAAATGCTACCCGTGGAAATATAGAGGTAACGCTTGAAATACTTTAGTTTCCAAAAGCTACAAGGCATTTTAAAAATGCTTTGCAGCTTTCATTTTCTATCTTTGGAGATCATCAGAATTAGATCATACTCACACCCATGGAAGAATTTTATAAACTTGAAGATCAGCTTTGCTTCCCGCTTTATGCTGCTTCTCGCCTGGTAACAAGGTGTTATCAGCCAGTACTCGATGAAATGGGCATAACCTATCCGCAGTACTTAGCACTGATGGTGTTATGGGAAAATAATCATATTAATCTGGGTGTTTTGAGCGATAAGCTCAAACTTCAGTCGAACACCCTCACCCCCTTAATCAAACGCATGGAGGAAACAGGACTCCTCAACAGGGCCCGTTCTGATAAAGATGAACGAAGTATTATTATATCCCTTACAGATAAAGGCAGTAAACTTCAGTCACAGGCTCCAAAACTCCATCAGCGCATCAGAGAAAACCTGGGAATCAATGAACAGGAGGCAAAAGAACTTAAGCGGGTATTGGATAAAATGATCCTGAACCTCTCTTAGGGCAAACCGAAAATATTTGTAAATATGTCGGGACGAGAAGATTCGAACTTCCGACCTCCAGCACCCCATGCTGGCGCGATACCTGGCTACGCTACGTCCCGATGAATCATTATAAATTCAACGCGAAGATAAAAACCCATCCGAAAAAATCAAATTTAAAGATGAAATTTATATAAATCATCCATTGGCGATTTAGAGATTTTTCCGCATGTCATACCGAATTCCCGGGCCACCTCTTCCAATACTTCATGAAATACGAAAGCAATCGAGCCAACACAATTGATATTAAACTGTTGATAATCTGGATAGCGTGAAATGATGTTAACGAAAAAATCCGAAAAACCACTTTTTACAATACCAAAAACACAAGGGTGGTCAATATATTTACTTAAAAACACCGTAAAACTTGCCGAAAATCTGTTAGGTAATTTCTGCCCATAAAATAGATCAAGCACTTCTTCAGGCTTAATCTGGTATTCCTGAAAAAACAAGTCCATAATCTCCGGCGACAATGCATAGCGGGCATACAACACCAGTAAGCGCTTTCCAAGGTATGCGCCACTGCCCTCATCACCCATTAAAAAGCCCAAAGAATTTACCTGATGCGAAATTTGACCGTTCTGGATTAAACAACTGTTCATTCCGGTACCCAATATACAAACCAGACCTGATCCATTCCCCACAAGCGACCTTGCCGCAGCCATCATATCCGAATCAACCTCAACCGACGAATTTAGAAACAACGATGAAAGGGCATTCGCCAATACCTGTTTCTTATCCCCGTCACATCCTGCACCATAAAAGAAAATCTGCTTTACCTCATCAAAAACAATACCTGTACCCATCCCACGTTTTATCGCGTTTACAATGTAGGTTTCATCCATATAATAAGGGTTTAAACCCTCGGTTGCAAATACCTCGTTGTTTCCGCCTGGATACGTAATACTCCATGTTGTTTTTGTAGAACCGCTATCAGCAATGATTAACATATTATTTTTTGGGCTAAAGATCTAACCTGAATGATTTAAAAATTACACAATCATACCAAATAATTTTAATATCATTGTAATACTTTTTAATTTATTTTAATAAGTAATCAAATATCACTCATTCTGGTTACAATTCCTTCATCATTTTTATAAAAAGATATATCTTTGAGTAACCACCCGCCCTCAGCATAAATGAAAAACAAAAAGCCTAAATACTCGGCAATACACCTGGATGTTATAAAAGAACTATTTTATATCAAATCAGCTACATCTGCAGAACTTTCATTGCGACTGGATAAAAGTATCCCCTCGATAAACAAAGTGATAGCTGATTTAATTGAAGATGGATATGTCGCCGAGAAGGGTCTTGCACCATCTAGCGGGGGAAGAAGGCCACTGATGTATGCATTGGTAGAAAACAAGAGCTATATTATTGTAATTGCAATGGATCAGCTTTCCACCAGAATCGGACTGGTTGACCTGCAAAATAATGAGGCATACACAGCTGTTTCGCTTGAAATTGATCTGATACATGATGATGAAGCATTAGCAAAACTCATCTCGGCCATTGAAAATTACATTAGCGATTCCAAAATCCCTAAATCCAAAATAATGGGCATCGGTATTGGTATGCCGGGCTTTGTCGACGCAAAGAAAGGCATAAATTTCACATACCTGAAACCTCAGGAAAAAAGCCTGGCAAACTACCTCTCCGAAGAAATCGGTATTCCAACTTTTATTGACAACGACTCCAGTCTGGTGGCCTTAGCGGAACATAAATTAGGTGACGCTGCACAACAAAAAGAAGTGATGGTAATCAATCTTGGTTGGGGAATCGGACTGGGGATGATCGTGAAAGGAGAATTATACAGAGGATATAATGGTTTCGCTGGTGAATTCAGCCACATCCCAATCACCGAAAAGGAAATCCTTTGCAGCTGTGGCAAGCAGGGTTGCCTCGAAGCAGTGGCAAGTCTTTTGGCCGTTACGAACAAAGCAATCAGCGGACTGGAAGCTGGCAAAGTGAGTAGCCTCCGCAACGCTAAGCACTACCACTCGAAGATCGACATGAGCAATTCCATCCTTGCTGAAGCTAACCACGGCGATCAGTTTTCCATTGAACTCATATCTGAATCGGCTTATGATATCGGCAGAGCGCTCTCTATCCTCATCCATATCATGAACCCCCAAACTATTATTTTAAGCGGGAGAATGGTACGGGCAGGAAGAATCATGTTGGCCCCCATTCAGCAGGCACTCAACAAATATTGCATCCCACGCCTGTTTGCCGGCACAGAAATTAAATTAAGCAACCTTGGCTTCGATGCTGAGCTTATCGGAGCCTCAATTCTGGTAATTGAAAATCTGGAACACCTTATTTAGTATCATCATATAGAATTAGCATAATAAGGATCCACCTTCAAAAGGTCGAGCAAAGGCAATAACATTTAATTTATTTTAATAAAGTAGCTAAACTTATTAAAATGTTTTATTAAGTTTGACATAAATTAATTCATATATGTCAAGGTTAAACTTTTTAGAAGAAACTCGTTTCGAAAAAATACCGGTTAATGTCTTCGCTACTCAGGCTGACGCTTCGGTATATATTGCAAAAAGAATAGCAACCCTCATTCGGAAAAAAGAGAAAGACGGACTTAAAACAGTTTTGGGATTGGCTACTGGTGCTTCTCCGATTTTAATTTACAAAGAGTTGGTTCGCCTGCATAAAGAAGAGGGATTGAGTTTTAAAAATGTAATCACCTTTAACCTTGATGAATATTATCCAATGAATCCGGATAGCCTGCAAAGCTATGTAAAGTTCATGGACATGAATCTGTTTAACCACATTGATATTCTTCGCGAAAACATTAACGTTCCCGACGGAACATTAAGTGAAGATGAAATACAGGCCTACTGCATAGCATATGAAAAAAAGATTGCCGAAAATGGTGGATTGGATTTCCAGCTTTTGGGAATAGGCAGAACAGGTCATATCGGCTTCAACGAACCAGGCTCTGCTCCTAACTCCGGCACAAGACTGGTAACCTTAAACGACCTGACCAAAAGGGATGCTTCCAAAGATTTCGGTTCTAAACAAAATGTACCTACAAAAGCCATTACCATGGGCGTAGGAACAATTTTCAATGCCAAAGAAATTGTATTGGTAGCATGGAACGAGAAAAAAGCCGATATCTTAAAAGCAGCAGTTGAAGGTGAGATCTCATCCGATGTACCTGCAACTTACCTTCAGCTTTCCAATAACGTAGAATTTATTATCGATCAGGACGCTGCTTCGCAACTCACCAGATTTGATAAACCCTGGTTGGTTAAAGATTGCGACTGGAACCCGCAACTAATTAAAAAAGCAGTAATCTGGCTGGCAGAGCACCTGCAAAAACCGGTATTAAAATTAACCGAAGACGATTACAACAACAATGGCATGGCACAGCTGGCTACAGAAAAAGGCCCTGTTTACAACATCAATATCTCGATATTTAACCAGTTACAGCATGCCATTACCGGCTGGCCGGGTGGCAAACCAAATGCCGATGATAGTCAGCGACCTGAAAGAGCAAAACCTGAAATCAAAAACAGCATTGTTTTCTCCCCGCACCCTGATGATGATGTAATTTCCATGGGTGGAACTTTCATTCGCCTTGCCGATCAGGGACATAACGTCCACGTGGCGTACCAGACATCCGGAAATACAGCCATTTGGGATGACGACGTTTTGCGTTATCTGGAATTCTATATCGACCTCACTAAAAGCCAGGGTACAGATGCAACCGCTTTAGAAAAAGCTTACACTGAAACCCGTGAGTTTTTTGCCAATAAAGCACCAAACCAGGCTGATACTAAAGAAATTCAAAATATTAAAGGCCTCATCAGAAAGGGCGAAGCAGTTGCCGGAGCCAGATTTTCTGGTGTAAAAGACGAAAACATCCATTTCCAGAACCTTCCTTTTTACGATCGTGCGAAATACGATAAAAATGTTTCATACGAGGACGATATCATCGAAACCATGGAACTCCTTAAAAAAGTAAAACCACATCAGGTATTTGCTGCAGGAGATTTTGCGGATCCTCATGGAACACATAAGATCTGTTTCAATATCATTCACGAAGCCTTAAAACGACTTAAAGCTACCGAAGATTGGGTTGCCGATTGTTGGCTATGGCTATACAGAGGCGCTTGGCACGAATTCGAAATACACGAAATTGAAATGGCTGTTCCACTTTCACCTCAGGAAGTAATACGGAAAAGACACGCCATCTTTAAACACCAGTCGCAAAAAGATATTCCGGTATTCCCCGGAGATGATGCCCGTGAATTCTGGGTTCGCGCAGAAGAACGCACCAGTGAAACAGCATTCAGATACAATAAGCTGGGCTTAGCTGAATATGAAGCAATTGAAGCCTTCGTCCGGTTTAAATATTGATTCCCGAGTCTGGGGAAATACAACGAAACTGTCTTGCTATTATCGTTGGCGATGTAGCAGGCAGCCCAATGTTTGAGCGCATTAGGGTTATAGGCCGTCCGGAGGGACGGCCTTTTTTGTTAGCCAGATCCAAAAAATGAATGCACTAAAATGAAGTCTCATTCAATGCAGGCGTTCCACTGGCATTGATCTGTCGGGTTGATATTTTATCATCCTCTCCCACTTCTACAATCCGGAATCCCTTGTAAGCCGTTCCCCAGTTACCCCCAATGTGCGAATCAAAAAAGTGCGGTAATTTATCGGTATAAAAAACCGCATCTAAGCTATGGTCATGACCATGAAATACAGCCTTAACATTCGGGTAACTGTGCAATAGCGAAACCGTATCCGGCGCATCAACAAAAGGATGCTGTGGCACCCAGATGTGGGGCGGAATATGCAATACAACAAATACAGTCTTTAAATCCCTGAACTTGTCGAGCTCTGTCTTAATGAAATGGTTATCGGGGCTCAAATAAGCGCCCTTAATATTTGAAGTATTCGCCATAACGAAACCAATACCATTCTTTTCAAAGGCATAATTATCCTCATAACCAAATACCGACATCCAGTGTGCAGTATCTGCATGATCATGATTACCAGGAAGTGCATAAAATGGGACCTTCAATTTATCGTAATAATTGTGCTTTACCTCCTTCAAAAGTTCAGGTCGATCGTGTACCAGATCGCCATTGATAATCACCAGATCGAAAGGAGTTTTCTCGTGTGCCTGATTAAGCCACCCAATCATATTTTCATGATCCTTCTTATATTCCGTCCCGGGCTGTCCGTAATGCCCGTCAGAGGCAATAGCAAACCTTAACTTTACAGGCGCATTTACAGCTGCCTGATCCAGAATCAACGCATCAGCAGAGGTGCTGATCCCAGCTACTAACAAACTGGATACCGTTCCTTTTATGAAATTTCTTCTTGAAGATGACATGAGCAATAAATTATTGACAGAAATGAATAACCAGAACTTGTTCCGGTAAAATACAAATTTAAATCACAAATCTGTTCTAAATGCCCTTCGGTCAAAAACTTAACACAGAATTAATATTATTGAACGTTTTAAGCGGCCAAAACTAAATACGAATTGAATTGAAAAATATGGGATACACTAAAATTGACTAATAATTCCCATCTAAAAATATTGAGTTTTTCCAACCTGCGACCCAATGATCAGCAACTGCTGTAAATAATTCATCTTTTGTCTTAAGTTTCAGTTGTTCCAGTGCATTAGCTACATCACTAAGCAGCCAGCCTCCACCGTTTAAGGTCAGCCATGCTTCTTTGAGTTGATTATTATTAAGGTAGTTTTGAAACAACTCCTTGCCAGATTGCTTACCTGTCAACCATGGCGCTCTTTCTTCAAGCTGATCTAATAATTCTATTGGGGCTATCTCTTTAAACGCTGCATTTTCCAGGTGCTTTTTTGTGTTCAAAATAAAAAGTGATGAAGGAAAGTCTCCCCGGTAACCATCAATGTTTTCAAATATTTGAATGGTCTGTTACCCTTGAAATAAACAAGATGATCGAACTCTTGAGGATCATCACCATAATCAACCACAAATTCATCAATAGCCTTGTATTCTTCGAGATTATTAAGCTTACAAAATTCAATAATTTCATCTGTTAACTCGTCTTTGGTAATGATCATTCTCAATGCAATTAGCGTAAGAAACTGATCGGCATTTCGGGCTATTTCTGAAAGAAAACCTGATTCCAGAAAATATTCAACATAAGTATTTTCCCTATCACAGAAAAAATGGTTAACGATCCCTTTATATGAAGCCCCATGTCCTAAAAAAAGTGGAATTAAACATGGCGGATGCGGATACCAATAGTCTGAAACAGAATTGAGATCATCGATATAATTGGGCAAGGAAACTTCCTTTTTTATTAATTTAATGATCCGGTTATCGACATTCAATTTTCCCAAGAAATGCTTCAGATTTAAATCCTCCACCATATAATTTTAATTTCAATTGTCTGATCAGAAAATTGAGAATATTTATTATTCCTTATTTGTTCAATATTTCTGTTAACCAGGCTGGCGTGGCTTCAGCGTCACGCGGAAATTCTTCATTGTCGATCACAAATTCATCATCTTCGGGTTCCATTTCAAAATTTGGTCGGTTATCATAATCATATTTAATTTCGAAATCTCCGCTCTCAGTTACAATCATCTCAACATTATACCAAGCACCTTTGCCAGGACTAAGCTTATACATTTCGTTCCTTAACTGAATCAGCAGGTTATCCACTTCTTTTTCTTCCGGAGCATTTTCGTAGTTGGGATCAAAAGATTTCCCTATTTTTTCTTCCACATAGTAGGTAACAGTTAACTCTACATAAGTCGATAAAATAGAAGCCTCTAATAAAATCTTGCTCCAGTCGTCAACCGGAACATTGTCAAACAAAGTTTGTCCAATTTCTTCGATTAAATGATTAGCCATTTCCATTATAATATGCGTATTGTAAACAATTCAAAATAACTCTTATGTTCATCTACCTTTCCATGCCAATCTTAGTCCATTCATCTATAACAGGCCAGATTTCGATATTCAGTTTAGGTGCTTTGGTATGCCACCAAATAAATCCTGTTTTTTTATTCTCAGAGGATAAATCCACCGAGGCATAATCCCCCATTCCATTATCAAATAATCCAATACAATCTTCCAGTTTGAAAGGAAGACCTCTCAAGTCTATTTCCTCAAGAATCCCACAGTCTTCGTCACCCAGAATAATAGTATCTTCTATTCTTAACAGCCCGTTGGCTTTTGAAGCATAGTATACCCATCCATTATGCAATTGATCATATATTTCTCTAAAGCTTCGGGCTAATCGTTCGAAGTAGACAGGTACAGATTTTGTATTGCTATTATAGCCGATGTAGTAGACTTCCTCTCCTTTTAGGTTTTTCAAAGAATAAATCAATGCCAGCTCATTCCCTTCCCATATCAGTTCAACATCAATCAAATTACCTTGCAAATAGCTAACGGTCGATTGAAACTGGTATAGAAACTTATTCCAATGATTCAAGATAACTTCTACCTTTTGTGAAGGACTGCGCTTGCTAAGCGCTTCAACCCAAAATTCTGGTAAAACACGTAGTTCTTGATGATCGAGGGTATCCATAGATATCTGTTTAATCTTGTTATCATATTTTAATAGAAAAGCTGTATTAAGCATCTTTTATTTTGATTATTGTATTTGCCCCAATGCTTGCGCTACTATCGATAAATATTCCTTCAATTTAACTTTGTTTAAATTCTCAGGTTTGTCAAAACCGCCCAATCCTAATAAGGTGATATAACCATAACATTCATCATTTGAAAGCGAGCCTAATTCCGGCTTAACATCTAAGTATTTTTTATAAGATGTTTTTTTTTCAAGGAATGAATTATCTGTTAATTTCAGATCAAAAAATACATTTAATTTCCTGCCCACCACTTCTTGCTTACTATAATTTATGTCAATATAAACCACACTGTCATCTTCCCATAAATACAAGCAGCCAAATGCATCACGGGCAAAACAGACAGACGGCTGAGAAACTGGCAGATATATTTCGTTAACCAGCTGGCGATACTCAGCCGGATTAACAATCCATAAAAATCCATTCATGTAGCTTCCTTCTCCCAGTTCAACTAGATCTAACAAGTCAGGAGGCAATATATCTCTAAATTGATCCAAATCATTTGAAGGTATATTTTTTTTATCAGCAAGTTGTCCGTAAGTTTCTATAAATTTTGTAAACATATTCGACTAATTTTTTATTTAAAATTAATTAATTATTCCCAAGGGAGGATTACATTTAAATATGTACTAGCTCTCTCTTCAGGTGTCATGTGCGCAGCTTGTTCTCTGATCTGCGCATCGATCTGACTAATTCTATTATTTTTTGCCCATTGACTTCCTAATGATGAATTAATATTGCTATCCCCCAAACCAGTAATGTTAGTGCCATGACCGCCGGCCACCTGATCCGGATCGTGGAGTGCAGCTTTATCAGACATATAGTCATCAGTTCTCATAGCAGCATCGTCATAAGAGAGGCCTTCATTTTCCATTAAATTATCGATCATATCCTCACGAAACTGCTCCCTATACCTTTGCTGGGCCCTACTTCCTTCAGATGACCGTCCGTTTTCCAGGTAAGCATCTCTATTAACCAAAAATTCCTCTACGGTAAGATTATTCATACCAGCTTCTTGTCCCTCAATCTGCCTTCTAAATTCTGCTAAATCGTGGCCCGGATTTCTTCTAAATGGCGGGTCACCTGTTACAAGCTTAATTCTTAAAATCGTCGCCTCATAAGCCTCGCCTTCACCCTCTTTCTTAGCACTTTCTTCCCGCGCCGTATTGGCATCTTTCACCGTTTCCTCATCGGCCTTTTGCTGCTCACCATCTTTTGGCTGCTCACCATCCCTTGCTGTTTCCCCATCCCGTACAGGCTCGCCTTTATTTCCTTTCAGTTCTTCGGGGGCCTTATGCACCGGCGACAATAACAACGCCATCCCCGCAACATCCTGCCAGCTTGCATTGCCACTTAAAATGTTCGAACCCGAGTGGTACATCCCCTCTTCCATTGCAAAAACACCACGTCCTGCTGCACCCCAACCCGATTCGCCTGTATTTCCGTAATGTGCCAAACCAGCCTGTGTAGCAGTTACCCCACGCAATCCAACTGCTGTTGCCGCTGTAGTAACTACAGTAGAAGTACTGGCTCCTGCACCCGCATAACCAAAGGTAGCACCAATATTGCGAATTACATTCATTGGCGCGCTCCGGGCAAATTGCCAGGCCGCCTGACCAACACCACGCATACCACCACTGGCAAATGCGCCCGCTCCTCCACTCAATGCGGCACCGCCCATTCCAATAGCAGCTCCGGCCATCATTCCCTCCATTAAACCACTGATGTAGTTCGATGCACCAAGTGCAATAGCCTGACTCCAGTTCTTTATTTCAGGCGCAAACGTAACTACTCCCCCAACAGGACAGGTCATCGTTTGGTTACCCGTGATGGTTTCAACACCCTGAATAATATAATTGTTTTTGCTACCTACCCACTTCCGGGCCTTGGCTGCCAGCTGACCGCAAAGCATGGTACCAATTACGGCTCCCCAGGCAGCTCCTGCCAATCCTGCCAAAGCACCCAATGCAATCAATGCCGCCCCACCTGTAGCCACCGTCATTGCAGCTATAACTACAACAGCCGCAGCAATAATAGCCATAATCAGCATCATTCGTGTGCAGCCGAAATCTATCCAGCTACTGGTTGCCGTATCTTTAACGGTGATGAATTTTTCACCCGACTGTTTCTTTGTCGATTTCTGTATCGATTGAAATTGTGCAGGAACGGCACCACAACTACATTTCCAGAAATCTTTCTCTGTGATGATCTTGTTGCCCATTATTAACTTTTTTCTAAAACCTGTTTACGTTTGATAAAACCCAACCTTACCCTGTTTCCCACCTCAATGCTTTTTATACCCAACGTTGTAATACTGAACCGATCTCCGGTATATAGTGCTTCTTTGTTTTGAAAAGAGAAAAAATACGATCTGGAACGGTGTTTTCCTTCAAGATCCTCAGCCAAAATGCCAAACCTCAAAACCGACTTACCAATGCGCCAGGTCTTTACCCACGTTTTTTTAGCCTTGCAATTTGATTTTTCAATTTCCATACGCTTCAATTTTATCGCTCCACTTAAAAAAAGCTGAACTTGCTTTTTGAACTTTCTGTCTCTGTAGATACCGGTTGCGGCACATCATTAGCATTTACCCTGCGATCGCTGTTTAAAGTGTATGTTAACTTATTATATAACCGTGTTTCATCAGCAACCTCAGTTTTCGAAACTTTTGCCTCTTGTAAACGCCCTGTAACCGGATCGATCACCCTTTGTTCGTGTTGACTGAGTTCCGGTTTCAGGTTCGATAGCTCAATTTTTCCTTCGAATTGTCCATAAGCCGATTTGATAAAATCCTTATTTATAGCATTTGCAGGAAGTAAAATAGTATCTACTTGTACCAAACCGTCGCCACTTCCGGTAGCAACAGGAGTTATTCTGGTTTCTACTGTCCAGTCTAGTGATGTGGTATTGAAAATATTTGTCCCCTTTACCATTGCTTTCAACAGCATGTCACGGTTAAAAACCTGGCCAAAATAAAGTCTTAAAAATTCGTTGGCCTGAACAGCAATTTTGATCTTCTCCGGGTTATTAAAAATCTCGTCATTGAGGATAATGGCATCCTTTAGGGCATCATTGCCGAAAATATACTTCTCCATCTCTGCCTTCGTTTGCTTCCACTTGGAAAGCAGTAGGCCGATATTCAAAACTTCTAAAACTTCACCGCCTGCACTAAGCAACAGGTGCAGCTCGCTATACATCCTTCCAAAAATCTGGCTCACCTGAGCGACTTCGGTCACCAAAGGGCTGTTGGCTTCAAGTACCACATTATCCAACTGGATGAGCCGCACCTCCAGCTGATCGGAACTGGCCTGCAATACGCTAAAATCATAACGTAGCTGCACCTTCGAATGGATATGAACGTCAACACCATTTACCTCCGATTCGATTATAATCGTGTACTGATCGTTAAAAGGGCTTTTAACCCTTATTTTTGCGTCATCTAGCATATCATTAGTTTATAAATACATCGCCTCCGTCTATTTTCGTATTTCCACCTGTAACATGATTGGTACCGGTAATGGTGTTATTTGAACCGGTTATCACATTAGTTGTGGAGGTTATCTTCATATCCTGGGTGTTTACATTAGTTGCCGTTCCGTTGATATCGATCTTACTGGATTTGGCACCACCCTTTTGCGCAATCTCTATCTTATCCGCGTGGATCGTAATCTGATCTTTCTCTAGCGTGATGGATGAGGAGCCATTCGTAAGCACCACAGTCTGACTTGAGGTAACAGTAACCTTGTTCTGTCCGTCAACAATAATGTGGTTTCCGCCGGTCTTATCTTTAATCGTTATACCACCACCATCATTCAATTGAACAGTATGCCCACTTTTAGAAGTTAAGCTCTTACTGTTGTTACTTGCACTACCACCACTTCCGCTTTTACCATGAAATACCGATCCCATAACAATGGGTCGTGCCACGTTTCCCTCTTCAAAGGTAACAGCCACCTGATCCCCAATTTCAGGGATAAAAACAAAACCACGGTTTTTACTCACTTTGTCCGAGCTTCCTGCATCAGGTGTAATTACCCTCAACCATTCCGTCACATCATTCGTTTGACATTCCCATTTAAATTTAACCTTTATACGTCCCTGTCCCTGTGGATCATTATTATCCACCACATCGGCTAATTGCATATCAGGGTACGGAGTATCGTAATTCTTCACCAGCAAACGCTCAGTTGTAGAAACCAGCCCTTCAAAAGTATTGTGGTATTTTCCAGTGCCATCTATGTGATGGTAAATACTGGTAATCAAAAACTTCCCTAAACTCTCTGTACTAAATGAAAGTTCCTTACGCAAACTCATTGATACCTCGGCAATAGCGCCAATCGCCAGCTGTGCATTATCACCACTCGCATTAACTTTCAATAACTCACTGATATTAGCCTTCTCCTCATTTTCTACATAAGTTTTAATATCCGAACTACTGTCTACCCTGATTAGCGAGGGTTGGTTAAAGGTTTTACTGTAAATAGAGTTCGAAGCCTGAATAGCATGTGCCAGATCCGGATGCCCGTCTGCCTTGCCTGTGCTTTCGCTCGATAACATCTCATCCTGTTTGGGATTATACGAGAACCGTTTGTTTTTAATCGGAGCAACTTCCATCGCATATTGAAGGTTGTGTACATCCCGTCCATAAAAAAGAGAAATAGATTGCTGCTCATCTGGCTTACCAAAATTAAGCTGCTCCCCATCGTAGTAAAACCATTCATGATATTCACCCGATAAGCGGTTCAAAAAATCGAAGTCACTCTCCCTGTATTGAATAAGATAATCAATCGGAGCCGTCCGGCTGGCGTTTGCAACAATTTTAAGGTCGTTTGCCGGCGTATCGCTTGTAGCCAGTTTTACAATATCATTTAAACTTTTTGCCAGATAAGAACCCAGATCCGGACCCCGGTCTATTAATATTGTCGGACTATAACCACTCACAATAATCACTCCATGGTAGCCATGGCTCTGTGCCAGTTCCACTTTCGTAACCAAACCAGCAAAATTCTGGAGTTGTTCACCGGCATGCCCAAAAGAAGCCGTCAGCGTTTTGCCAACAAAACCACGGCTGTCATCCAATGATATCAAACCAGGAGCGCCCATCTGGTCATGGTTAAACCGCAACTCAAAATAATGATGGGCATTAAACTGTTGCTGTAAAGAAAAAGAAGCAAAGTGTGTAATCGCTTTACCCTCTATATTGATTTCTGTTATTAGCTTTTTTTCCATGATAATTTATTTTACCGGCCATTTCGCATAATATGCTACCGCTTTATACTTTCCATTCACCCTGCCAAACACAAAAGCAAAATAATTCTCGGCCTGAGTATTGCTTTCCGCATATTGCACATACAGTTCATAAAGTTTACTGCCACTATCGGTAAGTTTCTTAACCGATAAATAATACGGATCATCAGTTTTATTATCTATCTCAGATAAGTTGTCATCCTTTGTGCCCGGCAATAGCCGCAACACATCACGGTGATAAATGGAACTTTTGTAAGTATTAAAATCCTGTAAACTAATTGGATCAGAAATATTACCGGTGCGTCCGTCAGGCAATTGCTGCTGGCCGGTGTAAAAGGGAAAGTGCATGCATTGCGCCACCGCACCAATGTTTTTAACTGCTAACTCTTTCTTAAATAACCTGAGGGCAGCATAAAAGTCCTTTTCATCATTAACTTTCGACTGCGTAACATTAGAGACAGCATGTATTTGCGTACTGCTTTTTTTACCCGGCTGTTCACATCCCGATGCGAAAATCGGCAGCATGTATAAAAAATATATGATCGCTTTTTTTTTCATGAAGGAATATTAATTAATGCCTGGCAATTCCAATCAATGCCCGCTCTTCCATTCTTTTCAGGATAACTGCCGAGCCCAGTTGTTTTGAAACGGCTTCGGCATCAAACTTTCCGTCCGCTACATATTTTCCTTTGGTATAATGGTTAGAATAGCTCCATAAATAAGGCGAATTGATACTATGGAACTTGAAATACCCGAAACCATTGTAGGCTTCCAGCTTTCTTAAAATTGTAGGCAGGTTCCAGTTCTGTATCTGATCAAACCGCATAAACTTCAACGCATCAACCGCGCTCTCTTCAAAAGTAAAAGGCGGCTCATGCCCTACCTTCGGTCGGTTCGCAGGAACCCTTACCGTATAATTTGTTAAAGGATCACCATTGTGAAGGTGTTTTTTGAACGAGAAACTACACTCCAGATAGTGTGCACAGGCTATAAAGTACCAGGGGATGTTTGAAGACCCTGAAGCAAAGTTTACCAGTGCAGTATCAAACGGATTTTTAAATTGAAATGGATTCTTAGGAATTCCCATCGAGAGCAAATCACTCTCCTCAGGCGATTTCAGACTAAAAAAATCACGTTGTGCACCTTCCAATTGAGGTGTAAATGAAAAGAAATTTACAGGTGGATTCAGATTCACCTTACCAGCAACAGCATCCGAAATTTTAGTGTAGATACTCTTATTGGCTACAACGTTATCATCAATTACCTTGTCTATATCGCCAATTTTGGTTGCATCAATAACGCAATCTTCAAAAAGCTTAATATATTCCAGGTCAGTAGGCTGTGATGGTTTTACCACAGGTCCTCCTTTCGATTTTACCGCTGGTTTGACATTTTTTTTCTTTCTCATAGGCTTGAGCGTAAATGAAAATCAAATCAACCGAAACAATTTACCAGAATGAAACGGAATCAAAAATGCATTTGAAGGGGCCCTTAGATAACAGGCCCCTTCAAATGTTTTTACTAATGATTATGCTTTTGGCCAGTCATTCTCATGCTCGGCGTTACCCAGCTTTAGCTTTCTGGCCGAAACCACAAAACTTAAGGTCATTGGCGTATTGTCATTAACCGCAATGCCTTCATTATATTGGATGATGTAGCCGTCTTCAAACGACAACTCTTTCATCTTCGCATCCTCTTCTCCTTTTTTAAAGATGATATTGCCTGATAGTGGCTTGTATTGGTTGTTCACCATCGATTCGATCACCGAAGTATCCTCAGTCGACTCGATTTCGATATTAATGGTTCCACCATAAACACCAGACGACGGACGGCCTTTGGCGTCAACATCTCT
>NZ_JCASSK010000006.1:0-446697 GCF_059693705.1 Pedobacter sp. A2324 | reverse complement strand
CCACGTAACTCTGCTGTTGCAGCGATACAGATCTTCCCATCAGAAAAAATCAGGATTGGTTATGGTTATGATTTCTCTATCGGTCCTTTACAGGGGTATAGCGGAGGTACACATGAGATCTCAATTGCGTATTCATTCATTAAACCAAACATCCGACTGGCAACACCAAGAGTTTTTTAAACATTAAATCAGTAAATTAGCTAAATTATCCAATCAATTATAATGAAGAAAATTTTAATAGGTACCTGCTTCTCTGCATATTGTTTATTTGTAACTGGTTTCTCTGCGCAAGCGCAATATGTAATCAAGGATGCTGATAAACAGTTTGACTTGTTTAATTACAGCAAGGCGGCAGATTTATACGAGCAGGCCTATAAAAAGAAAGAAACTTTACACGCTGCCGAACGTTTGGCCAATGCATACGCCAATATGTACAATTACAAACAGGCAGAAAGCTGGTATGCAATAGCTTCTAAAATGGCCGGCAGTAAACCTGAAAATATTTTAGGCTATGCAAAAGCGCTCCAGAATAATTCAAAATACAGTGAAGCAAAAGTTCAGTATTTAAATTATATCGAGCAGAAAAAAGACGTTCCGGAAAGACAGCAAGCCGTTTGGATCGGATCATGTGATTCAGCAATAAAATGGATCAGGAATCCAAAAAAAGTAGAGCTGATCAATCAAAAGGAATTAAACAGTACACAATCAGACTGGGGAGCTTTCAAATATCAGAATGGAGTAGTTTTTACATCCGACCGTTCAAACAGTAAACTGGAATCGAACGAAAGCCGCCCTTTCTTACGATTTGATGGCACCAAAGAGCCTAATGCTAATATATATGGCTGGACGGGAAATGGCTACCTCAAATTATATTATAAAGCCTCTTCTAAAGACAGTCTGGCATTGTTTCCAATCAGAACAGGTACGCGTTATCATGTGGGTTCAGCAAGTTTTACTGCTGATGGAAAAACCATGTATTTTACACTCACCCGCATTACCGACGAACTGGAACGTTTGAAAAAACAACCCACAACGGTTAACGTTGAAATATTCAGCAGCACCAAATCCGCAGATGGTACCTGGAGCGAACCGGTATCTTTCGCCTACAATAACGTGAACGAGTATTCTGTTGGAGATCCATTTGTCACCACCGACGGCAATAGTCTGTACTTTGCATCTAACATGCCTGGCGGCTTAGGTGGAACAGATATCTACGTTTGCCTGAAAACCGATGCAGGAGAATGGGGAAAACCAATTAACCTGAAAGAGGTCAATACACCTGGTAACGAACGGAGTCCGGTTTTCGATGAGAAAGATAATTTTTATTTTTCAAGCGATGGCAGAGTGGGTATGGGCGGACTGGATGTATACCAGGCTTTAAGACAAGGAGGTGGGATTGGTGTAATAGAGAATCTTGGTTACCCCTTTAACTCTCCGCAGGATGACTTTAGTTTCAGTCTGAATGAAAAAGGCGGCATTGTTTACCTGTCCTCAAACCGTGAAGGTGGAGTGGGTAGTGATGATATTTATTCGATAGATCAGAAAGCGATATTAGCTTTTAAACTGGAAGGACGGGTTTTCGATCGTAAAACCAGCGATCCATTAACGAATGCGGTGGTTACACTTGCTAAAGTGAATGGCTCAGTAATCAAAACCGAAACAGATGAAAACGGATTCTATGAGTTTAATCTCGCGAAAGAATCTGAGTACAATGTTTCTGCTGAAAAAACCGCTTACAGATCTGAGGTAGAAAACCTGGCGACCATTGGCTTAACAACATCGGAAGTGTTGAAACAGGATTTATACCTTGAAGCAATTGAGTTGATGAAAGGGATCAGACTGGAAAATATTTACTACGATTTCGATAAATGGAACATTCGTCCGGATGCAGCGGTTGAACTGGATAAGCTGGTTAAGATTTTGGTTGAAAATCCAACGATCTGGATTGAGCTGGGCTCGCACACCGATAGCCGCGGAAAGGATGGCTATAACCTAAGCTTGTCGCAAAAAAGAGCTGAGTCTGCCGTTCAGTATATCATATCAAAAGGCATTGCTAAAAACCGCATCACGGCTAAAGGTTACGGCGAAACGCAACTGTTAAACAAGTGTAGCAATGGTGTAGAATGCAGCGATGCTGATCACCAGTTAAACAGAAGAACGGAGTTTAAAATTGTTAAGCAATAAATAAGACTAATAGCATAAATATTGAAATGCCCTGATAGCAATATCAGGGCATTTTTTATGCACCAACATTCAGAACAAAAAACGTTAAGCTAAAAATGTTAGTATATTGTGGATAATTCACGAATTCATTTTTAAGTCAAAGCTAAATATATTAGTAATTTTGATTGTAAAATTATTCTTAACATTTTAAACGCTGATGATATGAACCAGACTGATAAACATATCATACACATGGATCAGGATGCCTTTTTCGTATCTGTAGAATTAAGGAAAAATCCCAGCCTGGTTGGGAAGCCTGTTATTGTTGGAGGCGGATCTGATCGGGGCGTCGTAACTTCCTGTAGTTATGAGGCCCGTAAGTTTGGTGTACATGCCGCTATGCCAGGAAGGATGGCCAGACAACTCTGTCCCCAGGCAATATTTGTCCGCGGGAATATGGAAGACTATTCCAAAGCATCTCATGAAATCACAGAGATTATTGCAGATAAAGTCCCGCTTTTCGAAAAGGCGAGCATCGATGAACACTATATCGACATGACCGGAATGGACAAGTTTTTTGGCTCCATGAAATTTGCTTCCGAATTGCGCCAAACCATCATTAAAGAAACCGGCTTACCGATATCTTTTGGCTTATCTGTTAATAAAACGGTTTCAAAGATCGTAACCAATGAGTGTAAACCTAATGGAGAGCTCAAAATCCCCTTGCCTGAAGTACGCTCATTTCTGAATCCCCTGGCCGTGCATAAAATACCGGGCATTGGCGATTCAACCTATAAAAGGCTAAGTGAGATGGGCGTGCGTAGAATACAAACACTTGCAGAAGTTCCGCAGGATTTGATGTTTAAGATTTTGGGTCAGCATGGACTGGGCATCTGGCAGAAAGCCAACGGAATTGATCTTTCGCCCGTAGTGCCTTACCGGGAACGTAAATCAATCGGTACCCAGACAACTTTTGAAAGTGACAGTATGGATATTTCGAAGATGAAGGCTATACTAAGTGGAATGGTTACCAATTTAACTTATGAACTCCGGCACCAGCAGAAACTTACAGCCTGCATTACGGTTACGATCCGGTACTCGAATTTCGAAACGGTTACCCAGCAGGCGCGGATTCCCTATACTGCGCTGGATTCATTCCTGACCGCAAAAGCGCACGACTTGTTTGAGCGACTCTATTCCCGCCGGATGATGTTGCGCCTGATCGGGGTAAAACTGTCTCATCTGGTGAGCGGGTTTGAGCAGATTGGCCTGTACCATACTTCTGAAGTTGAATACGATTTGTACCAGGCAATGGATAAAGTACGGGATCATTATGGATTAGAATCGGTAGTGAAAGCCTGCATCGTCAAGCCCCCGCTTAAAGACGAAAATAATAAAGTAATTAAATATAACCCCAGGAAGAAAAAAGCGACAACAGAGCGGCCGGATGAGACGGAAGAGAAGAGACGTTCGCGGATCAGAACCTTCATTAATACTGACCTGGGAACAGCAACGAAGCTGGATTAGTTAAACTGTCCACCCATCATTCAATCACCCACCATATCTTGTACCTGATACTGAAATGTTTCTAAACGTGCATTCTACATATAGCCTTAAATATGGAACCATTCCCGTTCAGGAAATTGTACGTCAGGCCCGCGCATTGGATATTCACCAATTGGTTTTAACCGATATCAATAATTCAACGGGTGCCATGGAGTTTATCCGTGAATGCGAAAAGCAAAAACTCAAGGTCGACAAAACAGAACAGCACGCAGGAAATGACCCATATTTAATTAAGCCGGTTACCGGCATTGAATTCCGGTTAAATAACCTTTTACTTTACATTGGTATAGCAAAAAACAAGGAAGGTATGCGGGAGCTCAACGAGTTTTTAACCTTTCATAACCTGAATCAGAAAGAACTTCCACGAACTGCACCAGCTTTCGAAAATGCTTTTGTGATTTATCCTTTTTCCAAAAATTCCGACCGGACCTTGAGATCAAATGAGTTTATGGGCATACGACGTGACCAACTCAATTTTTTGTATTCCCATCCTTTGGATTATATCAGGCATAAGCTGGTGGTTTGGCACCCGGTAACAGTTACAGGAAAGTATGAGTATCGTTTGCATGAGTATTTGCGGGCAATCAGTTCCAGCACCTTGCTAACTAAAGTTGATGAAGCAGATAAATGTTTGGAAGCAGAAGTTTTGATTTCGGAACAGGAAATTGAAAATCAGTTTGCCGAATATCCTTTTATACTCGAAAACACCCGGCGTATATTTGATAGTTGCTCCATGGATGACTACCTAGTGAAGGGCAAGTTCTCAAAAAATAAAAAAACTTATACTAGAACAGGTCCGGATGGTGACCGGCTGATGCTTCGCTATCTCGCGTTGAAAGGTTTAGCATACAGATATGGGATGGGCCATGCTGTTGCCAGGGAAAGGATCGAAAAGGAACTCAGGGTAATTGAAGCATTGGATTACTGTGCATACTTTCTGATTACCTTTGATATTATTCGTTTCGCTATCGACAAGTGCGGTTTTTATCATGTGGGGAGAGGATCTGGAGCCAATAGCATTGTTGCCTATTGTTTACGCATTACAGACGTTGATCCAATTGAACTTGATTTGTATTTTGAACGGTTTTTAAATGAAAAACGTACAAGTCCGCCTGATTTTGATATCGATTTTTCATGGGACGAACGGGAGGTGATACAGCGCTACCTCTTTGATCGGTATCCTAAAGGACATGTAGCATTTCTAGGAACCATGAGTACTTTTAAAGACAGGGCAATTATCCGCGAAATAGGAAAAGTACTTGGCTTGCCCAAAGAAGAAATTGACAGTTTTAGCGACCAGACAAAAGAAAGGGACAACCTCCAAAACCCTACGTTTAAAAAGTTAATGCTGGTCCACAGCCTCATGAGAGATATGCCCAACCAAAGATCGATTCATGCTGGCGGGATCTTAATTTCTGAAGAGCCGCTTACTTACTATACTGCTTTGGATTTACCTCCCAAAGGCTTTCCAACCGTACAATGGGATATGTATGAAGCCGAATTTATTGGTTTCGAGAAATTCGATATTTTAAGTCAGCGGGGCATAGGGCACATTAGAGAGGCTGTTCGTATTGTTAAGGAAAACCAGGGTAAGGATGTAGACATTCATAACTTCCCCAGGTTTCGGGACGACCCGAGACTGAACGCTGAGCTCAGGGAAGGTCAGCCCATCGGTTGCTTTTATATCGAATCGCCGGCCATGCGTCAATTGTTGAAAAAGCTTACTTGTGAAGATTACCTTACGCTGGTTGCAGCAAGCTCTATCATCCGTCCCGGGGTAGCCAGCTCTGGTATGATGAAAATGTACATTCAGAGTTATCATGCTCCTCACCAGGTCGAATACCTCCACCCGGTGATGAAAGAGCAATTGCTGGAAACCTTCGGTGTTATGGTTTATCAGGAGGATGTGATTAAGATCTGTCATCACTATGCGGGTTTGGATCTGGCCGATGCAGACATATTGCGGCGAGCCATGAGTGGCAAGTACCGGTCGAAACTGGAGTTTGATAAACTGGTACAACGTTTTTTCGATTCCGCGAAACAGTTAGGACGTGATGAAGAAGTGACTAAAGAGGTTTGGCGGCAGGTTTCATCGTTCGCAGGCTACAGCTTTTCGAAAGCCCATTCGGCTTCCTTCGCGGTAGAAAGCTATCAAAGCCTTTACCTTAAAACTTATTTCCCAAAAGAGTTCATGGTTGCGGTACTGAACAATTACGGAGGTTTTTACAGCAGATGGGTGTATGTACATGAATTACAGAAAACAGGCGCCAGGGTGCATTTGCCTTGTGTAAACTATAGCGATGAGGTGGTCAATATAAAAGGGAATGAAGCCTACCTAGGCTTTATAGGTATACAGGGGCTTGAAAATAAGTTTATCGAACGAATACCCCACGAGCGTGGGTTAAATGGCAATTTTAAGAACCTGGAGGACTTTGTGAAGCGTACACAGATTACACTGGAACAAGCTATTTTACTGATTCGTTTGGGCGCGCTAAGGTTCACGGGCAAAGATAAGAAGAGCCTGTTATGGGATATTCATAACTATCTCGGGCACCAGCGGAAGTTAACCAATACCGCTGAGCTGTTTAGTGTAGAACATAGCGTATATCAGTTGCCAGAACTCGAGAATTCCGCTTTGGAAGATGCCTATGCAGAGCTGGAGCTATTGGGATTTCCTCTAAATTACACCATGTTCGACTTTTTGAAAACCAAATACCGTGGTGACGTAAAGGCGGCAGATCTGCAGCGATTTGTGGGGCAGACAGTGAAAATGGTTGGTAATTATGTTTGTGAGAAAACTGTCCGTACTATCAAAAATACTAAGATGTGGTTCGGCACCTTTATAGATGATCAGGGCGATTTCTTTGATACCACCCATTTTCCGAATACTACACCGTTGTATCCTTTTAAAGGGAAGGGCTGCTATCTGATCTTAGGTAAAGTAGTGGAAGATTTTGGTTTTCCAAGTATTGAAGTTTTGAAGTTTGCCAAGCTCGAGATTGTGATGAATCCGGTAGCAGTTCACTAATACCACCCGATTAATTCATATCTTGGCTGATGTAATGTCCTCGAGATTTAGTTATGGTTCACCTTAAAGCAGAAATAGAGCGCTTCGCGCAAATGGGCGAAAAGACGGGATGGAGTTATGTATTCATTCCCGCGGCTAAGGCAAACGAAATAAAACCCGGTTGCAAAGTAAGTTTCAGGGTGAAAGGAACAATTGATGCGCTTGAAATAAGCGGTCTGGCCACCATTCCAATGGGCGAGGGGGATTACATCATTGCGCTGCGATCTGAGCTTCGTAAAAAGCTTAAAAAAGAGGCGGGAGCAGCTATTGAATTATCCTTGGAAGAGGACATGACATTCAAAATTGAAATGCCCGAAGATCTGGAGATATGCCTGGCCGATGGGGAAGGACTATTGGAGCATTTTCTGGGGCAACCGAAGTCGCATCAAAACTATTTTATTAAATGGATTAACGAGGCTAAAACAGAAGCTACCCGAACTAAAAGACTGACCATGACCGTTAGTGCAATGGAAAAAGGGCAGGACTATGGAGCAATGATCAGAGCATCTAAATCCAGGCCTTTAGATGGATGATTTCCGGTTATAGTCCCTGAACCAGCTACTTGCTTTCATCTGGATAACACCTAAAAATGCTTCACGGAAAATTCGCGTGCTCATCTTTGATGTCCCTTCAGTCCGATCAGTGAAGATGATGGGGACTTCTACCACATTGAAACCGAATTTGATGGCCGTAAATTTCATTTCGATCTGGAAGGCATACCCCACGAACCGTATTTTGTTTAGCGGAATAGTCTCCAGTACAATCCGGCGATAACATTTAAAACCGGCAGTGGCATCCTGAATATTTATTCTGGTGATAAACCGCACATACATTGAGGCGAAATACGACATCAGCACCCTGCCCATAGGCCAGTTTACCACATTAACACCTTTTACATATCTCGATCCAATCGCCACATCCGCACCTTGTAAACAGGCATCACGTAAGCGGGCAAGATCGTCGGGATTATGCGAGAAATCTGCATCCATTTCAAAGATGTATTGATAGTCCCGTTGCAAAGCCCAGTTGAAACCATAAATGTAGGCTGTGCCCAGTCCTTGCTTCCCTGACCGCTCTTCTATGAACAAATGATCCTGATACTCTCCCTGCAGCGATTTTACAATCTCAGCTGTGCCATCGGGCGAGCCGTCATCAATAATTAAAACATGAAAAGGCTGAGTCAAAGAAAATACCTTTCGGATAATCTTTTCTATATTTTCCTTTTCGTTATAAGTAGGGATGATAACTAAACTGTCTGACACGGTTATTATTTTTTTAACGAAAGCCATTTTAGCTTTCAAACTGCGAAAGTAAATATTAAAAGTGAATAATCCCTATCCGGAAGCCTAATAGGGATTAAATGTTTGATGTAAAGCTTAACGAACTTCGCCCATTAATTTCTTCACCAGCTGCGAAAACACGATCAGTCCAACGCCGGCAATTAATGAATACAATGCTAAAACCTTGTATCCCTCGGTGTAAGCAACTAGTTTAGCCATCAGCGAAGCATTCTCTATAGTCGACATTTCTGCGCCTAGTTTACCTGCTGCAAGCTGCCCGAAAGCACTGGATAGAAACCATAATCCCATCATCATACCGAACATCTTTTTTGGGGAAAGTTTGGTGATGATCGACATCCCGATTGGACCCAGGCAAAGTTCTCCGAGGGTAAGCAAAAGATAGGCTAACGTGAAAATATTCAACGAACTAATCCCTTGCGCATTGGCAAAGAAACGCGTAGCATAGAAAACGTAAAAGCTGAGTGCCAGTAACAGAAAACCGATTCCAAACTTAACAACGGTATTAGGTTCTATCTTGCGTTTATGCATCCCTATCCACAAAATACCTATCAACGGGCTGAAAATAATCACAAATAGTGAGTTTACACTGTTGTTAACCACATTAGGGTCGATGTTAAGAAAAACCAGACTATGATCGAGATTATCTTTTGCAAAGAGCGATAATGAGCCGCCGCTTTGCTCAGAAATAGCCATAAAAATGAAATAACAAAAAATGAAAACAAAAGCTGCAATCAGTTTATATTTCGCCTGCAGGGTAGGTACCATAGCTGTTTCATAAATAAAATAAATCAGGGCTATAATGCCAATGGTGTACATGAAATAATCTGTATAATCGGTGTTCTTTACCATGATAAAGATTAGTGGAATCGATATCAGCGAGCCGATGTAGACGGCGATTTCATAAATTGTACGTTTCTTTTTATCGAGGTTAAGGAGTGGAGAATCACCAATAGGTCCGAGGTGCTTTTTAGTAAAGATAAACGTACCAAGACCAAACGCCATCACCGATGCTGCCGATAGAAAGCAATAGTGCCAGTTGTAATACTTGCCCAGATAAATGCACATCGCACCACCAAGCAAACCACCAATATTTATTCCCGCATAGAACAACCCATAGCCCGCATCTCTTCTGTTATCTTTCTCGTGATACAGTTCACCAACCATCGATGAGATGTTGGGTTTAAAGAAGCCGGTTCCAATGATTGAAAGCGTAATGCCCGCATAAAAGAAATCGTGTGGAGAAACCGCGAGGATGAGGTTTCCCAAAATCATCAGCGAACCACCCCAGAACAAAGATTTTTTGAAGCCTAATACTTTATCGGCAAAAATGCCACCTATAAAAGTAAAAGCATACACAAATGCTTGTATTGCACCATATTGAAGATTTGATTTCTGGTCGCTCAAACCCAGTTGCTCCACCATGAAAAAGGCGAGTACACCGCGCATACCGTAAAAACAGAATCGCTCCCACATCTCTACAAGTGACAGGTACCAAAGTTGCTTTGGATATTTACCTTCAAAATTCTGAATCTGCTCTAATGTTATTTCTTTTTCCATTACAAGTTTTTAACAGAAAAACCCACCAGTAGTGGCGGGTTTTTAAAAATTAGATTATTTTATTTTCTAGTGTACGCCATGCATCCATTTACGCAATATCGGACTAATAGCAAACATCACGAATCCGGCCACTACCGGAATAATAGTGAATATTAAGAAGAAGGTTGATATAGAATATTCTGCACTGATTTTATCGATTAAAGAACCGGTTGCACCTGCAAGGTAATTTCCAATCGCTGTACAGGTAAAGAAAACGCCAAACATCAGGCCTACCAGATTGGGAGGGGCAAGTTTACTCACGTAAGATAATCCGACTGGGGAAATGCAAAGCTCACCAACAGTATGGAAGAAATAAGCAAAAATTAGCCAGAATAAACTTACCTGGGCTGAAGTAGCGCCCTGAGGGATATCTGATCCGCCGTAGGCTAAACCCGCAAAACCGATCCCTACAAATATTAACCCTAAACCAAATTTCACCGGACCGCTGGGGTTAAATTTACTCTCCCAGAATTTGGAAAAGATTGGTGCAAGTGAAACAATGAAAAAGCTGTTTAAAACGCTGAACCATGAAGCAGGAACCTCTGTGCTTACAGAACCTAACTCTCTGTCTACTTTCCAGATGGCAATAACCCAGATGATAACAAAGCTTAACAGGGTAAACAAAATGGTTGCCGGATATTTTTTAAATATTTTAGAAGCTAAACTGGCCAATACTACAGTTACCGCTACCAAAGGGAAAATGGTTAAAATACTGTCAATCCATTTAAAAGTTGTCGCTGCACCTCCTGTCAGGTTTCTCAATGTATAATCCTTGGCGAAGATTGTCATAGATCCGCCAGCCTGTTCGAAAACCATCCAGAAGAAAATTGTAAATATAGAAAGGATGGCGATCACCCATAAACGCTGACTCCTCACATGTTTAGGGATTTCAACAACAGTCGGGTCTGCTTTTTCTACTTTTTCGGTTTTATCAACAGCAGCACCGATTACACCGAATATTTTTTGTGCAAAGTAAAACTGGAGCATCCCGAAAAGCATGAAAACTCCTGCTAATCCGAAACCATAATGCCAGCCCACTTTTTCGCCAATATAACCGCACATTAACATACCTATAAAGGCACCTGAGTTGATACCCATGTAAAAAATGGCGTAGGCACTGTCTTTTTTATCGCTGATAGGAGGGTAGAGTTTACCTACAATGGAGGAAATATTTGGTTTAAAGAATCCGTTTCCGACGATAAGCAGTAGTAAACCTAAATAAAAGAAATTGGTACTGATTCCTTCCAGAGCCATTGAAGCATGTCCAAGGGTCATGATAGCAGCGCCAAGGATAACAGCCTTTCTGTAACCTGTAAATCTGTCGGCGATTAATCCGCCCAGTATTGGCGTAAAATAAACAAGTCCGGTATATAATGCATAAAGTTGCAGTGCTTCCGGACGAGGCCAGCCCCAGCCATTTTTACTTAGATCACTGATTAAAAATAAAACTAAAATGGCACGCATACCATAGTAGCTGAAGCGTTCCCACATTTCAGTAAAGAACAGTACAAATAAACCTACGGGATGGCTAAATAGTTTCTCACTTGATACGCCCTGACTTGCTAAATGGAGGTCTAACTCCTTATCATGGTCAATGCTAGTCGTTTCACTAGATGTTTGCATAAAACGTTTGTTGGTTTTAGTTTATGAATTCAGAATTTGTGTGTTGTTTAAGCTAGTTTGCAGGGCGCAATATAGTCAGTGATTGGCAAACTCACAAATATTTAGTATACCCGGAAGGTAATGAACTTGTTAGGTGACCCTAGAAATTAAAACTTCCTGATGGGCTTTAGATTTTTCTTCGGATCGGCATAGAGTTCATCCATTGCATTGGCTTCATTCGTCAATTCTACTTCCTCCTGTAATTTCAGTCTGCCTCCTATAAATTTAAAGCCATCGAAAGTACCGTCAGATCCGTAAAACTCGGGCCTTCCCACCATTTCAGGGTCAAAAGGAGCCAGGTGGTCGAACACAATCATTCCTGCCTTCTGATCGGTTTTAAGAACCATAGCATTCGATTTAGCATACTCGAAAATGATTCTGTTTTTACCCTTCAGTTCTTTGCCGTCAAAAACAGGCGCGCCAAAAACAAGGTTATCTTTTTCAAAAGTCAGTACTTCGATGATTTTTTTAGTGGTATTTTCATTATTGCCTTTCCAGCCTAATAATACATAATAAGGCAGCCGGTTTGATGTCTTAACCGGAACAATTTCATAATACCTCGCACCATACCATTTCTGGTTATTGTTAATGGCATTTGCATCAGTAAAATTATCTGTCTGATCAATTAAAGGATAGAGTTTTAAAGGCCCGTTATTCGTATTCATCTGTATCGTTCCGTAATAGCGGTAAGTGCCATTACTTTGCTTCAGGTACCAGCTCAGAACTCTGAACGCTCGGTCTGGCGATTGAATGACCGATACATTTTTCAATGAGTCGAATGGATAAGAGAAGGAATTAGGGATTTTTAAAGCCTCTACAAGTGTTTTTACAAAACGCCCGTTAATTTCGGTTTTTACCTCGTCACTTTCAGCAGCAACTGCGGCCGTGGAAATCTTAATAAGGGTATCCTGTAAACTGTTGAGTTTAAGGTCGTGTTGCTGAGCCTTTACTTCAACGATCAGCAACGCCAATATAATGAAGAGATAATATCTGATATTCATTTAATACATTTTCTCAATAACCAGTGCACTGGCACCACCGCCGCCATTACAAATTCCGGCAACACCTATTTTCCCGTTGTTTTGTTCCAGCACCGATAACAAAGTTACAACAATTCTGGCACCAGATGCACCCAACGGATGGCCTAAGGATACTGCACCGCCATTAACATTTACCCGATCGGGATTGAGATTCAGGTTCTGGTTATTAGCAATCGAAACGACAGAAAAAGCTTCATTGATTTCAAAGAAATCCACAGACGCCAGAGGTGTGTTTGCCTTTTGCAACGCTAAGGGAATGGCTTTTGACGGCGCTGTAGTAAACCATTCCGGTGCCTGTTGCGCATCAGCATATCCTAAAATTCTGGCTATGGGTTTTAAACCAAGTTCCTGTGCTTTTTCCAGGCTCATCAAAACCAGTGCTGCAGCCCCATCGTTTAGTGTCGAAGCATTTGCAGCTGTTACAGTTCCATCTTTTTTGAATACAGGTTTAAGACTTGGTATTTTGTCGAACTTCACAGCATAAGGTTCATCGTCGGTATCTATTACAGTGATTTCACCTTTTCTGTCTTTCACTTCAATCGGAATGATTTCTGCTGAAAACTTACCCGATGTTTGCGCAGCTTGTGCCTTTCGATAGGATTCAATAGCAAAATTATCCTGATCCTCGCGGCTGATGTTGCACTCCGATGCACAAAGTTCTGCCGCGGACCCCATATGGTAATCGTTATAGACATCCCAAAGCCCATCTTTTACCAGACCATCCGTTAGCTGACCATGCCCCAGGCGATACCCATTTCTGGCCTTATCCAGGTAGTAGGGTACATTACTCATGCTTTCCATGCCGCCTGCAACAATAATATCCTGATCGCCGTTGCCTATACTCTGGGCAGCAAGCATAATGGCTTTTGTGCCTGAAGCACAAACTTTGTTGATGGTAGTGGCGGGTAGGTCAGGAAGTCCGGCAATTTTAGCAGCCTGTGTAGCCGGTGCCTGTCCCAAGTTTGCCGAAAGCACATTGCCCATGTATACTTCCTGAATTTGTGCGGGTTGTAAGCCTGCCTTTTCAATAGCAGCCTTAATGGCAAAGCCTCCAAGCTGTGTAGCCGAAAACTGAGATAATGAACCTCCAAAACTTCCTATGGGGGTTCTGACTGCCGATACAATTACAACTTCTTTCATGAATTAAAAATTTTATGAACTTTTGGTTAGGCTACTAAGTTATATATTTTTTTTTATCTTCAACTAACGGGTGAAAAGTCATTTTAGCATACCAGTTCAATCGGTTATACCTTGTCTTCTTTTGATTGCCCTCTTTTTCTCAATTTCAAAGCCTGCGTAAGCAAAAATTCAATCTGCCCGTTAGTGCTTCTGAATTCATCAGCAGCCCAGGTCTCAATATCCTTTAGTAAGGCAGGGCTTATTCTTAAAACAAATGCTTTTTTATCTTTCTCCCCCATAGCTATTGCTTAAAGTTTCTCCCGGAAATGCATACTAATTATATAAGGTTCCGGTATTAACTACTGGCTGCACGTGTCTGTCGCCACATAGCACTACCAGCAAATTGCTCACCATTGCCGCTTTGCGTTCCTCATCCAATTCCACGATCCCTTTTTGCGATAATTTTTCGAGCGCCATTTCGACCATTCCCACAGCACCCTCAACAATCAGCTTACGTGCAGCAATAACTGCCGTAGCCTGCTGACGCTGCAACATGGCACTGGCAATTTCAGGTGCATAGGCCAAATGCGAAATCCTGGCTTCCAGTACTTCAATACCAGCCCTCGACAGCCTTTCGTTCAACTCATTTTCCAGTAGCTCACTTACTTTCTCTGCCCCGTCTTTCAGCGTGATACTGGTCTCTTCGCCTTCGGAATGATC
The DNA here is from genome assembly GCF_059693705.1 of Pedobacter sp. A2324. Classification (NCBI taxonomy): domain Bacteria; kingdom Pseudomonadati; phylum Bacteroidota; class Sphingobacteriia; order Sphingobacteriales; family Sphingobacteriaceae; genus Pedobacter; species Pedobacter sp. A2324. The sequence continues at coordinate 432,463 of NZ_JCASSK010000006.1, read as the reverse complement.
ATAAGGAAAAATATTGGCCAGGTGCCGTACGGCAGCTTCGCTTTGAATGTTTACGTATTGCATGTAGTTTTCCACCGAAAACACTGCTTTGGCGGTTTCATTAACTTTCCATACTACAACAGCAGCAATTTCGATCGGATTACCCAATTTATCATTTACTTTTAACTGCTGGCCGTTCAGGTTATTGGCTTTTAGCGATAGCCTTCTTTTTGCCGTTAATGGGTTTACCCAGAAAAATCCGTCAGCCTTAACCGTTCCCGTATATTTTCCAAACAAAGTTAAAACCATCGATTGATTGGGATTGATGATTAAGAAACCTGGAAAAATTAAGAAGATATCGATGGCCAATAAGATACTTCCCCAAAGAAAGACTTCTGTGAAAAAACAAAAAACTGATACACCTAAAAGTGCCAGACTTAATACGAAGGTTAAATAACCCGAGGGCGGACTAATGATTTTTTCCTGATACATGATTGATATTAATTTGATATCATAAAGTAAAATATAAAATGCGGTAAATGCAAACAAAACACTTAAAATTTATATTAGATAAAAATGTTAATTTTGAAAGCACAATAATTCTATCGCTTTGGCCAAAATCAAAAGAAATTCTCATAAAATACTGTACCGCAAGTATTCATCAAATCTCAAATATCTGATGATGATATTTACGGTTTTCATCATCACGCTTTTCCTTCCCAAACAACCCCGCTTCAGGTATGAGTTTGAAAAGAATACGGTATGGAAAAATAAAGACCTGATTTCCCCTTTCAGTTTTGCTATCCTGAAAACTAATCCACAGGTAAGTACCGATAAGAAAAATGCGCTTAAAGACATTTTGCCCGTTTATCAATATCAGCGGGAAGTAACCAGCAATTCGCTTGAAGAATTTTCGAATGAATTTGATATCAAATGGAAATCAACCCAGCTTGGTGAAAAAGACCGGATAGAGTATAAAACTCAGGCTTATAAAATTCTGCAGTCTGTTTATGATAAAGGAATTATTGGGCTCAACGTCAAACATCAGGCGGGAGGGAAGAATTACGACTTTTCGTTGATGGAGAATAATGTGGCAAGGGAGGTGAATACACAGGATGTGTTTACGGCTGAAACCGCATTGGATTATTTTAAAGCCAATTTCAAAGCGCCGAATCAGGTAGTTGTAGATTTAATTGTTAATCTGGCACTTGATCATATTTCCCCGAACATCGTTTTCGATGAACGCTTAACCCAGACGATCCAGGAAACCACACTTAATAATATTTCTACGACAAAAGGAATGGTGCAAAAGGGCGAGCTGATTGTAGCTAAGAATGACGTTATTGACGAAGATATTTATCAGAAGCTCGAATCGTATAAGTCAACCTACGATGCACAAACCAAAACCATTGGCAGCCGCGCACTGGTATATCTGGGGCAGGTTGTATTGGTAAGTTTCATCTTAACCATTCTAATGTCGTTTCTGTTCTTGTTTCGCAAGGATATATTTGCCGATAACCGTCAGCTGTCGCTATTATTAATTGTGACAACCGGAATGTTGCTTGCACTTACCTGGGCGATAAAAGTAGAGATTCCGAGCTTATATTACATACCTTTCTGCGTCGTGCCTATTATTATCAGGATTTTATTTGATACCCGACTGGCACTTTATCTCCACATGCTGGTTATCCTGGTTGCCGGTTTCTTCGTAGCCAATAGTTTCGAATTCGTGTTTTATCAGGTTACGGCAGGTATGGTCGCTATTTTTAGTATTAAGAACTTTGTAAAGCGTGAACGTTTTCTGGTTTCTGCCTTGTATATCCTGATGTCGTATTTCGTAGCTTTCGTTGGTATTGCACTTTTGCGCGAAGGCTCCTTTAGGGAAATTGAATGGATCAACTTTGTGCCTTTCATATTTAGCGTATTGTTATCATTGCTGGCTTATCCATTAATTTATTTGTTTGAGCGTATTTTCGGTATCACATCAGATGTAGCCCTAATAGAACTTACCAATACCAACAATAAACTTTTACGGGAACTGGCATTTAAAGCACCCGGAACCTTTCAGCATTCATTGCAGGTGGCTAACCTTGCAGAAGCGGCGATATTTAAGATAGGCGGTAATTCTGTATTGGTTAGGGCAGGAGCATTATACCATGATATTGGTAAAGTAGATAATCCGCAGTATTTCATCGAAAACCAAAATACAGCCATTAGTCCGCATGATAAATTGCCCTATGAACAAAGCGCACAGATTATTATCCAGCATGTTCATAAAGGAATAGAGATTTTGAGAAAAAATCAAATGCCTGAAGTGATCATTGATTTTATCCGCACGCACCATGGAAATACCAGGGTGGACTATTTTTATCAGTCGTTTTTAAAAAATACGCCAGAAAAATTTGTTGATGAAAACATTTTCAGGTACCCCGGACCGATCCCTTTTAGCAAGGAACAAGGGGTGTTAATGCTCGCTGATTCGGTAGAAGCTGCCTCCAGAAGTCTGAAAAATCCCGATGCGCAGAACATAAATGATATCGTTGAAAGGATAATTAATTACAAACTTGAGCAAAATCAGCTCGATGACTGCGATTTGACATTAAAAGATATCGAAACTATCAAATTGATATTCAAGACGATGCTCATGAGTATCTATCATGTGCGCATAGATTATCAACAAATTTTGTAATTTTTTTTTGTAGAATAGGTTGTTTTACTATATTTGCACACCTCAAAACAAGGTCGGTATGACAAAATGATTGAGGAAAACGGAGAGGTGCCTGAGTGGCCGAAAGGAACAGTTTGCTAAACTGTCGTACTGGTAACGGTACCGCGGGTTCGAATCCCGCCCTCTCCGCAAATTGAAATAAAAAGGCAAAAAATAATCGTTTTATAAATTATAAAACATATCTTTGCCACCCCTTGGAGAAGGGAAGTAAAAAAGAAGATACCAAGTTCGGGATGTAGCGTAGCCCGGTATCGCGCCTGCTTTGGGAGCAGGAGGTCGTAGGTTCGAATCCTGCCATCCCGACTTCAGAGGACAAAGTGAATTTACTTTCATTTTGTCCTTTTTTATTTTCTAATAAACCACCACCAACCGCGAATGATTTTTCAATAACTAAATATCTAAACTGAAATACCGCAAGCAAATAATTTTGTTCAATAGCAAACCAAGATTGTTCAGGCTTCAACATTGAACTACTACTTTCTGATCTTATTTCATTTGCCTCCCTGGGGACTACATTTCTATGAATACCAGGAACTAATTTTTGTTTTTCAATTATTCCCATCTGTCTGAATTCACTATCAGCTAAAGGTCCTTCTATAATCCAGAGTCTATATCAACAGAAAGATATCTGGTAGACTTTCCAAGAGGTTAAAGTGTAATTACTCTTTTCTTGCGCAGTGCTCACCCAATTCATGACTGGGTAAGCACTGGGTAAGCACTGGGTGACGACTGGGTAAGCACTGGGTAACACTCAGACGGTTATAACCCTGTCCTATAATGTGTCTATACTGGAATAAGTTTACAGTATAAGACATTACCCTTGTCCAATTAGCACGATGATCAATTATAATAATAGAATCTTCATTCCATCATCCAATTCTGAGAATGGGGAAACTTCTGAAGAGACAAAATTTCATTATTCGCAAGTGGGTACTATACTTACTGCCAGCTATTCAGGAGGTCAAATCCAAACAGGACACTTAATAGGTATTGTTAGTGCCGACGGCTCAATTGATATGCGGTATCATCAGGTAAATTCGTCCGGGCAGTTGATGACAGGAATATGTAATTCATTCCCTGAGATATTGCCTTCCGGAAAAATTCGTCTACATGAAACCTGGGAGTGGACTTCCGGCGATAGATCAAAAGGTTTTTCCGTTATAGACGAGGTTTAGTTTTTGATAATCTCGCCTTTAACTAACTTGCACTTTACATGTGTATTCCTTACGTAGTGTTATGGCCAAATGATTTATCTTTGTTAGTACATTTACTAAATGAGTTATAGCCATGAAAAATATATCAGGTAACCTGGAATTCTGGTCGGTTCTGTTTTTGATCCTTATTTCAACATCATCATATGGTCAAAGCTACCAATACCAGCAGGATTTACCCATCAAAAACGGTAAGCTGGTATACGAAAAAATTGTCGAGGGGATGGACGTAAAGAAGCCGCTATTATACGCCAGTGCAAAAAAGTGGATGGCTGATAAGCTTAAAAATACCGGACCTGTTCTCCAGTCTGAAGACATCACTACAGGACAACTCATCGGGAAAGCATTTTTAGACGTCCAGAACCGGTCTTCCCTGGTGAGCAGTCTTGAAGGATACCCGATCTATAAGTTTAGCGTTCAATTCGATGTCAGAGACGGAAAATACCGGATGAGGATATATGACATCCTTTTAAACATTCAGCCCCGGGTTGGAGAGGAAGTGACCGCTAATCTTGATTCGCTGATCCTGAAATCTCCGCCGATAACAGGAAAAGCACGCATTGACAGGGCGAAGGCAACTTCACTGGAATTGAATACCATTTTCCGGGGGCTATTGAATTCCTTTAATGAAATCATCAAGGAGGCCAGACTCGATGAGTTTTAAATCACTCATTGCCTGCGTGATAAATGTTAAGTGGATTTAAACCAGGCTTCATCGCCGCATCAAGGCAGGATAAAGGCAGTCAAATCCTACCATCCCTGCCCCCTAAACTTCGTGATAAGCACCTTAACTCCACCTTTTAGCGCAAAAAGGTAGTGTCACTGTGGAGTAGAGGTGGAGTCAGATTTTGCGAATAACCCGCTTAGGCAATAATTTTCAGCGAAATCTCACTTAGCAATTGGGTTTCTGCAATATTCTTTGTAATATAAGCCGACTAACCAAATTTATCATGCAAGTTACGTTCCAGTTCATCTACGGAAAGGCAGGGATTATTCGCACATTAAAATCCCTCAAGCTCATTACAATCGGTTTGTGTGCAACCTTATTTATTTTCACAGGTAAAATAAGCGCCCAGGTTCCGCTTAAAATTGATGACAATACCCCACACCAGCTCTTTACTTACAATCAAATCGACATTCTGGAAGATCCAACGGGTAAACTCGGCATCGGAGAGGTCATCACTTCAGTATATCAACATCAGTTTAAACCCAATAAAAACCGGATCCCCAAAAACGAGCATCAGGCATCTGCTTATTGGTACAGGTTTAAAATCGGTCACAATGAGGCCTCTCAAAAGAAATGGATCCTGGAGTTTTTTGATCAGTCCATAACCGACCTCAAACTGTACGTGTCCGACGGCTTCACCAGCTATCAGGAAAATTCATTCGGTACCCGATATGATTTTGCTAACCGGGTATATGAACATAAGAACTTTACATACGACCTCAATAATAATTCTAACAAACTGTTAACTTATTATGTCAGGATTAAATGTGATAATCCGGTAAGCGCTATTTTTGTGGTGCGCGATTTCAGGTGGTTTTTAGGCTATGCCATTAGCGAATACTTCATATTCGGGTTATTCTACGGTATGATCTTCGTGTTTTGCTTGTACAACCTGCTCATGTATTTTGCCATAAAAGGGAAACAATATCTGTATTACGTACTGTACAATCTCGGGATTGGCCTTTACGAAATGTGCAACGATGGTATTGCTTTCCAATACCTCTGGCCTTCTTTTCCTGCACTAAACACCTATGGATTCGGGGTTTCACTTTTCATCAGTAGCATATTCGGAATGCTCTTCACCATCAGATTCCTTTATCTAAAAGCAAAATCACCACTATTCCACAAGATAGTTTTGTGCACCATTTTTCTACGTACCGTATTTTTTCTGGCCTGTTTAATCTCTCCAACGCTTTTCAACTTTAAGATAATAGAAATCATCCCGCTGATCGTGGTTTTTTCATCTGCTATGTCCGTTTACCGGATGGGTTTCAAGCCTGCACTGTTTTTGGTTTCAGGTTACGGAATTCTCCTGTCTGGTTTCGCTGTTAAAATACTATTACTGCTCAAATGGATTCCTTACGGTACGCTGGTTTATTATAGTTTAAGTATTTGCTTTGTAATTGAAATGGTGTTGGTGTCATTTGCAATAGGAAACAGCATCCGGAGTTTAAGAAAGAAAAAGAACTTTGCACAAAAACGCATTATTGAACAGCTTCAGGTGAATGATAAGCTTAACCAGACACTGAATAATGAACTGACAGCGATGGTTGAATCCAGAACGCGTGAGCTTCGTGAGAAGGCAGAAATTATTGAGGCACAAAACGTGGAAATTTCGGTAATGAATGCAATGTTGAAACAGGATGTTAAAGAACTGAACCTGAACATCGAGCGTGTAACTAAGGCACGTGTCATGGCTAAAAAAGTGGATTTTGAAGAGTTCAGCAGAATCTATCCTGACAAAGAAAGTTGCTTTAAGTACCTCTCTGAGTTAAAGTGGTCTGCGGGATATGCCTGTAAAAAATGCAATAATGATCACTATTTAAATGGTGCCACACCCCATGCCCGTCGTTGTACCCGCTGTGGTTACGATGAATCAGTAATTGCCGGAACACTCTTTCAGAACAGCCGGATTCCAATTAATAAAGCACTCTATATGCTGCTATTGGTATACAACTCCAAAGGCACAATATCTTCCTATAAACTCTCTCAGATTCTGGAGATCCGGCAGGGAACCTGCTGGACTTATAACTCCAAAATGCAGAAGATTTATCAGGAAAAGAAAGACATGGTGAAAAAGGCCGGGGAAGAGGGGTGGACTAAACTGATCATGGAGTAGAATGGCTATCAATACCCTAAATCGCTTAAATATTCACAAAAAAAATCTTGCTGTTAAAGCGTATTACCCTGATTTTGATTAGTAGCTATAGCGCTGTCGTAAACAGCTTTTTTGTTTTTAAGTTATTGCGTTTAAAGTGTATTGGTTTTGTCTTTAACTAATTGAAATGTAGTGTTTTATGTGTAATTTCTGTTTGTTTTTTGGTTTTAAATAGAATACGTTTGTGTTCTTAATTTCTTAACCAAATACAATTATGAGAAAAAAAATTACGCTATTTTTTAGTTTGGTTTGCTTTATGCTGCTCTATGCCCACGCGCAGGAAGCCACCATAAAGGGAACTGTAAAAGACAAAGCAGGGGCAGGCATCCCCGGTGTTTCGGTGAAAATTAAAAACGCAAGAACGGGTGTCTCTACCGGGGCTGATGGTGGTTTTTCCATTACCGCACCATCCAATGCTACGCTGGTATTTTCAGCAGTTGGTTATACCCCGCAAGAGGTAGCAGTCAGCAGACGCACCACTTTTTCAATCACACTGCTCGATGAACCGCAGAACCTTAGCGATGTGGTGGTAATCGGTTACGGAACAGCAACCAAACGCGACGCCACCGGTGCCATCTCCAGCGTTAAGGCTACTCAGCTAGAGAATGAAAATCCGCAGAGTCTGTCCGACGTACTCCGGGGAAATGTTCCGGGACTGTCTGTAGGCCTGAGCTCAAGTGCCAAAGGCGGAGGCGATTTCCTGGTGCGTGGAAAATCAACGTTAAGCGCCGGAAGCTCGCCATTAATTGTATTGGACGGCGTGATTTACAACGGACAGCTGGCAGATATTAACCCCAATGATATTGAAACGGTAGACGTACTGAAAGATGCCAGTTCGCTGGCTGTGTACGGTGCCAAAGCTGCAACAGGAGTGATTGCCGTGACCACCAAGAAAGGTAAAGGCGATGAGCCGCTCATCACCATCAACACCAATGCAGGTTTCGCAGAACTGGCCAAAAACATGCGTAGTTATGATGGAGAAGATTTCCTGGCCTGGAGGGGCGACGTATTAAGGAGCGGCGCAACAACACCCGAATATCTGTATAATGACCCCAGAAATCTTCCTGCCGGAGTTACGTTAAACCAGTGGTTAAACGGTCAAACGGGCGATCCCGTAGATTTGTGGTTAAACCGCCTGGGCCTCGTGGCCAACGAAAAAGCCAATTACCTCGCAGGTAAAACAGAACCCTGGTACGATGATATCTTTAGAAAAGGGTTTCGCCAGGACCATACCCTAAGCCTGAGCGGAAGAAAACAGGAAATCAACTATTACATGTCTCTGGGTTACCAAAAGAACCAGAATGTAATTGAAGGTGGAGACTATACCGCCATCAGGGCCAGGATTAATCTGGAAGGACAGGTCGCAAAATCAGTCACACTTGGAATGAACTTCCAGTTCGCCGATCGCGATGAAGCCAGAACCGGCACCGGCTCACTCGAGGCAGACTGGACCCAACTCATCAATCTTTCCCCTTATGGAGACCGTTACCTCGCTAACGGAGAGTTGCGCCGGATCCCTACTGACGACAGCGGATTGAACGCCAGAAATCCTTTTTTAAGCATGACCTATAACGAAAGGATGAATAAACAGAATACCATTTTCGGAAGTGTATATGGCAAGGTAAAACTTCCGTTTGGCTTTAGCTACCAGATCAATTTTAGCCCCGGACTGGATTTCTACCGTACCTTCGATTACCGCTCTTCCAGAAACCCTGACGTGGTAACCCCCGGCGGTTCGGCAACCAGATCAAATGAAACCCGCTACAACTGGCAGGTCGATAACCTTATTAAATGGAATAAAACCTTTGCCAATATTCACAACTTCGACCTGACGCTGCTTGCAAATGCCGAAAAATACCAAACCTGGTGGACACAGGCAGGTAATGAGGGTTTTGTACCGGGGGATGTGCTGAGCTACCATAACTTATCAAGTGGTGTCAAGCCAACAACCAACAGTGAAGATAAAGTTTATACGGGCGACGCTTTGCTGGCCAGGTTAACCTATTCACTTTTACAACGCTACTACCTTACCCTTACCGTTCGCCGTGATGGATATTCTGTATTCGGCGTCAACTCAAAAAGAGCAACTTTCCCTTCCGCCGCGCTGGCCTGGGTATTTACCGATGAAAAGTTTCTTAAAAATCAAAAGTGGCTCAATTACGGAAAACTAAGGTTATCGTACGGGGTAAATGGAAACCGTGACCTGCGTAATCCTGATAACGGAACAGTGGATCCTTATGCTGCTTTAGCACAACTGACCAGTGGAAAATACCAGACGGTAACTCCCGGAGGCACAGCATCTGATGTAAACACGGTGCAGATTTCCAGCAAGATGGCCAATTCCAATCTGAAATGGGAGGAAACCACCGCACTAAATATTGGTTTAGACTTCTCGCTGTTTAATGACCGCATCAATGGTTCCATTGAAGCTTTTACTAAAAAAACAACCGATTTGCTGGTGCGCCAGACGCTGCCTAACGTAAGTGGCTATTCAAATGTATATTCTAATCTTGCCCGTATCAACAACAAGGGTGGTGAATTTAGTGTAACCACAAAAAACCTGATAGAAGGTAATATTAAATGGAGCACAAACTTCAATATCTCCTTTAACCGGAATAAGATTATCGCCCTTGCACTGCCAACCAACGATCCTGGTAACGGATGGTTTATTGGTAAAGACATCGACGTGATCTGGGATTACAAGGTAAACGGCGTTTGGCAGGCAGATGAAATGGCTGAAGCAGCGAAATTCACCAAAGCAGCAATTAAAGCGGGTGATTTCAAACTGGAAGATGTGAATGGAGATTATGCCTATTCTGATGATGATAAACAATTTCTGGGATATAAAACCCCACGCTATTTTCTGGCGATGAGAAATGAGTTCAATATCTTCAAAAACTTTGATTTCTCCTTTCAGCTCTTATCCAACTGGGGACAGATGAAACAGTACAACCTGGCAAAGAACCAGCCCGGAAGTGTAGGCTTTGCCCGCTCAAATTCTTATGTATTTCCGTACTGGACACCATCCAACCCTATCAACGACTATGCGAGATTAAATTCAGGTTCCAGTGGCACCAGCTTCAATGTGTATTGGGATAATTCATTTATCCGCCTGAACACCGTTGCCCTGTCGTACTCTGTTCCTGTAAACCTGCTAACTAAAATACGCGTTAAATCAGCAAAAATATATGCCAACGTCACCAATGCAGGTTATTATGCACCAACATGGACCTTTTGGGATCCGCAGAATGACGGACCAACTCCAAGATACTACACTTTAGGCCTTAATGTGACGCTTTAACATTGATGAATATGAAAAATACAAATAAAAACATACTATTCTTTCTTGGATTCGTTGCCCTGATCATAGCCGCAGGATGCAAGAAAAGCTATCTGGATTCCGAGCAGCTTTCGGCTTATGCTCCGGAGAATCTCAATAATCTCGTTGCCATGAAAGCCGCACTTAATGGTTTAGGTGCAGCAACCAGAAGAGAGTTTTTCGGCGATTCTGCACCTATGCTTACCGAATCAATCTTCTCAGACGTTGCCGTAGAGGGCACCACCGATAAAAATACACCTGCCCAGGACCTGATTTCGAGAATTACGCCCGATGCCAACCTGAACAGTGACGACTACAACAAAATAGGATGGTACTGGGAAAACGAATTCATTGCCGTTAGACAGGCCAACACCATTATCTCCAATATCGACAGGCCTAGCTACAGTTCCGAGGCAGAGAAAAACCTGATTCTTGGATCAGCATTATTTTACAGGGCTTATAACTATTACCGGTTGGTACACCAGTTTGGCGACGTCCCTTTACTTTTACAGGATCTGGAATCTCCTAAAGCCGATTTCTATTCTACCAAAAGAGAGGTGATCCTGGCTAAACTGAAAACAGATCTGGAGTTTGCACAAACCTGGGTAACCGACGGTGGTAATAAAGGTGAGGTGTCAAAAGGCGCAGTCAGCCACCTGCTCACTAAAGTCAACCTGGCCCTGGGCAAATTTGACGATGCTATAGCTGCTGCAAACAATGTGATTAATGGTGGTAAATATGGAATGATGACAGCACGCTTCGGGAGCACCGCTTCAGATGCCAGCAAAAATGTAATCTGGGACTTGCACCGCATGGATAACAAGTCCATTGCCTCAAACCGCGAAGCGCTGTTTCTGGTAATCGACAGGGAAAATTTCGTGGGCTTCACCGCTAACGGATCGCAGCTGATGAGAAATACCGTACCGGCCTGGCATTTTGCAAATGTAAAAACACCTTCCGGCGCTACGGCCATCGTCGATGCCGTAACTGCCGAAATTCCCCTCACCAGAATGTACGGCAGGGGGATCGGACGTTATCGTGGTACGCCGTACAGCACAAAATACATCTGGACAGATAATACGGATTACCGGCATGCAAAAGGGATGTGGATGGATATGACGGATCTGGTTTACAATAACCCAGCCTTGAAAACTTCATCAAACGCTGCAGACAGAGCCCTTTACGGACAGCCGCTACAACCTTATTCGTCGTCAAATCTTGCCCAAAGATTTACCAATGGTGCACTTGATACCATTCGGCATTGGTTCGGATGGCCGCATTATAAGGTGTTTATCAATTCTACCAACGCACTGGCTAACGATCCATACTGGACGCCACCACGCGGAACAAATACGGATTGGTACGTATTCCGATTGGCAGAAACTTATTTGCTGCGGGCCGAAGCCTATTACTGGAAAGGCGATCTTGCCCTTGCAATGGCCGATATCAATGTCGTTCGGGCACGGGCCAATGCAACCCTGTTAACCAACGCCAGTGCCATCACTATTGGTACTATTCTGGATGAACGCGCACGGGAATTGTATTGGGAAGAACCCCGCAAAACAGAGCTGACCCGCATTGCCTATATTTTCGCACAAACCGGCAAAGCAGCATACAATGGAAAAGTGTATACCACTGCCGCATTCTCCGACAATAACTTTATGTACGACAGGATTATGGAGAAAAATGATTTCTATAAAAACCAGGTTCCAACCCTGCAGGGCGTAAATTATAAAATTGCACCGTATCATGTACTATGGCCGGTTCCTGCTTCAGCTCAGCGATTTAATACCGAGGGAAGGATTAACCAGAATAAAGGCTATGCAGGATATGAACTTAATGTGCCTGCCCTCGATAAACTTCCGTAACTTGAATATGAATTTGAAGCATAATCTAGCGACTCCATGAAATTTAAAATCAATATTACATTACTCATTCTCCTGTCTTGCCACGTTGCAAACGCACAAAACGTTGATGTTAAAAAAGCCTTTGCATCCGCCGGCAAGCAAACTGATGTGCTTATCCGCAATGTCGACTCTGCCCGATTGGTGAAGCCTAGCCAGGTTTCACCACGCACGGTAGAAAAGGGTCAGTTCAAAATGGTCGTTTCAAAAGACTGGACAAGTGGATTTTTCCCTGCCGAACTCTGGTACTTTTATCAGTTTACGAAAGACGAAAAGTGGCTCAAGCTAGCCAAAAAGTATACCGACGATATCAAAGAGGAGCAATACAACCGGGGTACGCACGATCTGGGATTTATGATTTACTGCCCCTTTGGAAACGGCTATCGCTTAACCAAAGATACCGCCTATAAGGCTGTAATTATCCAGGCGGCCCGGTCGCTTGCCACACGGTTTAACAAAACGGCAGGCGTATTGAAATCCTGGGACCATAATGGCGATAAATGGAAGTACCCGGTTATCATCGACAATATGATGAACCTGGAATTACTTTTCGAGGCGACCAAAATGACGGGTGATTCTTCATTTTATAAGATTGCCGTTTCCCATGCAGATCATACTATTAAAAACCACTTCCGGCCAGACTTCAGTTCTTATCATGTAATCGACTATGATACCGCTAAAACCGGGAACATTTTACAGAAGGTTACGGCTCAGGGCTACGCAAACGAATCAGCCTGGGCGAGGGGACAGGCATGGGCATTATATGGTTACACCATGTGTTTCAGGGAAACGCAGTACAAGAAGTATCTTGCTCAGGCAGATGGTATTGCAGGCTTTATCTTAAATAATAAGATTACTCCAGCAGATGGTGTTCCTTATTGGGATTATAACGACCCGAAGATTCCAGATGCTTCAAGAGATGCCTCCGCTGCGGCCATTACGGCATCTGCATTGTACGAGCTGGCGAAATACAGCAGCAATGGCAAGAAATATAAAGCCGCTGCAGATCATATCTTGAGTTCACTGAGTAAAAACTACACCAGTAAGTTGGGCGATAACTATGGTTTTATACTCGAACATAGCACCGGTCATCGCCCTGCCAAGTCTGAAATTGATGTGCCCATTAACTATGCAGATTACTATTATCTGGAAGCACTGTTAAGAAGTAAATAGGAAGATTAAGTTGGAAACCTTATATCCTTGACTATCAAATGAAAAAGCCTGTCTGAGTACAGGCTTTTTCATTTGTTTTTATAGTGCTTCAAGCTGAAGCTTTAGGGCAGTAGCCTGGTATCTGTCAGTTCATGCTCAAGTTTCCACTTTTCCATTATTGGTTGTTCAAGTTCAATCTGACGGTATTCATCCGGCGACATAATCGGTACCCCATGAACAATAGGAAATTTACGTTTACATTCTATGCAAGTGAGTACTCCTTCCAGAACGTTTGAGTCGATGTCTTTTACAAATATGTCTAGCTTAAGGTCCTTTTTATCAAATGGACAGCATAGTTTTTCTATGGTTTTGGTTCTCATAATATTTTATTGTTTGTTGTTAATACTTGCTGATATTGCCTTGTTCGCGCAACGGGATTATCAGCGTTTAAAATCCCTGATATCACGGCAACACCATCGAAGGGTATCTGTTTACTCAACACATCCGCATTCTCCGGTGTGATTCCTCCCGAAACAAACAGCGGCAGATGGGTAAGCTCGCGTGCTGCGCTCACGGTTTCCGGTAATACAATGTCGCAACTCCCTGCCGAGCTCGAAGGGAACATCGAGCAAAAAGAGATATAATCAAGCTTATCCTTATGTGCGAGCCGTACCGTATCCAGATTTCCCGAACAGGTTACGCCGATCATAAAGTCTCTGGCCACTTGAGTTTTAATCCAGCTAAGATCATCCGGGAAAACATCGAAATGTACGCCGTCGAGCTCCGAAGATTCTTTCAGCAGGGTCCACTCCTGGTTGATGAGAAGCGGAATTTGATAGGGATGGGAAAGAATGGATATTTCCTTTATAAAACTCAGCTTATCTATCCCTTCAGGCCAGTTATTCCAGATCTGCAGCACATCAATTCCTCCCGCCAGTGCCAGCTTAATTTTATCCATTAAAGCAGCCCTCTGCATTGCCGGATCTATTACCAGATAGATTCCGCCTGTAATATTTTTCCTAATGTTGCTCATGTCCATCCTTTCTTTAGTGCAGAAAAAAAAGCACTCCAATACGGATCCGTAGAGAAATACGGCAGATCAACCAACTCATCCGCTTCGCGTATTTTGTATCCTTTTTCCTTTGCGGTGAAACTACCGATGATAGTCGCCTGAATATTTTCACGCTCGAGCTGATCAGTTAGGTTTTTTGCCTGGTCACGGCTTACCGCCATGATCATACTCCCGGCGCCAACGCAGAATCGTGGATCAATTTCAAAGAGCCTGCATACCTCAATGGCCGTCTGGCTTACCGGAATCGCATGACTATCGATTTCTACGCCATTGCCAGAGGCAATAGCCATCTCATAAACTGCACCCAATACCCCGCCCTCGGTTACATCGTGCATGGCATTCGCCTGTCCGGCCGCGTTAGCAATCATCGCCTCTTTCAGACTTGATGTCTGGTAGAAAAGCTCACATCCGTTCTGATAGGTTTCTGTTCCTAGTCTGGCCACCACAGTTTTAGGAAAACTCATGGATAAAATAGCGGTAGATGAGGTAGCACATCCTTTGGTTACTACAATGAGGTCGCCGGCCTGCGCTTGCCTGCTCAGTAAAATGTTTTGTGCAGGTGCCGTGAGCAGCATGGTGCCACCGCCAGCTATGGTCGAGTTTTGCCCCTCAATGCTACCGGTATGTCCGCCGGTAATCGCTACACCAATGGCTTTGCAGTATTGATGAACATGTTCCCAGTAAATATTGAAATCCTGTTTAGTCAGCGACGCAGGCAGGTTGAGCACCATTTGCGCATACATAGGAGCAAACCCGGTGGTAGCCATGTCGTTAGCCATTAAATGAACCGATAGCCAGGCTGATTCCTGCAAACCCAAAGAGGGGATCAAAGACAAGGGGTCGCTTGTCATCGCCAGTGCCAGTCCGCCGGGCAGGTTGACCACCGATACATCCACGCCAAAAGCTGGTCCGCAATGTACCTCACTACGGTTCTCTCCACAATGCTGAAGAATGATTTCCTCAAGACCATCGTTATCTATTTTTCCTAAGCCCATAGTTTCAACTAATCCCTGAAGTGAACGTAAAGACCAAAAAAATCTCCGTAAGGCAAACTCCATTGCTGAAGGGGAAACCACTTTGGTAAACCGGTACAGGTCCATTCAATGGTATACTCACGTCCTTTTAGCGCCTTATGAACCTTTTCAATCAGCATTTGCGGGGTGTAAAAGGTAGCCGTAACGTAGAATGGGTTTTTTCCGAATGCCTGCTGTATTCGTCGTCTGAAAAACTTGGGAGAATTTCGGTTCATCATCCCAAATGCAATTCCCTTTCTGCCCACTCTGGCGGCCTCCCTGATCACTTGCAGAGGGTCGCGGTAATACTCAAATGTGGTAATGAATGCCACTGCATCAAAGCTGTTATCTTTGAAAGGCATATAGTGAGAATCGGCATTGACCAGGTCGCCATCGAATAAGTGCACAGCCTGGCCAAGCATAAAGGGAGAAAGATCTCCGCCGGTGGCCTCAATGCCTATTTCTTTCCACCATCTGGTGAAGCGGGTAGTGCCGCATCCAAATTCCAGAAGTTCTTTTATGCCGGGATGGCTGGTGAGTAACTGACCCATCACCTTTTTCTGCCACACCTCTGCACGTTTGTAACGCCCTTCGTACCATTGCTCGTAAGTATCGGTATGTTCGCGGTTAAAAAACCATTCTTTCCGTCCCTGCCAGTTAGTAAGTTGGTCTGAAAGTACGCTAAAGCTTTTTTGTTCTAATTGCATATGTTTAAATATTTATTCCTGTCAGCTAACCGGTTTTAACGGATAGTGAACAGGGCAAAAATTCAAACAGCCAGGCAGCCGCAATCCTTTTGAGCCAATGCATCCCTACGCCGGTATTATCCGTGTCAGGTTCGCGGGTATTCATCTCAGCCTTCAACATTAGTTAAAAGCACCCCGTGCAACAATGGCAAATATATTGATTTTAAATTCTTTTTTGCAAACACTTATTGGCCTGTAATTTGCTTCACAGTGCTTATGAAAATACAAATAGAAGCCACAACCCAGCAACTTAATAGCCTCATTCAGCTTTTAGAACCAAATTCTGAATTAGCGGATTTAAAACAGCAGTTGATAACCGCTATAGCGATGGATAACCATGAACAGATGGATGATATTCCAAAACCAGGTGATCATCCCATTATAGATAGGTTTGAATAGGAGCGGGCAGGTTGAACTTATTCATTCCTTTTTACCCCTTCAGCAACCGGTTCAGGATCTAAAATAAATCGCTTTTTAACGGCATTGTAGCTTACATTCAGGTAGCCGCCAACCCGCCCGATTTGATTGGAAACGTAGAAGTTATTTCCATTACTAAGGGTAACATTATCATAAATAATGGTCATGATGTTGCCCGTAGGTGTATCAATGTTTTCAAAGTTAAGCGTCTGAAAAATAGTATTGGTTTTTTTGTTAATGATCCTCAATGCGGTCATATTTGCATCTTCACCGGTACTCTTCTTTGCATACAAACCGACAAAATAATAGTCGTTCAACGATGCAAGCTGAAGGATTTTAATATCCTTAAACGCCTCATCTGAGAGATCGCTCAGTTTATTGTCAAGCTTAAGTTTAACTATTCGTTTGTTTATTCCACTATTCCAGGTACCAATTAATTGCTGATTGGAAAACCGGAGTTGAAAGATTGCTGAAACCTTCCCATTGCTCCCAAGCTCGTAAAGTTCAATCTCATTAGTTTTTTGCTTAAATCTGCCTTCTAATCTGATGGGGTTGTTGAATTTGTCATACTTATAAACTCCAATTGCATTAAAAGTTTTTTTCGCAGCCTCACCAAAGTAGCCGTCTCTTAACTGAAATGATAAGGTAACCGGGTAATGATCAATAGCGCCAGCGTAATTGTAGATTTTGTACCAGCCTCCAAAGGAATCTACAGATGTTAAAACGAAAATGGCGAGCAGTGTAATAAGTTTTGCTTTCATGGAGTGTATTAGAAAACGTCAAAAATAATTTACAGATAAGTTAATAGTCAAATCTAAATCTTTTTTTGATTTCTTGTTTAGCTTATAAACCTATTTTGAAGTAGTCGTTCGATTTGAATTTGTTATATTTGTTATCTATGAAAACGCATAATACAATACTTACACTTTTGTTTCCCGTATTATTCTTTTCCTGTAAGAAAGACGTCGCCGAGGTAACTGAAAAACAACCCTATGTCCAGTACTTCAAAGCAAACGTAGCTGGTCAGTCTCTAGATATAAAAGGATCAAATTCTACAAACAGAGAAATTTTCCGCGGCAGCAGAACCATAATCGGCGACGCTGATGGTACGCAACATGAGATGTATACGGTAAATGTCGCCCTTCAGGCTACAGTTCTCAACACCACATCCCCTTCAAAACTGCAGTTTCAAATATTCGATATCAGGCTAAAGGAATATCAGCTAGCAAACGGTGATGCCTACCAAAAGAATTTTTCAACGCATATTTTTTTGGTAACCGACCTGGGTATGCCAGATTCAAAGTTATATACCACCAGCGCTGTTAAGTCGCCGTTTCATATTGTTATTTCAAAATACGATATGCCAAAAGACAGTGGAATTCCTTTTGTCGGGGGCAAACTGGATGGTGTATTATACAATGTCAAAAACCTTCAGGATTCGATTGTGATCCGCAATGGTGTGTTTGACGTTAGGTTTTAAACTAAAGCTGGCTTATCTTTAGCCAATGCCTCGAAAAACTCCATCTATACCTGTAAATCACTTTGGCGATGAATATGGCCTCGGGCTTAGTATCGAACGCTTCAGTTTTGAAGATTTGCCGGATATGGGTGAATGGGAACAACCGGAATCAATACCGAAATAGCCTTGGTTTCTAAGTAGATATAAAAGCTACTTGAAGTCTTTGATTGCCGTACCATCATACCGGTGTACCCCATCAAAATCACCAAACCAGATATTCCCTTTTTCGTCTTCCTGAATTCCGAAGATCATGGGCTTATAAACAATTTCAGTTGTCATCGGTCTTTTATCAGTTAGCGATTCCGCATGATAGCGTGTAAGCGCCCAGGCAGGGCCTTTCGACCTATTTCCAGTCGCCGTGTTGGTATTGTCAGCGCGTTCGGAACTTGTCCATATGTTTCCTTTCTTATCTTCATAGATGTAGCCTACAAATCTTCTGGTCAAACAAGTAAAAGTTTTGCCGTTGTAGCGCCAAAGCCCATCTGCACCGCCCAACCAGATATTGCCGTTTTTATCTTTAATGATGGAACGCATATTGGTAAAAGGTTTACCATCAATATTGGTTAAAGTGATAAACGTTTTTCCGTTGTAAATGGTAGTGTAACCGCGTGTCGCGATCCAATATCTCCCTCTCTCATCTTCGATAATGCCATTCACATCATTGTGCATCCAGCTGTCTTTCGGAAGCGTGTGCTGGTAAGCTGAGCTGTGGACAGAATCAGCCTGAGCAAGGGTATTGGCCTTATTCATTTTGATATTTCGAAAAGCTTTACCATCATAAATGCTTACCCCATTCTCTGTTCCAAACCAAACATCGCCACTCTTATCTTCGTAAATATGAGTCACTCTGTCGCTGGCCAGCCCATCCTTCGTTGTAAAGTTCTGAAACGATTTCCCATTGTAGTAATAAATGCCCGAACCCACAGAAGCAAACCAGAAATTGCCTTTCATGTCTTCCAAAACAGAAAAGAAGCGTGCCGAACTCACACCGCTGGTCATATTCGTAAACGTTTTTCCGTCATATTTAAAAACACCACTCCATGAAGCAATCCACATATTGCCATTACTGTCTCTTTTAATTGTTCTCACAATACCTTTCGGGATAGGAGTAAGTGGTAAATCGCCAGTGTAAACATAATCCTGAGCGTCGTTTTTTTGTTGTCCTCTTGCTGGCAACTGAAGAAATATTACTGCCATCAAAAAGAGCAGGAAACAAAAAGCATTCGTTGTATTTTTCATGTTTTTTAAATTGGTTCAGCGAAATTACTTTGATATCTTTCCTACAGCCTAATCTGGATTGTAAAAAAAATTGTAAACTTTGTAAATAAAACCTGATCACATGCAAACCGCCCGAAATCTGTTTACCGGAAACCATAAATATATGGTCGGATTGATATTACTTTGTTTTATCTCCGCTATTTGTGTGGCTTGCAGCACGGGCGGTGTTGATGATTTCGATCAATCCAAAAGAGAAATCTTACTTCGCAAATTAGGGCATGAGTTGCTGTTGCAATCAGGCGATCGTACATCAAGGGTGCTGCCCGTGAAAAAGATTGATGAAAACAATTATCAAATCAGCTTTGAGCACGAGTTTAGTTTTCTGCCGGATGCTTTGGTAAATACCACACGGCGTCTGCTGGCCCACGATCCACTCGCGAAAGATTATATGGTTAATGTGCTCAAAAGCGGCAGCACTGCTGTAGTGTATGGTTATGCCATTTCAACAAATAAGCGTGATGATATCATATCCTGTAAAGGAAGAATGCAACCTAAAGCGTCCTATCTGATTAATGTCAAATTCAAACCTACAAAAGGCAGTCCGGCTAACAAAGAGTATTTGCTTGGTAGCCTGTCATTCCTGGCCTTCGTTGGATTTTTCGTTTTGAAGTCCGCTAAGCCGTTAAAATCGCTGCCTGATGATTTGCCCGATGATGTATTCAGGCTAGGTTCGATACTTTTCAATGAGCAGCAAAAAACGCTTCAGATAGATGAAAATACGATTGATCTTACGGGGACAGAAACGCGGGTGCTCCGTATTTTCGCACGCCACCCAAATCAAACCATCGAGCGAAGCCGGCTGCAAAAGGAAATCTGGGAAGATGATGGTGTTATTGTTGGGCGAAGTCTGGATATGTTCATTTCAAAACTCAGAAAAAAACTGGAAACTGATGCCTCTGTTAATATCGTGGTGATCCGGGGGAAAGGGTATAAACTGGAAATGGGTGCTTAAATTATAGAACAAATGGAAACCGATTTCACCAATATAGCCTATCTCGAAAAAGGAAATGCCAAGCAGATGATTGTTTACGATTTGCTTTCCCGGTCCGGGATAATGCATCGGCTGGGTCATTTGATTCTCGGATATATATTGTTTTTAATCAAAAATAATTATATTTGACTGTATCAAAATCAAATTAAATGCGCGATTTCACCTCTCACAGTACCATGGAAGTTGGTCCGGTAGGCCTCTCCATTATTTTACTTCTCTACATTTGCTTATGCTTAATTTCAGCAAGCTACGGGCGGCCAACTAAATTCGGATTTTGGAAATCGTTCATTCTTAGCCTGATCATAACGCCTTACTTTGCAGAGATGATCTTGATTTACCTGAGAAACGAAAAAGCGGTTAGAAGATAGCTGATTGACATTTACTAATTACAAACTCGAATCCTTGTGTTTGAAAAAATACACCAATGCGATTGTAGTAATCATCGAAGATCCAATCTGGACTGGTATAGGAATTTCTAACTGTAGAAAGAGATTTGCTGCATAAAAAACAACATTGTAAATCAAAAGCATTGTCAATGCAATCAGGTAAATTTTCATAGGATGTTAATTAATATTTTAAATATAGTAAATTTTCATACACTTATAAATAATCGGTGACGCCTGATTCACACTCCCTTGCATATCCTGCGACGAATGCATACATTAGTCTCCCAAGATAAATGCTAAATACCTTAAATATGTTAATAACCAAGGTTTTTTATATCATCCTATTTGTTTTCTTTACGCCAATCCTAATCAGCTGCACCAATAACAATCACAAATTGATTTCCATTTCAATAAATGATAGCACGATAAAAAGTAGTTCCGATCGCCGCATTCCACGGCAAGCTTCTCCGGCATCTCGTACAGAAAATGAAATCGCAGGCACCTATGTCATCGTTAACGGGCCAGTAGAAGCTGATAAGTGCTCCATAACAATTACCATTTCAAAGAATGCTAATGGCTATAGTTATACGTTCAAATCTGATAGCAGGTTGTTGAAAGGAAAGCTCTCGGTTGAAGCGACCGGTGAAAAAAATGGTTATTACATTACACTCGAAGGCATTGAATGGAGCGAATATGAAGGGGAACTGGATGATGAGGGTGAGTCCAAATCAAAAGAGGGCTTAGATTTACCCGTAGGTGTAGATGCATTACTTCAGGATCGTTCAATCACGCTGCAAAATTACGGCAACTCCATGAACTATTATGTAAAGCTTGCCGACTGTGGTAAAAAGTACATTATGCTGAATAAGCAATGAGTTTCCAACAGTCACCATTCATCTGTATAAAAAAGTAACTGGAAGCAATTTTCTTTGATTCCAGTTATGCTTTATTATTGGTCGTTATTTAAACCACGGCCTGTTTTGTGCTGCAGTTCATCAATTCGTTTTGAAGCTTCAGATTTGGTGAGACTGTCATCAAATTCTTCTCCTGCCTCGTCAGAAAGTGTTTTCAGGTACGATCCCTGTGCGCCAGTCATTGGCTCATCGCCCGTGGTCCAGTCATCAGGGTTTTTAATGGTATTACTACCTGTTGTATCCAAACCAGTATTGGGAGCAGCCTGGTTGGTCTGCTGTTCGTTTTTTTCTTCGTTGTTAATCATAATATTGTAGTTGATGTGGTTACTTAACAAATAAAAACCAACCAAAGTTTCGCTTCATTCCCTCAAAGGGTAACAATATTATCACACATCGGGGTTTGCGGAGTTCACCATATCTAATCTTAATAATCTAAGATTTTATTCTCCATCTCCGATAAAGTAAATATGTCATCAAATTTAACGCAGTAAATCTAGCCAGTGAAGTTACACAGGTCTTCCAAGATGGGATGATACACCAGCCTATATCCGAATATATTGAAAGATAGCCGAAAATCGATATTCTGCACGATTTTTTATCGCTCAATTGGTCTTGCCCAAAAACGCGGTCAATCTGTAAATATGCTGATCCAATTTGCCTAAATGCCTTGCAAATACTTTGTGATAACAGTTTGATATGTATATCTTTAAATGGCCAAACGTCAACAGCATAGTAACAAACTACTAAAGCAATCATGATTCGAAAACATTTTGACATGCCTTCAGCGGTGAAAAACGAGTTAATCCAAAAACTCCTGGCTAACCGTATTTCTCGTGATGAGCTCGATGTTCTGCGCGCTGAGATTGACGAAATTGATCTCGCAAACATCATTCAGCAAATTTACGACCTCAATATCGAACAGGTTCGTAAACTTGCTGCGTTGGCGCCGGTGATGAGCTGGGTTGACAAATTGAAAAACAGCAGGCGCAACCACCTTTTTGTAAAGAAAGTAAAAGCCAACTTCCGTAAACACATTGCAAAAAAGAACGGACTTAAAAACCGCGTAATTGTAGTGGAGGGAGATTCATGGTTCAATTACCCTGTTTTGCTTAGCGACGTAATTGATTGGATTTCAATGGAAGAAAATATGGCAGTTTATTCGGTGGCTTCTGGTGGTGATTGGCTCCTGAATATGATCAGTGCTAAAAAATATGTAGAACACCTGTCTACCTTGCAGCCCGATGTATTCATTATCAGCGGTGGCGGGAATGACCTGGTTGGGAATAACCGTATTGCCGCCATGGTAACTCACCTGGCCGATTCCAATGAATTCGAACACAGTGAATTTGCACAATACCTTTTCAAAACTGCTTCCCGTCCATTAAACGGCCAGCAACTGGCTGATTTCAAAGACGGCGCCAAATTCATATCCAAAGATTTTTATGCCTTGCTCGGCTTCTTCCAACTGCAATATTATTTCCTTATTAATGGTATCCTTAACTCCGGCAAAAACGAACCTGCAACAAGTAAATTTCCGGGTATTCAGATCATCACTCAGGGCTACGATTATGCCATTCCCAATGATCAGCGATGGGTAGGGTTAAATCCCTTTAAGTGGTACCGCACTTTCGCCCGTACCTTTCTGGGGCATGGTAGCTGGCTCAAAACACCACTTCAACTAAGAGGTATTTATGATTCCGGCGACCAGCGGAAAATCGTGTTCGCCATGATCTTCCTTTTCAACGAAATGATGATCGATATTGGGCGCATCTTCAAAGTAAGACTGGGGGATAACAGGGTGTTTCACATTGACTCCCGCGACAGCGTGGGCGAAAATGGCTGGACGGATGAACTTCACCCGCTGCCGGCCCATTTTAAAGAGACAGCCCAGGCATTTATTCAATGTATTAATAATCCTGATAAAACCGGCGATGCGGTAATCCGGGTTACTGATTTAAATAAGGAGAACAAGCCATGAAACATATATTCATTATAATATTATTTGTTTTGTCGGGCATCATGTATTTTCAGGGCAAAGTATTGCTGCGGGGCAGTGGTTATGGTCTACTTGATATTGAATTTGCCGGCAAGCAGAAAACTGCAGAGATCGTTCAAAGCTGGCACCAGCTATCTGAAGGCGACCAACAGCTCGTCACAATCGCCAGGAGAAATACGTATACCGACTTCTGGTTCATCCCGGTTTATGTACTCCTGATCATTACCTTATCAAACGCGAGAATGCAGCGTGAAAAGCGTTACTGGTTAAACGAACTCTTGCGGCTAAATTTGCTATTAGGAGTATTAGCAGGCAGCCTTGACGTTATCGAAAACCTTATGCTATTACATAATTTCCACTATCCTGGTATTGCTGAAACATGCTATAGCATTCAATACGTTGCTGGTGGTAAATTTGGTATGCTGGCGTTTGTCCTTTCCGTTTATGTGTTTTCGCTGGCTGTGCCTAAAAAGGGTTCAATACACGCGCGGTAGCGATCATCTTAATTTTGCTGTAATTCAAGTATATACTCCAATAATTCTCAATTTCTATTATATTTGAGATAGCCGGCTTTTCACCAAAAAGCCTTTTAAATAACGAACTCGAAAACAGCTCTCGCGAAGGATAGATCTTAACCCTATGGAATACAAAGCATCACTTGACACATTTGGTAAAATCATTACCGCAGGCGTATTAATTGTCTTCATCGCAATAGGGCAGAAGAACGTAAGCGCAATAATTTCATCAAATGGTGATGTCAAAACAACCCTGATACACGGCGGAGTTCTATTGCTCTTTGTGTTAACTGTTATCGGTAGTTATCTATACAGTACCGGGAAATATTCCGTTACCGGAGATACGCTTGTTATTCACCGTCTGATCGGTAACAGAGTAATTAAACTGGCCGACATTACAGAAATAAGATTTATTGATTCAACGGACTTTTCAGGAACCATCAGGACTTTCGGTAACGGAGGGCTTTTCGGTTACTATGGAAAATTTTATAACACTAAAATTGGCAGCATGACCTGGTATGTTACACAGAAGAAGAACCGGATTCTTCTTCGAACACTGCAAGGCGATAAGATCATTATTTCCCCCGATGATATTAGTTTGGTTGATTGTTTGAGGGATTCAACAGTCAATAATATGTAGTTCATATTTACTGATATTATTTTAAGCTATCAACATTCGCGAATAATGGGTCGAATTTGATAGATTTAATTTTTTCAAGTTTCAATGCTAATGAAGTATAACCACTCACTTCCACTCCTATTACTTCTGGCGTTATTGCTTACTTCCACATTTGCAAAGGGGCAGACCGATTATAGAATGTTAGATGTTCCGGCAGCAACAAAGATCAGAAAGTTAATCAAAATGATTGATGAGAATCCGGATGATGCTGAGGCGCATTACTGGTATCTCAATACAATGGGTAAGGATACTACGGCAGTTGAAATGCAGTATGTCTCATGGATGAAAATATTTCCGAAAACAGCGATGGTATCCTTTCAGCTTGCCATTACTACATGCAGCTAGATGTCGCAAAAGCCAGGCAATACCTGGGGCAAGCTATAAAAACAAATCCACAACTGATTAAAGGCTGGCAGGATTTATACCTGTTGTCGTACTTTGAAGGGGATAGGGACGCCACCTCCATTTTAAAAAATGCACTTGCTGCAAACCCTGGTAACGCTGAGCTGGCTTTTCGCTATGCTTACACTTTCAAACTTACCGATCCTGAACAATACCAGCAATCCCTAAAGAAGATTGCATCGAAAAAAAACATCGATAGATACAATGTAAAAGCAGCAAGTCTTTTAGCTGATATCAGTAATAGTTACCCTTATAAAAAAAAGTTATACGAGGGGATAAAAGAAAGGTATCTCTCAATTGATCCGGCTTATGCTTCTCAAGCCATGTTAAAGTATTATCTGCTATTGCTGGGAAACGAAACGGAAAAAACCATTCCGCTGATCCATTCTCTTTTAAAAATGAAGACCCGGCCTTTTGACTGGGGATCTCTATTATTAATCACCAAATCAGTCATGACTTCC
Organism: Pedobacter sp. A2324; assembly: GCF_059693705.1. Taxonomy (NCBI): domain Bacteria; kingdom Pseudomonadati; phylum Bacteroidota; class Sphingobacteriia; order Sphingobacteriales; family Sphingobacteriaceae; genus Pedobacter; species Pedobacter sp. A2324. The sequence continues at coordinate 406,896 of NZ_JCASSK010000006.1, read as the reverse complement.
CGCGAGTTGCTGGCTGCCGGAAAACCAGCCGAAGCACTGGCGGTATTACATAATATTAAAGCTCCGTATTTTATTAAAATTTCGAAACTTCCGTTATATGATATTAAAGCCGAAGCCATCGCTAAACAAATCGGGACACAACCTGCCATTGATAGCCTCATCCAGTTTTTCACAGAATCCCCTTCAACCGGAATATATAAGTCGATTTTAAAGTATGGAGCCGAGCTTGGCCAGGATTCTCTTGCTACTGCGTCTTATTTTAAAACAAAATTTTATTCTGATGTAAAACCTGCATCATTATTTAGACTTAAAAATTACTTTAATAGCGATTCAACTTCGCTCGATTCATTAAAGGGATGTACTATTCTCCTCACTTACTGGTATCCGAAATGCGGCCCTTGCCGTGCAGAGATGCCTTTTTTTGAAGAAACACTTAGTTTGCTTAATGACAAAAGCATCAAATACGTGGCAATTAATATTGTTCCGGATCAGGCCAATCAGGTGCATCAACTAATAAAACAGGAAAAACATAGTTTTATACCGCTCGAAGAAATCAAGTATCGAAATAAGGGAAATTTGGATAATCTAGGTGCTGCACCGTCCAATTTTATTATCGATAAAGCCGGGAATCTTATGTTCAGTAATTTTTTTATTGACGAGGATAACAGTGATGTTCTTAAACTCATGCTTGATTTGATTCGCTAACTCAAAAAACTTTTTGCAATTTAGAGTTTGAAAGGAAGGTGTATTTAAATAAGATATTAGAATTAATTCCATGCTCTCGTTGGTAGTCGATTATTAACGCATTTGGCATGGTAGACGAATACAATTGAGTGTGCAAAAAAAAACACTGATAATAAACTACGGTAACTAATTAAAATTTAGATTAACGTGCAGTATTTTTTCTCTTTTATTTGGTATACTTACCTCATTCAATCCATATCTGGCATTAACTTTTTCCACACGTTTTTCTAATTTTTGTTCAGGAGCGCTGGCCGAGTTGTTCGGGAGTTGTTCGGGTAACCTTGTAACCCGCTTAGGGAAGTGTTCGGGAAAGCTTCGGGAAACCTCCCGAAAAACTGGCAGAAAACTTCTGGAAAAGTTCGGGGCGAGTTCTGCACGGTCTCAGGTGGGGGCAGAACGCTTGCAAATGCCAACCCGAAGTTTTGTGGAATTTGGTATGAAGTTGTCTGGAAATGAAGCAATCGGTTCGCCAGCGGTCAGTCATTAGTTTCCCGACTCAAATCTTCCCAACCCATCACCCTGGTGTTCTGTGTTTCCACAATAGGAATAATCCCGTCTAACCCATTAAATGCTTTATCCACTTTGCCAGGTCTAAAACTAAATAGGGGCGTCAGTGGTTATGATCTCAAATCTATAGAGATGGTAACTTTAAATATAAACTGGACGGAATTTTTTATTGGTAAAGAGGACTGGGTATTTCTGCTGGAAATTGCGCTTCGTACGTTTGCCATGTATATTATCATTCTTTTAGGCCTTCGATTACTGGGCAAACGAGGGGTTAAACAGTTGTCTATTTTTGAGTTGGTGGTGATCATATCCCTAGGTTCAGCAGCTGGCGATCCCATGTTTTACAAGGAGGTTGGGCTAACGGTGCCTGTAGTGATCTTCGGCGTCATTGTCCTCAGTTACCGTCTTACGACTTTTCTAACCGCAAAAAGCCAGACTGCAGATGACATCATCGAGGGGAAGTGTACGTACTTAATAGAAGATGGTGAATTTTCAATTGATAATTTTAGTAAGGAGACCCTTGCCTACGATGAGTTTTTCGCCGAGCTCAGGCAATACGGCATCTCACATCTCGGGCAGGTAGACACGGCAATCCTGGAAACATCTGGGGCAATCAGCGTTTATTTTTTTGAGGATGAAAAGGTAAAGTACGGCCTTCCGATTTTACCGCACCTTTTCGATGCAAGCTGTGAGGAAATAACATCAGTAGATAATTATGCATGCTGCTTTTGCGGTAATGTAATGGAATTAGTCCCGGCCGAAAAACATATCTGTAAAAAATGTGAACATGCCAGGTGGGTAAGGGCCATTAGCGGAAAAAGGATTACGTAGGTTGGGGTACAAAAGAGGGGCGTGTTGGCGGACTTTTAGAATTGGAACCCAAAAGAAAACGGGAACCATCACGAATGATGATTCCCGTTCATCTAAATTAACGCTCTCGGTATATAATACGCTGATAATTCCGGTTTATTGTATTGAGCTGATTTTTTAACTGCAAAATATATTTTACTCAGGCTGTAGCAAAACTCATTCTCACCACGTTTCTAAAATAAAAACCGCTACATATGAAAAATATCGCTCTGAGAACCTGCACTTTGATCTTACTTTGTACAGTCATGTTCAGCTTAGGCTGTAAAAAAGGTAACAACCCGGTTCAACCTCTTGCTTCTAATTCTTTTCTGCCGATGCAGGTAGGCAATCTTTGGTATCATAACAGCCAGAACTACACAGAAATTAAAGACAGTGTATTGATTAATGGCAAGCTTTACTACAAGTTCTTTTCGTTGATTGGGGGCGATGCGGTAAGCATTTCTTACCTACACATCGATGAACAGGGAAAATTAATTGCCGGTGACCCAAAATATCCTGATTTAAGGGTTATTCGTGCTGATTTTAATGCCAAAGTAGGGGATAAGTTTTTTACCACCGGTGAGGGAGATGACACGGATAACCAGGTAACCGTAACTGAAAAAAGCGATTCACAAATGAGCTTTTCATTTGATGCCATTTATCATCCTAACCTTAAGGGGCACCCTTATGTAGTTAGTTATGTGAAAGGGCAGGGCTTTCCTGGTAACTGGACTAAACTTAAAATAAATGGGCTAACTTTGAAATAATTGCTGATCAGGCTGGAAACTACCACAGAAATCAGTCCATGATACTCAAAATAGTCTTCGCAGCCTCAATCATCGCAGGCTCTCCCGTATTTTTTTCAGGACTGTCTGATAGCTTCACCACTGATGTCCATCGTCCGTTAGTTTGCCTTGTTTCGGTCATTTTCACGACAATGTTCATTGGATTTAACCCTACATCGTTGCTCAGGTTAGTTCCTATGCCAAATGAAAAACCAATCTTACCTCTACAATATTCGGTAATTCGAGCAACTTTTTCGTAATCCAGCCCATCAGAAAAAATGATGGTCTTGCTCAATGGGTCAATACCCAGTTTGTTATAGTGGGCTATAATTTTATCTGCAAATTCAATTGGATTACCACTATCCTGGCGAACACCGTCAAAAAGTTTGGAAAACATTTTGTCGAAGTGTGTCAGGAAGACATCCGTGGTATAAGTGTCGGATAAGGCGATGCCGAGGTCGCCACGGAAGACATCAACCCAATGTTGCAATGCGGATACATTTGCCTGAGGAAAGCCATAAACCGCGGCATGGTACATAAACCATTCATGTGCATGGGTGCCGATAGGGCGGGTTTGATGTAGCATAGCTAGGTGGACATTGCTGGTGCCGACAAACATTTTTCCGCCTTCCCGGCTAAAGGTGTCAATCACCAGCTTTTGTACCTCATAGCTGTGCCTGCGGCGGGTGCCAAATTCGGCAACATTTACTCCCAGGGCGTTAAATTGCTTAGCCTTCGCAGCACTTTGCGAAATCAGCAACTCATCAGAAATTCTTTGGCCATTAGTCATTTCATAATAGAGCTCACAAATTAAAGCCATAACCGGTACTTCCCAAAGAATGCTGCGGTACCAGTGTCCTTCAATCTTGATGTCAAGATCAGCGCCGTGCTGTTTGATTGTTACTTCATTCGCATCATAGCGGTAACCAGACAGGAAATCGAGATAGAGCGGATCGAGGTAAGGACAGTTTTCCCTGAGAAATTGCTTTTCCTCTATGCTGAGCTGCAGGAGTTGCATATCCCGGATTCTTAACTGTAAAGCTTCGCCAAATCCATCAGGAAACTGATGTTTTCCTCTGTTGATGAAACTGTACCGCGCCATAGCCGACGGAAAAAGCCGTACGACGGCCTGCTGCATGGTAAACTTATAGAAATCGTTATCGAGTATGGATTTGTTAAATTGAATATGATGGGATCTCATTGCATAATAATTGATGTGGTGTTAACAGGAGTTTTGAAGTTTGGTTTTTCCTGCCGTAAATTTAGCTTCAAACTAAGTAAATAATCAGCATTATCCGAATTTAGAACCCATTGAACTGATTTACATACCTTTAAAACAAGGCTGTAAAACATATTTTTACCTGCCTTAAAACATAAATGCAGCCTAACTGTTTGGTGGGTAAATATTTTAATAAACGTATTATGAAAAAATTATTTACCATTTTGGGTTTACTATCTTGCTTTGCCTTGAGTTCAACTGGGGTTAGAGCACAGAATTACAAAACAGGACTGGGTTTGGGTGTTGATTTCGGAGACGGCCGTACACTTGTTGGTCCGTCTTTAAGACATCATTTTAACAGAAACACCGCTTTGCAAGGGGAAGTATTGTTTGGTGGTAACACCACAGTAATTCAGGCCTTTTTACAGTATAATGCGCCTATTAAAGGAGCAAGAGGCTTAGACTGGTACCTGGGCGGAGGTCCGAAAGTTCAAATTTACGACAGGAACAGGTACTTCTTCAATGATAACTATACCGCCTTTTATCTGGTTCCAATGGTCGGACTTGATTATAAGTTCAACGGTGCACCACTAGCTTTGGCCTTCGACTGGAGACCTGGTATTTATGTTGGTGATAACCCTTTTCTTGGAACAGAAGCCGGAAGGTTCGGTTTTGGGTTTAGATATACCTTTTAAGCAAATAGCTTAAACGCACTAAAATCCCTTGAATATGAAAATGTTCAGGGGATTTTTTGTCTTATGTCAGTTGTAAGCTTTAATTTAGCCGGAACTATATCCATTTAACGTTATGACACAGGGCGATTTAGATCAGGTAGATATTGAGATTCTGAAATTACTTCAGCACGATGCATCCTTAACCAACAAGGAGATTGCTCTGGAACTCCATAAGTCGATCGCTACCATTCATGAGCGCATCAGGAGGCTGAAAGATCAGGGATACATTAAAAGAATTGTGGCCATACTGGATAGAAAGAAGATTGATAGAAGCTTGATTGCCTTTTCACATGTGCTGCTGAGGGAACATACCGCCAGTACGCTGATCGAATTTGAAACTGAGGTGTCTAAGTTTCCTGAGGTAATGGAATGCCTGCAGATGACGGGCGCAAATGATTTTATTCTGCGTATTGCTACGCGGGATATGGACGCCTACCACGAGTTTTTACGGAATAAATTGGCTACACTTCCTAATATTACTACCGTGCAAAGTTATTTTGTGCTCAGTGAACCTAAAAGTGAAACAGCCTATCCGTTATAAACCTGATGAATGATTCCAAAAAAAAAATGTATGCTTGTGAGCAATGAATTTTTCGGTAAAGATCAGGTAGGGCTGGTCGATTCTTTTACTGACCTGGTAAATACTGATTTTTATGGTACGAAAAATGCCTTTTGCTGGTATAGAAACCTGAATGGAGATTTCGAAGAAATTGTGTCCAAGCTGCATTCACCTGAAAATATTATAGAGGTTTCGGCTGAGGATCTGATGGCGCTGAAACTATCAGAACAGGGGAACATTGCCAGGAAAATCATTCTCAAGGATTTGAAGGAGTTAACAGCATTTGGCGCATCCCCGGTGTTAAATTTACTAAAGAGTTATGACCGGGATGAAGAATTAGACTACTTTTCCACCGACGTATATTCATTTCATGTAGACCGCTCGCCCATTGCAACAGATACGTTTTTGTGTACCTATTACGGGGCCGCCAGCGATATTATTCCAAATAATCAGGTAGAACAAAAAGTGCTGATTCCTGAAATACGGGAGAAACTCAAAAAGTTACACGATGGTACGGAAGCAGAATTTGAAGAATTTCTGAAAGAATGTTTCTTCGACCTGCATTATCAGCCTAAACCAGGATCAATGCCACTTAATTTAAGCACAGGACACCTATGGCGACTCGCAGTAGATCATCCGGAACAAAAGCTATTGCCATGCGTACATAGGGCACCTATTGAAAGGGATGGGGAGCCCAGACTGCTGTTAATTTGTTAAAATTTATATTTAATATTTACTTTGCCTGTTCCAGTTGCAGTGTCCACTCAGCAATAATCATTGGATGCCGGGCCAGGTCATCTGCGGTTAAAGTGTTATCTTTTTCCTGAAGCTTAAAGTCGATGGTATCAATGATCATGTTGCTGATGTGCATCAAGTGCGTTTGATCCTGATCAAGCAAATATTCCAGTAACTCCCATACGGCACAGGCTGCATTGATGGCATAGCTCGTTAAAAAGTCACCAAACTCTTCGGTATCGGGGATTACCAGATCTAGCTCATCCATTAATTCATTGACCAACTGTTCATCTACCTCATCGTTCATCGCATAGCCGGTATAATCAATCGAACGCTTCAGTATTTCAGGGTTCCCCCACTGATACTCCTGAAAGAATTCAAGATAATCAGGATATAGACGTTTGCAGATATCAAGGCCGAAGGCAATTCTTTGAACCGGAGACAGCGATGCAAGTTGAATAGCCAGTTGACTAGAGAATTCGTTTAAATCCATGACTGTAAATTTATGCCTTAAAATTTCAAAGGTAAAAAAAAAGAGGATTACATTAGTTTTATCTGGGCATCCCGTGCAGCAACGATTAACTTTCTGAAGAAATTATTTTTAAATTCTGCTTCTATATAAATATTGCTGATCCAGGCCAGTACTTTGATTTCCATACTGTCGGCCACCACACTGTTTAAAAGGATTTCCGGCTTAAGATTTTTGACCACGTCGTCTGCTGATCCGAGTACCGTGTCAATGACCTTGTTGAGTTCATCTAAGTTGGTATCAGATGCCACCTTAAAAACGATTTCGGTTTTGATATAATCGTTACTCAGGGTCCAGTTCACTAAACGGCCTGAAAGCAGGTCGCCATTGGGAATGATAACTTCAGAACCTTGTGGCGTTAGCAACCTGCTCGAGCGGATACCAATATCACGAACCTTGCCCTTTTTGTCGGCTAACTCTACATAATCGCCAATCCGGAAGGGCTTTTCAAAAATCAGGATAATGCCCGAAACAAAATTATTTACGATGTTTTGCATTCCCAGTCCGATACCTACACCGAAGGCTCCTAACACGACGGTTAGTTTATCCATTGGTAATCCTGAAGCCATAACAGCCAGCAACACACCGATTACAATAATAATGAGTCTGGCCAGCGCCACTTTGGAACCTTTTTGCCCGCTATTTTCGGAGAAGGTAATTTTTTCTTCCCCAAATAGCAAAGGCACATGCTTTTGCAGTTTATTGGCGACATAGATAATGGCTACAAAGAACAGGATATTTCCAAAACTGAAATGAATGCTTCCGAAAACTCTAGGCTTCGACATGATATCGCCCAACCAGCTCCAGATACCGTTAATGATGGATAGATTAATGAAAAAGACCATCACCCAAAGAATAACGGAAAGCACAGAGAGGGCTTTTTTAAACTTCGATTGCGACTTACTGTGGTTTATCCTGGAGAAAATGCCATTGCTGCAGGAGCTGATTTTAATCTGAAGATCAAGGGCATCAAGCATGATTTGAACAAAGACGGCAAGTGAAATCAATTGAATTAATCCGATTACACCAGTAACACTCAGGAGTTTGGCCAGATCTACACGGCCAAATACATTCAGTATAATGGAAAGTAAATTTAACCCGATGAGCGCGACAATAACTAAACGGACATATTTTTTAGAAAAGGCTTTAAATGTTATTTTACGGTAGAGTTGAATGCCCAGATAAATGAAAAAAGCATTGATGCACACCAGTAGCAGCCTTAGTGGGAAACCATCATCTACAGCAGCACTACCAGCGATCAACAAAACATAGAGACCTAAAATTACTAACCAGAAACGAAGCTGAACTTTCTCAAGCGTATGCCAGAGATGTATAGTCATCAGTAGCAGGAGCAATAATGCAACTAACTCCACATATAGGGAGGGTGCATCGGGCTCAAACAGTGGTGTAATATTCAATAACACGATAAGCGTTGCAAGAACTGGGTAGGGGCGGATGTATTCAAAGCTGAGTTCACCAATCTTTCTTTTTATCGATGCCCTTTTGGCTGCACGGAAGTTTCGATGTACCCAAACGAAAAAGGCTATTGAAATAAGTATAGCCAGAAAACGGTTATCCCATGTAGAGTTGATAAAATACTTGAGGATTTGCTGCTGACCCCGGTAAGAGGCTACGATTAGGTTGCCGGTTGGCTTACCACTTTGGCTGCGCAATGGTGCTTGCCAGAGATAAGGATTCTGCTTGCTCAACGCCAGTCTACCAGATTGTTCCAGTCTTTCAGAAGTTTGTGCCCTGAGATTACTAATTACAATGCCCAGTGAAGAAGTTGCAGCCAGGAGTTTATTTACCTCTTCCAGATTTGTACCTGTTACCTTTCCGGCATCCTGAAGGCGGTTCTTGATATCGTTAATTTGCGACTGGTAAAGTAATTTCTGCTGCTCATTGCCAGAAGAAAGTTTTAAAAGCGAATCATTGCTGAGATCAAGAACTTGCTGCGACATGCGCTGAAGATCATTGCTGTTTTTTACCAGTACTTCAGTAATGCTCTTTAGCTTGGTGTCAGCATCCCGCAGAATGAGATCATAGCTTAACAAGCTCTTACTTTCAAGTTCTCCCTTTGCTGAAAATGATTGGCTAAGCGGTTCAATACTGGTGCGAACATCCGCTATGCGGCGGGAGGTTTCATCGAGGGCATAACCTTTTTTATTCGCTGCATTGATTTCAGTAATAGCGGATTGAGCAGTTTGAATCCTGAAAAGAAGCGTATCAGGAATGGTTTTAACGGAATCATTTTTTGTAGCAGGTATGCCTTGTGCAAAGCCCCCCTCAACGGCCAGGATGCAATAGATGGAAAACAATAAGATGATCAGAAGCGCTTTGCAGAATTTTTTCATATGTAAACGGAACGGAAAATTAAATCGACAACAGGCAGATGAAACCGGGGCTACATACTGACGGGTCGCCTGATGTATCTGATACTGAACCCCTCAACAGGCAGATTGTTTTGAAGATTTTTAAAAAGGCTATATCTCCATGTAAAACAGAACAGTAGGGATGCAACTAAAATTTTCAGAACTTTTGCATGAAATACATGTTCTCTCTTTAAATAACTAAGAATAAATACGCTTATGATCCATGGCCTCACTGATCAATACCCCAGTTTATTTCTGCATACCCCTAATCCGTTTCTTCGCTTATCGGTCATTGTTCCGGCTAAAGATGAAGCAGAATTTATTTCAACTACTTTAGATGCTTTACGCTTGCAGGTTGATTATTCAGGTCAGGCGATTTCAAAAGAGGTGTATGAAGTGTTGGTTTTGGCAAATAATTGTTCAGACCACACATTTGATATATGTAAAGCATATCAAGCGCAATATCCCGACTTCAACCTATTAGTTGAAAATGTACAGATTGCAACTGAACAGGCGCATATCGGTACAGTGCGGCGTTTGTTAATGGATGCTGCCTATGAGCGTTTGATGAATACTGCCGGACAAAAAGGCATCATTGTTTCCACTGACGCTGATAGCAATGTAGACCACCAATGGATTTTCCAGATATTAAGTGAAATGGAAAAGGGTGTGGATGTAGTTGGAGGAAGGATTATTCCAAAAGGTACGCCGACACTGGCTAAGCGCCATCATTTAAAAGATGTGGGATACCGATTTTTACAAACCCGGCTGGAGTCGGAACTCGATCCCTGCGAAAGCAATCCATGGCCACGGCATTTTCAGTGCTATGGCCCAAGCCTTGCTGTAACCTGTGAAATATACGACAGGGCTGGCCGGATTCCGGCAATACCATTTCTGGAAGACGAGGAATTCAGGAAAGCGTTAAAGCGGGTGGATGCCAAGATCAGACATTCGCCTAAAGTGATCATTTATACATCAGCGAGATTAACAGGGCGTGTGGATTTCGGTTTTTCGGTGCAATTGCAATACTGGAAGGAAATGACCAAACGTTGTGAGCACCAAATGGTTGAATCGTTTGATTGCCTCCGCATGAAACTAATGCTGAAAAATGAATTCAGATCGTTATGGAAAGCAGTGAAAGCGGGAAGGGAGATGACCATGGAAACCCACGCACTGGCATGTAAAATGGACTTTGAATTGGAAACCCTTAGTAGATGGCTAAACCAAGGGAAATATTTTGAAGCGGTATGGGAAGAAATTGAGTCGATTTTAACGAAGCGCTTAACGAAACTAATGCCATTGCAACCCATTTCAGATTCAATCAGGGAATTGAGGTCTTATTTTTCAGGCTTCAATGTAATCTCGAAATCAAGGTCATATGCGCAACCTGCAATCGCAGTATGAAGGTAAACGTATCAATTCTTACCCTGGTTAAGGGAAGAACAAAGGCACTTGAGAACCTGATTAACGGGCTTTCAGATAGTCAAATTCTTCCTGATGAACTAATTATCGTATTGATGAATGAATCCCTGCGAAAGCTTCCACCAACAGCATTTCCAGTCAAACAGGTTTCGTTTCAACATCACCATAAACTTCCGTTGGCAGCGGCAAGAAATGTTGCGGCCGCCAATGCACGGGGAGATTTGCTGATTTTTCTGGATACTGACTGTATCCCCGCCCCGGATTTAATTGTGGAATATTTATCGGGAGCGCAGCAGGGTATGCTTAATAACGGAGAAGTACGTTACCTGGGAAAAGGTGCTGTTGATCAGCCTGATTTTATCCGGCATATGGATGGTTTGAGTTCAGTTGATCCGGTTAGGAGCGGACTGAAAGAGTTGCCACATGAATTATTCTGGTCGCTGAACTTTGCCTGCTTTAAGTCGGACTTTAAGTACATTGGCGGCTTTGATGAATCGTTTACAGGCTATGGCGCAGAAGATACTGACTTTGCTTTTACCGCCAGAACCAGAGCAATTGGTATGAAGCTTATTCCCGCCATGGCATATCACCAGTATCATGAGCAATTTAGCCCACCCCTGAATCATTTTGAAGATGTGATAAAGAATGCAAAAGTGTTTTTTGATAAATGGCAAAAGTGGCCAATGGAAGGGTGGCTTAGTGCTTTCAAAGCCATGGGCCTAATCAAATGGAGCAGTTCTAGCCTCAGCATTTTGAGATTACCCTCCTCCATGGAAGTGGCAAAATCATTAAAACCTTAGTTATCAAAAAGGCGTTTTCCGGTCGATAAAATCAATCCGGCGGCTTTATCTAGTGCTGTCTCGTCTGTTACACCACTCCAATCAGGTAATTGCAATACAAGTCTTTGTATAAGCTCATTCCAGTTTTGCATATTCAAATCAGCAGGGTAAACGATTTCTATACCCATTCTTCCGGTAATTGAAAGCGCTTTTTCTACCTGTTCGTTAAAAGGCCGGTCCTCGGGAATGCCGATAAAACGCTTGTTCAATGAAGCCGTTTCCATTACAGTATTATGTCCGGTGTTTCCAATGATCAGTTCGCAGGACGATAGCAAATCAAAGGGATCCTCAACCTTGCCATGCCAGCAGGTATTTTGGGTATTATTGTCGGTATCAGGGCCGCCTATGATATGGAATTTATAATCCCTGGCTTGAGCAGCAATTTCCGAAATCAATGATGCATTGATGCTGCTCCCCCCGGCACCAATCAATATTGCAATGTTGTTTTTGACTATATCTTTAACCAGCGGCCGCGAAGAAAATCTGGAAAAACCTCCCGTGAAGAATGTTTTATCAAAGGTTTTGTCTTCCGGTTGATTGAACATTTCTATTGGAAAAGGTGCCAATAGTACCTCTGCACTTTGATAGGCCATTACATGCGGTAGATCGTCTCGTTTGCCGTGTTGCCTGATCACAATAGTAGGAATGCCAGACAGTCGCGCTAACAGTGTCACCTCCACCGACACATCGACAACCAGTAGGAGCGGATAACTATCCTTAAACACGCGCGTCATGATGTCCGTTCTGTTTCGAATGCCTGCTAAACCTAGTGGCGCGTAATGAAATGTTTGCGGCTGTTCGCTACTGGTTTCTGATAGGGCTTCTTCCTCACAATCAGGTGGTAAATGAATTACCTCAAACTGATCAGATGTATGAATGCTTGTCAGTCCGCTTCCCATGAGTATGATTTTCTGGCCTTGAAGTGCACTGACGATCTGTAGCGTTCGCATCAGGTGACCGGAGCCATGATGGTGTACGTAAAAAGCAATGGTAAATGACATATTTAATGATTTTGATAAACATCCATACGATAGTCGTTTGTGCGGGATGCCTCAAGGTGATAGAGGCCGGAGTCCATAAAAAGATCATGCACTTCATCTCCGGTGAGCGGGTAATCTGCTACGAAATGCGTCCAGTGAACAAGAATAAGTATTCCTCCGGGCTCAAGGGCCTTTGTTATCTGCTCCTTCGTCCGTTGCAGATCCATTTTACTCAGATAATATCCTACTTCACTCATCACAATGAGATCAAATCGGCCGACTGGAAAATCTTTTGGAATTCCACCTTTTATAAACTTCACTTGAGGTTGTGCGAATAGTCTTTTAACTGCCTTTTCAAGGGCAGTACTGCTTAAATCCATGGCAAGGAGCTGCCTGCAGTGTGGGGCAAGCATGCTGGTGAGCACCCCGATGGAGCAACCGATCTCTAAAGCATTATCATAAGCTCTCTTCGGTATCGCTGCTATTGTGGCGCCGTACTTAGCTTTTTCGTAAGCACTTTTTTCAAAATCCCAGGGATCCTCGTGCTGCAGGTACATATTTTCAAAATATGTTTCGTTTAGTGTATTGTCCGGATTTATCTTTTTGCGTTCCATAAAATACTCCTTCCCCTGCGTAAAATTAGCAATAACTTCCGGCAAAAGGATGAAACCATCGGGATCGTCATCGATCAGCATGCTGGTCTGCGAAACATGAGCGGCAATGCATTCCGATTTTAGCACCAGAAATTTTCGTACATCCAAAGACAGCAGCTCGCCCTTTTCAAGTGCCGGAATATCTGACGCGATTGCATTTTCATATAACCAGATCGGATATTCCCATAAAACCGGACGGGCAATAGCGGCGCGCTCCAGGGATGAAATCAGGAGCTGATGGGTTGCCCGGTGATCACAGTGTGGATCAAGTTCATAGGGAAGGAGAATAAGGTCAGGTTGGATCAGTTTAAGGTCGCTCACTAAAAGGCTCACCAGGTTATCAAAACCTTCCTGCCCTTTTGCGGGCATCGATGCGTCCTGGGCGTGGTAGCAGCGTAGATTCTTTAAGTTCACTTTGAGTAATCTCAGCGCATGCCGAAGTTCCTCCAGCCGCAACTGGCTGAGTTTGGCAGCAGGATATTTTTTTGAACCGGGATGGGAGCGGCTTCCATCGGTAGTTAATATGATGTGGACGTCCGTGCCATTTTCGATTAGACTTGAAATCAGTCCTGCGCATGCCAATGATTCATCATCTGGATGAGGCACCATAATGAGACAACATCTTATTTCCTTGAGTCTTTCTTGCTCCAAAGAAACAGCCGAGGACCAGAATTTCTCTTTTTCGAATACATTAGTCATTAAAGCCTCCGGGATTTTGAATAAAGAACTCGGCTATTTTAAGGCGTGTAGCATCCGGAGCAGGCTGCCGGAGATAGAAGCTGAGATCGCGGAAGATGCGCTCCAGAGGATAAGGAGCCATTAGTCCCCGCGCACCCACGCAGCGGTTACTTTCTTCCATTACTTTTAAACAGCTTTCTTCTATATTTACCCTGGTCATGTTGGCAAATGCAATCAGATCTTGTGTCCGTGTATAATCAATAACCCACTCATCATAATATCTACCCGATTGCTTCAACCAAAGATTTCCGGTTGTTACCTCCGAACAGATCCTGGAAATCCGGAGTTGCTGAAACGGATCTTCGGTACGGTTAAGTGCTTTCAGGTATTCAATTGTGCTTTCCATGATCGCTTCTGCTCCGCCTAATTGAACGGCTGCAAAGCGTATGGCGCCACCACTAAAATGAGGTTGGTTTAAATAGATTCCTGGTTGCCCAAGTAAATCACAATCCCTAAAGTTATATCCTGAAAAGTTTACCTTAAAACTTCCGGATGCTTTCATCCCGAGCGGTTTCCAGCTTTCACGATCGATATTTTCATCACTTATCTTCTCCATATCCACGATGAGCATTTGCCAGCCTTCGTTTTGCGCCGTTTTGATGTTGCCCGTGATGAGTGCTTTATTAACCAGCGATGCTCCGGAACAAAAGGTTTTGCTCCCACTGATGATATAGGACTCGTGATTGCAATTAATATTAATGCCATCGGCACCCTGCGTGTTCCAGATTCCAAACAAATCTCCATTTTCCTTCACGCCATTGTACCATTTTTCCTTTTGTTGAGTATTGCCATACAGGTGAATTAAATATAAGGTGTTGATATGGCCCTCAAAGATCCTTCCTACAGAAAGATTCGCTTTTCCAACATCCTTTAGTAATTCGAGTAAGACTGGCGTGTTGGGTGTATTGAAGTCGAGTGCATTGCCAGGAAGTACTACTTCCAGTGCGCCACATTCGCGCAACAATTCAAACTCCTGAACCGGACCCAGCGGGCTGTGCTCTGTGGTATTAGCAAGCTTCGCGATGCTTTTGAGGGCGGCTTCAAAATGCACCCTTTTAAATGTTTTTACAGGAGCTGTTTGGCTGATGTTCATATCGTATTAATGAGTTTATTATTCTTATTAGCTGTGGATTCGAGCTGTTCTTCGTATGCAGCAATCATTGTATCGAAGCTGAACCTTTGCAGCGCATATTTTCTGATATCCGAGCGGTTAAGTTTTTCAGCCTCCAGTATCGCCTCTGCAAGCTGATCTACATTTCCGCCCGCTGCAAGTACACCTGTATGGGGGGCAATGATTTCGGGAAGTGCGCCCATTCTAAAACCGGCAATAGGCGTACCGCAGGCCATGGCTTCTGCTGCAACAAATCCGAATGGCTCTTCCCAGCAAGGGGTAATCAGGCATACAGACGCATTACCAATCTCCCGGTTCAGCGACGGCTGATCCAGAAGTCCAAGGAAAACAAGGTCATCGCCCATAAGGGGCTCTATTTTTTGTTTATAATATTTTTCATCAGCGATACCACCAGCAATTCGCAACGGGATTTTTGCCGCTCTGGCAGCGGCGATAGCAAGGTGAAGTCCTTTATCAGGATGAATTCTTCCAAACCAAAGGGCGTACCTGTCGAGGCCGGATTCAGGATAAAAATCCCACTTTTCGATTTTAATTCCATTCAGGATAACATTGCACTGATTGACTAATCCGCGCCAGTTTTCAGCACTTTTTCTGGAAACCGTAATGTAATCAATTATGGGTTTCCGACGTTCAGCAGCAATGGCCAGCTCAAGTTCATAAAATGGAGGCGTGTGCAATACGGTTACTATTGGTGTATTTACAATTGTTGCCATGGTGATGGGAACATAGTGAAGGCTGTTATTGAAAATTACATCAAAACCATATTGGTCAATTTCAGTCATTAACCTGAAATAGGCATGGTGTTCAGCGATGTACTCCGAAGGCAGATCCTTCATTTTCCTCCGCTGTCCGGTCAGTTCATCATAGTGATCATCTGTAAGTATCGGTACTAGTGGTAGGGAAGGATCTGAAGATGAACTCGCAAACAAGGTAACGTCATGCCCGCTGGATTCTAAGGCAGTTGTGATATGGTGTGTAAAAACTTCCAGTCCGCCGGCAAATGGCGCACGGATGGGGTGTTTCAGGTGTGAGATGATTCCGATCTTCATGTTGAGGGGATAGCGATGTGCTTTTTCCTTAAGAAGACAGTGTAAACAGTGGTAAAGTTTTGAAAAAGAAATAACAGGAGTTGGGATCGTTTGTTAAAGTTTGCATCGCACATACAGACGATGATACATTTCAATAATTGCGCTTTGGACTAAATTAATCCTGTTTAGCGTGACTTTTCGTTTGTCATATGTCAACACCTTATTGCAGATGCTATGACAATACTTTATTTTTGATTAAATCATCCCTAACGAATATGAACAGTATGAAGACCTTGCATTCCCTGCGTGAGGCTTTGCACAAGAAGTTTGGAAGTATAACTGTCGACAGGCAATTGTGCGAGCAGATTTCCGTTGCAATTTTTACACATCAGGAAGATTATATTAGCACTACAACGCTGATGAGACTTTTTGGATTGTTACCCATGGACCGAAATGTATTTCCGCCTCAGATTATTGAAATGATTGTCCGTTATACAGGCCACCAAACTGATGGAACTATAGATGCCTTAATTACCGCAATTAAGCCACTTCACAAAACCCCGACCAGGAGAATTTAACTGTTCTAAATGGAAATTAAGTTACATCGAATTATTCGGGTGATTGCTTTGAGATGTAAATGCTTAAAGGTGACGGTAGCAGGCTTTGATCTTTTGCCGGTTGCTCTACATAAACTGCTATGCTAACCGCAGTTAAACCACTTTTGCTCAATTTGATTTCAAACGTTACCCGGTCGCCTACCTCAACAGCCCCCGTCAGTGAACTTATAAAAAAGGGAATATCCTGCTCGTTTTCATCAACAATATAACCTTTATCGGAAACTGGATCAATAAGGATCACAATACCTTTTCTCATACTCAAAATTGAAATAGACCGTCATTTTTCAGGATGACATGATAGACTTCCCCAAATGTCGCTTGTTGAAGCCAAAAAAAGAATTTATCTTCAAATAAAAACATAGCCTGAAGTTTTTAATTAAGCTAAGTTGTTTGATGGTAGCGTTATATTAATCATACATCATTAGCGTGGTATTGTTTAACGATATCTGATGTAGTATTAAATTTTAGTTAGATTTGACACTTAAAGACTTTAAATATGAAGCCCATAGTTAGTATCGAATATTGTCCGAAATGCGGTTGGATGTTGCGCGCAGCGTATATGGCTCAGGAACTGCTGACCACTTTTGCAGATGAGCTTAAAGGTGTAACATTAATTCCAAGTGAGTTAGGAGGAACCTTTACCGTTTCCAGTAGAGAGAGAATCATTTTCGACAGAAAAACCGCACAACGTTTTCCTGAAATTAAGGAATTAAAGCAACTGGTGCGGGATGAGATCAGTCCGGAGAAAGACCTTGGACATAGCGAGCGAAAATAGCTGATCAGGCATTTGATTCGATAAGCAGTTTGAGCATTTTTAAGCGGTGTATAAGGGGCTGGTAAACTTTTGCACCAATATCTGCCTTCAAGGGTTGAATGTGGCTTTGTAGAAAGAGTTCGTAATCAGTAATTTCAGTGGCATCATTCAGAAAAATCGGTACCGGCTGTTTTCCTGCATTATTAAAAAAATCTTCAAGTTCCTGTAATTCCTGCATTGTCATTGGGCAAAGGTAAGCGGAAAACAATTTTATAGCTAGTAATGTTGATAATATGGTCAATCTACCTTGATCTTATTCTACCGCTGATTTATGAAAAGTTCATTGATTAAAAATACCACAAGAATTTTGTTGGGAACGGGTCTGGTTTTTGCCGGCATCGGTCATCTAACTTTTGCAAGAAAACCGTTTCAGGCCCAGGTTCCCGATTGGGTTCCGCTTAAAAAGGATGATACCGTTGTTTACTCCGGATTTGTGGAGATAGCAATGGGGGCGAGCTTGATTTTCGCACCAGTAAAATATCATAAATTCGTGGGCCTGGCAGCAGCCAGTTTATTTGTTGCCGTATTTCCAGGCAATGTTTCGCAGTATCTTAACAAAAGAAGCGCGTTCGGATTGAACACCGATCAGAAACGTTTTGCCCGTTTATTTTTCCAACCCATTCTGGTATTCTGGGCGCTTGCAAGTACAAGCAAAAAAACGAAAAGTAATTGATCTAAATGAGCTCTGTAAAAAACCTGATAGGTTTATGTTATATGTTGTTAAGGCAAAAACATTTTATTTACTGAAGCGTTGAAAAAAGAAACAACTGCAAAAATTATGGAAATGAAGTCTTCAGATCATGAGTTATCAAATGTACAGTCAGATAGTTCAAACGGAAATGTTCTACATCCTGATCAAAATTTAACTACTGTAAGGTTGGAGACCATTTCACAGGCCTTGTGGAAGGCTATTTCAAATGCAGATGATCAAGATGCTTCTTTGTGGAGGATGTGGCGTTAGGTGAGCGACGAGGAAGCCGGACTGAAGGGGCCGGCCATAACTTAATTTTACACGTCGTTCTCTTTATCACTTGAACGAACCAGAACGATTAATATTCCGAACGCCGATAAGAATGAACACAATCCCACAATTAAATTAATTTTTTCCATTGGTTATAGTTTGATATTTTGAAAATACAATTTTTCTGTCAATTTCCAAACTTTTAAACTGAACGGGAGTATGATTTACTCATTTATTGTTCAGTAACGTAGAAATGTGGAAATTTCTTCACACATTTTATAACCTGATTGTTTAGCAAACCTTTCCTGGATGATTAAAACCATATGAATTCTGTTTGGTTAAATATTTGATGTATTTTTGTTAAATATACGTTTGATTTGATACGGACGTATGCATACGAAAGATTGCTAATTACGCTAACCTTATTCAGAATGCCGTATTACAGAAAGTAATTCCGCTATTTTAAACGTTACTGAGATTTTATCAAAGGAAGGAAATAAAATTAAATCTGACTGTTTCGTCCTTATTTCAGCAATATCTGTGCTGACTTATTACTTATGGTGAATAAAAATATCAAGCAACATATTCTTTTCAGGTTGACAAACCCGTTAGCACTGTTATTACTTTTTTGTCTGAGTTTTGCTGCCTGTAAAAATGATCGTCAGGCATTATATAAGTCTAGCACTGCTGTGAAGTCAATACTTGATAGTGCATCACATCTACTGGATTTAGGAGAAGAAGCAGGGGCATTGAACTATCTGGAACATTCGACTGCCAGATTCGATTCAATAGCGGCATTCGATCGATGGCAGATTTACAATTTTAAAGCCATTTATTATCTGAATTACAGTTACAATATACGGTTTGCTGAAATCTATGCAGATAGTATGCTTCATGCAATTGAACCGCATCAGCAACAGTATAAATATGAGTATGCTGTAAGCCTTTTTACTAAGGGAGACGTACTTCGCTCCTCTGGCAATTTTGAACGTGCTTACGATTATTATTATGAAGCTAAAGTCTTCGCCAGAAAGCACCTGAACGATTGCAGCAAAGCTGTACTTAGCTTTCGAATCGGTTTAGTAAGGTACCGGCAGGCCAATTATAGCCGCGCAATAACTTTCTTCAAAGAGGCGATCACCGAGAAAAACGCCTGTGCAAACAGGGATTTTAATTCAACTGTATATTTCCCTCAGGCTGTACTGAATGCTACCGGATTAAGCTATGAGCGGATAAATAGACCAGATAGTGCAATTCATCACTATCAGCTTGCACTCAAATGTATTTTTGATAACGAAAAGTCGTTTCCTGCAGAACACAAGTCCATGATTATGGCGCAAGGCGTCATCTACGGGAACCTGGGCGGTTTATATGCCAAAGAAGGCAAATCAGCAAAGGCAGAAGATATGCTTAAAAGAAGTATCCGCCTAAATGATCATAAGGGATTCGCGATTGATGATGCGCAAACAGCCAAAATTAAACTGATCAATTTATATCTGGATAAGAATGAGTTTGAGAAGGCGCGCAATATTTTAGACCAGGTTGATACTTACCTGCAGTCTACAAGTGGGCCAGAAAGCAGGAATAACGAAATTTTAAAGCGCTGGCTGGATGCTCAAAGCCAGTATTACCAAAAAATTGGCGACTACAAAAGTGCTTTCCATTTCCTGGGAACATTAGGGAAATTTACAGATTCCATCAGTAAAGCTGAACAAGCGGTGAAACGTTCGGACTTTGATAATGGATTAGAAAATGCTGAACGAAGATATCAGATGCTGACGCTTGAGCGAACAGGTGAACGCAAATCCTTATTTCTATATGGCTCAATCATTTTACTGATACTCATTATAATCATTGCATTTTTATTTATCAAAAATCTGCGAAAAGACAGGAAAAACCTGAAGGCGATGAGGATCTTGAATACCCAGATTATTCATTCTTATGAGGCACTGGAAGAGAGTCATCAGGAAAACAATGATATGCTACAGGTGATTGCGCACGATTTGCGGAACCCTATCAGTGGGATGATGATGGCAGCCTCAACATTATCCTATATAACACCCCTGCCAGTTAAGGACCAGCATATGTACGACCTTATTCAGGAATCCGGGGAAGAGGCCATAAAAATGATCAATGAATTGCTGGAATCGAAAACCAGGCAGCTTGAACTGAAGCTTAGGGAGGCAGATATTTTTGATATACTTTACTACTGTGTCAAAATGCTGGAACATAAGGCTGCAGAGAAATCAATACATATTAATCTGAAAGCTTTTAGGGTAACATTTTTGATGAACCGGGAAAAAATCTGGCGTGTTTTCAGTAATTTAATCGGCAATGCCATTAAATTTAGCATGCAAGATAAAGAGATAAACATCGAGCTTTCTTACCAGCAAAATGGAGTGGCAATAAGCATTGCCGACGAAGGGGTAGGTATACAAGAAAACGTTGCCGCCACACTTTTCGATAACCGCGGGAAGATAGGAAATGCAGGCACACATGGTGAGCCCTCTTTTGGTTTAGGCTTATCGATCGCGAGGCAGATTGTCGATGCCCACAACGGCAAGATCTGGTTTGAACCTAATCCATCAGGAGGTACTACGTTTTGGGTGTGGCTGCCCATTTAATTTAGGAATTTCGCGAAAATGTAGAGTATTGTAGTGATATTTTCATGACGCAAAAAGGTAACACGAATGATGCAGATATACTAAGTACTTATTCCATTATTTTATCGTATAAATACGGATTTTTATTCTCAATATTAATGCTTAATTTTAATTATGGGCTCGAAAATTCTTGTTATTGAGGATGATGCAAGTAATGCTGACGTGATCAAACTGATCCTGGAGAATGAAGACTTTCAGGTTATGGTAATCCATCGGTCAAAACTGCTTTATTCTGCGCTTCACGAGTTTGAGCCTGATTTAATTGTTATGGATATTATGCTTGGAGATGATGACGGTAGGTCTTTGTGTTTTGAGCTTAAAAATAATGGCAATACAAGGCATATCCCCATTATGCTCATCACTGCATTGCTCGACCGCGAGGTAGAAGCTATTCGTAATAACGCAGACCTGGTAATGTTTAAGCCTTTCGAGTACGATAAGCTCGCTGCTAATGTAAAAAATCTTTTGGCCGTGAGTCATTAGTTATTGTCTCTGCCATATATTCTGTGGGGCTTTTGCCGAACATCTTTTTAAATTCTATACTGAAATACTTTCTATCGCTGAAGCCTACCTGAATAGAGAGGTATTGCATCATTATTTATGTCGACTACTATTATCTGGAAGCCATGGCGAGATATAAGGCATGGTACCTTTAGCCAGGAAAAGGGATATACTTGTAAATGACAATAACATATGAGCTTCAAATCGACACTAAAAAAATCAAAAGAACTGGTTGCTTCATTGCACTTTGCAGGGATATTTGTTCTTATCACTTTATCCTCAATTGCTCAAACAAAGCAATCGGGAGGAACAGCCGACCGGAAATTCTGGGTAAAAACCTTATACCGGATATCATATCCGGTGATCAACAATCTGGCAAATGAAACGTTAAAGCAGAATATGCCGCTCGAAAAGGGAAACAATTACAACCTCAAACTGGAACATGTAACCTATCTGGAAGCTGTTGGGCGGACAATTGCCGGTATCGCACCATGGCTGGAGTTACCCGATGATGATTCGGAAGAGGGTAAATTGCGAAAATCTTTCCGGTTGCTTGTCATCGAAGGACTTAAGCATGCTGTTGATCCAAAAAGTAAAGATTACCTGGATTTCAGATCTGAACCGCAGGCAATAGTGGATGCAGCCTATGTTGCACAGGCTTTCATTCGCGCACCAAAAGGGATTTGGGCGGCTTTGGATACAACCACACAACAGCGGTATGTGGAAGAATTTAAATCGTTGCGCAACCGGACTGGTGCCTATAACAATTGGTTGCTTTTTGCAGGATTGACAGAAGGATTTCTGTTTAAAATCGGAGCACAATATGATCCGGCCCGTTTGCAGTTTGCCTTGAAGAAAATTAATGAATGGTATGTAGGTGACAGCTGGTACAGCGATGGTGAAAAATTCAGCATGGACTATTACAACTCTTATGTGATTCATCCGATGATGGTTGATTTGATGCAGATTATGCTTGAAAAAGGTAAAACAAATGTGGATGACTATAATAAATCGTTGGCAAGAATGGCGAGATACAGTGAGTATTTGGAACGCGTTATTGCTCCTGATGGTTCTTACCCTGCTTATGGAAGATCAGTTACTTACCGTACTGCGGCATTTCAGGCGCTGGGGCAAACCGCATTGATTGGAAAACTACCTGCAGATGTAAGTCCTGCTCAGGTCAGGTGTGCATTAACAGCAGTATTTCACCGGATGTATGATGATAAACAAAATTTCGACGACAACGGCTGGCTGGTGTTGGGGTTTAATGGTCACCAGCCTGAAATAGCCGATGTATATACCTCAACAGGGAGTTTATACATGGCTACCCTTGGGTTCTTATCATTAGGATTAAAAGCAAATGATCCATTCTGGACATCACCTCCGGCACCGTGGACTTCCGTTAAAGCATGGTCGGGCGCTAGAGTTAAGAAAGATTACAAGGTAGAATATTAACCCTAGTTATGCTGATCATTCTTCAGATTACGAAAACCTTAAAGTTGGTGAGTATACAAGGATCGGATTGCTGGCGGAACCGGATTGGAATTTATCCAATCCGGTTTTTTATTGTCATAAATTTGAGACAATTAATCTTTTATTTAGAATTGTTTTAAATCAGGCTATTTATTTAGAATCATTCTTTTTAACTTAGCGCTCGATTTTAGTAATCCAAACACTTCGGCTATCTAGATAGAATTAAACAAAACTCAAATGAAAAAAATCCTTCTTGGTGCTTTACTGATTGCATCATTGGGCCTAAAGGCTCAGAAAAATACTTTCTTTGATCAGGCTTTTTGGAAAGGGAACACCGACCTGGCCACGATAAAGGCTGAAATTGAAAAAGGAAATAGCCCTTCTCAGTTGAATCAGATTTCTTTTGATGCTACATTCTTTGCAATCAGCAATGATGCCCCTATAGAATCCATTTTGTTTCTATTGTCTCAACCTGGTAATGGTGTAGATAAGCTTTTGCATGATGGAAGGACCTACTTATTTACCGCTGCCTCAAAAGGAAATGTGCCGGTGATGGAATACCTTTTAAAAAACGGTGCAAAGGCGAACCTGGAAGACAGTCATGGGTTTTCCCCTTTAACTTTTGCCGCGGCTGCCGGACAACAGAATACTAAGGTTTATGATTTACTGATTGCAAAAGGTGCCGATTTAAAGAAAGACTTAAACCATGACGGTGCAAATGCATTACTGATCGGGATTAGTAATGATAAAGAATTTGCACTGACAAATTATTTTATTTCAAAAGGTTTAAGCCTGAATAGTGTTGACGCCTCTGGAAATACTGCGTTTAACTACGCAGCAAGAACTGGTAACATTGAATTAATGAATAAATTAATTGCCAAGGGGGTAAAATATAACAATAACGCCGTATTGATGGCTGCACAGGGTGGAAGAGGATCTTCAAACGGTTTACCCGTTTTTCAGTATCTGGAAAGTTTGAAACTTAAGCCGGCAGCATTGGGAACAAACGGGGAAAACGCTCTATTCTATATTGTTCGTAAACCAAAGCAGGAAGAATTGATCAGCTATTTTCTATCCAAAGGCGTAGATGTAAATCAGGCTGACAAGGATGGAAACACCGCCTTCATTAATGCAGCAGGTTTCACCAGGGATTTATCAGCTTTGGAATTATTATTTAAAAATGTAAAAAACATTAATCAGGTGAATGCGAAGGGCGTGTCTGCATTAGATATGGCCGTTCGCAGTAACTCTGCTGATGTGGTGAAGTTACTTTTGGATAAAGGGGCTGATTTAAAACTTGCAGATAAAGACGGAAATAATCTGACATATTACCTGATGCAGGGCTATTCACCAAGAGGTATGGAAGACTTTAATGCGAAATATAAACTGTTAACCGACAAGGGATTTGACCTTGCTGCTGCACAGCCTAACGGAAACAGCTTATACCATATAGCTGTGGCGAAAAATGATTTAGCTTTAGCAAAGTTTATTACGCCGTTAAATGCAGACGTTAACGTGAAAAACAAAGAAGGCTATACGGCTTTGCATAAGGCAGCGATGACAGCGAAAGATACTGAACTTATGAAATACCTGATCTCTGTTGGTGCCAAAAAAGATGTAACTACCGAATTTAAAGAAACACCTTTCGACCTGGCCAGTGAAAATGAATACCTGTCAAAAAATAAAATTGCTATAGATTTCTTAAAATAATAAAATGAATACTTTTTTTAAATTATGCCTGGCATTTATGCTGGTGCTTACGTTACCTGATTTTTCTTCTGCACAGAAAACTACCAAGTACAAATGCCTTGTGCAGATGACAAACTACGTAGGCGAAGGTGCATACATCGTAGTTTCTTTAATAGACCCGAAAGGTACATATGAGAAAACGCTCTATGTGATGGGTTCGGATAAAAAATGGTATCCCGATCTAAAGGAGTGGCACAAGGCCTTTAAAGCTAAACCGACTAATATCAGTGCAATTACAGGCGCTTCAGTTACGGGCGGCGACAGAAGTGTAACCGTTTTTGAAATCGATAATGCTAAACTGAATAAAGGTTACAAGATCCGTTTTGAAACTGCTGTTGAAGACAATAAATATTACGTCAAAGACCTTGAAATTCCACTTACCACTGAAGGACTTGCTGCTAAGACTGAAGGAACAGGGTACATCAGAAACGTTCGTTTGAGCGCCAATTAATAAATATTATAAATGACAATTTCTGTTTGGAGATATAGCCACTTAGCACTGGCTATATCTTCTTTTATTTTTATTACCCTGGCTTCAGTAACGGGAATTATCCTCGCTTTTAAGCCTGTTACGGAAAAAACACAACCTTACCGCTCTAAAGGTTTCAGCAGCCTTACGGTAGCCGAGGTAATCCCCAATCTGAAGAAATCGTATACCGATATCAGCGATGTAACAATAGATGCCAACCAGTTTGTCAGCATTAATGGCACTGATTTAAATGATGAGTCAGGAAAATTTTATGTCGATCCTGTTAGTGGAAAATCCCTTGGGAGGGTAGGTAAAGAAAACGAATTTTTCAGAACCGTGACAACTTTACACCGCTCTTTGTTTCTACACGAAACTGGTCGTTTTTTTGTAGGTATAACCGCATTTCTGCTATTTCTCATTGCAACATCAGGAACTGTACTGATCATTCAGCGTCAGCGAAGCTTTAAAAAGTTTTTTGGAAAAATAGTCAGAGATGGTTTTGCACAATATTACCACGTAGTCCTCGGTCGGCTATTGCTTATTCCAATTATCATCATTTCTTTGAGCGGAACATTCTTATCGCTGCAAAGATTTGGATTAATCAAGGAACAAAAGATTACGCACAAGGTAGATTTCGATGCACTCAAAACTACTCCCGAAAAAAAGCTGCAGGATTTTGAAGTGCTGAAAAATATAAAGCTTGGAGAAGTGCAGTCGATTGAGTTTCCTTTTTCAGAAGATGTAGAAGATTATTTCACTATCAAACTTCAGGATAGAGAAATTACGTTAAATCAAATTACAGGAGAGATTTTAACAGAGCAGGCCTGTACAACAGCTACTCTGTTAAATACACTTAGTTTGGATTTACATACGGGCAGGACCAATGCGATATGGGCAGTTGTTTTGGCGATCGCTTCGATAAATATTTTGTTTTTTATTTATTCTGGTTTCGTCATCATGTGGAAAAGGCGTTCGAACCGGATCAGGAATAAATTCAAACCGGAAGCAGCCGAGTTTATTATTCTGGTGGGTTCAGAGAATGGAACCACTTTTAGATTTGCAAAAGCCATCCATGATCAGCTTTTGACGAGCGGTAAGCTTTCATTTATGGCCGAACTAAATGATTATAGGGTATATGCTCAGGCGAAGCAAATCCTCGTTTTTGCGGCGACCTACGGACAGGGTGATGCGCCAACAAATGCAAAGAAGTTTATCTCGCTGCTAGAACGTTATCCACAACAGCAGTCTGTTAACTTTTCTGTTGTAGCCTTTGGCTCTCATGCATACCCGGATTTCTGTAAGTTTGGTTATGAGGTGAATAATGCACTATCGAAAAAGACCTGGGCAACGCCGATACTTGAAATACATACAGTCAACGATCGGTCACCCGAGGACTTCACCATCTGGGCTAACTCCTGGGCATCCCATTCTGATATCGAATTAACGGTACTGGATAAATTGCTGGAAACGAAGGCGCCTAAAACACTGAAGTTCATAGTTACCGATAAAATTGTTTCCGCACATGAAGAGATATCGTTCATAATACGATTAAGGCCTAAGCGTTTAAAGAAATTTGATTCTGGTGATTTGCTGACGATTTATCCTGCAAATGATCATAGAGAGCGACAGTATTCCATAGGAAAAGTTGGCAAAGAAGTACAACTCAGCGTTAAACTGCACGAAGGTGGGCTGGGTTCCGGGTTTTTATACAACCTGAATGTTGGAGAGTCATTGTCTGCGTCTATTATAAAAAATGCACATTTCCATTTTCCCCATAAGCGAAAAACAGTAATTATGGTTTCAAATGGAACCGGTATCGCACCATTTCTGGGGATGCTGAATCAGCATGATAGTCAGAAAAATATTCACCTGTATTGCGGTTTCAGGAACCAGCAATCATTTGCTTTGTATGAAAAAAGTATTAACGCTAAAGCCCTGGAAGCTGCTAAAGTCAATGTTGCATTATCGCGTGAAGGGGATAAAATGTATGTAAAAGATTTACTGGCAAGGGATAGTGATTTTGTAGCTCAAACGCTGAGAAATGATGGAGCGGTTATGTTATGCGGCTCCTTAAGCATGCAAAAGGATGTTATAGGCTGGTTGGAACAACTATGCCAGGAACAGGATAACAAAAGCATTAGTTTCTATCAATCGCGCGGACAGGTATTAATGGATTGTTATTAGTGTAACTGACCCGATATTTTCCAGATAAACATAATATTGTTTAGTTCCTGGTGTTAGGGCGGAGGAAAGTGATCTCAATCAGAATTAATGATTACAGATTTTTCTTCCACTTTTCAATCGTCTGGTTGTCAAGGTTTTCAGACCAGTAAAGCTGACCATCGTCTCCAAATATCACACAGCTATATTCTGGAAATCCAGCTAGTAATTTAAGTCCTTTATCCTTACCAAGCAACATAATCGAGGTGCTGAAACCATTTGCTTTTTCAGTATCGGGCCCGAAAACTGTCACGCTGGTTAGTCCCGTTACAGGATATCCTGTTGTGGGATTGATGATGTGTGAATACCGTTTTCCATTAAACATCACAAATTTTTCATAGCTGCCAGAAGTTACAACCGCACCATCTTTGATGGGAACAGCAGCAAACAGGCTATCTTTGTGAAATGGGTTAGTAATTCCGATCATCCATGGTTTGCCGTTGGGTTGTTTACCCCATACACTCATGTCGCCGGTAGCATTTACGATACCAGCGTTAATGCCTTTTTCTAACATCATTTTTCTACAGCGGTTAGTGGCATAACCTTCTCCTAATGCCCCAAAACCTATCTTCATGCCTTTCTCTTTCAAAAAAATAGTGCAGTTGATGCTGTCGAGAATGATATTTTTATAATTAACATTTTGTACAGATTTTCTGACTGCTTCAGGTGACGGCATTTCAGTCATTGATCCGTCGAATTTCCAGATTCGATCCATAGCTGCAAAACTGATGTCGAACGCGCCACTGGTTAGTTTCGATAACTGAATGGCACGCTGCGTAAGTTGGAAAACCTCCCGATCCACTTTTACGGGATATTCACCAGCATGCTGATTGACAGCAGAAACTTGTGACGTTGGTTTCCAGTCGGAAATTAAGAATTCAATTCTCGAAATTTCTCCAATGATGGTATCTATATTGGCTTCCGCAATTAGCTTTGTTTTGGCTACGATAGATATATCAAATCTACCACCCATGAGCATCGTTGTTCTTTTTCTTAGAACCTGAGCTTGCAATGCTGTCGAGAGGAACAAGATAAATAATGTGAATTTTAACTTCAATTTAATACGGTTAAATGAAGCCCAAATTTAAAGATTACACACATGAAATTGCAGCTATTACTTAAAGAAATATTAACCGTTGAATAGGGTTAACGAATCTTTGGGTATTTTGTACATCACATAATATCATGCAGAGTTGGATTAAGCTGATCTAACAAATTGAAACTTTTCAAAACCATCGGCTATTATTCATGTTGCTTTTTAAAAGAACTGATGATGAATACTTATACAAAAAAAGCGAAAACAAACGGATTGGTGTTGGATGGATTGAAAGCTGTTGGTGACTCAGCAGGATTGAAGGCAAGTAAATCGAAAATAAAGAAGGAAGTACAACTCAGCTTTAGCATAGTTAACCAGCTTACGGAAATGCTATTCACCAAACGAGGCATGCAAAACCGTAAAGAAATAGAGATGGCCGGATTGGGCATTATCGCACTTTATAATATCTACCGCGGGGTGAAGAAGGGAAAAAGATCTCCGCTGGTAAAAGGAGTATTCCTGGCAGGGATCTTAACTGCCGCATTAATAGTGAATAATAAAGCTACGTCTCCTTCGGGTATTGTGAAAGTAAACTAAAGGCTATGCTATCACTTTATGTTGTGGGATATCGGTGTGTATTCCTATAGGTTTTAACTTCGCCTCTTGCAGATTCTCCTGCTAATATATTTAGTTTTATTTTTGTATCACCCGAAATCATCCATTTTGCAATAGCTAGCGCGGGTATACTTCATGAATGACCCTATCAACTTTCACAACGACAGCATTCAGCTCTCTTCAGGTGCAGGAACGCTTGTAGCAGATCCTTTTTACAGAAAGGAAACAGCCTGGCACAGGGATTGGAAGCTGGCATTTCCTCCTTCATTCCGCGAAGTAGGATTTAACGATGCTGCTAAAGGCGATTTTCACAGAGCAGACATATTTACTCCATCAGGACATACCATCGAATTTCAAAACTCGCCGATCACAATCCTGGAGTTGAAAAGCAGGGAGGCTTTTTATCCGAATTTGGTTTGGGTTTTGAATGGAAAGAAATTTAAAGGCTTCAGAATATTAAAACACCTCCCAGCAGTCGATGATCCAAAACTAGATGCTTTTGAATTTTGCCACTCTGATCATTTATCAATGGTTAGAAAAAATGAGGTCATAAATGGGGAAATAAATCCCCGTATCCTCAATTTTTATCATCCAGAACTAAAGGACATCGTTCTGACATCTGATCTATATTCTTTTTGCTGGAAAAATCCTCACAAGGTATGGTTCGAGGCCACCTGTCCCATATTCGTCGATTTAGGTGGGCATTTTATATACGAACTTAAACAAAGACCACAGCTTTCCGGAAATTACCCTTATCTGAAGTTGATTACCAGAAAAAAATTCATAGCACTATATACGCCTCCTGAAAGTTAAATCAACAATGCCTGTGTTTTGGCCGTAGCTTTGCTTAGTTAACTCGGTTTACTAAATTAAAGCTCAATCTGATATGTATAGCTGTGTAATCATCGATGATGAACAAATAAGCATCAATATTCTTAAATATTTCATTAACCAAAGTAATCAGCTGGAGTTGTTGAATACATTCACAGATCCGGTGGTGGGAACCCGTGAAATTCTGGATTACGATAATGTTGATTTTCTATTTCTTGATATCAGGATGGATATTTCGGGATTAGATGTTGCGCGGGTAATTCGCAATAAAGTAAAGTATTTAATATTCGTTACCGCCTATGAGCATTATGCACTTGATGCATTTAGTGTAAATTGTGACCGGTATCTTATGAAGCCGGTAAATTATCAAAAACTCGATGGCATCATACAAGAACTGCTTAACCGCGAAGGAAGAAATATGAGGAGAGAAATAAAATAGAACCAATGCCATTTAAAGTACCCAAAGTCACTTTAAGATCAAATGACTTTGGGTAAAGAAACTTATTTACTTATACTGTCACTGATCTTATTAATCATCACCAGGTGGCTCTGAACGATTGGTGCAGTCTTAGTTGCAAACGTTTTTAATTCGGCATCTTTACCATCTTTCGATTCATCTTCCATCAGTTTTAAGGTTGATTTGTGTCCGCTAATCATTGCATCTACATAGGCTTTATCGAAATCCGCGCCAGTTTTTTTACCAAGATCTTCCATGGTTTTTTTATGCTCATCATCTACGGTACTCGGTAAGGTGATGTTTTTCTGTGCAGCAATAGCCATTAATTCTGTATTTGCTGTTCCATGATCTTTAACCATCATGCTTGCAAAATCTTTAACCTGCTGATTTGAAGCCTTCTCTAAGGCTAGTTTTCCTAACTCCACTTCTGCCATACCACCAACGGCTGCCTGAGTGGCAAATTTTGCATCGGCATCATCGACAGCAATGCCTCCGGTTTCTGCCACATTAGTTGTGGTGTCTTTAGCCATATTTAAACTATCGGCACTTTCTTTCGCATCTTTTTGTCCGCTACTGCAAGACTGGAACGTAAACGCCGAAATTGATACGGCAACCACATAAATTAACTTTTTCATATACATAGGTTTTTGTTGTATCAGGTAAACATTGCCCGTAATGAAATAGTTTAAATTTTCGTGTTAAATAGCTAAAACAACAAAAGGCGCAAATGATATTACGCCTTTTTTGCTGTTCAGCTGATTAAAGCTTAATTTTTTTTGCTTTTCCTTCCGGTTTCTCAGGAAGCTGAATAGATAAAATCAAATCAATGCTTTCCGAATTCGTTTCGTAATCGGCAGCGATTTTTTCCCATTTCACAAGTTCTGCCTGTAAGTTTTCAATCTCCTTACCAAGTGATTCTATCTTATTCTGAATTGATTTTTTAACGTTTGTATTTGCCATAAAACAAAAATAATATTTGGATGGCACATCTTTAAAAACATAATTGTCAAACAACTTATCTTTCAGCTTTATTGATTGATATACAGTGTATTTATAATATTATATATTTTTCCACAGCTATTAGTAAAAGAAGAATGATGCTTTAAAAATATTTATCCAAACTCAGTCCGTAAGTTAAATTGAAGTTTTCGCTGTTGGTAATATTCAATTTATTGTACGTAAGCGCAGTGGTCAGGCTTATCCACTTTTTAAGTTTAAATCCAAGCGTAGTGTTTGATCTGATAATATGGTCTCCTTTTCGGGAGAAGGAATTCTGGAGAAAATGGTTACCGTCAATGGTAATGAGTTCTTTTATACTGAAGTGATATTGTAATCTTAATGAGTTTCTGTAGGTGTGGTAATTATCCCCGGCAATTAAACTACTTTGGTCAAACAGAATTCCATTGCTCAGATTCACGTATGCATATTCCTTGTCCACAATGCTATAGGCAATTCCTAAACCCGCCAGCAGTTGGTTTTTGAGTTTCAGCGAGTAACTGGTATTGTAGTTAGCTAAACCCCAATAGTAGAAGTGGGGGAAGGTTTTGTACAGGTTAAAGTTTAGCGTAGTAGAAAAATCGTTGTTGCTAAGGTTGTTATTTTGCTTCCCATATAGCCAGGCTGATGACGAATTTAATACTATGCTTTTCTTCTTCACACCAAAGCTTAACGCGTTGTTGAGTAAATAAGCCTGATCATCGTTCGTTCGGTTAACTGAGCCTGTTGAATTTAAAAGCAAATGGTAATTTGTGCTGTCGGTGTATTGTGCAAATGCATTGTTAACGAATAGACACACGGCTGCAAAAAGTATACTCCTCATCCATAAATAACACTTTTATGCAGAAATATGTTTAGGTTAGTTCAATTCATACCATTTAGGCATTTCAATATAATTTTGGTTGAATATTACTGTTCCTTCAGTATTTTTAAATCCGGCAGTAATGTAATTAAGCTTCGGCGCTTCAGTAGCGATTTCTTGCTTAAACTGCATGGCATCGATCGTTAGGTAATGATATAACTTTTGCTGCTCTGTTTTATTTTCTGCCAGAAGAATCAAAACATGTTCGCCCGTACTCAGTTTATGGATTATTGTTCCCTTTACTCTCATACTTTACACGACAAGTATTTCCGACTAATGTTTTATTCATTTTGTTCTGAATCAAACATTCGAATTAATAAGGTGTTCACTAAATATAAATGCTCATCCAGCCAGAATTCGGGTGAGAGTCCAACATACAAGATCTATTATAAAAATGGTTGAATCAGAACCCAAAGATTGGCGCTTCAAGCTTCATGAAATTATTTATGAGTCAAATACGCCTGCAGGTAAGGCGTTTGATGTGGGCTTACTGATTGCAATTTTCGCCAGTATCATTGTTGTGATGTTAGATAGTGTTGTGAGTATCCATCAACATTATGGTAAAATATTTAACATCGCCGAATGGATTTTTGCTGCATTGTTTACTTTAGAATATATATTGAGACTCGTTAGCATTCGTAAACCAATTAAATATGTTTTTAGTCCGCTGGGAATTATCGATTTGATTGCATTGCTACCTTCCTATCTGAGTATATTTTTTATTGGTGCGCAATCGTTGCTTGTATTCCGGGCATTAAGATTACTAAGGGTATTCAGAATTTTTAAACTAGGACAGTTTCTTACCGAAATCAACTTCCTAACCCAGGCGTTGAGAAATAGTTTACGTAAGATTAGTATTTTTTTGCTCACCGTATTAACCATTACAGTGATCCTGGGGTCGATTATGTATCTGGTCGAAAATCGTGAGAACGGCTTTTCAAATATACCTGAAAGCATCTATTGGGCAATCGTAACCATTACTACAGTTGGCTACGGGGATATCTCTCCCATAACGCCGATGGGCAAGTTTGTTGCATCTGTAGTGATGTTAATTGGTTACGCCATTATTGCTGTACCGACCGGAATAATCACGCACGACATTGCGGTGGCGGCCAGTAAGAAAAGAGAACTTCCTGAATCTTGCCCAAATTGTAGCAGAGAAGGCCATGACAGCGATGCACTTTTCTGTAAGTATTGTGGTTCATCGCTATTCAGGTAAAAAAAAGCTCCCTTAGGAGCTTCTCTTTTACTTACAGCATTTCACTGTCATCTTCATCGTAGGCATTGGGATCTTTATCCAGTTCTTCTACATCCGAGTCGTCTGTTTCATCAATATCTTCCGCGTCTTCATCCGTTTGCAGATCGTCGCCATCTATCAAATCATCATCATCTTCTTCGTCATCCGGTCCAAGTTCTTCATTTAAACGTGTACCCTCTCCATCGGCATATTGTACCTCTTCGGCTGTATATTCGTCATTTTCGGGTAAAGCGTGTCCATCTGCTGCACTGCCTTCTGATCTTCCCACCTGAAATTGTTCCAGGTTTGCAATTTCTTCTTCTGGTTGAATGTTTTCTTGATTTTCCATGGTAGTTTTTTTATTAAAGAACAGGATTGGAGAGACTATGGTTTGAACAATAATTATATTTCTTGTACCTGGCGCTACCCGAAACTACAAATATATTTTAAACGGGTTTTAATGCTTTGTTTTTTCGATCGCTATACAAAAGGATAGTGCTATTATTTTTTAGTTACACTTTCTTTAATCTCATATGCTTTATTTTTACAGAATTAAATAGCAAAAGAAATGAAAATTTTACATCTTATATCCAGCCCAAGAGGGGAGGCATCTTTCAGTATTAAACTGGGAAATGCAGTAGTTGAGAAACTTACTGAAGCAAATCCAGAAAGTACGGTTAAAACACATAGCCTGGTATCGGCCCCATTTCCACATTTAGAGGAAGTGCATTTGAACTCTTTTTATACCCCGCTAGAAAATCACACTCCGGAATTGACTGAAGCAGTGAAGCATTCAAATGAAGCAATTGCAGAGATTCAGGATGCCGATGTAATTGTAATTGGTGTGCCAATGTACAACTTCGGAATTCATTCTACGCTTAAAGCATGGATTGATCATGTAGCCCGTGCCGGTCAGACTTTCAAGTATGGCGAAAACGGACCTGAAGGTTTGGTAAAAGGTAAAAAGATTTATCTGGCTATTTCTTCGGGTGGTGTTTATTCAGAAGGGCCAATGAAGGCATACGATTTTACTGAACCTTATTTAAGAGCTGTGCTTGGCTTTTTGGGCATGGTAGATGTAACTGCTTTCAGGGTTGAGGGTGTTAACATGCCTGACTTGAAAGACAACGCATTAGAACACGCCATTTCTAAAATCGTTCTTTAAAAATAGGCCTTGCCTGCCTTTTGGCAGCGCAGGGCATATTTTTAATTCCGCATATAACGGTCAACTCTGGCAGCAAAATCATTAAGATCAAAAGGCTTGTTAATAAAATCCTCAGCATCGCATTTTGATTTTACAGCATTTAGGTGGTTATTAGCCGACATCATCATAACAGGAATGCCGTGTGTTTTAATATTCCCCTTCAGGCTATTGCAGATATCCAACCCATTTCCATCTGGAAGCATAATGTCCAGGATAACCATGTCCGGTATGTGCTTATTCATCTGTAACCAAAAATCACGGGTATTTCTGCAAGCTCTTACTTCATAAAGCTCTTCCTCTAAAAGGAATGAAATGATTTCCCGTATGCCGGGATTATCTTCAACTATATAGATGCACTTTTTCATACAACCTCCTGTTTGAATAGATAACGGAACTATTAATCAGGTGTTTAAAATAATTTTTAACATCATTGAAGTTATCCACCGCATTGGTTAATCTGTCACCGTTTTATCTTATTCATTAGTTAGCTAAAAAAAAGATTAAAATATGTTTATATACTAAATATTTTAGTATAGATTTGCGCTAAGTGACATCCAGTTTATGGTTTAAATCGCTCTATTCGGGGGATAAAACAAAATGCAGATGGCTGGGTTTTTTGATTGATAATATTATTTTTTATGACTGTTACCGTATTAGCCATATTAGAAACTGATTTTAAGCCTGATCTATCATTGGGGAAAATTATGAATGAGCGATTAAAAATCGCAGCTGCTGATTTGCAGGATATTTATTTACAGCCTTTGCATTCATTAGGACAGCGTAGTGATGATGTAGTGGTTTACATCAGTTACAATCCAAAATACAAAATCAGGTGGCGGGTTGTAAATGATGTACCTGAAGACATAGATAATTTTGTTTCCCAGGTATGTGGTAATCTGGGCTACTTGCATTGGAAAACAGCCGCCATTAATATTTTCAAGGGAAATGAATAGGATGTAATCACCTGAGTAAGGCAGTCTGGGATTTTCTTCAAATTTGTGTGAACAAATTGAAATCTATTGATGTTCTATTACAAACTTAAATGAAATGATAGAACTGGCTTATAGATGCGATTTACCCAATCACCAGCATCATGTATACACCCTGATGCAATACGGAAGTGATGAACCCTTCTCCTATATGATAGACGGGGAAGTAATCGGAAAATTAGATAAAGTTGAAGGTTCCTGGAAACAGCTGAGTGGAAAGGATACCCCTCAGGAGGTAATCAATGATATTGGTTCTTTCCTGGATAACAGAAAGTATTAAATTAAAAAACCCCGGCTATTTCTGAATGGCCGGGGTTTGATATTTTTAGTGGGTGTGATTAAACTAAAAAACCACCGCCAAGCAAATCGTTTCCTTCATAAAACACTGCTGATTGTCCCGGAGCAATTGCAGAAACATTGTGGTCAAAAACAACTCTCATCCTATCTTTTTCCTGAACAATTGTACTTAGCATGCCGGCATCCTTATAACGTATTTTTGTAATTACATCATTCATAGGTTCCTCAATACTCCCATATTTAATCAGATTGATATTGCGGACCATTGCTTCTTTACGCTCCAACTCCTCAGCACGGCCTAAAACAACTGTGTTGCTTTCAGGAAGTATCTGGGTAACAAACATCGGTTCACCAAATGCCACACCTAAACCTTTACGCTGGCCGATTGTATAAAAGGGATAGCCTTTATGCTGACCAACGACCATTCCGTTGCTCAATATGAAATTTCCCCCGGCTACACGGTCTTCCAGATCCTCCACTTTATGTTTAAGAAAAGCTCTGTAGTCGTTATCAGGAACAAAACAAATTTCATAACTCTCAGATTTTTTGGCTAATTCTTCCTGTCCCATGTCCAAAGCCATCTGTCTGATTTCTGATTTTGCAAAACTGCCCAATGGAAATTTAGTACGGGATAGATTTTCTTGTGAAACTCCCCAGAGTACATAAGACTGATCCTTGTTTTCATCCTTACCTTTTGATATTACATAGCGTCCGCTGTCTTGCTGGCGGATGTTGGCATAATGGCCGGTTGCGATAAACTCGCAGTCGAGTTTATTAGCCCTTTTTAATAAAGCTTCCCATTTAATATGGGTATTACATAAAACACATGGGTTAGGCGTTCTTCCGGCAAGGTACTCATCAACAAAATTATCGATCACATAATCACCAAATTCGTCGCGTATGTCTAAAATGTAATGCGGAAAACCATAATTTACGGCAAGTGTCCTGGCATCATTAATGCTATCCAGCGAGCAACATCCGGTTTCTTTACTGCTTCCCCCTGAGGTTGCGTAATCCCATGTCTTCATAGTAAGGCCGATTACTTCATAACCCTGCTCGTGCAGCATTACTGCAGCAACCGAACTATCCACACCGCCACTCATGGCTACCAGAATTCTACCGTGTTTACTCATCTTTAAAAAATAGAGTGCAAAAATAAGCTTTATTTAATTGAAATTGATGAGCTGAAGTCAGTTCCTTGTAAAAAGCCACAGCAGGCCACTAATACATATCAATCATCCTGGGTACACCTCCGTAGGTCGACCTGTCAGTTTGTGGAGTGAGCGTTTCAAATCTCTTAGCTTTTAGAATTGTATTTTTTATGTTGGTTAAACGATTTAGACAAAGATTATTTACAGTTTTGCGTTTAAATTAATACCTTAGGATTTTCAAATATAAGCTAACTTTAAAACAGACATGATTAAAAAAATTATCCTGCCTTGTCTTGTACTTTCTTCACTCGTGGCCTCGGCACAGCAGAATTTGGTGCAATATGTAAAACCCATTATCGGCACTTCAAAAATGGGTCATACATATCCTGGCGCAACCGTTCCTTTCGGTGCCGTTCAATTAAGTCCCGAAACCGATACCTTATCATATGAAGTAAATGGTAAATATAATGGCGACGTTTACAAATATTGCGCAGGTTACAAATACGAAGATAAAACAATTACGGGCTTTAGCCATACGCACTTTAGTGGAACAGGCCATTCTGATTTAGGTGATTTCTTAATTATGCCAACCAAGGGGAAACTGCAACTAAATCCAGGTACGGCAGACAATCCTAAATCAGGCTATCGCTCAGCATACTCGCACGCCAACGAAACTGTTGAAGCCGGATATTACAAAGTTAAACTAGACGATGATAACATCACTGCAGAGCTAACAGCTACCAACAGGGTGGGGATGCACCAGTACACCTTTCCAAAATCAGATCAATCGCATATCATTTTGGATCTGATGGCAGGCATTTACAATTATGAAGATAAAACCGTTTGGTCATACGTCCGGGTCGTGAATGATACGCTGATTACAGGGTACAGGCAAACTTATGGTTGGGCCAGAACAAGAACGGTATTTTTTGCAATGAGCTTTTCTAAGCCATTCAAAAGTTATGGCAGAAAAAGTTTCGATGCTAAACAAGCCTACAGAGGATTCTGGGGTAAATTCAATCAGGATCAGAATTTTCCGGAAATAGCCGGTAAAAAAATCAAAATGTTCTTCGACTTTGACACCCAGGAAGGCGAAAAAGTGAAAATTAAATTTGCGTTATCACCGGTAAGTCAGGAAAACGCCTTGCAGAACATGCGTGCAGAAATTTCCGGCTGGGACTTTGAAAAAGTTAAAGCACAGGCACAATCAAACTGGAATAAAGAACTAAATAAAATTCAGGTTACTACCAGCAACGATAATAAAATCAATTTCTATACGGCATTATACCATGCATTCATTAATCCAACAACCTATACCGATGTAAACGGGGAGTATAAGGGGCTTGATCAGGGCGTTCATAAAGCAGATGGATTTACAAACTACACTACGTTTTCGTTGTGGGATACTTACAGGGCGCTGCATCCATTCTTCAATATTGTTCAACCAGCGCGTAGCAATGATATGGTTAAATCCATGATGGCACATTACGATCAAAGCAGTTTACATATGTTACCAATCTGGTCGCACTATGCAAACGATAACTGGTGTATGAGTGGCTATCATAGTGTCTCTGTCTTATCCGATGCGATAATAAAAGGTACTTATAATGGTGATGCCAACAAAGCCCTCGATGCCTGTATCACCACAGCTAAACACCGCGATTATGAAGGTATCGGGTATTATATAGACAAAGGTTATATTCCTGCTGAACGCAGTGGTGTATCCGTGTCAAATACATTGGAATACGCTTATGATGACTGGTCTATTGCGCAGCTTGCTAAAAAGTTAAACCGCATGGATGTTTATGAAGAGTTTATTAAACGTTCAAACAACTGGCGGAACAATTACGATAGCGCATCTGGTTTTATGCGTCCACGCCTGGCAGATGGCACTTTCAAAAAAGCTTTCGACTCAAAAGATACTGAGGGTCAGGGTTTCATTGAAGGCAACAGCTGGAATTACAGTTTCTTTGTACCTCATGACCCTGCTTCATTAATCGAAGTGATGGGGGGAAAAAAGAAGTTTGCAGCACGTTTGGACACGCTTTTTAGCATGCATTTGCCTGATGAATTTTTTGCCCATACCGAGGATATTACCCGCGAAGGTATTATCGGAGGATATGTTCATGGAAATGAACCAGCACACCATGTGGCTTACCTGTACAACTGGACTGACGAAGTATATAAAGGACAGGCGCAAATTCGTCATATCCTTAACATGCAGTATAAGCCTACCGCAGATGGATTGGGTGGCAATGATGATTGCGGGCAAATGAGTGCCTGGTATATGTTTTCGTCGATGGGCTTCTATCCTGTAGCACCCGGTTCGGATGTCTATTCGCTAGGTAGTCCGCTTGTAGATAAAGCAATTATTAACTTAGAGAACGGTAAAAATTTTACTATCGAAGCCATAAATCAGAGCGCCAAAAACGTGTATGTACAAAAGGTGATGCTGAATGGGAAAGAAATCACCAGCCACCAGATTAAACATGCCGATATTACCAACGGTGGAAAGCTTAGCTTCTATATGAGTGCAAAACCAAAAAAATAATTTAATCATCCCTGTCTCCATATTAAACCGCCAGCGTATGCTGGCGGTTTTTTCATTTAGAAGCTATAAGAAAATCGATTTAGAAATACATATTTAAAGGTTTTCGATTTTGAACTTAAAAAAATTATCTTAATATTTGTTTTCGTTCTAACCAGATAATTTGCGATATCAGTCATAAACCTTTGATTTGCTGAACATCGTTTTAGGGTTGGAATATTAAATTTATATATAGAACCAAATCTCATCACACACAATAATGAAAAGAAGAACATTTATCCAGAGCTCAGGTATGTTGGGGGCAGGTGTACTTGCATCCAAATTTTCTCTTGCTTCTGAACTTTTTCCCGAGTTTCCAGTTGTCAGGGTTGCTGCAGGAAAACGCCATTTTAAAAGTAAAGCCGTTGATTCTGCAATCAAAACGTTTCAGTCAAAAGTGAAAAATCCTGAATTGGCATGGCTCTTTGAAAACTGCTTTCCAAATACACTTGATACAACAGTTTATTATGAGGAAAAAAATGGTCGTCCTGATACCTACGTAATAACCGGGGATATTGATGCCATGTGGCTTCGCGACAGCTCTGCACAGGTTTGGCCTTATTTGCAGTTTGTGAATGAGGATGAGGCACTGAAGAAATTGATCGCTGGCGTAATTATCCATCAAACCAAATGCGTTTTGAAAGACCCTTATGCCAACGCTTTCTACGGTGATGCAAATAAGGTAGGAGAGTGGAAAACCGATAAAACAGATATGCAGGCCGGCGTTCACGAGCGTAAATGGGAAATCGATTCGCTGTGCTATCCTATTCGTTTAGCCTACCATTACTGGAAGAAAACCGGAGATAAAACACCTTTCGATGCAGATTGGAAAAAAGGGATTGAAGCTACACTCAAAACTTTTAAAGAGCAGCAGCGTAAAACTGGTCATGGTCCTTATCATTTTCAACGGGAAACCACGCAGCCAACAGACTCACAGCCTATGGCAGGATATGGCTTTCCGGTTAATCCTGTAGGTTTGATCTGTTCTGCCTTTCGCCCCAGCGATGATGCAACGATTTTTCCATTTTTAGTTCCATCTAACTTTTTTGCTGTTTCTAGCTTGAAACAGGCTGCCGAAATGATCAAAGCCCTGCAGGCGGATCAGTCGCTTGAAAGCAGTTTGCTGAATCTTGCCGACGAAGTTAATGCCGCTTTGCAAAAACACGCAATTGTTAACCATCCAAAATATGGAAAAATCTATGCCTTTGAGGTCGATGGATTTGGAAGCAATTACATGATGGATGATTCAAATGTGCCAAGCTTGCTTAGTTTGCCTTATCTGGGCGCTATGAAAATTGAAGATCCAATTTACCAGAACACCCGTAAATTTGCTTTATCGAAAGATAACCCATATTTCTTTAAAGGTACAGCAGCCGAAGGAATTGGTGGCCCGCATGTTGGTCAGGATATGATCTGGCCAATGAGTATTACGATGAGGGCGCTGACCTCAACAGACGATGCAGAGATCAAATTATGTATCCAGACATTGCAAAAAACACATGGAGGTAAAGGCTTCATGCATGAATCTTTCCATAAAGATAATCCTGAAAAATTTACCAGAGCATGGTTTGCCTGGTCCAACACCTTGTTTGGTGAGTTGTTATGGAGAACATACCACGAAAAACCTGCTTTACTTAACGGATAAAAAACAAAGCCCTCATTTGGAAAAAAAAATACCAGTGGGGGCTTTAACTTTGTAATCAACTATGCTACTTAACGATAATATACCAACATCTCTATTGTTAGATGTGAAACCGGGAGATGAAATTACAAGCGCCGAAATTTCGGGTGTAGTGCATAAAATCGAAATTCAGGAAACAGATGATTTTCTGCTTTTTATATTCATTTTGGAAGATAAGCAAGAATTAGCGATTAAAAAGTTGAGGCAAGTGTGTTAAAAATCACCGGTTACAGACAGCTGATGTAAGTTTTTAGCTTTCCTTCTATGTATCCTTGTTTTTATCCTTAACTAAATAAAGGTCTTACGGGGGTACCGTTAATCATATTTAATCACCTTATGTCAATCGGTTTAACGTATTTAACTATCAAAAAAAACGATTTATAATCAAATGAAACTAGTAACCAGGTATATATTTGTTGTTTTATCGCTAATGATAACACAAGCGGTAAAATCCCAGAACCAGAAGAAAAACACTTTAACCAATTATGTAAACCCCTTTATTGGCACGGCACCATTAACTGACCCTAAAATTTTAGGATACGAACTGCCAGAGGGCTGGCGCTCATGGGCCGGTCTATGCTTTCCGGGCAGCTCATTGCCAAACGCA
Source organism: Pedobacter sp. A2324 (assembly GCF_059693705.1). Taxonomy (NCBI): domain Bacteria; kingdom Pseudomonadati; phylum Bacteroidota; class Sphingobacteriia; order Sphingobacteriales; family Sphingobacteriaceae; genus Pedobacter; species Pedobacter sp. A2324. Next base: position 365,054 of record NZ_JCASSK010000006.1, on the reverse strand, counting down.
ATGGTTCAGCTTAGTCCCATTACCGAGTATGGTTCAGGTGCCGGCTATGAGTATGAGGATGATGTAATTCTGGGATTCGCCCATACTAATAAAGGTCATTGGAACCTTTGCAACGTGCCTGTTTTGCCTATGTCAAAGCCTGGTACCCATTTTGGATCAAGGTTTTCTCACCAAAAAGAAAGTGCGTCGCCCGGGTTCTATCAGGTTTATTTAAGCGACTATCAGGTTAACGTAAACCTGACTTCCACTTTAAGATGTGGTTATCATCAATATGAATTCCAAGATAATCAGGACCGGCAGGTATTATTTGATCTGGCAAAAGCCAATAGCCGGGTGTCTGACTGGAATATATCGCAGGATGGTGATTATGCCGTGAAAGGCTTTCAGAACGGAGAGAACGTATATTTTTATGCGGTTTCAAACACAAAAATAGACAGACTAGAGAAAAAAGAAGAAGGGAAAAATAGCGGCTATGCCATTCTTCATTTAAGCGATGGACAAACAAAGCCGGTAGAGCTTAAAATTGGTCTTTCGTTTGTAAGCGTCGAAAATGCAAGGGAGAATCTGGAAAGTGAAATCGGCTCAAAAACTTTTACACAGGTTAAAGCGGCTGCAGCGACTCAATGGGAGAAATTGCTGTCTGCAATCCAGGTAAAAGGGGGCACCAGTAAACAAAAGGTCATGTTGTATTCCAGTCTCTACAGGTCATTTCTTTGGCCGGCTTTACGCAGTGACGTAAACGGTCAGTTTAAAGATGCTAAGGGACAGGTTACCAAATCTGATTTCAGGTACTACACGGAGCCATCCCTGTGGGATACATACCGCAATAAGGATGTACTGTTGGGATTGATTACTCCGGATGTTACGCTTGACGTTATTAAGTCGATGATCGATGTCGGGCAAAAACGGGGGTTCATGCCTACTTTTTTTCATGGCGATCATGGTACTTCATCCGTTGCGGGTGCTTATCTCCGGGGAATAGATCAGTTTGATATCAAGGCGGCATATCAGATTTTTTTGAAAAATGCGAATGTAGACGGCGGAGCACGTCCTTTTATTAAAGAATATATTGAAAAAGGATATATTTCTGATCCGGATATTAAAAATCCACATGTTGAAACGAAAGCCAAAGCAGGGGTGTCCAAAACACTCGAATATGCTTATGACGATTATTCGCTGGCTCAAATTGCAAAGAAACTTGGCGACTCCAGCAATTACAGAAGCCTCATGGCCAGGTCCGGAAACTATAAAAATATGTTCGATCCTGGCACACGATTCATGAGAGGACGACTTGAAAATGGCAACTGGATAAAGCCATTCAATCCCCAGTATCCCTATTACGAATACATGTACCGGGAGGCAAACGCATGGCAGGTTTCCTTTTATGCACCTCACGACATGCCGGGTTTAATTCGATTGTATGGCGGTGCAGCAGGCTTTGAATCAAAACTCGATTCTCTGTTTACACTTCCCTGGAATCCAAAATATATTGCCCGGAATGTTGAAACCATGATTGGACAGTATTGCCAGGGCAACCAGCCAGATCATGAAGCGCCCTTTGCCTATACTTTTATTGGCAAACCCGAAAAATCCCAGAAAATTATTGATAAGATATTAAATGAACTATATGGGATAGGTAAGGAAGGCCTTGCCCTTTCAGGAATGGATGATGCAGGGGAAATGTCTTCATGGTATGTGTTCAGCGCTTTGGGTATCTATCCGTTCTCTGCAACTGATCCAAATTATATTGTTACCGTGCCGTTGTTCGATGAAATTAAATGGAAAACCAGTAGTGGTAAACTGCTGATCATTAAAAAGCCCTTCAAAGGCAGAAAACTCACGGCGATAAGGGTAAATGGTAAAAAGATTTCTGGATATTTTATATCTCACGATGTGTTTAGAAATGGCGGCACAGTGGAAATGGTTACGGAGTAAACACAATTTTTACTTTTAACGATATAAATGTGATCATTAAGCAATTTTACCCCTAATTGTTTACGATTTTCTATCCTCTGTCCTTTTGTGATGCTTTAAATTTGCTCCCGGAGTATTTTAAAACATCATACAAAAGTTAATATGAAAATCTATCTGACCATCTTTTGTTGTCTGGCTGCACAGTGCCAGTTGTTTGCCCAAACCATAAACTGGGAGCAGTTCATGGCAAAGCAGAATATGAAATGGGAGCAACTGGGAAAAGACTATTATAGCGGTATTACTTTAGGTAATGGATTAATGGGCCTGAATATTTACCAGGCGGGCGATAGTACCATCAGGCTTGACGTAGGCAGATCAGATGTAATTGATGTGAGGGCACAACTTATGCCAGAGGCTGGTAAGCTCTATACTAAGGCCCGACTCCCTATCGGGCATTTTATGGTGAACGTTAGGGGGAAAATACTCCGGGCAGATATTCAGCTTTATCTTTATGATGCAATAGCCTCAGGTAAAATATTTACTGATCAGGGAACAATTGATGTTGCAGCTTATGTTGATGCTAAACATGAGGTCATCCATATTGAATTGAAAGACCAGCAAAACAGGAAGCTCGACTGGAAATGGGAGCAGGAAAGAAGTGTAAGTTTTAGATACATGCAGAGTCACCCGACTGACAAACCCAAAACCTATCCAGATAATCCACCGGTTGTGAGGAAGAATATCAATGAATTTGTAGTTTACCATCAGCCATTATTAAATCATGGGGGATATAGCACTGTCTTTAAAGCCTCAAAAGATGAGATGTTGGTTTCTGTTGGCTACGATGCTACTGCCAGTGCTGATGAAGATCTGGAAGCCATCAACAGTATTAAGGGTTTTGAAAAGGATATTAATCACCTCAAAAATCACAAGTCCTGGTGGCACCAATATTACCAGAAAAGTTTTGTAAGCCTGCCAGATAAGAGGATGGAAAACTTCTATTGGATCCAGCTATATAAACTCGCTTCAATTACACGGGAAAATAAAATACTCATTGATTTGATGGGTCCCTGGGCCAGTTCAACACCGTGGCCTGCGATCTGGTGGAACCTGAATACCCAGCTTACCTATTCACCTGTTTTTGCTGCCAATCACCTTGAACTCACCAAACCGTTGTTCCAGTCTTTCAAAACCAATCTTCAGAACTTGATTAATAATGCTCCCGAGAAGTGGCGCTATAATTCTGCCTTCATAGGCCGTAGCTCATCTTACGATCTGATTAGCCCCACCAATGAAGCAGATATGGTAAAAGGGCCTTTTGAAGCAGGTAACCTGACCTGGATGATGTATTATTATTATAAATATTATGAGTATACGGGGGATAAGCAGCTATTGAAAACGGAAATTTATCCTTTATTGAAACGATCAGTTAATTTTCTCTTACATATCTTATACAAAGATGAGCAGGGGATTTATCATCTGCCGCTATCTCATTCACCGGAGTATAAAAATGCCGTAGACGCCAACTATTCGCTTGCCAGCTTAAATTGGGGACTGAATACCCTTATATCCATCAATACTAGTCAGGGAATAAAGGATGGAGATGAGGCCAAATGGAGGGAAGTGCTTAAAAACCTTACCGCGTACCCAAAGGGTGAAGATGGTTTCCTGATTGGCAAGGATGTAGCGCTCACTTCATCACACAGGCATTATTCTCATCTTTTAATGATTTATCCTTATGGCCTGGTAAACTGGGACCACGAAAATGAACGGGCGCTTATCCTCAAATCGGTTAATTACTGGATTTCTCTGAAAGGAGCACTTCAGGGATACACCTACACCGGCTCGGCCAGTATGTTCGCTCAAATGGGAAATGGGGATAAAAGTTATGCGCTGTTGAATGAACTCTTTAATAAGTACATCCAACCCAATACCCTTTATAAAGAATCTGGTCCGGTAATCGAAACACCCCTGGCAGCCGCAACGTCGATACAGGAACTACTTCTGCAAAACTGGAATGATAAGATCAGGATCTTCCCAGCTATACCGGAGTCGTGGAAAGATGTTTCCTTTAAGAATTTAAGAACTGACGGCGCCTTTCTGATTAGTGCAAACAGAAGAAACGGAAAAACAAATTCCATCCAGATCAATAGCCTTATAGGTGGTGGCTGCATAATTTTGTCGGATATTACAAATTTCGAAGTCACTTCGAATAAAAGAAAATCGCTGCAATTTGAACAGAAAAAAGTGGGAGCAAAGTTTCAGATTAGGTTTTCCGGTTTGTTAGCCAATGAAATAATCAGCGTTAATGCGAAGGATAATGCTGTTAAAAACCTTTCGGTAAGCTACAGTCATCATGCAGACTGGTACTGGGGGTATAATAGTTTGACTATGAAATAATGCCAGGAAGTGAATTTAAGTGTCTTATGTAGATTTCAGGAAATCAATGTTTCTTTTCAATCCCGAAAGTTTAGTTCGCTTAACCGCCGAACCTTTAAATACTTTTTTGAAAACTTCATCAGTGATTTCAGTCAGGTCGCTGGCCTTAAGGTCAAGCAATCCCGAATCGGGTTGGAAGGCCTCCTCCTGGTGCACTTTTGAAAAGCGATTCCAGGGGCAAACATCCTGGCAAACGTCACAACCAAACATCCAGTTATCCATTTTATCTTTAAACTGAGTAGGGATTTCGTTTTTAAGTTCGATGGTGAGATAGGATATGCATTTGGTTCCATCCACCACCTGAGGTGCGATGATAGCATCTGTAGGACATGCATCCAGGCATCGTGTACAGGTACCGCAATGATCAGTTTGAAAGGGATGGTCATAATCCAGTTCAAGGTCTACAATTAGTTCGGCAAGGAAGAAAAATGAGCCCTCAGTTTTACTGATAAGATTAGAATTTTTTCCGATCCAGCCAATGCCGGATTTCTTTGCCCAGGCCCTGTCGAGTACGGGTGCCGAATCTACGAATGCCCTGCCATTTACCGCACCGATGTTTTCCTCTATAAAAACGGTAAGCGCTTTCAATTTATCTTTTATCACATAATGGTAATCCTGACCATATGCATACTTTGAAATTTTTGGCGCGGTAGGATCGGCCTGTTTCTCATTGGTATAATAGTTAAGCGATAGCGAAATAACCGATTTTGCATCATCAACCAAAAGGCGCGGGTCCAGCCTCTTGTCGAAATAGTTTTCCATGTATTTCATCTCACCGTGATGATTTTGGTTAAGCCATTTTTCTAAGCGTGGTGCTTCTTCCTCGAGAAAATCAGCTTTGGAAATACCGCAGGCCATAAAGCCCAAACGTATGGCTTCATCTTTAATCAGCTTGCTATATTTTACTTTATTTAAGTACACGGATTTGCAAAGATAAGGCTTACAATCAAAACATTTTCATTAATCACTTGTTCTAAATGCAAACACTAAATTAATTAATTGGGGTTCTTTAATATTTGTTTATAATATTTGGAGAACCCGGATTCAACTGCAAAATCATGGAAGAAATAGATCCAAAACATACGGAATCTGGAGAAGCTCCAAAACCGATAGAAAAAGATTACGAGAATCATAAAGAAGATCCGGGACCAGCAAAACCTGCCGTTACTGAAAAGGACGAAAACGGTGCAGGCTCGGTATTGAAATGGATTTTGCCGATAGCTGTAATTATTGGCTTAATTGTCTGGTTTGCGCTTAGGAAGTAAGGTCATTCATTTCATAACAACAAAGCCAGTTCAAACGAACTGGCTTTGTTGTTGTATGTAAATTTATTTGAGCAATTTAATCTGATAAAGATCTTTTCTTCTGTCTTTCAATATTTTTACTGTACCATAATGATGCAATTCATCCAGTAAATGGAGGTCGACATCAACTACAAGTACCATCTCTGTATTTGGAGTAGCCTCGGCTTTGGTGGCGTTAGTGGGAAAAGCAAAGTCTGATGGGGTAAATACCGCCGATTGGGCGAACTGAATATCCATATTATTTACCTTCGGCAAATTACCCACACAGCCTGCAATAGCCACATAACATTCGTTTTCGATGGCTCTGGCCTGGGCGCAGTGCCGCACCCGGGTATAACCATTCTGGGTATCAGTTAGAAATGGCACAAACAGAATCTGCATTCCCTGATCTGCATATAATCTGCTTAGTTCGGGGAACTCTACGTCATAACAAATCAGAATACCAACTTTTCCGCAGTCGGTATCAAAAACCTGCACCTTATCTCCACCCACCATACCATAATATTTCTGTTCGTTGGGCGTGATGTGTATTTTCCGGTATTCATCGATTTTACCCGTTCTATGGCAGAGATAGCTCGCATTGTACAGCTTTCCCTCATCAATTATCGGCATACTACCTGTAATAATGTTTACATTATAGCTTAGCGCATACTCATGCATTCTGGCCACGATTTCTTCCGTCTTTTCAGCAAGTTTCCGCATAGCCTCGATTTCAGGAAGATGATTATAGGGCTCCAGCAACGGCGTATTAAACAATTCCGGAAACATCACGAAATCGGATTTATAGCCGCTTATCGCATCAACAAAAAATTCAACCTGCTCGTAAAACGAATCCATATTGGGAAATAAACGCATCTGCCACTGAACCAAACCTAGGCGGATGTTCATTGCAGAACGCGCGGAGGCATCCACACCCTGATAGTAGATGTTATTCCACTCGATTAAAGTTGCATATTCTTTTGATTCCTTATCTCCCGGCAGGTAATTTTTCAGCACCTTCCTTACGTGAAAATCATTTGAAATCTGGAAAGTTAGGGTAGGGTCGTATAATTCTTTGGATTTTACTTTGTCAATATACTGCCTGGGACTCAGTTGTTCTGCATATTGGTGGTAACCAGGAATTCGTCCTCCTGCGATGATGCTTTTCAGATTAAGTCCCTCACACAATTCTTTTCGAGCTTCATAAAGTCTTCTGCCTAACCTCAAGCCTCTAAATTCGGGGTGTACGAAGATTTCGATTCCATATAAGGTATCTCCGTTAGGATCGTGTGTAGAAAAAGAATAGTCGCCCGTAATTAGCTTATAGGTATGGCGGTCGCCGTATTCATCGTACTCTACGATAATGGCGAGCGAGCAAGCTACAACCTTATCATCAACAGCGATACAAAGTTGTCCTTCAGGAAAAATGTTCAGTAATTTAGCAATACTCGACTTGGGCCAGATAGACCCACCCATACTGTCGTAAGCCTGCAGCATTGATTCTTTAAGGTCAGCATAATCTTCGAGCGTTAATCTTCGTAATTCAATATTCATAATGTTTGATTTGTACAGTATGAACAGAGATCTGCAAAGAATGTTTGAAAGCGGCAGGTTAAAATGAAGAAATAAGCCCCCCCAATTTACAAAAATGGAAGAGGTCTTTATAGTATCAAAACAACTTTCCAGTTTGCCCGGGAAAGTTTTTCTTCAAGTGTTTGTATGCCGCTTCAGTAACTTCTCTTCCGCGCGAGGTACGCATGATATAACCCTCCTGAATCAGAAAGGGTTCATACACTTCTTCAATAGTTCCCTCATCTTCACCAACAGCTGTAGCAATGGTTTTTAAGCCAACCGGTCCACCTTTAAACTTGTCGATAATCGTACTCAATATTTTATTATCCATTTCATCCAGGCCATGCTCATCAACATTTAAGGCATTCAGTGCATAGCTTGCAATAGCGGTATCGATTGTTCCGTTACCTTTAATCTGGGCGAAATCACGCGTTCTGCGTAACAGCGCATTGGCAATACGAGGCGTACCGCGACTACGGCGGGCAATTTCGTAGGCACCTTCATCGCTGATTGGTGTTTTTAATATCTCAGCAGAACGTAAAACAATTGTTGTCAATAGTTTTGCATCGTAATAAGCTAACCGGGCATTGATACCGAAACGCGCCCTCAAAGGCGCCGTAAGCAAACCCGAACGGGTTGTGGCACCAACCAAAGTAAAGGGATTTAACGAAATCTGTACTGATCTTGCATTAGGTCCTGATTCCAGCATGATGTCGATTTTAAAATCTTCCATAGCTGAATAAAGGTACTCCTCAACCAACGGAGATAGCCGGTGAATTTCATCAATAAATAGAATATCGCCCTCATCGAGTCCCGTTAGTAAGCCAGCCAGGTCACCTGGTTTGTCGAGCACGGGTCCTGAGGTTACTTTGATCCCCGTAGCCATTTCATTAGCAATGATATGAGATAGCGTAGTCTTTCCAAGTCCGGGAGGGCCATGTAAAAGTACGTGATCCAGGGCTTCCCCCCGAAGTTTTGCCGCCTGCACAAAGATTTTCAGGTTTTCCATGACCTTCTCCTGTCCGGTAAAATCTTCGAAAGCCTGGGGCCTCAATACCCGTTCAATATCTCTGTCGGTAGGAGTAAGGTGGTTTGCTTCGGGATCAAGATGCTCGTTCATAAAGCAAAGATAAAATTAAATGCTAAAAAAATTAGGATCTTTTAAATTTCTCTGAAACGACAAGGTCTTTCGACCCTGCTGTATATCTGTAAAAACCTTCACCGGTCTTAATGCCCTTGTAACCAGCATTTACCATGTTCACTAAAAGCGGGCAAGGCGCATATTTCGGATTTCCAAAACCATCATGAAGTACTTTAAGTATCGCCAAACAAATATCCAGACCTATAAAATCTGCCAGTTGCAATGGTCCCATGGGATGAGCCATTCCTAATTTCATTACTGTGTCTATTTCATAAACACCTGCAACACCTTCGTATAAGGTATATATTGCCTCATTGATCATCGGCATGAGGATTCGGTTGGCCACAAAGCCAGGATAGTCATTTACTTCAACGGGAATTTTATCCAGGTTTGTTGACAGTGCCATAATCGATGCGGTAGTTTCATCACTACTTTGATATCCCCTAATCACTTCTACCAGTTTCATGACCGGAACCGGATTCATAAAATGCATGCCGATCACCTTATCTCCCCGGTTGGTAACAGCCGCGATCTGCGTTATGGAGATCGATGAGGTGTTAGAAGCAAGGATGCAGTGCTCTGGTGCATATTGATCTAAATCCCTGAAAATATTCAGTTTTAAATCCAGGTTCTCTGTCGCTGCCTCAACAACCAAATCCGCATTTTCAACACCCTCTTTGATGGATGTATAGGTGGTTATCTTTTCCAGCGCCTGAATTTTTTGTTCTTCTGTTATTGCTCCCTTAGCAATTTGCCTGTCAAAATTCCTGGAAATGGTAGCTAAGGCCTTATTTAATGCATCCTGGCTGACATCAATAAGGTTCACTTTATAGTTATATTGGGCAAACAGGTGACAAATGCCATTTCCCATTGTTCCTGATCCGATTATTGAAACTGCTTCTATCATTTTTGATTATCTGGTTAATAATTTTGACTGCTTATTGGGGTAATGTGATGTTTATTTTGTTAAAAGTGCAAATTAAGGGTTCTATACTTGTCTTTAATTTATGATTTTATAATATTTTAACGCACTACATTTATTTTTAACAAACATTTACAAATCTGTTTGTCGATACATCCATCCTTTTTATCGTGTCTTAACAATTTAGTTGTTTTCAATGGCTTTAATTCGCAATTGAAATATTAATCGTTGCATCTGTTCTTATTGAACTGGGATCCTCTCAAGTTTTCCATTGTAATGAAACCCTCTAATCATTTATATGTATTTGCTTGCCCTGGACCAAAGTTCGTCTGTTGCATTTGCTGTGATTGATTTTTCAAACTTATTAACTATTAAACTAAAATAAATGTAAATGAAAAGAAAACTACTAAAATGTTTGTTGTTCTTTATTGTTTTGCTGGTAACAAAGGTTTCGGCACAAGAAAGAATTGTTACAGGAGTGGTAACAGCTAAAGAGGATGGCCTGCCGATTCCGGGGGTCAGCATTAAGGTTAAAGAAGCCAATAATATAGTCACTACTTTAGCGAATGGATCCTATTCCATTAAAGCGTCAAATGGTCAGACGTTGGTGTTTACTTATGTTGGCTACAAAACGAGAACTTTTTTGGTGAATTCAAAAACCATTGATATTGTTCTAGAATCTGACGTAAGCACGCTGGACGAGGTTGTGGTAGCTGCGGGTGGTATTAAACGAACAACAAGGGAGCAAGGCTACGCATCTACCCGTTTGGATAATGAGGCGCTTAATGCAGGTAAATCACCGACAATAGCGGGGGGATTAGCTGGTAAGGTTGCAGGGATGCAGGTAAGTGCGGTTGGAAGCGGCGTTAATCCAAATTATAGAATTGTATTACGTGGTAACCGGTCTATTACTGGTAATAATCAGGCTTTAATTGTGCTGGATGGCGTTGTGGTACCAAATGAATTGCTGGGTAATATCAACCCTGATGATGTTGATGATATCACTATATTAAACGGTGCCAGTGGTGCTGCCCTTTATGGTTCTGATGCATCTAACGGCGCCATGATTATTACCACCAAAAAAGGAAAAAAAGGACAGACTACTATTAAACTTTCAAATACAACTACGCTGGAGCAAGTTAGCTTTTATCCTCAGTTGCAAGATAGGTTCGGCTCAGGTTCGACTTCAGGATCACAAGTCTATGATCCAATCGAAAATCAACAGTATGGTCCGGCATTTGACGGTTCGACCAAAATGATAGGACGCGTTACAGAATCTGGACAATCTCAGTATGTTACATATTCCCCTGTTAGCGATCGGAAAGATTTTTGGGACACTGGTGTACAGAATCAAACCGACTTGTCGCTTTCAGGTGGCGACGAAAAGTCTACAACTTACCTTTCAGCGCAGTATCTGGATGGGTCGGGTACAACCCCTAAAGATAAGTTTTCAAGGGCTGCTTTTAGATTTAATGGTCAGCGTAACTTTTCGAAAAAATTCTCTGCGAACTACAATGTGAGTTATACGCAAAATAAATACGACATAACAAGCGCAACCAGTACTATTTACGAAAATTTGTTGAACACACCGGCCAATATTCCACTATTGTCATATAGTAACTGGGAAGATAATAACAGTTGGGGTAATCCAAACAACTATTATAACGACTATTATGAAAACCCATATTGGGCAATCGATAATTACAGAAGTAAAACCACAAATGATTACTTAACCGGGCAATTGGAGTTAAACCTCAAGACGTGGGATTGGCTTGATTTAAAATATAGAGCGGGTATTTCAAATAGATATTACCAATACAAGTCTTCAACAACTGGTTTTACCTACACTGATTACACGATTGCTAATTCATCGAAGGACAACAAAGTTTCGTCTGTAGGTGAAAGTATGATGGACAAAAGTACATTCAATACCGACTTCATTGCCAATATCAAAAAGGATGTACGTGACTTTTCATTCAATGTGTTGTTGGGCGCAAGTTTAAAAAGCTATAACTATAAAATAGTTAACGCTGCAGGTAGTAATTTGCAGGTACCTGAATTATATAACCTTTCGAACATTACAGGTAATCCAACTGCGTCTGAAGCAAATTATAACACCCGGCAATATGGGGTTTGGGCTGATGCAACAATAGGATATAAGCGCTATCTTTATCTTCACTTGACAGGACGTAACGATTGGGTTTCTGTATTAGCACCCGCTAACCGTTCTTTCTTCTATCCGGCGGCTGACGTTTCATTTATTCCAACTGATGCTATTGCTGCACTGAAAAATCATAAATGGATAGATTATTTGAAAGTAAGAGCAGGGCTTTCTCAAGTGGGTAACGTAAACGTAGGTAATTCAACCAATGGTGGTGCATATAACCTTGAGCAGACATTTAATTCTCAAACCGGCTACGGCTACGGCACTGGTTATACACCAAGCAGCAAAATCGTTTCAAACGATCTAAAGCCTGAAATTACAACAGAATTCGAGACCGGCTTAGACTTTAGATTATTCAAAGGGCTAGTAGATGGAACGTTTACTTATTTTAAATCAAGCTCGACTGGGCAAGCGATTGTTGCTTCGATTTCAAGTGCTTCAGGGGCGAGTACGTACTTATTAAATACTGGCGAGCTGACAAATGAAGGTATTGAAACTAGTTTGCATTTTACACCGATCAAAAAAGGAGACTGGACACTAAAAGTTGGCGGTAATTACGCATACTTAGAGAATAAATTAGTTTCATTAACCAGTGGTGTTGAACGTATTGGATATTCTGATGATAGTTATGGTGTTGCTTATGGTATAGTCGGACAAACTTATCCGGTAATTGTTGGTACCGATTATCAGAGAGATTCTGAGGGCCGTGTTATTGTAGACAAGAATACTGGCTACCCGGTTGGCACAGTAAGCGGAGTAGTGTTAGGAAGCACGCAACCCAAACACAAGTTGGGTTTAGATATTCAATTATCCTGGAAAGGGCTAACATTTACTTCCCTCTTCGAATATAGAGGCGATTATGTACAATATAGCACTGCTGGATCGACATTTGATTTTACAGGTTCATCAGCAAGAAGTGCATACTATAACCGGGAGAAATTTGTTTTTCCAAATTCTTCCTACTATGATTCTGCAAGTGGAACTTATGTAGCCAACAGTAGCGTAACGGTTTCAGATGGTGGTGCAGGATTTTGGACAAGCTCAACCTATAACAGAGGGGTAACTAGCAACTATGTTTACTCTGGAAATTACTGGAAATGGAGAGAGGCTTCTTTAGCATATAAACTTCCTTCATCTTTCCTAAAGAAAGTACCTTTTGTGAGATCGGCAACAGTAAGTGTGCAGGGAAGAAACTTATTCTTATGGACACCAAAATCTAACGAATATACCGATCCTGATTACAGTGCAAATGGTTCGGATAGTAATGCTATTGGTGTTACCTCTCTGTCGCAAACACCTCCAACACGCTATTACGGCGGTACTATTTCATTAACATTCTAACTAGTCAAAACAATGAAAAAATATTTAAACATAATAACTTTGATTGCGCTCATTCTGTCTGCTTCATCTTGTAAAAAAGGATATCTGGATGTTAATGAGAACACAAACAGCGCAACATCCTCAACACCCAATTTAGTGCTTCCTGCCGCACTTACGAATACTGCAACCAACCTCGTTTACTACAATTATGAATATGGCAACTGGCTTGTAGGTTATCAGGCAAATGCAGGTGGATATTCATTTACAGGTTCTACCTACTTTACATACTTATATAATGGAAGTACCAACTCAACAGTATTTACAACCGGATATTCTTTGCTAAACAATTATGAATATATCGTCAAAGAATCTACTGGAGTGGAAAAATATGTGTTGTTTAACTCTGTAGCGAGAATCATGAAGGCATTTCATTATCAGATGCTGGTGGATGAATATGGGGATATACCATATTCGGAAGCTTTAAAAGGATCAGATAATGTAACTCCACATTACGATGATGCTGCAACAATTTACAAATCTTTAGTAACAGAACTTGATGCTTCCATCGCCCAATTGAAAGCTTATTCTTCAAATACAGCAGTTACAGCACTTGGAAAATCTGATGTGATGTTTGGCGGCGATTTGACAAAATGGATCAAATTTGCGAATAACATCAAATTGCGTATTTTGATCAGGGCACAGGATAGCCCGATATTATCTTCATTTGTTTCAACAGCATTCGGAACATTTTCATCAGAAGGTTTTTTAACAGATGATGTATTAATAAATCCAACTTATGCTACTGGTAGTGCGAATATGAATCCTTTGTGGACACTTTATCACACCACTTATTCAGGAACTTCAATCACCAGTTATGGCCAGTCGCGTATTCCAACTAAATTTATTTTTTCATATTATAATGGAACAAAACTGAGCGATGCAACTCGTGGAGCCCTAACCTATAAAAATTACGCTACACCCACTCCAACAAATCAGTTAGGTAACGAAACAAGTGTTTCAACTTACATTACCGGCTATCCAGCATGGTACATTGGTACGGGCACTGCCGCTAACGCAGTTAACACTACGGGATTATTAAAAGGACGAACTATGGGGCAGATCATCATGCCTGCAGCTGAAACCTATTTCCTACTCGCTGAAGCTGCATTAAAAGGACATACGCTGTCCGGTGATGCAAAAACAAACTTTAATTATGGAATTGAAGCTTCTTATAAGTATCTGAGTAAAGATTACACCAATACGAGTAGCTTAACACAGGCTAACCTGGATAGTTACCTTGCCGCATACATATCAGCTAACGCTGCTGCTACAGGCGCAACTACCTCTCTTAATTACCTGGTCGACTGGGATAAAACTGGAAGTCCACTGTCTGGAGATTATAATACATCTGTGAGTGCAAGAAGGCTTGAGGCTATTATTACCCAAAAATATATCGCCTTGAACTGGATAAACGGATATGAGGCATGGCAGGAATACAAGCGAACCGGATATCCTTACATTGTTAAGGGATCTACTTCGGCAACAGCTTCTTTTGCCTCTTTACAATCGGCCGCTACAACCATAGACAAATTGCCTGTTAGGTTACTTTATCCAACAGACGAATATAATTTGAACCCAAATGTGCCTGCGCAGAAAAATCAGTTTACAGACAAAATATTTTGGGACGTTAATTCTAACTAATCAAGCAATGAAAAATTTAAAGAAATTATATACAGTATTAATGCTCATGACGACCTTACCGTTTGCATCTTGCACAAAAGACGATGTTATTTTCACAGATAACGGTGCTTACGGAATTGTTGAATTATCTGACTTACCTTCGCGGGCAAGCTCAACAGCCTATTCAGTGCTAACTAAATCATTTGATGCTGCAAGTTCTATCGACTTTCCGGTTACAGTTAATTACACTGGCGCAGATGGTGCACCGGAAGATGCAAGTGTAGTTTTAGGTTTTGACGACGCTGCGGTAACTACAATGAATTCGACGTATACAATTTTGCCAAGCTCTTTGTATACTGTGCCAAATTATACAGTAACGATTCCTAAGGGGGCCAAAACAGCAACTTTTCATATCACCCTAAATACTGCGGCTTTTGATTTTACTAAAACCTATGCACTCGGGATAAAGGTGAAATCTACATCAACTGGTACCATAAGTAGTAATTACGGTACTGGCGTATTCATTATCGTCGCCAAAAATAAATATGATGGCGTATATACTGTAACGTCTACCAGCTCAATGGTAGATAACACATCCGCTACACTAACAGGTTATTATCCGATGACACAGGAATTAAGAACAACCGGTGCTGCATCTGTGGCGGAATATGATGGTTACTTATACTCAACCAATTATTATCATCCTATAAAGAGTGGGACATCGACCTCTGCATACGGAAACTTTTCACCAATCTTTACAATGGATGCTGATGGAAATGTTACAAGTGTAACCAATTATTATGGTCAAGGCACAAACTCATCCGTGAGAGCGGCAAGGTTGAACCCTACAGGGGTAAATAAATTCACTATATCAGGAAGTACAAAGGTATTAGAGGTAAGTTATATCATGACACAATCCGGAGCAGATCGGACGTATTTCTATGAAAAATGGAGTTATACAAAAGCCAGATAATAATTTCCAATACAAAGAGAGAACAGGTTTCTCTCTTTGTATTAAACGTTCATCCGCCAAAAACCAAATCCATTCCGTTAAAAAATGTTAAGAAAAAAGTTAAATTTTGTTTATCGATACAAAGCCCAAATTCGTCGATACAAGCTATTACAGCGCTTCTTTTTTGAAGATATTTGATTCATCAAGAGAAACAAAAAACATTTGTTTACCTGATTAATAAAAAGACATAACCGTAAGCAATAGAAAGCTAACGTTTTTATAAAAGTACTTCCTAGTAAATTTAGGTTAGTTAATGATTAGTTAAAGAAAAGAGATATTGCTGGATAGCGTATCTCTTTTCATTTATAATGGTTTTTAAGGTGCCAAACGTGATTTTACCCAGCTTCCTTTACTGAGCTCGAAATTAATCCGGTCATGCAACCTGCTGCGTCGTCCCTGCCAGAATTCTATTCTTGTTGGCTTTACGATGTAACCACCCCAGTGTGCCGGCTTGGCAATTTTCTTATCTTTAGCTGAACTTTGTAAATCCTCGAACTTTTCTTCTAAAAAGGAGCGGTTAGGAATCACCTGACTTTGTGGAGAAGCGATAGCACCAATCTGGCTGGCTACCGGACGACTGTTAAAATACGCCTCAGAGGTTTCTTTATCCAGTTTCTCTACGGTTCCTTCAATCCTGACCTGGCGCTCCAGTTCAGGCCAGAAAAATACCAATGCAGCATATGGATTTCTTTTTAGTTCTTTTCCTTTGGCGCTCAAATAGTTGGTAAAAAACCTGAAGCCATCGTCATCTACGCCTTTCAACAAAACAATTCTTGCATCCGGACGTCCCGCTTTGTCGGCTGTAGCCAATGTCATCACATTAGGTTCATGAATCTGGGCTTCAACAGCGTGGTCGAACCATTTTTTGAACTGAAAAATGGGGTTATCATCAACGTCAGATTCATCTAAAGTGGCGCTTTTGTAATCCTGGCGTAGGTTTTGTAGAAATTCGTTATTAACTTGCATAAAACAAAAATAAGCATCTTTTATGGTGCTACAAATGATTATCGTCATGCTTAACAATATAGAACCCAAAACCGGCCGCTTATTAATATCTGAACCATTCATGGCCGATCCAAATTTTAAGCGATCTGTTGTCCTGTTAACCGAGCACAGTGAAGAGGGAAGTGTAGGCTATATTCTCAATCAGGTTGGGAATCTACTACTCAGGGATGTGATTCAGGACTTGTGGGAGGCCGACAATCAAATTTATTTTGGCGGACCTGTAGCGGCCGATACCCTTCACTTCATTCACCGTGCTTATGATAAGCTGCAAAGCGGGGAGGATATCGGAAACGGAATTTACTGGGGTGGAAATTTCGAGACACTCAAAATTCTGATCAATAACAACGCGATCAATGAAGATGAAATTAAATTCTTTATTGGTTATTCCGGATGGGATAGTGGGCAGCTTAAACGCGAGCTGGAACAAAACGCCTGGATGGTGGGAAATGTTTCTAATGCTGATCTTATTTTCGGGAATGATGAAGAACAGTTATGGCGGGATGTTGTTGTAAATCTAGGTCCAAAGTACGCACATGTCAGTAATTTTCCCAGCGATCCAAGTTTAAATTAATACGACGAAAGTGCTATATTCCTGATAAACTAAACCGCCAGATAGATAACACACAAATTGCATGTTTTCTATCTGGCGATTGTATCAAATCAGCATTGGAAAGTAATTACATGCTTGCTGCACTTTCTTCAACTTTCTGTCTTAGATCATCTTTATAGGCTTGCATTTTTACAGTTAACGAATCATCTGCGGTAGCTAAAATCTGTGTTGCAAGTAAGCCTGCATTTTTTGCAGCATTAAGTGCTACAGTAGCCACAGGAATTCCATTCGGCATTTGTAAAATCGACAAAATACTGTCCCACCCATCAATAGAATTTGATGATTTAACAGGTACACCAATTACCGGCAAAGTGGTAATTGAAGCCACCATTCCTGGAAGATGCGCAGCACCACCCGCGCCTGCGATGATGACTTTCAAACCTCGTCCTTGTGCCTCTTTTGCGTAATTGAACATCCGCTCAGGAGTTCTGTGTGCCGAAACCACCGTGATTTCGTAGTCAATTTCAAATTCCTTCATCACATCGGCAGCATCCTGCATTACGGGCAAATCAGATTTGCTACCCATTATAATTCCTACCAGTGGTTTTGCCGCCGAAGGCGAATTTGAATTTGCTGTACTCATTTGTAATAAAGTTTATTGAATTTTTGTTGTTATCTAAAGCTAAAAAAAGGTGTTAAGCAATTACTTTTAAAGTTTTCTGTACGTATCTTGCCTTTTCAATTGCCTTATCCCGGTCTATATCCACAATGGTTACATGGCCCATTTTACGGAAAGGCTTCGTATATTTTTTACCATAAAGGTGTACAAATACACCATCGATGGCCAAAATCTTTTCAAGATTCTCGTATTTCGCAACCCCTTCCGAACCTTTTTCACCCAGAAGGTTGATCATAATGGCATTTGTGATGCTGCTGGTATCGCCTAGTGGAAGGTTATAAATTGCACGGAGGTGTTGCTCGAACTGCGAAACATAATTTCCTTCAATCGTTTGGTGCCCGCTGTTGTGTGGACGTGGAGCCACTTCATTTACCAGCAATTCACCGTCTCTGCATACGAA
This sequence comes from Pedobacter sp. A2324, assembly GCF_059693705.1. Lineage (NCBI taxonomy): Bacteria > Pseudomonadati > Bacteroidota > Sphingobacteriia > Sphingobacteriales > Sphingobacteriaceae > Pedobacter > Pedobacter sp. A2324. Next base: position 346,973 of record NZ_JCASSK010000006.1, on the reverse strand, counting down.
CATTTCAACGGCTAAAATTCCGGTAATGTTCATGGCAGCAGCGATATTCTTAGCGATATTTTCTGCTTTTTGTTGCAGGCTTTCTGCGAAGGTAGAAGGTGAAATCAGGAATTCCACCAGATTCGCTTCAGGATTAAATTCCATCTCCACCATAGGGAAGGTTTTCATGTCGCCGTTTGCATTACGCGCAACAATCACGGCCACTTCCTTTTCAAAATCTACCAGTTTTTCAATGATGCAGGGTGCATCGAATGCATTCTCCAGATCTGTTGCATTATTGATCCTCATTACACCTTTACCGTCATATCCATCTTTTCTCAACTTCAGGATGTATGGAAAGGGAATTTGGCTGTTAACCATATCTTCTTTCGTATTGGCCATGTGGAAAGGTGAGGTTGGAATGTCATTTTCCTTGAAGAATTGCTTCTGAACGCCTTTATCCTGAATTAAACGGATTACCCTTGATTGTGGGAATACCTGTTTGCCTTCTTTCTCAAGTTGTTCCAGTGCATCAATATTCACTTTTTCAATCTCGATGGTAATGATGTCAGCCTTCTTGCCAAAATTATAAACGGTATCGAAATCAGTTATTGAGCCGTTTTCAAAGTAATTGGCAATGTGCTTGCATGGCGCGTCAGGATCAGGATCGAGAACCAGAGCGTTTACATTGTAATTAATTGCTTGCTGAATGAGCATCCTGCCCAATTGTCCGCCACCTAAAATACCCAGTTTTAATTCGCTAATCTGTTTTGCCATGCGCTTGAAAATAATGCTACTTTTGTGCAAAAGTAACCATAAAAAAGTTTTATTGATGAATGCTGATGCAATAATTATTGGTGCAGGTGCCTGCGGGTTAATGTGTGCTGTACAGGCAGGCTATCTGGGGAAGAAGGTTATCCTGCTGGAAAGGAATGAAAAACCCGGTGCCAAAATTCTGATATCAGGTGGCGGACGCTGTAACTACACCAACCAATATGCATCTGCTGAGCAATTCACCTCAGCTAATCCGCATTTCATCAAATCTGCCTTTACGCAATGGACAGTAGATGATACGATTGGTTTTTTCGAAACGTATGGTATTCAGGGAGCTGAAAAAACATTGGGACAACTATTTCCTGAAGGGAAAAATGCAAAGGATATTGTGCAGGTATTCACCACTATATGTGAAGATTTTGGTCAGGAAATCCGGTGCGATGCAGATGTAAAAGACATAGCGTTTATGGAGCAGGGCTTTCAGGTAACCTATGAACGAAAAGGAAAAAAAACAGTACTGACTGCCGAAAAGCTGGTAATTGCTACGGGCGGATTACCGATTCCGAAAATGGGTGCCACAGATTTTGCCCTGCGTTTTGCCCGTAAACACAGCTTAAAGATTGTAGAGACTGCACCGGCACTGGTGCCACTAACCATTACTGGAAAAGATGAGGATTGGTTTGCACAACTTTCGGGAAACTCGGTTTTCTGTGAAGTTAGTAATGAGGAAATTTCTTTCGAAGAAAACATTTTGTTCACCCACTGGGGTTTAAGCGGACCGGCAATCCTGCAGATTTCTTCTTTCTGGAGAAGGGGTGAAGCCATTAATATTAACCTGTTACCTCATCAGGATATTGTAGCCCTGTTAGATGAAGAGCGAAGAACCAACGGGAAAACACTTCTATCCAATTTGTTGAGCCGTTTCTATACCCGGAAGTTTACCGATGCGCTGGGCAAGTTTCTGCCCTTAAGTAAGCCTGTAGCCGCCCTAACAAAAACTGAAATCGATTTAATAGAAAATACCATTCACTATTTTAAAGTGAAGCCAGCAGGGGATAAGGGGTATGACAAGGCGGAAGTGATGCGCGGGGGAATCGACACAAATGAAGTGTCATCTAAAACACTCGAAAGCAAAAAGATTCCCAATTTATTTTTCGGAGGAGAATGCCTTGATGTTACCGGATGGTTAGGTGGGTATAACTTTCAATGGGCCTGGGCAAGTGGATTTGTGATTGCACAACATTTATAATTTAAATTTCACTCAATCCCAAGACAATATATCACAGATATACATCCGGCATAATTTCCCATGCCCAGGGTTTTTTGAAAGTTTTAAACGTTCGCAGTTGCGAAAAATACAGCACTTCACTGGTTTTTCTGTTGGCTACGTCTCTTCTATGGAGGTTGCCAACAGTTGTAAACAGCTCACGGGTTTTGAAATCGTAAACCCTTTCCGTCATGTCGCCAGTGTTCTGGTTAAAGTATAGGTTGATGGCACTGGTTAAAAACCAGTCATTATTTTCAAACTTAAAAGTATAACCCATTTCCCAGCGCCATTCTGCACCACCTTTAAAACGCAGATAAAGCTGTCCTTCTTTAATGTTCATTTGAGTGAGCGGATCACCTAATTTACCGCCTTCCTTTTCACGCAGGATAAAATCATTGTTTTGTGTAGCCAAACGGTAACTGTTCGACGAAGCAACTTTAAAAAAGATAGCTAAAATGCGAGGCTTCTGCGTTTCTTTGATTATATCCGAATTGTTATCGCCATAAGTCCGGTTCTCATCTATGGTTTTCGTTGATTCAAAAATTACAGCCAGATCATTTACTCCGTCGTTATTCAGATCGCCGTTGGCTGTTTCGATAATTGTCCAGTTGGAAGGAGTGAGCTGCTGAAGGGAGTTGCCCTCTTGCTTTATTTTCGGAAACAGAAAAGTTTTCTGTGCCGCACATACCTGCACAGTTAGCATCAGCAAAACGGAATAGCAAATCTTCATTCAGGGAAAAAGGTGTTGATGTCTGTTTAGAACGTTTCGAATTGGAATTTAGTTTGTATCGTTTTTAATTGGAGGTTATCATGGCATGAAGCTTACATACGGATGGTTAAATATGTCTTAAAATTCCCTTACTTTTGCATTAAAACCATTTCCCTTTGAAAACAGAAATCTTTGCCATTACGCCGCCCTTTACACAACTGAATACTCCCTATCCGGCAACGGCGTATATCAAAGGATTTCTGAACACCAAAAATATTTCCTGCACACAGGCTGATCTGGGCATCGAAGTGATTGTGGAGCTGTTTTCCAAACAAGGACTTACTGATTTATTTGAATATTCAATACAAAGTAATCAGCAAACTAAAAGTGCAAACGCTAAACGCATATTTGCCTTGCGGGAAGAATACCTTAAAACCATAGATGCTGTTATTTCATTTCTCCAGGGAAAAAACCCAACACTTGCACTGCAGATTTGTGGGGATGATTTCCTGCCCCAGGCATCACGTTTTGCCCAGCTTGAAGAATTGGACTGGGCTTTTGGTGCTATGGGCACCCAGGATAAAGCCAAGCACCTTGCAACACTATACCTCGAAGATATCTCCGACTATATTGTAGAATGCATTGATGATAATTTTGGATTCAGCCGCTATGCTGAACGCCTGGGCAGAAGTGCCAACTCTTTCGATGAGTTGTATCACGCGCTGCAGCAGGCGCCAACCTATATCGATCATATCCTCATTGGCATATTAAAGGCTAAAATCGAATATATCCAGCCAAAATTATTTCTCATTTCTGTGCCATTCCCCGGCAATCTGTATAGTGCTTTTCGCTGTGCACAATGGGTGAAAGCGAATTATCCTGACATTAAAGTTTCAATGGGCGGTGGCTTTCCCAATACTGAGCTCAGGTCTTTATCTGATAAACGGGTTTTTGAGTTCTTCGACTACATCACCCTCGACGATGGTGAATTGCCGCTCGACTTACTGATCAAGAACATTCAGGGAACCATACCTTCCGAAATGATGATGTATAAGCGGACTTTTTTACTGGAGAACGGGGAAGTGGTATACAAAAATGATTCGTTCAGGAAGGACTACAAGCAGGCTGATGTAGGGACCCCAGATTATTCTGATCTTTTGCTTGATAGCTATATATCGGTTATCGAAATTGTGAACCCTATGCACCGCATGTGGAGCGATGGCCGGTGGAATAAGCTTACCATGGCGCATGGATGTTACTGGGGTAAATGTACTTTTTGTGATATTTCTCTGGACTATATCAAAGTATATGAGCCAGTACAAGCCAAACAGATTGTCGACCGCATGGAAGACCTTTATGCTAAAACCGGACAGAACGGTTTTCACTTTGTGGATGAAGCGGCACCTCCGGCTTTAATGCGTGAAGTGGCCCTGGAAATTATCAGGAGGAAACTGGCCGTAACCTGGTGGACGAATATTCGTTTTGAAAAAAGTTTCACGGCAGATCTGTGTCTGCTTCTAAAAGCATCAGGCTGTATAGCGGTTTCCGGCGGACTGGAAGTGGCTTCTGATCGCTTGCTTAAACTCATTGATAAAGGCGTTACCGTTGAACAGGTTGCAAGGGTTACCCGAAATTTTACTGCAGCAGGTGTTATGGTGCATGCCTATCTGATGTATGGCTATCCTACGCAAACCATACAGGAAACAATAGATAGTTTAGAAATGGTGAGGCAGCTGTTTGAAGCCGGTATTTTACAGTCGGGCTTCTGGCATCAGTTTGCCATGACGGCTCACAGTCCCGTAGGTATGTATCCTGAAAGGTTTGGTGTAGTGAAAGAAACCGAGCAGATTGGAACTTTCGCTAACAATGATATTAACTATATCGATAAAACGGGTATCGACCATAATAAATTTAGCTTTGGACTGAAAAAATCCTTGTTCAACTTCATGCATGGAATTTGTTTCGATTATGAGTTGCAGGATTGGTTCGATTTTAAAATACCAAGAACTAAAATTCGTCGTGACTTTATTGAACGCGCATTAAATGATGAAAATCAGTTTAATACCAAGCCTACGGCAAAAGTAGTCTGGATAGGGGGACAACCCGATGCAGAATTTTTTACCAAATCCAAAAAAGGGAATACCTGGGAAATGGCATCATTAACTTTCCATGATAAACGTGAAAGTTTCACCATTCAGACCAGCAAAGAGGAGGGCGAGTGGCTGACCGCAATTCTTGATAAAATTCACATTTCTAAGGACAAAGTGTATACTTTCGCAGAAGTGAAAGCAGCCTTTGAAACTGAAATGGAAAACTTCGAATTATTCTGGTATGCTAAACCCATCAATACACTACGGGAATCAGGTTTACTGGTCCTTTAAGCTGGAAAGGTTGGCATTCACTGACTTCATCTGGCTCGCATGATCTTCATATAAATTTTCGAGTTTTTGAAACGACTTCCTAGCATAATCTCTGGTGAAATAGTGGTGTACTTTAGCATTGAAAGGTTCCATTACCAGAAACTGTGTCAGTATCAGTGCAATAAAAAATGGGTAATGTGCCAGAATGCTGTGCGATACATCCTGCGGTTTCAGTAGTGGAATACCCATTTTAAGCGTTAAAAGATCAATGATTAAAGGAATAACCAATATCGGTATTAAAGCTGCTGCACGTGTTTTAAAATGGAGGCTCTTCTCGTAATCTGAAATCTGCTCCAAGTCGTGGCGGCGCAGCGATTGCAGCTCAAGTAACTTTTCATCCTTGTCGTGCTCCAGCTTAGATAAGGTTTTACCATGCTTTACATCTATTGAACTCACGTAATCAGATAATTCTGTTTCGGCTTCGTTCAATTTCTCCTGTTCTGCAACTATTGATTCCTGTTCAGCAATCAGCTTATCCATCAGCATTAAATCTTCTGGAATGCCGTGACTTAGTTTTTGCTCAACAGAATTAATGCGGGCATCTATTTGCTTGAACTGTTTCCGAAGAGAGGTAAATCTATCCTGACAAATTTGCTTTTCTTTATCATAACCCTGTTTTAAGCGGTCGATATCATATTTATACCGCTTGCTGATTAGCGCTTCATCATTAAGTTCCAGTCGGGAGTATAAAGTTTTCAATTCCAGCAATAACAATGTTCCGGGCTTTGCGGGCGCTGAAAGTGTGTTGCGAAAGTTATCAATATCGGAATCTGTTAGCGGATATGAATGCATCTGTATCAAATAATTGCCTAAATTAATTAGAAAAACCTGCATTGAGTATGTTTTGCTTGATCTTAAATTCAACATTTAGCTATATGTGCTGTTTAAACGCGTAGAACGTGCTGATAATAAGTGCGATTAGTATCTTCATCAAATGTTCATAATGTGCAACTACCTTTACATCGTAAGGCTTGAGCACCTTACACCAACCCCAGTGGTTGAGAGCGGTTAATTTAGATAAGGGCAATCATTCAGACGATTGCCCTTTTTTCGTTGTGCTTAAATCCGATATCAGGGCCGGGATATTTTTTCTAAAGTCTGCTTAGGCGCATGCCCAATCGTTTGTGATAAAAAATTACTTTTGCTTCACGTTAAATCATCCGATAAGCTGTATTTTTGACGTTTTATATCGCATGAATAATCAAGATACCATTGTTGCATTGTCAACTCCGCAAGGATCGGGTGCTATAGGCGTCATCCGCTTGTCGGGACCGGACGCCATTACTTTAACCAACAGTGTTTTCGCAGGTAAAGACTTGTCGGTTCAGGCCAGTCACACTTTACACTTTGGTTTAGTTAAAGATGGTGAACATATTGTTGATGAAGTGGTTGCCGGATTGTTCGTTGCCCCGAAGTCATATACCAAAGAAAATGTAGTTGAGATTTCCTGTCATGGATCTAATTACATCATTCAGCAAATTATAAGTTTGTTAATCAGCAAAGGCGCCCGTGCAGCAAAACCCGGAGAATTCACTTTGAGGGCTTTTTTAAATGGTGCCTTTGATTTGAGTCAGGCTGAAGCGGTAGCTGATCTAATTGCTTCCAATTCAAAAGCATCGCACGATGTGGCTATGCAGCAAATGCGTGGTGGCTTTGCTAACGAGTTGAAAACCCTTCGGGAGCAGCTGATTCATTTTGCCTCCATGATTGAACTCGAACTTGATTTCGCAGAAGAGGACGTTGAGTTCGCAAACCGTGATCAATTGAAAAATTTAGTGATCAAAATTAATCATGTTTTACGCCGATTGATTTCTTCATTTGAAATGGGCAACGTCATCAAAAATGGTGTACCTATTGTAATTGCCGGAAAGCCCAACGTTGGTAAATCTACTTTGTTGAATGCTTTGTTGAACGAGGAGCGTGCAATCGTCTCAGATATAGCAGGTACAACGCGTGATACCATCGAAGATGAGCTGACTATCGGTGGGGTGGTGTTCCGCTTTATTGATACCGCCGGCATTCGGGATACAGCCGATATTATCGAAGCACTTGGCGTGGAGCGAACCCTTGAAAAGATGAAACAGGCTAAGCTGATTATCTTTATGACCGATGCGGCTCAAAGCGTTTCGGAAATTGAAGAGCAGGTAAAGGGATTGGAACAGCTTGGCATTCCGTATCTGGTAATTGTGAATAAAGCTGATCTCATTGCTGACGATCAACGCAAGGCTTACGGAGCACTAAATGCAGTATTTATCTCAGCTCGGGAAAAGCAAGGGATAGAAGAACTTAAAACAACCTTACTAGAGCAGGTTAATCTGCATCATATCAATACCAGCGAAACGCTGGTAACCAATATCCGCCACGTTGAAGCGCTTAAGCAAACCGAAAATGCACTTCAAAAAGTGTTGGAAAATGCAGATAATCCGGTAACTTCTGATTTCTTAGCAATGGATATTAAACAGGCCTTACATTACCTTGGGGAGATCACCGGAACCGTTACTACAGATGATTTACTGGAGAATATCTTTACAAAGTTTTGTATTGGGAAATAGGCCAATCAGCATTCCTAAATGATTTAGTTGCTATCCGACCTAGCCCTAGGTTTTGTTCGACCAGCCTGGGAGGTATCCAGTTAACTCGCTTGGGTTCTCCTCGCACATTCCTTGCACATTCCTTGCATATTGTTTGGGTAAAACCAAGGAAAACCCGAAGGAAACGTATTTAAACCCCCTTTTTTTTGTAAAAATCCCCTTAAACCCACCGGGAATAGGGTTTTTGACGTAAGGAAAATAAAGTAAAATGGGTTTCAAGAAAAATGGCTGAATGTTTCGAGATGTGTTATTCCGTGTGAGCAAGGGATATATAAAATGTCGTGCCTTTGCCTTCTTCAGATTCGAACCATATTTCTGCCTGGTGCCAGTCCAGAATGGTTTTAATGGTGGACATTCCCAGTCCCACTGAAGGCTCACCTTTTAATCCGCTTCTGCCGGCAGGGTTAAATTTTTTAAACAGGTCTGCATGGAATTGCTTCGGGATCCCAATGCCCGTATCACTTACGGAGATGGTTAATATCTGTTCATTCTCGGTAATCCGTATTGTGATTCGTCCACCATCAGGTGTAAATTTGAGTGAATTGGAAACCAGGTTATTGATGACCTGAATAAACTTACTTTCATCGACTTCTGCATAGATCTCATCACTTTCCACTTCAAAGGTAAAATCAATGTTCAACATCTGCTCACCACTTTTGTATTCTTCAAACAACTGGTTCATCCTGTCTACCAGGTTCACACGGCTCCTGACCATTTCTACGCCAATGCTTTCCAGAAATTCCTTTTTAATCAGGTCCTGAATCATAGCAATGCCTTTCTTTGAACTTCTGCTGATCAGGTTGAGCATTTTTTCGATCTGCAGATTCTTTTCGAGCTTTTTGTGTGAAATGAGCATGTCTGACATCATCTGGATTACGCCAAGCGGCCCTGCCAGGTCGTGGCTCAATATACTCAGAGCGGCGTTCTTTTTATTTGCAAACTCCTGAAGATAATCAATGTGCTTTTTCTCTACACTCCGATCTTCCAGGTAAGCTATGGTCACCGGAGTTCCATCAATATCATCAAATCTCAAATTCATCCGTAGGAAAAAGATCTGGTGTTCAAATACAAGCCTGAATTCAATGTAAGCCTGTTGCTCACCGGTTTTGTTCCTTTCATAGCTTTGCTTCACATAAGTGTAGTCGTCCTGATGGATAAGTGCACTGAATTCGTTTATCGCTTTGGCCTGTGCCATTTTATTAAAAAACTCTATAAAGCCTGGATTACGGTAAAGGATATTGCCATCGGCATGGTTAAAAACCACGCAAATTACGGGATCGTTTTTCTGCACCGCGGTAAGTATAGCTGATGTATTGCTCATATTCTGAATTAGGGATGTGACGAAAAATGAAGCGTTTTAACAGCGGGAGACGACGAAAGGAATGGCGGAATATACGATTAATTGAGACTTTATTTTAAAAAGTAAAGGCAATTGGATTAATAATAATGGTTCTAATGTGAGGGGAGCAAGCTTTCCCGGTTTCTTTTGAGCACCGCATTAACCGCTTCAATCAATCGGGAAATGCTAAAGGGTTTCACCAGGTAATGATCGCCACCTACATGAAACGCATCCAATGCAAACTCACTGTATGAAGTGTGAAAAATCAGGTATTTAAAGCAGGGGCGTATCATCCTGGCAAGGTCTATTCCAGACACTTCCATGCGAATGTCGAGAAACAGGAAGTCTATTTGGTCCCACCCCTGGCTGTCTCGTAATACTTCATTATGGTTCGAATAAGATCCTATTAACTTAAGCTTGGGAATGAGGGAAATATATGTGGACATGGATTCCAGAAAATCCGGATCATCATCAATAATGATACAGCTATACTGTTTTTTATTCATAAATGATAGTCTAATCGTTGTGAAAATAAGATCAAAACGGACATTCTATAAGGGATTAGTTGACTATTGTGGGAGGACCCGGCGGGAAAAGAGCCCTCATCAAAATTGGTTATCGCTTCAGCTTTGTATAATGATATTCTGATAACCACATGTGGCAACGCATTGTTTTGTAATCGGTAAGTATTCTAGCTCATACAGGAATATTCGTCAATGGGTAATTGATGTCAGATTTAACTACCGGTGTAGGTGGTTGACTTTAGCTTTTAGCTACTGGCACCCGTTTCCTTCGCAGGCGTTTGATTTGCCCCATGTGTTCTGTCGGTACAGTATCGCCCAACAGTTTTCCCCAGGGTTTGAGTCCGTCTATGCGGTCGAAAATAATTTTTAATACTGCGATGAACGGAATTGAAAGGAACATGCCAGGTACGCCCCATAAGGCTGCACCCAGTAAAACAATCACAATGGATATCAAAGCATTGATTTCTACCTTTGAGGATACAATTCTAGGCACCAGTATGTTATTGTCGATAAACTGAATGATCGCATAAGCAGCGATAATCAGCAGCTGAGTGGTAAACCCATCCTGTGTTAGCGTAACCATCAATACCGGCAGGGCAATGGCAACGATACCTCCAATGTAAGGCAGCAGATTAAGTATAGCTCCGATTACGCCAATCAGGATGGCATTTGGCACGCCCAACAGTAGCAAGGAAACCGAGTTCATCACTGCAACAATTCCTGTTTCAATCAGGAGACCTACAATGTAACTTTGTATTGCCGCTTTGGTTTCTGCGAGTATTTCGCCCACCTTGGCTTTATTTTCTTCCGAAAAGACTTCATAAAGAAAGTTGAGGATAAGCATTTTATAAAACATGATGAGGAAAGTGTATACCGGAATCAGAAATACCACGCTCAGTATACCGAGCACGCCACTTAAGGTTTGTCCGATCATTGCTTTTCCGCTGCTGGCTGCATCATTAAGCATTTGCACCTGTTTTTGGGTAGTAATTCCAAAAGTATGTTCCAGCCATTGCTGCAAGTTGTGCATGAGCTCCACCAGTTTTTGTTTCATGGCGTCGAGGTTATCGAAGAAATGGGCTATCTGGGAAGAGAGGAAATACATGAGGCCCATTAAAACCGCAAGGGCAATGAGCATAGAGATGGCAATAGCCAATGCACGCGGCATACGTCGTTCTAACCGTACCGATAAAGGATTTAACAGGATGGCGATGAGTGCGGAGAAGGCAAGTGGCACAAGTACGTCGCGTAAAACGCTCAAAATGTAAACCGATATCACCAGGCCTAACAGGATTACCGGAGCCTTGATGTAGAATGGATAATTTTTGTTCATGAGATCAATTGTGAAGTGGGAACAAGATTTAGCTGATAAAGTTCTCTTTTGGCCAAAAGAATCGCGGGAAATTAAATCATTCGGGTAAGTTACAACTTCTAGCTTTTATTTCGACTGATTCCAAACAAAGCTGAATTTATTCCGTTAGCAGTTATAGGAATCAGATATCAATGGAAAATACATTTGGGATTAATATAATCCCTGAAAACGATGAACAACGGATTAGTGCTTTGCGTAGATATCAAATTCTCGACACACCTTCAGAAGAGTCTTTTGATGATATTGCCAGGCTTGCAACCGAAATTTTTGGTGTACCCATTTCGCTGATCTCTCTGGTAGATCGGGAAGAAGTTTATTTTAAAGCAAATGTTGGAATGGGCAAAGCTAAACGCACATTGCGTGGTGTAAGTTTATGTTCGCTGGCTGTACTAAACCATGAAACCACAGTATTTACCGATCCTTTAAACGAACCTTGTTTACTTACGAACCCTAATGTGGTTGGCGATTTTGGGCTAAAGTTTTATGCCGGTGCGCCGATTACTACGCCTGATGGTTTCAGAATAGGTACGCTATGTATCATCGATCAGGTGGAGCGGAGTTTTGATGAACGGGATGATAAAATTTTGAAGCGCATGGCCAAGGTGGTAATGGCTGAAATTGAGCTGAGGCTATCTGCAATCAACGAAATCCAGAAACAACTGGAGATCAATGAAGAAATTGAGGTCATGAACGAGGAGCTTAACGCTTCCAATGAAGAACTGGTTAGAAGTAAGCGGGAAATTCAACTCCTTAATACTGAACTCACCAATATCAACGATACGCTACTTGAAACCAATCAGGAGCTTTCAGCCTCTGTAGCAGCTTTCAAGGCCAGTCAAAGAGAGCTGATATTGGCCAATGCAAAGCTTGCCGATAGTGAAGAGATGAAAGATCTGGCGATAGAGCAGGCACAGCTCGGACTCTGGTATATTGATGCCAATACCCGGGAGATGATATCATCACCAAGATTAAAAGACTTTTTTGGCTACCCACATTCTGCGAACATGACCTTCGAAGCTGCCATGGCGCAGGTAAGGGATGACTACCGGCAACTGGTACTGGATGAAGTCAATCTTGCCATTCAAAACCATCAGTCATATAATATTGAATATCCGATTATCAGCTTTATGGATAAACGTGTCAGGTGGGTTAAAGCCATGGGCAGGCTTAATCCTGAGGGAAAGGGCCGAAAGTCATATTTATCAGGTACTGTGATGGACATTACAGAGCAGAAGGAAGATGAGCAGCGTAAAAACGATTTCATCAGCATGGTTAGTCACGAATTGAAAACCCCACTAACTTCAATGGCCGGATACGTACAACTGCTGGAAAGGATGCTGACGGCGAGCAACAATACGGCAGGTGTTAAAATTTTGCAGCGGGCAGCAAACCAGACCCGTAAAATGAACCTGATGGTTGATGGTTTTCTAAACACTAAACGTGCGGAAACCGGAAAAATCCCCCTTGATTTAACCACGTTTGATATGGCCGAACTGATGAAAGAAGCAGAAGAGGAAAGCATCGCCATTATTTCCACCCACCGGGTGATATTTGCCCCTGTAGAGTACACAGCAGTACATGCTGACCGTGAAAAGCTGGGACAGGTAATTTCCAACCTGCTTACCAATGCAGTGAAATATTCGCCCATTGGTTCTACAATTAATGTTGCCTGTGTGCAAGATGGTTTGTTTGCACGGGTGACGATTAAAGATGAAGGTATGGGTGTGACACTTTTCGATCAGGAAAAGCTGTTCTCGCGTTTCCATAGAATTGAGCGTAAGGAAACGGAAAATATTAAAGGCTTCGGGATCGGCTTATACCTTTGCGCAGAGATTATCCGCCGTCACCATGGCGAAATTGGTGTTGAAAGTGATGGCATAAAAGGGTCGGTTTTTCATTTTACCCTGCCACTTAAGCATGGGTTGGGATAAATAATTATATTTGTCTTTAAATCCCATTCATTTGCCCGCTATCCGCTCATTTTTAAATCAATATTACCGCACAGTATTTGCGTTCATTTGCTTAGTGCTGGTATTTTTCTATAGCAAAGCTTACAGTTACATGCTTTTCCACACACTGGTAGAGCTTTTTTCTATCGTTGTGGCCTTTGCAGTATTTATTGTGGCCTGGAACTCGAGGCGCATGCAGGATAATAAGTACCTGCACGTTGTTGGACTCAGTTACCTGTTTATCGGCGCGCTGGATTTGTTGCATACCCTGACGTTTAAGGGCATGAATGTCATTCCTTCTGATGGTTATCAGGCCAACCAGTTCTGGATTGCCACCAGGGCTATAGAAGCGGGAATCTTTTTAATCGGTTTTCTAATGATTAACAGAAAGCGCAGAATTAACAGCGACCTGCTGTTTGTCATCTACTTCGTGATTACCTTTCTGATAGCTGCCAGTATATTGCTCTGGAAGATTTTTCCGGTTTGTTTTGTGGAAGGTCAGGGGCAAACTCCTTTCAAGATTTACAGTGAGTACGTTGTTATCCTGATTCTAATTGTTTCGCTGGTACTACTTGTTTTTAACCAAAAAAAGTTTGACCGCAGAACATTTCAACTGCTGGCAGGTTCCATTTTTTTCGCCATACTCAGTGAGTGCTGTTTTGCCACCTATACCACTAATCACGGAGTGCTTAACGAACTGGGGCATTACGGGAAGCTGGTTGCGTTTTTCCTGATTTACAGGGCCAATGTGGAGATGTCGTTTGTTAATCCGATGGAACAGTTGTTCCGCAATTTAAAAGCCAGCGAACTTGAATATAAAACCCTCGCAGAAAACCTGCCAGGCATTATTCTTCGTTTTGATGATCAGCTGAATTGCATCTATTCCAATCAGATTACTTCAGGAGATCCTGTTTTATTTGAGGGAACCGCTGGCGAAATTCACCGCAGAATTGATCCCATGCTAAAGGTTGCTTTAAGAATGGGGATCGCACAAAACGGAGAGCTCGACATTGTAGTAGGTGGAGCGGTACGCGTTTATGCCTATCAGATTATTCCTGAAGTATCCCCAAAGACATCGGAAACGAATTTGCTGGTGATATGCAGGGATATCACTGCAAGCAGAAGAGAGAAGGAATATCTTTCGTCGCTATTGGATACTATTCCGCACCAGGTATGGACGGCAAAAGCGGATGGCAGTATCGATTATGTAAATGATGTGGTGTGCCGGGATTTTGGAAATTCGAGAGCGGTGCTGCTCACTGACGGATGGCAACAATATGTTCACCCGGATGATCTGGCAGAGCTGGGGCAAAAGTGGCTTTTTTCTTTGCAAAGCGGCGAGGGCTTTATGACCCAGTTTCGTTTAAAAATGGCAGACGGCGCTTATTTGTGGCACCTTGGTCGTGCAATGCCCATTTTTGAGGAAGGAAAGTTGAGTTTGTGGATCGGTACAAACACCAATATCGATGCACAAAAGAAAGGGCAGGAGCTGCGCGACGAGTTTATTTCGGTTGCTTCGCACGAGCTTAAAACACCACTTACCAGTATAAAAGCTTTTAACCAGATGCTGGCCAGAACCAGCGATCTGGTGAAAATGCGATCGTATGTTCAAAAGGTAGATCAAAGTACCAACAAGCTCGAGCGGCTCATCAACGAAATGCTGGATGTAAGCCGTATTAACGCTGGTAAACTTCAGTTTAATCCATCAAGCTTCGATATTTCACAGTTATTGCTGGAGTGCTGCGAAACGATGCAGTTAAGTACGGGTAGTCATACGCTGGTTTTCGAATCTACTGGTCCGGTTATCATCAGTGGCGACCGCTTCCGTTTAGAGCAAGTGGTTAATAACTTGCTTAATAATGCCATTAAATACTCTCCAAAAGCCGATAAAGTACTCGTAAGCTGCAAAACTGATCAAGGTGGCGTAGTGGTATCAGTAACTGATTTTGGCATCGGTATAGAGAGTCGTGAACTGGAGCAGCTTTTTGACCGCTATTACCGTTCGGATAATGCGGCGGAGCGTTTTGGTGGATTGGGACTTGGTCTCTTCATTTCATCAGAGATTATTAAGGGACATGATGGAACTTTCTGGATTGATAGTGTTATCGGTGAAGGCAGTACCGTTTCGTTCAGGCTTCCCATGGAAGAGAAAGCATTACAGTCCAGCAATCCGGAAAGCGGACTTGAATATCATAACGAGCACATTAGCATCATCTGCAACCGGGATAAAGGTTGGCTGGACGTTAACTGGACGGGCTATCAAAATGTAGAAACTGTGCAGAACGGCGGAATTCAAATGCTGGGCATACTGAAAAAATCAGGCTTGAAAAAGGTGCTTAATGATAACCGGGAGGTATTAGGTAACTGGTCTGAAGCTTCAGACTGGGCCGCAAAAGTATGGTTTCCTCTAATGATCGAGGCTGGACTCAAGGATTTTGCATGGGTATTTTCGCCAAGTATTTTTGCCCAGCTTGCTGCGCAGAAAACCGTCGATCAATCTGATGACGCCGCAAACGTGAATTTCTTCCATGATATAGATGAGGCGGTTAGGTGGCTTGAAAGTCAATAGCTTTATCATCATTTAACGATATTTCGTAAAATTGTTGATGATATAGATCAATAAACTTGTTGAAAACGTTTGTGTATTTTGTTTGATGTGATACTTTTGACCCCACACTATACTAAACTAAATCATCCAAGTTATCATGCCAGTCTCTCATCACGGTAAGTTTATCCGGGTTCAAAATACCTATATCCGTATCAGTCAAATCATCACCGTCAAACCAAAGGAGCTTGTTCACTACGATCAGGACGACAGGATTCTAGGTAAGGACTTTCCTGAAATCCATATTGAAACGAGTAAGGAATCGCTGGCTTTTTTATTTAAGGAGTTTGAGGAGCGGGATAAGGCGCTGGGGGATGTTTTGGAGGTGTTGAAGGGGGAGTAGGATTCCTGCGGAGGCTCTTTTTCTTTTCCCTTGATGGAAAAGAAACAAAAGATCAAGGCCTGGCGCTGATGGCGGATAAATTCGTCAAAGCTTCAATGGCGGCTGCACAAGTGCCGATAGGTTTCGAGTTGATCGAATAATCGGCAAATGCGCGCAACCTTGGGTTGAATAAGACTCGAATGGAACTGCGCAAGCTTTAACGATTTATCCTTCCATCATCGCCTATGCCGGAAAGCAAGGAGGAGATAGCGATTTTCGATAGCAAGTGGGAGATAGCGATGTTTCAGACAGCAAGGACGAGATAGCGATGTTCAGATAGCAAGGAGGAGATAGCGATGCTCAGACAGCAAGGACGAGATAGCGATGTTCGAATAGCATTGATAATATACCGAGGTTTAAGTAGCATGGAGGAGATAGCATCAGACAGATGGGCTGGTGCAGGATAACACTTTCCGTATTGGGTCTGGTAAAAAGGATAAAAATGGACAGCAATTTCAAAGGTGAACAAGTTGGTGAGGCCTTTTGATATTAAGACGATTTCGGTATTTTAAGTTTTCTGCAGCAAATTATGCGTTTTGAGTTTATTAAGAATTAATTTGTCCGTCATTTACTTCCGTTGGTGCTACACCAAACTTTTTCTTAAAAGCGTGAGAGAAATGAGAAAGGCTCTCGAAACCCAGATCGAGATAAATGGCAGAGGGTTTCTGCCGCCTGGTTTCCATCAGGTGCCTGGCCTCGTTTAAACGCCTGTTCTGGAGCCATTGCCGGGGTGGTGCATTAAAAGCTTTCTGGAAATCGCGTTTAAAGCCAGCTAAACTTCTGCCGGTGAGTTGTGCGAATTTCTCTACGGGCACGTTAAACTGAAAGTTACTAAGCATGAATTTCTCCAGGTCTATTTTATGCGGTTCAGAAAAATCAAACAGGAAATTGCGCAGGGCAGGCATGGCCATCATTAGCAGTTTTACACCTTCTTTTACTTTGAGAATACCCATTTCGTCGGTCATGCTGGCGCCGGCACTGCGGGCATAAGGTACGATCGACTGAAAATAGCCCTGCAGGAATTCGTTGGTGGGGATCAAAATATTGGGCGGACCGATATACTTTTGATCGGCCTGAATTTTTTCTTCCAACACAATTTTCCTTAGCAGCTCGTCCTGCAGGGATATCACTATTGTTTCATAGTTGCCACCCGGGAGTGGCGTTTTAGTGAGTGTGCCCAGCTGGTTCTTGCCAATCAGCAGCATTCCTCCTTGGGTCATTGAAATTGTTTGTCCGGAGGTTTCCATGGTGAACTTCCCTGAAACCTGCAACACCAGTGTATGGTGATTCCAGAAACAGACTTTCTCTTTTCGCTCGGCGGAGAGGTATGAGTAGAAGATTACACCGGGAAGAATTTCAGCTGGACTGATCATTTAACGTTGTAAGTAAGTTCCACCAACAATGGCGTCTATTGCAAAAGTAGTATTTAAAGTGTTCATTTCTTCAGTAGTAAATGCAATATCCATTGCCGCCAGGTTTTCCGGCAGGCGTGATCTGCGGCTCATGCTTACCAGTGGCATTACCTGCTCACCCTGTTCTTTCACCCATGCAATGGCGAGTTGCGTTGGCGTGCATCCTTTGGCTTTCGCCAGGTGTTTCAATACTTCTACTTTTTCCAGGTTTAGCACTAAGTTGTCACCCTGAAAACGCGAGAAATGGTTCCTGTGGTCGTTCGCCTCAAGCGGGGCGGTAAGGTCGCCTGTTAACAAGCCTTCCGCTGTGTTGGCGAAAGCAATGATACCTAGTCCCAGTTCTTTGGCAACCGGAAGCAAATCGCGTTCAATCTGGCGATCGGCCAGCGAGTAACCGATTTCCAATGCACTGATCGGGTAAACGCTGTTTGCCTGGCGAAGCTGATCGGCATTGATTTCCGATACGCCGATGTGGCGCACTTTGCCTTCTTTAATCAAATCTGCTACTGTTCCGATGATGTCTTCTACTGGAACGCTGCCGTCCATGCGGCAGGGTTGGTATAGGTCGATGGTTTCGATGCCCAGGCGGGTAAGGGAGTAGTTGATGAAGTTTTTGATGGCCATAGGGCGCAAGTCGAGACCAAGCCACTGGCCGTTATGAAAGATGGCGCCGAACTTTACGCTGATGAATGCCTCATCGCGGCGGTTTTTAATGGCTTTGCCGATAAGCATTTCATTGTGACCAGCGCCATAGAAGTCGCCGGTGTTGAGGAAGTTGATGCCGCTATCTAACGCTTGGTGGATAGTGGCGATGGCTTCGTTTTCGTCGGGTGTTGGGCCTCCCCAGATGGAAGACATGCGCATGCAACCTAATCCGAGTCTAGATACGATTGGGCCGTTGTTGCCGAGTTGAATTGTTGTGGTGTTTTTCATAGTACAAAGATGGGCGGTTGGAGAAGCCGCAAGTTGCCTGAGCGGCTCAAATATTTTGAGTGTACGGCTCAGGGAGGGAAGGAGCGAATGAAGGAATCTGTTATGAATATCCTGAGGCTCTACTTAATGGCGCTTTTGGCCTGAAGGATATATTCATCAATCTGATAAGTAACGGGCGAAATAGATCTGGCCTTTTCAAATAATTCAAGTGCTTGTGTGCGATTGCCGGTATGCAGATAGTAGATGCCGAGGTTGCGGAGTGCGAAGGCATTTTCTGGCTCGAGACTGAAGGAGTGGTTTATATCTGCCAAACCGTTGTCGTGATCGCCAAGCATGATTTTTGACAGCCCCCGGTTGCTATAAGCATAAGCAAAGTCTGGGTAGTGGATTATCGCTTTATCGAATATGTCAATTGCTTGTTCGTATTGCGCCATATTGTTAAGCGTGAACGCATAGTTATTAAGGGCATATTTGTGCTCCGGACAGATTTTTATTGCCTGCAGATAATATTCAACTGCGGTATCGTTTTCGCCTGCAAAGGAATGGGCTAATCCTGCGTTGGCTAAATCATCGGCATCGAAAATAAATAGCTGCTGGTGTTCATCTGATACTTCCATCGCCAGTTGATATTGTCTGGACATCAGGTAAGCCGATGTTGCGAGTTTAAAATATTCAGGTTCCTTTATATCTTTCAAGACTTCCCGATGGAAAATTTCTGCCGCCTGCTTATAATCTTCCTCATAATATAATTGTACAGCATGGTTTACTATAGTTTCTATCTTTCGCAAGCGAATGAGTTTGAGGAGCTGACGTCCGTCGTTATTAAAGCGGCGTCCCTGTGTTGTAACCATTTGCCCTGATGAAGGAATTAAACTGTGCATCATGCTAAATATGGCTACTCCAAAGAAAATCACTGAAACCAATTTTATTGAGCCATGCAGGTTAAATAAGCTCGCGAGTATAAATGTGGCTCCTCCAAGAAATACCGGAAGAAGCGGACCCATTAAAATCTGAATGATTTGCTGCGAGATGGTAAGATTGTTTTTCTCCAAGGTGCACATACCCCCTCGCCAGTTAAAAAGGTTTTTTCTGAGGTAGATGGTCAAATTGTTATAAGAAAGCTTTGAGGATTCGGAAGTGTTTCCATAAGATCCGATATAAATTGTTGCACCAGCCTTTGTAAATATCATTCCCGGGATGGCATGACCTAATTCATGAATGATGATCACTAGCTTGAAAGATAGGTAAGAGATCAAATAGATCATCAGTAAGATCGCAGGGAAACTCATGAAGGTTAATTTTTATTAAAGATAATGGATTAAAGGCTAATAAGTTCAAGAAGGTAATTTTTCTTTAGCTACAGAAAAACGGAAGGTATGGACAAAGGAAATACCTGAGGACTACTTTTTTGTTAAGGTGATATTCGTTAATTTTATATACAAAAAAAATACAAGCCTATGTTACCGATCAAACCACACCTCTGGTTCGACAACAATGTTGTTGAAGCTGGAAATTTTTATACTGGCTTACTGCCAGACTCGGCTGTCATCTATTCGAGTGCTATTCCAATGCCGGATGGTAAATGTGATGTAGTGGAGTTTACGATTGCCGGGCAGTCTTTTTTAGGGATTAACGGTGGCCCGGGATTGAAGATTAATCCGTCTATTTCTTTCATGATGCATTTCGATGAGGCCTCCGCCGTTGATCAGGTGTGGGAGAAACTTATAGTGGGTGGCAAAATTATGATGCTGCTGGACGAATACCCGTTTAGTGCACGGTACGGTTGGGTGGAGGATCAGTTCGGAGTTTCGTGGCAACTGATGCTTAGGGCTGAAGGCTCCGCGGAAAGACAGGTCATTATGCCATCTATGATGTTTACAGGAGCGGTAGCTGGAAAGGCTGGCGAGGCTATCGATTTTTATTCGAAGATCTTTAAGGATGCCAGGCCGGGTTCGCTGGCGCCGAGGGCGGAAGATGCCGGACCGGACAAAGCGGGCAGTTTGATGTATGGTGATTTTTTTATTGGCGGGACCTGGATTGCAGCTATGGACAGTGCACATTCTCATGGCTTTGGGTTTAATGATGCACTTTCGTTTTTGATTACCTGCGATAGTCAGGAGGAGATTGATTATTACTGGTCGGCGCTTACGGCGGGCGGTACGCCCGGGCAATGTGGCAGGCTGAAAGATCAGTTTGGGGTATCCTGGCAGGTGGCTTCATCAGTAATGTTTGATGCGCTTAAGCATGGGAACGAAAAACAGATTGAAAGGGTGGTTGAGGCTTTCCGAAAGATGGACAAGGTTGAGGTAGGGGTTCTGGAAGAGGCTTATCGGGGAAGGGAATGATTGGATGAGAAAATAATTTAATGAGAGCATCACCTTGTGATCGAATTGGTGTTTAAAAATGAAAAACGGGAACCAATCCTGGCGGATGGTTCCCGTTTAATCTAAATTAACGCTCTCGGTATATTATACGCTGTGCTTCGGACTTTATTGTGCAAATGCCTATTTATTTGATATAAGCTGCAATGAGCTTATTTACGTTTTCGCCTCTCAGGTCTTTTGCGATTACTTTTCCCGACGGATCGAGCAGCACATTCTGGGGTATTGCTGTAATGCCAAACCTCACGGCTACTTCGGTTTTAAAGCCTTTCACATCACTTACCTGCGTCCACGGCATCTTATCTGCATCTACAGCGGCAAGCCAGTTTGCTTTCTTATCATCCAGCGATACGCCTACTATTTCGAAATTTTTGTCTTTTAGTTCGCTGTAGGCTTTAAGCAGGAATGGATTTTCAGCTCTGCAGGGTACGCACCAGCTTGCCCAAAAATCGACTAAGACATATTTTCCTTTCAAGGATGAAAGGGTGAAAGTATTTCCTTTGGCATCGGGGAGGGTGAAGTCGATTGTTTTGCCTACGGCAAATTGCCTTGCTTTATTGAATTTGTCGGTGATTTTTTGTCCGGTGAAACTGCTGAGCACTCTTTTGCTAAGTTTATCATAGATGGGCTCGAATTTTATCACGTCAATCACTGCCATTTTATTGCCCATTACAAGGTCTGCGGTTACGT
The DNA here is from genome assembly GCF_059693705.1 of Pedobacter sp. A2324. Classification (NCBI taxonomy): domain Bacteria; kingdom Pseudomonadati; phylum Bacteroidota; class Sphingobacteriia; order Sphingobacteriales; family Sphingobacteriaceae; genus Pedobacter; species Pedobacter sp. A2324. The sequence continues at coordinate 325,646 of NZ_JCASSK010000006.1, read as the reverse complement.
ATGAATCCGGGTTTGCTGCAATGAAATCGTCGAGAGTTTTCTCCATATTGGTAACCAAAGGCTTTGCGTCAACCGAGATTTGTTTCAATTCTATAGAATCTTTGGCAGCCTTTGCCTTATAGTATCGCTTGACGATTTTTTGATATTCGGCCTGCAAGGGGTCGATTTTTTGATGGTAGGCCAGATTTTCTGCCTGCGTTTTTGTGCCGGTAATGGATGCTGTAGCTACAGAATCCTCACCTACCAGGGTGGTATTTCCTTTTTCAAGGTAAAACTCTTTGAAATCGGCTGAAGTTCTTTTTCCTGCTGAGGGTCGTACTGCTTTCAGTTCCAGATAGGCTCTGTTGCCAAACGCTGTTGTTCCACTAATGGAAAACTTTCCACTTTTTAATACGGCACTATCTCTACTGCTTTTACCAGCTGCATTGATGTATGTGAGCAAGACCTGCTTATCACTGCCCGCGTTTGCTAGTGTGCCGGCAACCGTGAATTTGTCCTGTGCTTTCGTGGCGAATGCTGACAGCATCGACAATACGATAAATATCTTTTTCATTTGGATTATTTTATGTTGTTACTGAATAATTTGAGACTGTTATTTGATCAGGGCTTTTAGCTTTTCCGTCAAATCTTCTCCTCTCAGATTTTTGGCAATGATCACTCCTTTAGGATCTACCAGAAAATTTTGCGGCACAGAACTGATTCCGTACATAGTTGCTACATCATTTTTCCAGTACTTAAGATCGCTAACATGTATCCATGGCATTCCATCTGTTTTAATGGCGTTCAGCCATTGCTCTTTTCCGGCATCTAGTGATACGCTTACAATTTCAAACTTGTCTCCCTTTAGCGTGTTATAGGCCTTTACAACATTTGGATTTTCGGCGCGGCATGGCATGCACCAGCTGGCCCAGAAATCAACGAGTACATATTTTCCACGTAGCAAGGAAAGGGTGAATGGTTTTCCATTAATGTCGTTCTGTGTAAAGTCGGTTGCGGTAGCGCCTTGTTGTCTGCGTTTACCAATCTCAATTTTCTCCAATGTTTTCAATCCGAGTGGAGAGGCTTTTAATTCCGGAGAAAAGCGTGCGAAGAGCGGCTCTACCTCTTTAGGATCGAATTTGCTGTCGAGCACGTAAGTATAAAATGTATTCAAACCCGCAAAAGTATTGATGTGAGTTTCTGCGAAAGTCTTGTTGATGTTTTTGATTTGTGCCACGAAAATTGAAATGCTGTCGCCAGCTTTTTTACGTTCCTCGACAGTTTTTTGATATACACCAGCTTTATCTTTTTTACCATATAGATTTTGCAGACGAATGATTTCGGCTGTAATCGGTTTTATTTTTGTTTCCCTTTCTGTATTTTCCTTTTCAGCGAGGGAGCCGGTAATTTTGGCATCTTTGATTGATTCTTTTCCTACAAGAGAAATTCTGGAGTTTTCAATGAAAAAGCTTTGGTAATCGCTACGACTATTCTCTTGTTTGGATCCTGCGGATTTGAGTGCGATAATCACTGGTTGTGGTTCAGGTACAGTTCCGGTGAACATAAATGCGCCATCTTTCACCTCTACGGAATCAGTTTCTTTCCAGGCACCATCTTTATAAAATGCCAGATAGGCTTTTGCCGGGACTTTCATGACTGTTAGTTTTCCCGTTAATGTGTAGTTTTTCTGCGCTGCGGCCATGAGGGGTAACATCAGCAGCAAGGATAGTATTCTTTTCATATGATTATTTTTTCTTCAGGTTATGCTGTATTAGGCGTTAAATATTAAGGTACCAGGGAAATTCCTGCAATAAAAATTGCTTCGTATGCGGCAGTATATTTCACAGATGCGAGCGAAGTAAAGCGGACGTATCTTGCCGTCGTTTGTCCGATGTCTATGGTTTGCATATTGTTTACGATATTACCTGCGAATATTCCCTTATTTACCCAGGTTGTACCATTCATACTTGTCTCAATCTGGATAGAGGTGGGGTAGCCGCCATTCCTCGGATAGGCCAATGCAGTAGGCACATAATAGGTGAGTGCGGTAAAAGGCACATCCTTGTTTAAATTTATGGTCACATACTGAGGCATGGTTTGGGTAAGTGTGGTTGTCCAATAGGTGGTGGTATTATTGGCATCTAATAGGAACGTGGCGGCATTAGTGGCACTATTCTGCGAGGAGTAGGCCATAATTGTCCAGCCCGCTTTATTTACAAAAAAGGGTTTGCCTGTTTTGAATATATAGAAAATGGTGCGACCAGTTGCAGCGCCTTCCGTTTTTCCATCTACCGACCTGATCACCACGGGCAGTACGTAGGTGGTATACTCTGTTAATTTAGTTTGTGAGCCGATATTGAGCTGTGCCGGTTCTGAAGAAGTGCTATTGGCCGGCAAGGTTACCTGTGGCTTGAAAAAGATGTATGCACTTGTGGGTAATACCTGTGCGGCTGCATTGACATACCGGCTTCTGTATTCCGCTATTTTGGCGGTGTCAACTGCGAAGGTGATGTAATGAGTGCTTGCTGATGGTGTACCAGAAAGCGCCGCCTTTATTTCAATGACTGTTAGCTTATCTTCTAGGATCGACACATCACTTTCTACCACATCATTTCCGGCAGCCTTATCAAAAGAAATGCTTTGATCTGGTAGTGAAGGCATATCATCTTTTTTGGTACATGCTGATAAGCTGAGCATCAATGCAGCTATTGTGAGTAAATTAAATATATACTTTTTCATTTGTGATTTAATAAGGGTTCTGTTGCATTCCTGGATTAAAACTCATTACCTGATAAGGGATCTGGAGGGTGTATTTTTTACTGTGTGGGGGCAGAGTGGCAATTACAGCACCCTGTGCATTCAAGCGGTTTACTGTAGGCATTCGGTTTTCTTTATCCAGGCGGCGCATGTCAAACCAGCGTAGGCCATTGTAAGGGAGTTCGTGCGCACGTTCCAGTAGAACTTCTTTGATTACGTCTTCCTGATTAGCAGAATTATATTTTACGTAAGTTGCTGTGGCAATCCGGTTTTTTCTGATATCGTCGAGGTATTGAAGGGCACCGGAGAGGTCGTTTGCACGAGCAGCAGCTTCAGCCGCAATAAGCTTCATCTCCTGCACGGAAGTTCCAGAGTTTACATTGGCCAGTATCGGAGTAACCAGTGTTGGAACAAATAGCGTAGCCCCTCTGGTGTTGAAAGTATATCCATCAGTACTGCGATAAAGCATTTTTACCCTAAGGTCGTTAGTCGCGAATGAGCGCATATGTTCGAGCGTGGCTGTGATGTTGCCAACAAGATACCGACCATAAATTACATCTGGATGTGTGCTGGTCAGGTTCGTTAAAGGTAACGTGCCATTATAGTTAATCATGACCGCTTTGGTATTAGCCAGTGCCAGGTCGGCATTTATTTTCGCAGCGGTATAGTTGCGTGCATAAAAATATACCCTTGCCAGTAAGCTGTAACCTCCCGCCACGGAGCCTCTGAAACGATTGGCACTATTGTCGAGTGGGAGATCTGGAATTGCTGCATTGATATCGCTGAGAATGTGCTGATACAGTTCTTCCAGGGTACCGCGTGAAGGAACCGTTTGGGTAATGTCGTTTGAGGTGATAAAGGGAACGCCAGGATTGTTCGATGAAGTTACCGCATCATAAGGCTGACAATATTCATTCATTAAGTAGAAATATTCCAGTGCCCGCCCCAACAGCGCTTCCGCTTTCAGGCTTTTCTTTTGTGCCGTGCTTCCACCAGTTGCATTATCGATGCCCACCAGAACGGTGTTGAACAGGTTAATTTTGGCATAGTGATCTCCCCAGAATAAGGGAGCATCATTTACGTTTACCGAATACTGCTCTCCCCAAGTGTATACTAATTCTGCTGCTGAGGCCGGCGGATTGGTAATGGACAGTACATCCACATTGTCGTTTAAGTAGCTGATTGTACCCGAAGGAGGCGAAATTCCAATAGCTAAGGCATCATCATTCAGCCACTGGTCGTAGTGTGTAACAGTGGTTAAAAGTGTTTTTCCCTTTGGGGTAATGTCGAGGTATTTGTCGCAGCTGCTCAGTAGTAAGAGTACGCACGCCCAAATCATCAGCTTGTAATTCATATTTTTCATTTCCAAAGGATTAGAAGTTTGTAAATAAACCTAAAGTATAAGTAGGCGTTAAATAGCTTTTTGCATAACCACCAGTGGCCATGCTGAAGTTATAACGGTTAAATCCTACTGTGTAAATGTTCGATGCCTGTGCCTTTATTTCGAAGTTTCTGAATCCTGCCTGTTTAAAAAATTTAAACTTATCGAGGCTATAAGATACCGTCAGGTCTCCGAGGGTGATATAATCCCCGTGCACCATGTAGTTTTCATTGTAGTTATAGGCATTGTTGGAATTTGCACTGGAGAATGCAGCAAGTGCCATCACATCTGTATTCATTTCATCGCCAGGTGTTTTCCAATAACTTCCTGCACCTTCCAGCGGGCGGGTAGCACGAAGATCTGGACGAGGTACCCTTACTTTGAAGCCCCCGTAATAATTAATCATTGCGAAGAAGTAAAAACTACCCACATCGATCCGATTACTTAAGCCAGCATTGATTGTCGGGATTGATGAGCCCGCATAGTGACTTAAACCAGCGGTTTCACTATTTAAGGCTGCCGTTTGCGGAGAACCAATGGTATTATTGTTCGTTTGCACCAATGTTCCATCAGGAGCAGCAACAACCGGATAGCCCGTATTGTCGAGTCCTACTGTATTATATCCAAACATGGCGCCTACCGGATAGCCTTTTACATAGCCCAGTACATTTAGGGTTTGCGGATTATAGTCGCCTCTTCTATACACCTCCAAAACTTCACTGGTATTGCGTGCAACTACTATTCCTGTATTCCAGTTAAAGTTAGGTCTGGAAATCCAGTCGGCCCTGATGCCCAGTTCAATACCATTGTTTCTGATATTGGCCTGATTGATTAAGGTGGGGCTTAAACCCAAAGTTGGATCAATCAGCGCGTTACCGAGTAAATCTGTACTGTTCTTTCTGTAAAAATCGAGGTTGCCCTGGATATTTTTGAAGATGGTAAAATCCAGTCCGGCGTTTACATTCTGAGTTTGTTCCCAGCGCAGGCTGCTGTTTGCATAAGATACCAGTCTTAACGCAGGGCTCGCTGGCGAAGTATTGGTATTAAACCTGGCCTGCGCAATTACTTCAGGAAGCGAAAGTTTGGCAACGTTACCATTGAAACCATAAGATGCACGCAATTTCAGGAAGCTAATCCATTCTATGTTATCCATAAAGGGCTCCTTATTAATGTTCCATGCGGCACCAACCGACCACAGCGGTTTGTATTTGTATTTCGGATTAGTACCGAAGAGGTTAGACTGATCTATACGCATACTACCGGTTAAGGAATAGGTATTTTTGAAGGCGTACACCAGATTGGCGAAGCCTGATAAAAAGCGGTCTTCTGTGTATTGCTGGTTGAACAGTGCATCCATGTTGCTAAGCAGACCACTTCCCAGTCCATAAGTACCTCTTGTGGTTGTAGAGCCGGCGATGATCGATGCATAATCTACCCCTTGCTGCAATAAGGTTTCATCATTATAGCCAAAAGAGGAGCTAAGACTGCTTTTATTGGTGAGATTACGAATTTCTCCACCCATAATGGCATTAATGGTATGGTTGCCAAAGTTTTTATTGTAGTTTAATTGCATCCTACCTGTATAGCCAGTCGTACTGGCATTCTGCTCACGCAGATAACCACCTTTAGGGATGTTGAACTTCAATGTTCCATCGGTTTGACGCGCTGCATAATCATTGATGTATTGTTTTACGACCGAAGATTTTTCACTGGCTAAGTACCTGAAGTCCGAACGGGAAGTTTCATAAATCCCTCCAAATAGCAGATTAAAGCCTTTTCCCAAATCATAGTTGAAGTTGGCCGTTGTTCGGTTATTAACCGTGCGGGTTTTGTTGCTGATCTCGTTTGCATCGATCAGTGGATAAACGGCATCATCTTCAAGGCCCTGCGACATGATGAAAGTGTTGTAGGAGGGCGCGATGCCCGCTCCGATAATGGCTGTTGGTGTTCCGTTCACGTCAGCATATCTTTCATATGGCAGGTAGTCGGCTACACCAGGAACGGGTGCACCATTGAACCGCTGTTCCTGATAATCGGTTGTGAGTTCGAGTTTGAGTTTATTGGAAAGTTTGATGGTTGTCCTGCCGGTGAGGGAGAAGCGGTTGTTGTCGTTGAGGATCTGCGAACTGCGGTTTCCTGTATAATTAGAGGTAATGTAATACAATACGTTCTCACTTCCTCCCGAAACATTAAGTGTATGTGTCTGCGTGGTGGCTGGCCGAAGAAATAACCTGGAATAATCATTAATGTTATCATAATTGGCAAGTGCAGCGTAAGTACTTTCTGCCTGTGCAGGCGTAATCATTTGTGCTGCTGCCTGCGCCGCAATGTAGTAAGGGGCAGATCGCCTGATCGATCCTGCCGATGCTGACGACAATAAGCTCCATGATGAAGCATTAACAATGGCACTTTGCGTGGTACGGAGGTAATTGGTGACGATTGAGGATGCATCATCAGCCCATCTGTACCTGCTATAGTCTTCTTCCGGGGTAATTCCGAAGGTAGTATTGAATTTAAACTGTGCTTTTCCGATAACGGCCTGTTTGCGTTCGATTACGATTACTCCGTTGGATGCACGTACCCCATAAACTGTGGCTGCGGCAGCATCTTTGAGGATGGTAACCGTTTTGATCTCGTTGGGATCGATCATATCAAGCGTAAGCTCGGTTGGGTAACCATCTACCACAATCAAAGGGTTCTGATTTGCCGACATCGTGGAGATTCCGCGGATGTTGAACAATGGCCTGGAATTCGAGCCCGTACTTCCTGGTGTAGTACTTACGAAATTCACATTATTATTAATCATCAACCCTGGGAGGCGATTGACCAGCCCGTCGATGAAGTTCGTATTGATCCTAGACTCGTATTCTTTGCTGCTGATCTGAGCCACGGCACCGGTGCTTTGCTCCGGTTTAATGCGCTGGTAGCCGGTGTTCACTGTTATGGCGACTTCCTTCAGTTCACCTACATCAACATTTAAGCGTACAATGCCTACATTTTTTGCTGCAAGAACCTCTTTAATTTTATAGCCGGTATAACGGATCACCAGGACGGCATTTTCATTTACATTCTGTATGGTGAAATCGCCATCGGTGCCACTTCTTACAGCCAGGTTTGTTCCTTTTACCATGATGGTTGCCCCTGGCAGGGGTTTATTTGTCGCCGAATCGATAACCACGCCATTTACATCAATGGCCTGAAGCCAGTCGGACACTTTATCGAACACACTGGTGGGCCTTGCCCGTAATGTTACCGTATTGTTGTTGATTTGATAGGTAATGGGCTGGCTATTGAAAACTTGTGTGAGTACCGTTGCCAGCTCCGTATTTTTTACAGTAATGCTCACCGGTTTTGCAAGCGAAAGCAACTCATTGGGTACTATAAAGTTGTAGCCACTCTGTTTTCTCAATTCGGTAATTACTTCGACGAGAGAAGCGCTGGATTTATTGAGGGTAATTTTCTGTGCAAAGCCAGCGGCGCTCACCTGCATGAAAGTAGCAATTAGTATAACGGTGGTTAGTCGCATGATGAGTTTAATTTTCTGGATACAGCCCATAGGTATATCCGGTTTGAGGTTTAGTTTCTGGTACACGTTGTCTGGTTTCTGACCGCGTTTAGCAACAGGCAGTATATGCCTGATACATTGCTTTAACTGGCAATATTTGCTAAGTTTGTGTCTGGTTTATTGCAGATGAACGGAGGGTTCGAATCTTTGTTTATCTGCGGTTAGTTGATTGATTAAAATCGAGGCCAATTCATGCCATATCCCGGGTGCAACCGGGGTATGGTTTTCTCATTAACCTGGATAGGGTGTGGGTTGTTATTGTAATTTTGGCTGCATAGTGGTTGGTTTAGGTCGGTTGATTTGTTTATTTTTATTGTTGATTATTCGATGGTATTAAGGGGAAACGTAGACCTTTCTGCCTTTGATTTCGAAATGTACTTTACCTGTCGCTTCTAATGAAACCAGCACCTTAGAAATGTGGTCAAACCGGGAAACTGATCCCCAGAATGTTCCGCGGGGAATATCGCCTGTGTATACTACTTCGACATTGTACCAACGCTCCAGCATCCTCATGATTTCTTTAATGCTCAGTACATCAAATACGAAGTTGTTATTCTTCCAGGCTACAGCCAGATCGGTATCTACTGCGTTAACTTGTATATGCCCAGTGTTGTTTAGGGCCTGTTCTCCGGGTTCGAGGATATCAGCGTGCAAAGGTGAGGTTACGTTTACACTTCCTTCGAGCAGGGTTGTTTTCACCAGGGGTTCATTGCTATAACTATTAATATTAAAATGAGTTCCGAGTACCTCTACGCGCTGCCCCCGGCTATCCACTATAAATGGATGTTGCTTATCTTTCGCCACCTCAAAGTATCCTTCACCCGTTAGCGTAACCTGACGTTTCGATTGTTTGACAAAACTTGCCGGGTAGCGCAGTGATGACTCTGCATTCAGATATACCATTGTGCCATCCTGGAGCAATACCTTCGTTTGTTCGCCACGGGTGGTGGACAGTGTATTGAAACCTGTACCTGCTACTGAAGCATCACTCACCTGGTAAACGATCTGGCCTTTAGCATCCTTATATATTGTTATCCCGGTTTCAGTAGCGATATTGCCGGCAAGGGCATCGTTAATGAGGATTTTTTTTCCATTTGCGAGTGTGAGTGTGGCGCCTGTTTTGCCTGGTGCGACATCGTTCTGATAGGTGATGGTATCGGGATTTTCAACGGAATCTATCGTGCTGAAAAAGAATATGCCGAAACTGATGAGGGCCAACAGGGATGCCGCGATGGCTATTCCCGTTAACCATTTGTTTCTAAGGGGCATCTTTAGTACCTTGGGTTTGGTATTCAATGAATTCAGTATGCGTTTGTTTAATACATCCACGTCTGGCTCGGTCATGGTGTTGAATGCCAATTCGCTATCCATGATATTTTGTGCATCATTGGCTAATGCCGCATCCCATTCCTGCTGGTACGCCCCGTTTTCCAGACTGGTAATGATCTGGTCGATTTCGTCGTGGCTGCATTTTCCGTCCATATATTTTCGGAACAGCGCGATCTTTTCTGTATTCAAGTTTGAAGGTTTTATATGTAATACAACTGGGAGTGAGATAGCATCCAGTGCAAAGCAAAAAAAAATAAAATAATTTCGGGAAATGACGTCGTATGGCTTTGGGAACTGAATTTATTTGCACAGTGCGATGCAGGCCAGTAAGATACCCAAGGCGTTTTTGTTTTTTATGTAGGCGCGAACATGGGTAAGTGCCTTGTTCATGTGCTTGTTGACTGTACTTTCGGTAATTCCCAGTTCTTCAGCAGTTTGTTTATAGGTTAGTCCCTGAATGCGGCAACGCAAAAATACTTCCTTCGGCTGGCCTGTAAGTGTATTAAGCGCTTCCATCACGGTGCTATTGCTTTCATTGTACTCCACACTCAATTCGGTTGTGAATTCGGCGACAGGCGCATATTTTCTAATTTCAGAAATGATGGTGGTTTCGTGCTGTGCTCTTTTCAGCATGTTCAGCAATAATCTGCGCGCTATTGTAAACAGATATGGTTTAAACGGGCGGTTTGAATCTATTTCATTACGGCTTTCCCAAATTTTAATGAAGGTGTCGTGCACAATATCTTCTGTTAATTGGGGTGACTGTGCTGTTCTTTGAATAAAATACTTAAGTTTCTGGATATTTTGATAGTACAAAGCACTTAAAGCATTTTGATCGGCCTGTTTTAGCAGGTCGAGCAGTTCTTTTTCTGTGCGTTCACTATAATCGTTCATTGGAGTGAACGAATTTAATAAAAAAATGCGCGAATGTTAGAAATGAATGAGTGTTTTAGCAAATCGCTATCTTTTAGCAAGAAATTGAGTAAATACGGTATAGAGTACCATTAAGTATACTTAGAGTTAACAGTATGCATAGAATAAGAAATAGGAGGACTTGAGGAGGACTGGATGATGAGTGGTGTAAGACTTGGGGAGTACTGAATGACAGTGTTTTGCCGTGTTGGAGTAAATTAGTAAATTTACAATATCATCCCTTTTTTGATTACGCTAATTTACAAAATTTATGGCAATATTAAATGGGGCAATCCGATTATCGGGAAAACTTGGTGATCTTGTATTTTACCGCAGGGGTAAAAAAACTGTAGCACGACGTAAGGTTGTGAATTACAAACTATCTAAAAACACTAAAAAAAGCGGCAAGGACTTTGGTAATGCCTGTAAAAATGCCTGTTATATCCGAACAGCTTTCGATCCACTGGTGAAATATTTCGGTGATGGTACTTTACCGAATCGACTTAATGGCAAAGTTTGCGAGGTTTTTCGCAGCATATCACAAGAGCACTTAGGTAAGAAGCAACTCCGCATGGGAAATATCAGCATGCTGGAGGGTTTTCAGTTTAATCCCGAAGCGTCGCTAAGCGATTTATTATTTGAAATCCCAGCAGTGCATATTGATTCTACTGATCGACATTTACATATGAAGATTTCACTCATGTATACGGAACGATTGATCAAATCTGTACCTAAAGCCACGCATGCATTGTTAAAGGTTATGACATTCAATTTTGAACTTGACGGAGATTTATATGAAATTGAAAACCTGCAAGAACTTCGTATCGCTGTGAATCAAAGGGAATTCAAGGGTGCTAAAATCCGTATTCATTTAGAACAGAAAGGGGAACGTGCGATAATTGTTGCTATGGGAATTAGCTATATCGAGCATGACGCTCGTAATTTTAACAAAAGGAATTTTGCTTGTGGTATTACGAATGCTATACATCTTCAGGATGGTGTCGAGAAGAAATGGATCTGCCGGGAAGGTGAGAAATTGCCGGAACTACCTAGGGAACAAACGCTACAGCAGTGGGAGGTAGAGGAGTGAGGTCTGTTTCAGTGCTTTATTAAGTCTTTCAATGATTGCGAGATACCCAAAAGTAATTTCGCGTTTTGAGACTTAAGGAGTTTTTGGGAAACTGACGCTCTTAAAATTCCCCTTAAAGTATCATATTACCAATAGCCTAAAAATAGGTTGAACTTGTAAATAATTCTTACAAGTTGGTCCGATATGGCGAGCTGTCACTGATCTGTACCATCATCTACTGGAAAAACCATTAATGCAGAAATGACAGGATGATGTTTTGTTCAGTAGGTTATTTGTAAAGCCCTGAGCATCATGCTGGTTTGAAAATATTGTTTGATTTTTCGCAAATTTGGTTCATTTTTTTGATTACAGGTGAACAGTTATTGAATAATTGTTATAATTTTCGGGGGAATTTAGCGCTCATCTCACAAGTCATGGCAAAGCATAATTTCCGCTATTCCCCATTGGTTCAGATTTGAGTGGATTATTGCAAAATACCTCTTTATTGAATCAAATTTAAGATTTAGCGTAATGAATTCACACTTAAATGTTTTCAAAAGTTACACCAGAGAAAACAGAACCCACCAATTCGAAAACGACCTGACGAGGGCATTTGCGATCTGTATGCAGGAAGATGCATTGTTTTTTCATGAAGTTTTAAAGAATATTTTTAGTCAGGATAGTTATTTCGACCAACTTTTTAGTGATCTGGATAATAACAATAGTTTAAATATTGCTATACAGGTACCAGCAGGCACAATATCTGGCTTTGAAAAGATTATTGCTGTATCCCTTTCAGATTTTGAGATGTCTGCTGGGCATTTTTGGTCTCAGAACAACCACCTGTTCTATGACCCTATTTGTGATATCGTATTACAAATCAACCAAATTGTTGTGGTTATTGAAGCCAAACGAGACTCAAGTGATTGCACATCGCAACTATATAATCAAGCATACAATATCCTCGCAAAAAACAATATCGAGGTTGGTAAGATAAAGGAATATGTTATTCCGGTAGATCTTAACTGGAAAAAGTTGATGAACTTCACATCAAAAGTTTATGCTTTTGAAAAAACTGTTAAAAACATTAATCGTTTTCTAGCAGACTTTATTCAGCTCGTAAAGGGACACAATCCACAGTGGTTACCAGAAGCGCCAATCCACACCCTGCAGCCACAAAATAATATTGGAATATATAGAAGGATTGAGTCTGCAATAAATTCATTAGATTTTGAAAAACGACTAAATAAACTGGACTACTCCGATCGGCTAGGGGTTGTGTTGAATAGACCGTGGGCACAAGAAGTCTTGCTGAATATAAACCATAATGGCGATATGACCGTTGCCGTTTATATTGGTAACACCAAAGCACAGGGTCATTATATTTTTAATAAAAATCTCAAAATTGCGGAAAAAGTCGAAATAGCAGGTGAGAGCTATTTATTGAAAAAAAAATATCATATCAAATTTACGAGTTTTCAAAAATATTTCACAGGGCTTTCATTTCGAGATGATGTTTTGGAAACTGACGGCTTATATTCAAAGGATAATTTTTTAAACTACACAGGTCGGAACTTTAGAAGTAAAGGCGATTGGGACAAGTTAAGTATTCTTTTCGATAAGCATTTTAAGTCCGACTACAACTGGAGGAAAGAACTTAATTGGAATGGAAAAATTATAAATACTGGAAGGAATCAATTTGATTTATCATTTGGCTATGAGCTAGTCATCAATATACCTTTTAAGGTTTTAAAGGATATTGATCCTTATCAAGATGATTTAACCGGTTTGAAAAATCTTATCCTTTCCGCTTATCACGCCATTGCGAATGAAGTCATTCATTAAAACTTCAAATAATCAGCTAATCAATTTAGAAATCATAAATCGAAATTAATGTCGGTAACCGAAACGGCGCATGATGACGCCAATACAAAAGAAAATATATTAACACCCCTTCCTGTAGGCGAGCTCATTAAACAGAAGGATGGTCATCCCGCTTACCATTTTTATATCCCTTCTTATCAAAGGGGATATCGTTGGGATGACGATCAAGTATATGACTTATTAGAGGATTTGAAGGAATTTATCGAATCGGAAGGTGGTTCTAAATATTGTTTGCAGCCTGTTGTTGTAAAGGAGATGAAGCCGAATGTTTTTGAAGTTCTAGATGGGCAGCAGCGACTTACAACCATTTATATTTTACTTAAATGCTTAAAGACCCATCTTCCAAGAATAACAACTTTTATTATTAGTTATCAGACACGACCGAATAGTGCATTGTTTCTTGATAAACTTACTTCACTAGATTATACACAAGATTGCATAGATGATAGTAATCCGGATTACTATTTTATTAGCAAAGCTTATTCAACGATTGGAAGGTGGCTTGATCAAGAATATGAGAAGAATCAAGATATTGCAGCCAATATGTATTCTGCCCTGGTTAAAAGAATAGAATTCATTTGGTATCAAATTATCGAACAGACAGATGCAATCGAGATATTTACCAGGATCAACATAGGTAAAATTCCTTTAACTAACGCAGAGCTTGTCAAGGCTGTTTTTCTAAGTAAAGACAATCTTGCGGCTGGCTTAAAAGATGCAGACGGGAAATGGTTAAATGGACTTCAGTATAAAATTGCCACTGAGTGGGATGCTATACAGGCAAAATTACTAAAGGAAAAATTCTGGGGATTCATCTTCAACGGGAGTAAAGATTATGAAACCCGGATAGACTATATTCTGGAGCTTAAGTATGCAATTAAGGAGGAGGCAAACTTATATGCTTCATTCAGAAGATTTTACGATGAGATCAAGAAATATAAGCAAGATAAAACTTACCTGACTGCACTAGCGGAGCAAAATACAACCCTTATTGAAAATGAGTGGTTTAAGGTCAAGTTTATTGTTGAAATACTAGAGGACTGGTATGATGACCAATACTATTTTCATCACATTGGATTTTTAATTAGTCAGGGTACGCCTATTTTAGATCTTATTAATGAATACCTTAACCTAGATAAAGATAATTTTGCTTTTGAAATTGAGAAGCGCATCAACGCGATTTTTGATGGGTATTCGATCATTCAGCTTCAATACGATTTACACCCAAGAATGATTAACAAGGTATTGCTCCTCTATAATATCTTAAGTACCTATAACCTGCACGATGTTAACCATAAGTTTCCGTTTGAATTATATAAGAGTGGAAGCTGGAGTTTAGAACATATTTATGCCCAGAACTCCGAAGTACTTCGTAACGATCAATATGAATCGTGGTTAAATGACAACCTTAGGTCCTTAAAGAGTTTGATGGATCCGGATAGTCTGTCAATAACTACAGCTATGGAAAAAGGGCTAAAAGATATAGAAGACTTAAAGAGAGATCCATCACGGTTCCAGGGCCTGTTTAATCAAGTGGCTTATTACTACCAAAATACTTTAGAAAAAATTGAAAACAAATCTTACAAGGGGGACGAAGAACTAGATGGTGAAATTGAGCCAGAAGATGACAGCTATCTCAATGAAGTACATAGTATTGTTAACTTGACGTTACTTGATTCCAGCTCGAATTCAGCACTCAGTAATTCTTTATTTGATGTTAAACGTATGCTTGTCATCAATAGGGATAAATCAGGTAAATATCTTCCTATCGAGACTAAGAGAATATTCTTAAAGTACCATACGGAGTTGCCCAGTCATTTATTTTACTGGACGAAAGAAGACAAGAAAAGTTATCTAGCAGATCTTGAAAAAGTACTGTCGAAAAAGTATATCAATTTAAATTAACGGAATCAAATGAATACGTCCATCTGGCACATTTTAACAAATAGTATTGAAAATTATTCGATAGCTAAGGGTATTGAAATTCCTATGATTCAGCGGGATTATGCGCAAGGGCGTGAGAATGCAAAATCTCTAGAAATACGAGTGCAATTTCTGAATAGTATAAAGGAAAGACTAACTAAATATAATTCTGGTATAAATGATAAACTTGAATTAGATTTTGTTTACGGTTATCTTGATAATGAGAGGTTTATACCTCTCGATGGTCAGCAAAGACTTACAACGCTATTTCTTGTTTATTGGTATGCTATTCTTACACGGGATAAGGTTACGGAATATCTAAAACCGTTGAATAGATTTAAGTACGAAACGCGACAGTCTACTGTAGATTTCATCAGCAATTTAGTAAATAGATATTCTTCAACAGATTTTGATAAGGCCAAAGCCTGCGGTACTGTTTTAAGTGAATCAATTAGCGGGAAAAACTGGTATTTCAATAAATGGAAATATGATAGTACAGTTCAATCTATGCTTACGATGATAGATAGTATTGATGAAATATTCGGTGATTTTGAATTTCCAATGGATGCTTTGATACATCAAGAAAAGAATCCTTTAATATCTTTTAACTTCCTGCACATAGAATCATTGGGATTGTCTGATGATTTGTACATTAAGATGAATGCCCGAGGAAAGCCGTTAACTAGTTTCGAAAACTTAAAAGCAGAACTAGGCAAGCTTATTGAAGATTCTACTTTCAACACCAAGTACAGTTTTCCATATGTTTATACAGAGGGAACAAAGTTGTTGAATGTTGAGAAATATTTCGTCACTAAGATAGATACAACCTGGACCGATTACTTCTGGAATCTGAGGGATAAAGCGGACAACAAATTTGATCACCGGCTGTTGAATTCATTATCCTTTATTGCCCTTAATCATATTGCGAAGACAGATAATAATGACTTTGATGAGGTTTTGAAAAACTTTTCGCAGGAGATCTATTTGCCGTCTTTTTATCAATTTAAGAATCTTGGTTTTTTCAATGAAGAAACCATTATGGATTATATCAGATTTTTAGACTTCTTAACGACCAGTGATGAAATTTTAAGGCAATATTTGACTGAGGAACGTTTCTTTGATAAAGAAGAACTTTTTAGTAACTATGTTTTCACTTCCAGTTTCAAGGCTAACTACAGCGAGCGGGTTCGTTTCTATGCTATCGTAAAGTTTGTTTCACTTACAGATGAACATCAGAACAGATTTCAGGAGTTAATGCGGCTTGACAGGCTGATTTACAACTTAACAATTACGGCAAATACCTTCAATGAATCTGACGATTATATCAAAAGCTTAAAAGCTCTCGATTCTATTTTTGCGAATTATACGTCAGATCTACATCAAACCTTTTTGGACACTGACATAGCAGGGTTCGACTTACAGCAGGTGAGGGAGGAGAAGTTGAAAATTGTATTGCTAGGAAGTGGCGCGCATTGGGAGCAATTGCTGTTCGAGATGGAAAACCATGGTTACCTTAAGGGGCAATTGAATTTTCTTTTATCTTTTTCCGGGCTGCAGGATGACTTTGATTTCGAAACTCTGACATTTAAATCGGCTGATTTAAATCATCATTTTGTTGCCTTAAAATCATTTTATGCAAAATTTCTATTGTATTTCGATTCAAATGGTTTGATTGATTTTCCCAAACAAGCATTTCGAACTGCTTTATTGTCTATAGGAGACTATATGATACAATCGAAGAACTGGTGTTTTGTAGTCAATCAAGATCGGGACGCAAGTTGGAAAAGATACTTTAGAGAAGCATTTTCAAAAGGCAAAAACTTTGAGTCGGCAGTTTCCTTTTTGAAAATTCTATTTGATGAAACCGATATACAACTTTCTGCGGTGAAGAACCTCCATGCCATCAGGCAACGGCACCCGATAATGAAAGATGATTGGCGGATACATTTCCTCAAAAACCCTGATTTGATTGGTTTTAGAAATAGCTATTATATTAAATGGGATAATGAGCATGATATTCATCTTCTCAATGGAAAGATATTCAGTAGTAAGGCAATTGAGCTGTATACCTATTTAGTGCACCTTAAGTTAGAGCAGGAGGGGATCGCGAGTGTTATTGGTTATTTTGATGCAATCAATAGAAGCGGGCTAGTATCAATCGGAGGTAAACGGGGATCGAAATTACTTTATAATTCCTTGGATGAAAATTCTTTCACCCTGATACAGCATGGTAAAGCGCAACTTACATTTAACAAAATATCGTCTGTAGTAAATTACATTAAGGATAGTTATTTATAATATTCATTGTAATTTCTAATACTATTTACATCAGATTGCTTCACGCCTCGCCGTAACCATAATAGTTGGAGCGAGGCGCGAAACTTTTAAGTCTTCAAATTTTTTAAAAAATCATTGTTGTACGGGATAGTCAATAAGTGCGAATTGTGGCGATAGAAATGGAAATTGATTTGCACCATTCTGATTATGCCATCGGTGAATAAGGTTGTTGGCTTTAGGTGTACCTTTACCTAATCCGTTACCTGAGGGTGTGTGAAGCCGGAAAGTTGGTATAGTTACTTCAGCGCAGGTATTTTCTATTGCGCGCATTTGGGCTTCGAATGTATTTGGTGCTAATTGCTGCTGTAGCGGTTTGCCGAGTTTTGTAAAATATACGGCTTCAATACTATTATTCATAATATAATTCTGGATAATTGGGGTATTCCATTCGAAATCTTCGAATAATTCAATCTGATCGTCGAGTACCGTTCTTATCCTTGCTACATGTTCTTCGTCTTCAATGTCTGTATCATTTATACTAACTAGCAGATCCGTTAAGCCAATTTTATTTCTTTTCAAAAAGTCTAATTGTCCGTCTACATCATGATGGGGAATAGGGTTTTCTCTGGCAAACCTCGGCAAGACTTTCCATAGATAGTTTCTTGTTCTACCATAAAAATATTCTGCTCCATTATTAGGATGCCAGAGCGTTTCAGGATTAAATGTTCCAATAATGAGGGTTTTCACTTCCCATTCTGGCAATAGGCCGGCATCACCACTAAGATGGTGGTGATGTCCAAAGAATTTGTGTGTACAAGGCATAAGAGCGTTTGATTTGATGGGCTTTTACTTAAGTATAATAAATTAGTTTATATTAAACAAGATAAAAGTTAAAAAAATTGTTAGGTTTTAAACAAAACCCGGAGATGATAACGGGTTTTGTTTTTACTGTCCTGCTGGTATTTGAGCAAGGGTAACTCTGCCGCACATTTTGCGAATGAGTTCGAGGTCGATGCCTGAATGATTGGCATATTCTTCGAATGTAATGTACTGGCTTTTACTTTTCTTTAGTACAAACCTCAGATTACGGATTTCGCGTTGTGCCTGAGCCATGCTCTTGCCAGTCAGGATAGTCACATCTTTCGGATAAATACAAACTCTTTCCATTTTTTAGTTTTTTAGAACCGCAACAGAGTTGGAGGTGTCCTAGCGCTTTGGTTTTTTCATTGGTGAAAGCGCTACCTTCCCAAGCAGTAGTTTAAGAACGATGTTAATTAATTTCTAATTTGCTGAAAATTAATTAAATATACAAGTTTCAGAAACGGACAAATACTGCAAAACATTCAGTTTATTTCCAATTTAGACAAATCTTCCATTTCGGCACAAATGCTGCAGGAAGGCTGAATTGCGAACAGACCAGTTTTTATTTCTTGCAATTTTGATCTCAATGTAAGACATAATAGTTATGGCAGAACAGAGAGGTATTATCAAATTAAAAGGGAAAATCGGGGATTTGACCTTTTACAAGACAAAAGATGGTTACGCAGCGAGAGAATCGAAAGGCATGGAAGGTGATCGAATTGCTACCGAAGAGGCCTTCAGACGTACCAGAGAAAACATGGCTGAGTTCGGACGCGCCATTAAGGCAAGTAAATTCTTTCGAAGAACATTCCTTACCCTGGTAAAACAGTTTGGCGACCGGCATGTCGCTAACCGTTTAATGGGTGCTTTTTCGAAAGTAATTAAAGCGGATTCGATCAATGAGCGTGGTAAGCGCATGGTACTGGATGCAGAAACGGAATTGCTGAAGGATTTTGAATTCAATGAGAATGCACCATTGATGACGTTGGCCAACATGAAAATTGAAACTAGTATCGATCGCGCGACCGGTACTTGTACCATCACTTTTCCGGGTTACAGTGCGAAGGATACCATTTCCCAACCCAGCGGATCGACACATTATCGTTTCACCGGCGCTGCAGCGGCATTGAATTTTGAGAGTGAAACAGGAGTGGTTAGCGTTACCGAGGGTGAGTATTTACTTACATCTGCTCTTGATGTGTTACCAAATACTGTTGAAATTCCGATTGCGCCCGGTAGTACTGATCCAATTTTCCTCATCCTGGCGATTTCCATTTACCAGCATGTGAACGGCACTTACTATCCATTAAATAGTTCGGCCTATAATGGTATGTCGATCGTTTTAGTTGCCGGAACGTAATGGAACTGATTTTAAGCCGCACTTACTTTAAGGGCGGCACCAACGGGAAGATTTCTTATCAGGGTAAAGTGATTTGCGAAAGCATTGAGTTACCCTGGCGGAACAATAAACGGAATATCAGCTGTATACCTGAAGGCCGGTATTTGCTGATTAAGCGAATGCATACCAAACATGGCTTGCAGCTGGCGCTGAGTATTGTGCCGAACCGCGAAGGTATCCTCATCCATCCGGCAAACTTCGCACTGCGTGAGCTTCAGGGCTGTATCGCCCCGGTAAGTAAATGTACTGGTGAAGGTGAAGGGAATTATAGCCGGGTTGCATTGGAACGCTTACAAGGGTTGGTGTATCCGGCGCTCGAAGCAGGGGAGAAGGTTTGGTTGGTTATCCGTTCCGTATAACCGCCATGCCTTATCGGACCACTAGTGTTTAATTGAATTTTTAAGAAATTAATACAGATGAAAATGTAGTTCAGCCTTCGGGGAAAGGCTGGCTACGGGTGTTGAAGAAGTATGTGGGCATTGCCGGAAGTGCTGCGGGCGTGCTGCTCGCAGCTCCACTGAAGCTGCCTGTTAAAGTGCTGAAGATTGCACATTATGTTGCCATTATTGCTGGCCTTGTAAAGGCTACTGATCAGGATCGGGATGAATAATTCAGAAACTAAACTTGGGGTGGTTAGTGGTATTTCATTAAGTATACTCGGGCAGATACACAATGACGTGTTACAGACAACAATGCTTGCTGCTTTAGGGGCAATCGTAAGCTATTTTGTAAGCAAGGGGCTGCAGTATATCGATAAGCACAGAAAATAGCGATTTTTATTCTCTTTGAATGAACGGGTGTACAGAAGATGTACACCCGTATTTTTTATTGGTTATCGGTATTTTTCTCTAAAGCGTTCTGGAATAATGGGATGTACCTAATAGGGGATTAATTAGAACGACAAGTTATAAAACTTACTGGAATATTACAAATTTTGACGATGGTGTTTTCCTGGCTGAGCTCATCTGCTATTTATTTAATATGTAAACTATATTCCACAGTTATACTTTAGCCAACTAAATATTAGGAACAAGTTGCAACATTGAAATATGAAAACCTTTTTGCTGGTCTTGATGAACAAGTTTTATAAATCTGTGTTAGGTTTATAACGTTTTCAAAATTGCCGCCATCCATGGATATTAAAACCTTCTCAAGAAATATCGAAAAGCCGCTCCTTTGGGGTTACGCAGGATTTTGGGTAACCATCTATCTTTGCTCACGGTGTTTCCTGGTAATGTATAGCGACAGGGGGATGTTTCAGTTCTGGCCATGGGTAGCGCTTGGATTAGCGCCCTTTACTCTTTATGCTGCGCTACGAATGGTATTTACCCAAGCTGCAAAATGGTACGGTGCGATTGGCTACTTTTTCATCTTCACTTTACTGAGTGTTTTTGCTACAGGCTACATGATTGTAAATGGAGATATTCTGGCTAGCGCAGCATTTAGCTCATCGCATGTAAAGGTTGCAACCCTGGTTGACGTGCAGAAGGTATTTCATCGCAAAACCGGCTTTGATCACACCGATGTTCGCGTAAAGGTTGATGGCAGGTTTGTGACTATGGAGGCCCGTCCTTATGCATTCTTCTATCTCAAAGACAGAAAGCAGGTTAAACTTAATATAGGCAGATCGGGACTGGGAAATGATTACGTGACCAGTATTGAAGTAAGTGCAGGTGATCAGCTTAAGGCCAGATGGATTCATTTTAAAGACATGATTTATCGCATGCGATGGTTTTTTGGGGTTATCGTGGTGGTTGTTGGCGGTACTATTCTATTTGCAAAGTATTTTCCGGAAAAGCAGTTGCAGAAACGAAAGCCGGTGGCTTTCTGGAAAATCATGGCGCTTACGATGGGAATATTGATGGGCCTGGGTTTGTTATTTTATGCAGGGTTATGGATTTGGGTTTGGTTAAGGTAACATCTATATCGCGGGAGCATCAACAACTATACAATAATTATACTTCAAACAATAGAAATAAAATTTTCCGAATTAATTTTTTATCATTATTTTAGTGTTACTCAAACCCCTATTGAGTTTTTTCACATCCCAGAAATGTATTGCTAGTTCACATCTGCTCAAATTGGTAGGTATTGTTTCATTTTAAATCATCTGGGATGACTAATTATCTATTTGTTACCTTATTTATTGTTACGGGAGCTACTATGCTTCTCGTGGTTTACCTGATTCGCCTGATTAAAAGTGGCAGAATAAGAACTGAAGTTGCTTTTTTTGAGCATGTATTGCCTCGCCTGTACGCTGATGTGGATTGGAACGCAGATTTTTTAGATGGTATAGCATATGTGAAATGCCAAATATGTTTAAAAAATGCTAGTGTGCAACCTGCATTGGGCGTTGTATTAAGCTGGTACGGAGCACAATCCTGGGGATTGAACTGGACTACTGTCCCTTTGATTGACCCCAGTGTGGCATTTGGGGATGTTGCTGAAGGAGAAAATATCAATATTACACTGACATGTGAAGTACCTAGTTATTACGCTGATGAAACTGAAACCTACAGTGCTTTTGTTAACCTGGTTATTAACTATGAACAAAAAGACGGTAGAAAGTGCGAGCAGATATTGACAGCCATTCAATGTATGGATAAGGATTTTGACCATGCAGGCTATGTAAATCGTTATGACTTCGATAGGTAATGTCCAACCAAGCATTAAGCAAACATGTCTAAACGAAGATATTTTACCCGCCCTGAAGTCGGTTCATTTATGTATTTTATCGAAAAAGCTGAGCAACATTTCGCAGCGTCATATGGTGTTCCGGTGGACTCAATCGCCTTGATCGTAAAGCGAACTACCATTTATGTGCTTGTTTCCGGTAAGTTGGTATGTAATATAAACCCTAAAGGCTAATACATTTAATCATCAAGCGAGAAGCTGAACGACCAAATTCTGATCATCTTAATCCATAACGTTATGAATCATTATTCTTATTGCTACACTTTGCTACAATACCGTCATACATCAGATTTAGATGAATTAATCAATATCGGCCTACTCGTACATTCTGCTCCTATGAAGGTATTTGTATTTATTAGGCCGAATGATCTAAAACGGTTGGAATTAATTTATCCAGATGTGGAAATTGGAATGATCAACCGCTACTACCAATATTTTCAAACACGGGTTCAAGGACTTGCCAAAGAGCGAAAAGACTGGTGGAACAGCCCCGCTTCGTTTCAGGAATTTATCGATAGCGAATTCCTGATGCCACATTCGACAAAACTACAATTTGGAAGGGTTAAGATTTCGATGCGTAATTTTAACGATTTTAGGCATTTGAAATTACACTTGTATCGTTCTTATTTTATGTATTATGATCGTGTTGCAGACTTAAAGTTTGAGAATGGCTTCAGATGGCCTTAATGAGGGGAAACTTAGTTGTAATTGTTGGGTACAATTATAAAAGCTGGAAGTAATATAAGCAGGTGTACAGAAGATGTACACCTGCGTTATGTGCTTAACTATTTGTAATCATTTAATTAAACCTTTATTTAGTATTTGTCTTTTACAAGCACTCCATCCTTTGTAGATAAACGCTCTATGGCAAACTTAACCTTATTTGTTCTAAATTTGTTGCCGGGTAAAACTTCTGTGATGTATAAGTCATAAGCTTCAGTAATCGACTGTTGTTGCTTTGCCGCAATATCCATCAATTCTTTGAAACTCAAATAAGGATGATCAGGTTTTTTTGATAGCACGTCAGCTTTCGGCTGGCCTTTTTTTTCTATGTATGAAAAGCGTACATAGTTTTTGAACGGTGAAATGCATTTGCAGAAGAACGTAAAGTGGTGTTCAAAAAAACTTATGGTTTCTATTTTAACTGTTTGATTAGGCTTCGATATATTTATGGTGTCGGCTAAGTAGTAGATCTTTTTGTTTGCATCCTGTGCAGATACGTTAAATGCGACGGAAATTAGAAGGGTTAGCAAAATTATTATGTTTTTCATAGCTATCATGGATTATGGACAAGTTGTCGGTAGTTTCTTATTGGCGGGAACATTAACAAGATTATCCAAATTAAACGTATTTAATTCAGAATCAGTAATTCCATATTTTGTTTTTATGTTGTCGAAAGATTTATTTAACATTCCTTTGTAAATGTCATAGATATTAATGCCTCCTATAACAGGGTTGGCGGGAGCGGCACCCGGATTGTTTAATCCGTAGAGTGCAGCCATTTGATATTCTTTATCGGTATACGCTGTTCCATTAACTTCCTTTAATATGCCCCAAAAGTTATCAAAGTATTCTTCAAGGAAAATCGAATGGTCATTGAAATTACCACCTTGTACAGAACTATTAGCTACACTTTCAAAATTTACGATGTTTATTGCCCAGGTATCATATCTTGTGGTGTCGACTGGAAAACCATATTGGCCTGCTTTTATATAGTAGTTGGCATAAGCATGACCGGTCTCGTGTATAGCAGCAGCTTGTAACAAAAGCTGTGAGGCATTACTTATCGCTGAACTATTGAAACGAATAGTGGAACTCGTTCCCGCATAATCACTTGTTGTTCCCAAACTATAGTTGGTTGTGCTTCCTCCATAATCCTGTGCGGAAAAGTCATACGTTAAATTCGGCAACCCTTGCATTTCCAAAGTCCCTCCGTTTGGAAGTTGTATTTTACGGAAAGGTTGAACTAGCTTTCCATATGTTTGATTAGCCTCTAGTTTAGTTAAAACCTCCTTTACCATACATGGATAATGTTTCAGCAGAGAGTCTTGCTTTACTTCTATATTAGGAGGATTCGTACCGGTATCTCCGTCACCGCCACCTCCACCTGACCCACCTCCATCGCCGGGGTCCGTTGGAGGATCCGGAAACCACACATCTTCACAAATCACTGCTTCGTCAGAATCAACTAATGAATAGGTGTCGCCACATGATGAAGGTGGCCAGCTACACGTAGGGCTAAAAACTATGTTGACACTTCCGCCGCACCAGCTTGGGCTTAACGATGAAAAGGTACAATTCCTCACCTCTGTATGGCATTGTTGTTCCCAATATGATACGGATCCCCCAATCGATTGAATCTTTTTGATTGCAAGAGTTCCCTTTTTCTTATATGAAGCACTCAGGCTTCCATTTGCATAATCAAGTAAATAGTTTGGGCCACCCTGCAAGCTGGTCAGTAGCAAGTTACCTGTGAATGCTTTTAAACTAAATTCTTTGGTCTCCTTTCCAATTTTCTCATTTGGGTCAACATTTGGATCGTAATAAAATGCTTTGTAGAATTCTGTTTCATTTTTGACCATCAAATAATTTTTCCCGTGTATTTGTTTTGCACTTTCAATCTTTCCATTTATCAGAACTTTTGGCGTGAGTGTGTAAAAAACATAAGAAACGCTGTCGTTTACCACCTGAATTTTAGGTTTTTCCCAATCAGGAATCCATTGCAGTTTTTCACTTTGATCGGTCTTAATTTTTTCCTGTAAATCTTGCTGAATAAACCTTTCTTTTATTGCAGCTAGTCGTTGTTGCAAATCTGGAGCATTTGCGGATAGCGTTTTTGAAAGACTGTTTTCTTTTTCCAAGACATCTTTAGCACAGCGTGCGCTAAGTATCGCAACAATCAAAAGAAGACAAAATCGCGTCGTACCACGGATTTTGCTCGTCGACGAAGTGACGAAAAATGTTCTTTGTTTTTTCATAGAAAAGTAGGTATTGTTAATGGTATTTGTATGATTAAAGATACTAAGGTTTTTTTTCTAATTCAAATAGGTTGTATTAAATTTCTGTTAAAATAATCGTTATGATCATTAGGTGGAATTAGCACTGAATGAACGCAAGGTTATTAAAGAAATAATTTATATTAATTTTCAGCATCCTTTTCGCGATGCGAAGCCCAATTTCGGTACATGTTGCCGGGTTCTAAAAGATATATTTGGTTAATTTATAAAAGGAAATTATTAACCATTTAATATTGTGATTTTTCGTATTTTGCTTTAACAGTTTCAATATAATGCAATTCATTTTTGCCCATGGGAAAACGCTCTTCATTATCAAAAACAAAGCTTTTAGGTTTAATTGTTACTGTGGCCCTGCCGATATGGATAGGCATAGGCGAAGGGCCTATTGGCGACGCTTATTAGCATTTTAACGAAAAGTTTCTGCACGGATCGCCCTACGTGGCCTTGGGAATTTGGGTATTGATATCTATTGTGTTCTGGCTACTAGTAGACTGGAGAGAAAAGTTGGTTCAAAACGAAGAAATAAATCTTGATGAGAAACAAGAAACAATTGTTAAAGGGTTTCAAAATGTTTATCAAGGTCGATTAAATCAAAAAATGGCGGCTGATGTTACATTTGAAATTAATTTAACCCTAGAGTTTGCTGATCATGCATCGCCGAAAAGAATACGTGAACGCTTTATGGTAGATGGGTTATCGGGCTTGAATCCTCATTCATTTGATCAGCTCTTAGATGTTTACAGAAAGGAGATTAGGCGCTTGGCCATTATTGGAAAATGCTGGGTCTGGAAAATCTGTGTTGATGCTGAAATTTGCTATCAATTTATGTGAGCTTGCATTGGAAGAGAGAAAAGGTGGCATACCGATAGTTCTGGATTTATCCACGTTTGAGCTACATGGATTTGATATGAGTTTGGAAACAATGAATATAGCATTTCATCAATGGTTGAAGCAATCAGTACAGGATAGATGTATCGATATTGGCGTGCCTGCTTCCTGGGGTATAGAATTATTAAATGAAAATAAATTTATGCTCATCCTGGATGGTTATGATGAATTACCGAAGAATGATTATAGTCACCTTCGCGATATCAAATATTTCGATCTATTCTACAACTACATTGACGAGGTTCACCACAAAACAGGTTCCAACCGTCCTGATTTCTTAATTACATCACGTATCTCTGAATTTAGAAAAGCTGAGTTGGGAGCTGATTCTTCACCTGTTAAAGCTGTAATTGAGATTAAACCTATAGATGATGTGAATGAAGAGTTGGTTAAGCTAATTAAACATGATGCAAAAGGTACCGCATACCAACTTAAAAATGCTCTTGATACAAATCCGCAAATTTATAGTATCATACAAACTGCATTTGATCTACATATAGCCCTCCGTTTAGCAAGAGGCATGTACAATTTTGCCAGCTTAAATAGCTCAGAGAGCTTGTTAGATGCCTACATAAATGTACGCCTTCAAAAAACAGCACCTAAATTAAAGAGGGAAATTAGCATTGATACCCTGCAATGGTTTGCAATATATGCTGAAAATTGACGAATGGTTTTTATCGTTTTCGACATATCCTGATTAGTAATTGGTTTCTAAAACACGGCTCTATTGCACATATTAGACCCGAAGAGACTGATGATTTATATGATAGTGAAGATTAACTGATGAACTGATTTTTAATTTTTGCGTACCGTTTTACGGTTTACCGTAAACAATATTTGAACATGCTTTTTAGCTTTAACCTTATTTAATTTTATATTTTATGGAAGCTATTAAGCCAGGGCCGAAGCCTAAAACAGATGATGGTAAAGATGATCGCAGAAGGCGGGTATTACCGGAAACCAAACCTAAACACCCGGATTTGAAACCGCATATTCATAAACCGAAGGATTAGTATAAAATGAATTTTACCCAAAATTTGTTGTACATATTTTCCAACAAATTTTGGGTAAAATTTACTTACCTAAGCTTCCGACCATTTTGTAAATCGTTACAGTAGGTAATCTTGTCTCATCGTCGGATAACTCAAGCTTATAATTTTTTTCATTGTTTTCGGTATGTGCATATTCCAACTTACGGATAACAGTTTTTTTAAAACCGCGTTCGCGGAGAAAGTTTAGCAGATCAATCGCCGTATTATAAACTTCAGGATCAGTTTCGACTATGATCGGTATGGATTGATTTCCCTCATGATAAACAGCGATTAACTTAGCAAGTTCATCTGCAATAGACTCCTTTTCCTGAGAAGTTATTTGTTTCTGTTTAATTTGTGTATCTGCATAACTTATCGGTATATTTTCATCTTCTTCATTGTCGGTACTAATATGAGGTTTGTAGTGTGGTTTTCGTTTGTTTTTATTGCGCTCTATAGATTGGACAGCAATTTGTCCAATTGTATCTGCTGAAGGTTGGTTTTTGAAAATATGGCCTAAATGCTCCTGTAATTCAGTCATTACGTCTTTTTCCTTATCCTTATTTCTTTTCGCCTCCTGCTCAAGGTCACGCTGTTGTTCTTTTTCTGCCTCTTTTTGTTCTTTTCTTTCCCTAATTTGGTTGTCTCTCCACATTGAGAAACCTTGAAGGGTAAGTGTGATTAGTAAAATTACGATAAATATTTTTCTGATTATATTTCGATTATTTAGATTCTGAACTGCATTAGAATCTACTATTTTATCCCATAGGCTCAACACTGTAATAAGCATGGCTGTTATTATCGTTGCGTATATCATCATTTGAATTTTAAAAGTTAAATACTGTTTGTTCAAAATATCTAAAATGCAACTGGGAAGTATGGCGGATGTGGTGGATTAACGTACCTAGTTTGAGGTTGACGATTGTTAACGACAAATTTGCTTACCGCGTAGCGGTACTGATCAGAAAAGTTGCGAAGGTTGCTTTTCATTGCCTGATTGTTGTATATGTCAGGCAATTACAGCGTTGCCTTATCCGCTTACATTTTCTAAATTTTTCAAATCATTTAATTCTATGATTAACAAAAATAAAAAGGGCTTTATTGATTTCTCAAATTAAAGCCCTCCTTTTCACATATCAATAAAATATTACCGATAGCGGAGGGTTTTTGTTCTTGTTTTCACAATGGATGGTATAGTACTCAAACACCCATAACCCTAAGATAAAGATTATTGTTGAGAAACGAAGCTAAACAATAGATTATTTTTTTTATAATTTTACTAATACATTGTTAAACTTAAATGTCATAAATATATTATCATCTTACAATTATGGTTTACCGTAAATGATTTTTGTTTGTGGAGTTATATTTACAAATTAGGTCAACAGAAATTTTATCTATATTAATTGAATTAATGCTCAATGTCGTATTTTACAGAACACTATACAAAACTGGCGTACCCTATCTCTGAAGGTGGTGTTAAGGGGTTTCGCAATGCACAGATTGGTGCATTACATGCAATTTCCAGCCATTTTACTTTGCACGATAAGGAGCCGGCAATCGTAGTCATGCCAACCGGAACAGGTAAAACAGGCGTTTTAATGGCTTCAGCTTTTGCTTTACGGGCGAAACGAGTTCTTGTAATTACCCCAAGTAAACTGGTTAGAGAGCAAATAGCCAACGGGTTTGCCTCATTGGATTTACTTATTAGTAATTTTGTCTTGCCCGAAACATTATCAAAGCCAAAGGTAAAGGAGCTGAAAAATAAAATTGACACCCAGGAAAAGTGGGAAGAACTTGAGCAATACGATGTTGTTGTAGCTACGACTTTTGGATTGCCAGTGCATTTATGGAGTGTGAATCCGTCAAAAGAATTATTTGATTTATTGTTGATTGACGAAGCACATCACAGCCCGGCTCAAACCTGGAATAGCCTCATTCAACACTTTAAGCCTGCAAAAAAAGTTATGTTTACAGCTACGCCTTTCAGAAGAGATAAAAAGGAAATTAAGGGGAAATTTATTTATAATTATCCGATTTCGAAGGCATTTCACGATGGCATTTTCGGTTCGGTTGATTTTATTCCGGCTATTCCATATCTGGAAGATTCGAACGATTTAACTTTGGCCAAGTTAGCCGAAAAAACTTTCGCTATTGATAAGGCTAAAGGATTAAAGCATAATATCTTGGTTAGGACAAATACCAAGGTGCATGCTAAAAAATTGTTAGAGCTTTATAATAATTATACTAACCTTAAATTGAAACAGGTTGACAGCACACAATCTGAAAAGCAAGTCAGTGATGCCATAGCCAATATGGCAAGTGGTACATTGGACGGTATTATTTGTGTGAATATGTTGGGGGAAGGATTTGACTTTCCCAATTTAAAAATCGGTGTTATTCACGAACCACACCAGTCTTTAGCTATTACGCTTCAATTTATAGGGAGGTTTGCCAGAACTAACACCGACAATATCGGAACAGCAAAATTTATTGCTATACCTAATGAGATTAATTTTTTGAAGTTAGAGCTTTATGCCGAAGGTGCAATTTGGAAAGACATTATTCATGAAATAAGTGAAAGAACCATTGAAAATGAAATAGAGGTTCGTGAAACTTTTGAGGCATTTGAGGATATGCCAGTTGATTTTGAGGATGATCGAGATGTCTCACTTTATTCTTTAAAGCCAGGTTTCCATGTAAAGATATATGATGTAAGCAAATCAATTGATATTAAACAACAACTTACCATACCTGATAATAACGTTGATAAATATTTTGTTAGTACTGAACTTAATGTTGCTGTGTTTCTGACTAAAGAGGTTAAGAAACCGAGATGGCTGACAACTGACGAACTGGTTAATGTTAATTTTAACCTTTTTATTATTTTTTATGATGAAGAGAACAATTTGTTGTTTATCAACTCAACAAGAAAAACGGTTGACACTTACAAACAAATAGCTTCCCAATATTTAGGCGAAAATCCAAGGCAGCTATCAACGGAGTTTGTACATCGGGTTATATCAGGCTTGAGTAGTCCAGAGGTGTTCAATTTAGGACTTAGAAACAAAAATGCAGTCAATAACGCAGAGTCTTATCTAATGAAAACCGGGTCACACGTTCAAAACGCGCTTAAATCAAATGAATTAAATTTATATGAGGGTGGTCATATGTTTTTACGCGGGCAAGAAAATAATGAATTTAAAACCATCGGGTACAGTAGCTCTAGCAAGGTATGGAGTAATTACTCTGGAATAATTACCCAATTTCTAGTATGGTGCAAGGTACTTTCAGTAAAAATAAATAGTACTGATGAAATACGCACATACACAGATATTGATAGGATCAGCTTTAGGAAGGTCGTGGATAAAATTCCATTGAGTCCTATATTTGCGGTTTGGCCTTCAAAATTTTATAAAGATAATTTACAGTACCATTATGAATTAGATACAACAATCTTAGATGGTAGTGTTATAGATCTTGACATCATAATTTATAGTGGAACGGCAAAGGAAATCCAATTTGCAATTGGAAATGAAATTTTTGTTCAAGAAATGACGTTTGATCTTGATCAATTTTTTGTAAGTCGAGGGGATAGCACGCTTTGGGTGGTTGATCCAGAAACAGGTAATATGGTTGAAATTGCTGATTACCTCAATGAATACCCATTATTATTTTACTTCCAAGACTTCACCTCTTTAAGACTCAACGAAATTATTTCAAAGATGACTCGAGAGTATACTTTGATTAACTCTGACAAACTTGAAACAATAGATTGGTCAGATACCGATATCAAAGCTGAATTTGAAGGTAATTCAGCAGGCAAAAAACACATACATGAAAAGCTAAGCGAGGTTTTACAAGCAAGAACCCCATCAATACTCATTTACGACCATGGCTCGGGTGAAACAGCCGATTATATTTTAATTAAGGAAGAGCAAGACACTATTGAAGTTGAATTGTATCACTGTAAAGGAGCTGGTGGTGCAGCAACTGGAAATAGGGTAGGTGATTTTTACGAAGTGTGTGGGCAATCAGTAAAATCTAGTATATATACCAATGTGAATGCTTTGAAAAGGAAACTGAAATGGAGGCTTAAGAATGTTGCCACTTCCAAATTTATTTTAGGTGATGAGGCTATTTTGAATAATTTATATTCTAAAAATAAAATGTTTAAGTTCAAAATTTTTGCTGTGCAACCTGGATTATCTAAAGTCAAGATAGATGATAAAATAAATGAACTTCTTTCGGCCACAGAAGGTTTTATTGAGCAAGGGGATCAACTTAAGTTTAGGGTTTTGTGTTCAGCCTAGATACCATGAACTTTGTAAATTTTGGAATTTTTCTTAATCGATTTAGATCTTTATTTAAAAAGATCGCTTGAAATTCTGTATTAATTATTCGCTGGTATATCGAATATTAATGATGCATATATTCGAAACCTAATTCAATTATACAATCTTGAAAGTTTAGTTTAAATACAATAAACCGTTAACTTTGGTGCATGGCATCCTAATAAATTGAAATCAATCTTACAAAATAAATGTGGACCTTAATAATCCATTCATTTACTTTACTTTGTTAATTTTAGCCTCGTTTTATAATAAAATTTTATGCCCAATACATCTAACTTCAAAAATGTCTTAGAAAAATATCGTCAAATATCCTTCTCACAAAAGGATAAGGGCGGACGTTTTGAGCGCTTAATGAAGGCTTATTTATTAACAGATCCTAGATACGCTAGTCTTTTGAAGAAGGTATGGTTGTGGAATGAGTTTCCTTCGAAAATGGATTTAGGAGGAAATGATACGGGAATTGACTTAGTCGCATTAACAATTAATGGTGAACACTGGGCTATCCAGTGTAAATGTTTTCACGAGGATACTACTATTGATAAAAAAGCTGTAGATACATTTATGTCTACTTCTGGAAGGTCTTTTAAAGATGTTAATACTTTAAAAACGACAAATTTTACCCAGCGTCTTTGGATTTCTACCACTAACAAGTGGACAGATAACGCGACACAATCTTTAAAAAATCAGAATCCACCTGTTTCCAGAATAAATATCCACGATTTAGTAAATGCACCTGTCGATTGGGAAAAGTTAGATGATAATATAACAGGTGAATTAGCACGAACTAAGAAGTATCCACTGAAAGATCATCAAAAAGCGGCTCTTGAAAATACCCACGAATATTTTAAAGCAAACGATAGAGGGAAATTAATTATGGCCTGTGGTACAGGTAAAACATTTACCTCGTTACGTATTGCCGAAAATGAAACAGGGGGTAAGGGCTTGATATTGTTTCTGGTGCCTTCTATTGCTTTGTTAGGCCAAACACTAAATGAATGGAGTGCACAAGCGCATGAAAAAATAAATTCCATTTGTATCTGTTCCGACCCTGAAATCACTAAGAAAACTAAAAAAGCTGAAGATATTGATACAACTTCAATTATCGATTTGGCTTTGCCGGCATCCACTAATGTACCAAGCATTATTCATCAGTTTGAACGATTAAATTCTCAGGCAAATGAAGGTATGACTGTTGTTTTCTCTACTTACCAATCTATAGAAGTTATTTCTAAAGCACAACAACAAGTTGGAAAACGTTTTCCGGAATTTGCAGCATTTGACTTAATTATTTGCGATGAAGCCCACCGTACTACAGGAACAAAATTAGCAGGTGAGGATGAAAGTTCTTTTACGCGTGTACATGATAATGATTTTATAAAGGCAAAAAAACGCCTTTATATGACGGCTACACCACGTTTGTATGACAATGAAACCAAAGGTAAAGCAGCGAAGGCTGAAGCCTTACTTTGGTCTATGGATGATACGGAGGTTTATGGAGAAGAAATGTATCGTATTGGATTTGGAGAAGCAGTTGGAAAGAAACTATTGACTGATTATAAAGTACTTATTTTAACTTTAAGTGAGAATGATGTGCCGCCAACCATTCAACAAATGATCGCTAATGGACAAAGTGAGATTGGAATGGCTGATATGCCCAAGCTAATTGGTTGTATCAATGCATTATCGAAACAGGTTCTGGGTGATGAAGGATTAATTAAAGCTACAGACCCACACCCAATGAAGCGCGCAGTTGCTTTTTGTTCTAACATACAAAATTCCAAAGATAATACTTCGGCCTTAAATGATATATCAGAAACCTATATAGACCAGTTACCACTAGATAAAAAAGAAGAAACTGTTTCGGTTGCTTCTAAACATATTGATGGTACGATGAGTGCAACCGAACGAGAGTCTTTACTTACCTGGTTAAAAGAAGATATTGAGGATGGTGAAAGTAGGATATTAACCAATGTACGTTGTTTAAGTGAAGGGGTTGATGTTCCTTTTCTAGATGCGGTAATGTTCTTGTCTGCCCGTAATAGCCAGATTGACGTGGTACAATCTGTTGGGCGTGTAATGCGTTTGGCAGAGGGTAAAAAATATGGTTATATTATTATACCTGTTGTAGTACCGACTTCTATCAGTGCCGAAGATGCATTGGATGATAACGAACGCTTCAAAGTAGTGTGGACAGTATTAAATGCCTTACGTGCACACGATGATCGTTTTAATGCTACGGTCAATAAAATAGACCTTAATAAAAACAAACCTTCAAATATTTTAGTAGGAGGTAGTCCTTTTGAATTTGGTGATGATGGTACGCCTATAGAAAAAGGGAGTTACGATGGCGGTACGGTCGATGACATTGCTAAACAGTTACGGATACAATTCGAAGAATTACAAGCGGCTGTATTTGCCCGAATGGTACTTAAAGTTGGTAACCGCAGGTATTGGGAAGATTGGGCGAAATCAGTAGGTGAAATTGCTTCCCGACAGAAAAAGCGCATTATTGAACTCATTACTAATTCTACCAAACATGAAAAAGAATTTGAAGGATTTTTGAAAGGGCTTCGTAAAAACATTAACCCGTCGGTAGAGAAAGAGCAGGCTATTGATATGTTATCGCAACATATTATTACTAAACCAGTATTTGAAGCATTGTTTGAAGGTTATTCTTTTGTTCAAAGTAATCCGATGAGCCAATCGATGCAAAAGATGCTCGATTTATTAGAGGAAGAGACCATTGAAGAAGATGTTAAGACATTAGAGAGTTTTTACGAATCAGTGAAAATGCGAGCTTCGGGCATTGACAATGCCGAAGGAAAGCAGAAAATTATCTTAGAGTTGTACGATAAATTTTTTAAAACAGCTTTCCCAAAAATGGTGGAACAATTAGGTATTGTTTATACACCTACCGAAGTTGTGGATTTTATTATTCATTCGGTATCTAATGTATTGCAAAAAGAATTTAATC
Organism: Pedobacter sp. A2324; assembly: GCF_059693705.1. Taxonomy (NCBI): domain Bacteria; kingdom Pseudomonadati; phylum Bacteroidota; class Sphingobacteriia; order Sphingobacteriales; family Sphingobacteriaceae; genus Pedobacter; species Pedobacter sp. A2324. The sequence goes on along the minus strand of NZ_JCASSK010000006.1, from coordinate 291,351 downwards.
GAAATATTTCTGATGAGAATGTACACATTTTAGATCCATTTACAGGTACAGGTACCTTTATTACCCGATTGCTGCAAAGTGGTGTGATACGTCCTGAAGATTTGGAACGCAAGTACAAAAAGGAAATACACGCCAACGAAATTGTTTTACTAGCTTATTACATTGCGAGTATCAACATAGAAAATGTATTTCACGATTTAACTCCTGACCTCAATGATGGCATTGGCAAAGAGATCTATCATCCTTTTGATGGTATCTGTTTGACAGATACTTTTCAGTTAGGCGAAACCAAAGATGGCGAACAGCTTTTTGATGAGATGTTCCCGCAAAATAGCAAAAGGGTACAAGATCAACAAAAAACACCTGTCCGAGTTATTATAGGAAACCCGCCTTATTCTATTGGACAAAAATCGGCTAATGATAATGCGCAGAACCAAAACTATCCAAAATTAGACAAACGGATTGCTGATACGTATGCTAAATTATCGAATGCAGGACTGAATAAGTCTTTATATGATGCTTATATAAAAGCTTTTCGTTGGAGTACAGACCGATTAGACGCAAACAACGGTGGCATTATTTCTTTTGTGAGTAATGGGTCTTGGTTGGACGGAAATAGTACTGATGGTTTTAGAAAATCATTAGAAAAAGAATTCTCTTCTATTTACGTATTTAATTTAAGAGGAAATCAACGTACAAGTGGAGAATTGAGCAGAAAGGAAGGTGGAAAAATTTTTGGAAGTGGCTCAAGAACACCTATTTCCATTACCTTATTGGTGAAAAATCCTGATTCTAAAAAAGAAAAGGCGGACATACATTACCACGATATAGGTGATTATCTAGACACCAAACAAAAGTTAAAAATAATTAAAGATCTTAAAACTTTTGAAAATGCTGATTTACAGTTAAAAACTTTGCAGCCCAATCAACATGGCGATTGGATAAGTATGCGTAATGATGGTTTTGATAATTACATTCCTATAGCACCAGAGAAGAAATTTGATTTGAAAACGCAAAGTTTTTTTAATTTAAATGTGATTGGAATTTCTACAAATCGTGATGCTTGGGTTTATAATTTTTCAAAAGAAAAAGTTGCTGAAAATATGCAAAAAATGATTTCATTTTACAATCAACAAAGTGACGCTTTTACAGAAGCCAAAAAGAAAAATCCAATAGTAGAAGTTGAAGATTTTGTCAATAGTGACGCAACAAAAATTAGTTGGACGAGAGCATTAAGAAACGATGCCAAAAAGAACATTAAGCATTCATATAACGTATCTTATTTCAAAAAAGGGATTTACCGACCTTTCGTAAATCAGAATTTATATTTTGACAAAAACTTCATTGAAAGTCCTGGATTAAATTCAAAATTATTTCCAATTGAAAAATTAGAAAACATAACTATAAATGTTACAGGAATTGGTGCAAGCAAAGATTTTTCAGTTTTTATTACAAATCAATTTACTGGAATTGATACTATTGAAAAAAATCAAGTTTTTCCCCTCTATTATTATGAAGAAAACAAGTCTGCGCAGAAAGGTTTATTTGATACGGGTAGTGAAAGCAAATGTATCCGAAGGGATGCGATAAGTGATTTTATCTACGAACGTGCCAAAAAACAATACGGTAAAAGCGTAACCAGAGAAGATATCTTTTATTACGTATATGGCTTTTTACACAGTAAGGAATACATAAGAATCTTTGTAAATGATTTAAAGAAGATGTTGCCACGTTTACCATTGGTGGAAAGTGTTCCTGATTTTTGGACATTTAGCAGAGCAGGCCGTGCCTTAGCAGATTTACATTTAAATTATGAAAGTGTGGAACCATATAACGGGCTGGTCACATTTGTCAAGCCTTTAAATATTATAAAAACGCTTAAAAAAGGGCATAAAGATGAGCTAGAATATTTGAATTATAGAGTAGATAAAATGCGTTTTCTTAAAAAGGGGGAAAAAAATACCATTATTTACAACAGCCAAATTATCATAGAAAATATTCCAGAAAAAGCTTATGAATATATTGTAAACGGTAAAAGTGCCATCGAGTGGATTATGGAGCGTTATCAAATTAATACCTATAAAGATAGTGGTATAACTAATGATCCCAACGAATGGGCTAAAGAACATAAGCAACCTCGTTATATCTTGAATTTGCTATTGAGCGTTATTAACGTAAGTGTACAAACGGTAAATATTGTTAATGACTTGCCTAAGATAGAGTTTAAGCGATGAAAATTAGTAAGAAAAACCTCAAGCAATCAATGAATGCGATATTTGGTTTATCTGTTTGGATTACTTTAGGATTTGTTGTAGCAATATTTATAAATTTTTGTAAACCGATTAACGCAACAACTTGGGCCTACGTTGGACAGCTAGGAGATTTTTTTGGCGGGATAGTAGGCACTTTGGTTGCAATCATTGGATTTATATTAATTTATTTAAGTTTTAAATCTCAAACAAAATCGCAAGAAGAACAAGAAAAGCAATTCATCAAATCTCAAATTGAAAGTAGGTTTTTTGAATTGGTGAAATTGCATAAAGAAAATTTAAATGATATTGCTTATTCTCCCGATGTTGACACAAATCTAGTTGGACGAAAAGCTGTAGACTTTATTTATGGCCAGATTAAGGAATGCTATGAAGAAATTCAACCGTTTTTTGATCTTAAAACGCCTGAAGATATATATAACCTAGAACATCTAGATAAAATCAGATGTTATAGTCTTCTCAGGCCAAATCTTTGCTTGCTCAATCTAGCGAGATTGGACATTGTCTATTCAATTGTGTTCTATGGTATGTCTCACGTTGACCATCAAACATTAAATAGGTTGATGATTAAGTATAATGAAAAATTTTTAAAATTAATTTTTCGTTTTATACGATTAAAACCAAGCTCTAAAGATTTATTAACTAAATGGGATATTATAAACAGCACTGAATTATCTGAAGAGGATTTTGAAGCAGCATTTGAACTACTAGATAAATATAATAGTGAAGAATATACACCCAGCCTTGAGGAGATTAAAGCTCCAAAAGAACCATACGTTAGGTCCTTACTTGAGCTTAACAATATTGAAAAGCTGAAAAAGTATTATGGCGGGCATCAATACAAATTGGGGCATTATTTCAGGCACATATTCCAAACTGTAAAATATATTGATGAGAAGGATGTTCTTAGCTATGAAGAAAAGTATGATTATATCAAAACACTTAGAGCGCAGCTTTCTACGATAGAGCAGTATCTGTTCTTCCTCAATTCAGTATCGTTTATGGGGAGGGCCTGGGAATTTGATAGGATAATTGATGGTGCAGATAACGACAAGAATAGTGTAGATAAATGGCTTGTATCTAAATACAATATGATAAAAAACATCCCTGATTTGTATCCATTTGAAGATGTTTTATTAATAAACAATTATTATCCCGAGATAGATTTTGAGTTTGAAAAACCTTCAAAAGCAAGAGAAAAGGTATCAAAACAATATTGGGAAAAATAGATAACGCTGTGGAACTATAAAACGCTCAGAAAATTATTATAGGTTAATGTCTCAAAATGAATAGATTAATAATAGTTGGAAACGGTTTCGACTTGGCACATGGCTTAAATACCAGTTATAAGGATTTCATCATTTGGTACTTAGCGGAATGCCTCGGTCAAGCAGGTTACCTTCCTAAAACGTATGAAGATGAGCTATTAAAAATTGAATTTTCTCATTATAATGATTTTATTAGCGCAATACATACGCACAAGCCAGGTAATTTATATCTTAAGGTTACTGAAGAAGATTTGTCGCACTTTATTGTTAATTGTTTTGAGCATGGCACAATAAAAGATGTCATGAACATCGGCGAGCGGTATGGCTATGAGCTTATCACCTCAAATAGTTTTAATATTCACGATTCAGATGACTACCGTCCGGAACCATTTAAATTTCGAGTTTTGTCTGATTTACTCAGACGCTTAATTATCAATTGCCACGATTGCAACTGGGTGGATATTGAAAATGAATATTTTGATCAACTTAAAGCTTGTAAAAGCAGTGATGGCGCGTTTGATAATGAGCAAATAAAGAGGTTGAACAGAGAATTTGGTTACTTAAAGCAAAAATTAGCTGAATATCTGACGTTACAAGAAGAGCTGGCAGATATAAAATTAATTCCTGAATTGTTAAAGGCAATAGCCAGTAAGTTTGAAATTTCTGATTTTGAACCATTGATGGGATATGATAATGCAAGGGCAAGCTTAGGTTATGATAAAACAATTGTCCCGGAGATTAAACATCATTTATATTTCCTGAACTTTAACTACACCAATGTTTTAAAGAGTTATGGTGATAAATTGAAAGAGCAGTTGAGACATTTTTCTAGCTGCCAGATAAATTACATTCATGGGGAGTTAAATCAGGCGAATAACCCAATCATTTTTGGTTTTGGTGATGAGTATGATAAAAAATATCTGGAATTTGAGGAGCAAAGAAACAACGAACTGTTTGATCATATTAAATCATATCAGTATTTACGTACACCTAACTACCGTAATCTACTGAATTTCATAAATAGCAGCGAATACCAAATTTTTGTAATGGGTCATTCCTGTGGTTTATCAGATCGAACCATGTTTAAAGAAATATTTGAACATGAAAATTGTAAATCAGTCAGGCTGTTTCATTACAATGGCGATTTCCATGATAAAGCTGTTAACGTAAGTAAACATTTTAGCAATAAGGGGCATATGAGGAAGCTAATTGTTGATTATAAAAAGGAAGATGCTTTTCCGCAAGCTAAGGATTAGCTGTAGTACAAAGTATTTGGTTTAAAAGAAAGTGGTGAAGTTGGATATGTGAAACCTTAACCAAAAAGCTGTTTGAGGGCACGAACCAGTAGAAAAATATTTAACGTTTCAGAAGGGATCTTTCATTAGACCAACTAAATCGGGTCATTTGGCATAAAATCTTTTGGGCTACAACCTAAATCCATCGCAATGATATTTAGTTGATCTAAAGAATACATGCTTTTTGATTTCGGGCTCTCTATTTGCCCTATGTAACCGTCGGTAACATCCAAAATCATAGCAATATAAGATTGAGGCTTTTTAAGCTCATTCCTTTTGCGCTTAACGTTTTCCACGACTGCTAATTCAAATTTTGATTTTACTCCCATTACTTATCGCAAGGGATTACTTTTTTCTCTATTTTATTCTTAGTTATAGCTAAGTATTTGTATATTCGAGTATTGTAATTAGGTATTAATAAGAGTCTTGCAACCACAAAATCTGACGCCGTTGAAGCAAGACAGCAGATTAATGCCCACAGTTTGTTTGGATGTGCTATATTAGTGCATTGAAGTAGCTGTGGGTGCTGCTGTGAAACCATTTCAACGTAAGGCGTCAGAACCTTTAGTGGTGATGGTATGCAGCCCCACAGGTACTACTATCCAAGCAAGACTCGTATATCCCATACGAGCATGAACCAAAAGGCAGCACAGGTAAAGTATTTTCAATTGCCCCATCCCTGGGCGATACCTGCTTTTGTGTTCGATTTTTTTTTAAATCATTTCCATTATGTTATTCATCCCGTTGAGTGTCCGTTTGATTATTTGTATGCGTTGAAGCCGAAGAATCCGGTTTAAATATTATGGGGCTTCGTACTGCTCCGGTTTTTTCATTCCCGTTAAGTTTAATAATGGTGGGAGTGGGCGAAGCCTTATTTTATACGAGTGGATAATGGTATGATAACTAATTAAAAAAAAATAAACTAAACTTTTATGATTAAAAAAATAACGATAACCATCGTAGTGGCTTTGCTTTGTCTAAACTTTAGCCTTTGTGCACAAGAGGTAGTGCCGTTGAAAATTGGAGACAAGGTACCGGAGCGGTTTTGGACGGAGAAGATGCTGGTGCGGAACGGGAGTGTAACCAGCGAGCAAACTTTGGCGGCTTATAGGGGAAAAGCGATTATACTGGATTTTTGGGGAGTGAGTTGCGTACCGTGTATAAAGGCTTTTCCGAAATTGGGTGTGTGGCAGAAAAGGTTTGAAGGCGAGCTGCAGATTCTAGGAGTATCGCAAGAAAGCAAAGCCAGGATTGATCAGTTTTTTACCCGTCAAGAGCCATTAGCTTTTCCGACGGTGGTTGCGGGAAGTTATTTGAATTTATTATTCAAACATGAACTTATTCCCCATGAGGTATGGATTAACCAACGCGGTGTGGTTGTTGGGTTTAGCAGTGCTGAGAAGATGAGTGATGATAGCATTGCTAAATTCATCACTACGGGCAAGCTTGATGCTGAAATGAAGATTGATCAGGATTTGAGTAAGCCGTTGTTTGCCTCTGAAGCTTTGCCCACTAACCGACTGCTAAACTATTCGCTTTTATTGAAGGGGCATCTGGAAGGTACGGGTGCATCTAACATGGAAATTGACATACCCGGAAGCTATGGAATAACCTGGTCGAACCAACCCTTAAAGTCCATAATGGAAAGAATCGCCCGGAGGTGTATTAAAGATTATAGTGGTAAACGCATTTTGATTAGTGGTGCTGATTCATTGGATTTGTTTTATGGTAAGCTAACAGGAGAATCGAGGACAGCCTGGTTTTACAGTCATGAATATACCATGAGCATCACCATGAGTAAGCGGGACACAGCGCTTTTATCTAAGAAGATGCTGCAGTTGGTGAATGATCAATGTGGGTACCTGGTTAAAATTGAAAAGCGTTTGATGCCTTGTTTGGTTTTGGGAAAGCTAAAAGGTGAAAGCGGAAAGACTAAAGCGGAAAGCGGAAAGGTGAAAGCTGAGAGTCGCATGGTGAATACCCTGGCAGAGGTTGGTGAAAAGAAGCTAAGGAATGCAAAATTACTTTATTTAACAGCCTACCTGAATGATGAAAATAATGGCTTACCGGTGATTGTTGATGAAACGGGATGGAAGGAAGGTATCAACTTCGACCTGACCAGTGTAAAACTGGAGGATTTGCAAAGGCAGTTGGGGGATATAGGGTTTTCGCTGGTACCTGCAAAGCGGGAATTGGAAGTGATGACGGTTGTGAAACAGGAGGGTGAATAATATGCGGCAATTATTATTTATGATTGTGCTTTGCCTATTCGGGTTGAAAGGCATGGCGCAGGGCTTGTTGAGTGGTAAAGTGGTTGCCACTGATGGAAAGCCATTGGCTGGTGTTTTGGTGCGGATTAAGCCTAGTCAACAGGCTTTGCAAACTGATGAGCAGGGCGCATTTAGCTTACAGGTTAAGGTGAAAACGGTTGACTTGTGGGTGAGTATGCTTGGTTACAAAACACAAGAGTTAAGGGTAGTATTACCAATGAAGCAAGCTTTGCTCATCACTTTACAGGAAGCAAGTTTGCAGCTGCATGATGTGCAGGTATCGACAGGTTATCAGCAATTGCCAAAGGAGCGGGCTACGGGGTCGTTTAGCCGGATTGATGCGAAGCTGTTTAATGAGCAGCAAAGTACCGATATTTTAAGCAGGCTGGAAGCTGTGGGCAATTCGATTTCGGTTGACCGGCGCACCAGTGGCCGAACTGGTGGTATTGCCATTAGAGGCATTAGTACTATACAAGGTATTGGCGGTCCGCTGATTGTAGTGGATAACTTTCCGTATGAGGGAGACCTGGATAACCTGAACCCAAATGAGGTGGAAAGTATTTCGTTTTTAAAGGATGCGGCGGCCAGTTCAATATGGGGTGCAAAGGCAGGGAATGGTGTGATTGTGATTACGACCAAAAAGGGAAAGCTTAACAGCCCATTGCAAGTGAGCCTGAATGTAGCCTATACGCTGGGAGAGAAGCCCGATCTGTTTTATCAGGATTTGATGAGCTCGGGAGACTATATCGATTTTGAACGTAGTGTATTTGCAAAGGGTTATTATGATACGCAGATTAATTCAACCTCGCATCCGGCGCTTTCGCCGGTGGTGGAGCTGTTGCTAAAGCAAAGGAACGGGCAGGCCAGTGCTGCGAGCGTAGATGCGCAACTCAATAGCTGGAAAGGAATTGATGTGCGAAACGAGTTAATATCGCGCGTTTATGAGCCTTTACTGAATCAGCAATATGCTTTGAGCCTGCAAGGCGGTAGCAGTGCTTATAGCTGGTTGTTTTCGGGAGGCTATGACCGGAACAAAGATAACCTGGCTGCCCGCTTTGACCGTTATAACCTACGGTATCAAAATAGCTGGACACCTATTAAAGGCTTGCAGCTGAGTTCGGATGTTTATTATACTTATTCGAATAGCGAGTCGGGCAAAACTGCTTATAACAGTTATAGCGTGTTAAACAGTACGGGACTTTATCCTTATGCCCAGCTGGCCGATTCAGATGGAAATGCTTTAGCTATTGCGAAAACGTATAGTTTAAGTTATCTGGCAACGGCAGGCAGTGGCAAGCTTCTGGACTGGAAGTATTATCCTTTAACGGATTATCTGCATGATAGTAATACCGACTTAACACAGGATGTTACGGCAAATATTGGTCTGCGGTATGAATTGTTTAAGGGATTTACTGCGGATTTTAAATATCGATTTGAAAGACAGTGGATTAACGGTGTTGCCCTTCAGGATGCTGACAGCTATGCAGCGAGAAATATGGTAAACTGGTTTACACAGTTGCCGACGGGAAGTGATGCTGTGTATAAAGTGCCTAAAGGCGGGATACGAACAGAGAATAACGCACAGTTAAACAGTGAGGATATGCGCGGTCAGCTGAATTATAACCAAAGCTGGAAAGATCACAGTTTGGCAGTTATTGCCGGAGCAGAGCGGCGCAATATTTCAGGAAGCAGCCAAACTTACCGGAAGTATGGTTTTGTGGATGATACCTGGCGGGTTGGCATTGTAGATTATGGCACCGCTTACCCGACTATTGTTACCGGTAGTAGTCAGTTTATCCCAAACGTGGACGGCATATCGGGAACGACAAACCGTTTTGTTTCGCTTTACAGTAATGCTGCCTATACTTTTAAGGCGCGTTATCTGGTTTCAATGAGTGTACGGAGTGATGCTTCGAACCTATATGGTGTGAATACCAACGAGAAATGGAACCCCTTGTGGAGCAGCGGGCTGGGCTGGATTGCCTCATCGGAACCTTTTTACCATGTGGATGTTTTGCCTTACCTGAAGGTGCGGATGACTTACGGGGTAAGCGGGAATACCGATCAGGGTAAATCGGCTTATACCCAGATTTCGTATTCGGATATTAATACCTATACTAATACGCAGACTGCTGTGATCTCACGGTTTGCTAACCCGGAATTAAAATGGGAGAAAGTAAAAATGTTTAATGTCGGGCTCGATTTCAGGGTGAAGGGGGAGCGCCTGACCGGAAGTGTTGATTATTTTGAGAAACGTGCGGTTGATTTGTTTGGCACTTCTCTATTGGATTATACAGGTGGCGCTGGAAGCAGCATTGTGAAAAATTTGGCCAGTATGAAAGGTAAAGGGGTAGATGTGGAACTGAACAGCTTAAACCTGAATGGTGCCTTTAGATGGACTACGCAATTGAATATGAGCTTTTATCGAGATGAGGTAACGGACTATTATTTAACGACGTATACCGGAAGTACGTTTGTAGGCACGAGTACGACTGTTGGTATTACTGGTTTAGTTGGTAAGCCGGTATATAGTATTTACTCTTACCGATGGGCTGGACTTGACCCGGCTACAGGTGATCCGCGCGGCTATGTAAAAGGTGTGGTGAGTAAAGAATATGCTTTGCTGACGGGTAGCGGCACTGCACTGGAAGATTTGGTTTACCACGGGCCTGCTTTACCTACATTTTATGGATCAATGGGGAATACATTTAGTTACAAAGGGTTAAGCTTGACCTTGCGTTTGCTCTACAAGTTCGGTTATTACTTCAGGAAAAATACCGTAAGTGACCTGGCTTTGTATAGTGGCAAAGTGGTGGGTGCTGATTATTCCAATCGCTGGCAAAAGGTGGGTGATGAAATCAATACCGACGTTCCTTCTACTGCTTATCCTTATAGTTCGACAAGGGATGGCTTTTATGCGGGATCGGAAATTAATGTAGAGAAAGGCGATCATATCCGGCTGCAGTATATCGCTTTGGGATACGATTTGGAAAAGAAAAAAATGAAGTGGCTTCCGGTTAAGGATGTGCACTGCTTTTTAAATGTAGGCAACGTTGGCATCTTATGGAAGGCCACTAAAGAAAGGGTTGACCCCGACCAGGCCATGACAGCTATTAAGCAAGGTAGAACATTGTCGCTGGGATTAAGGACAACTTTTTAAAGGATCATCAACATGAAAAAGATATATATTGGATATAGCCTGATTGGTTTGCTTGTTTTGGTATTGAGCAATGGCTGTGAGAAATTTTTGGATGAGAAAACTGTTAAATCGTACACGGTACCTAATACTCTGACGGATTTGCAGGCGCTTTTGGATAATCAATCTTACATGGTGGAACGGGATGCCTCTGCCGGAGAAGTGAGCAGCGGAGATTATTATTTGAATGATGCGGTATGGACAGCACTGAGTGCCGAGAATTATCGGCGTATGTATTTGTGGGAGAAGAGTTATATTTTTCCATCATCATTTAATGACTGGAGTGACTTATACCGTGCTATAAACATCACCAATGAAGTGCTGACTGATTTACCTAAAATCGAAAAGGAAGGTCAGGAAAACACCTGGAACAACATTGCGGGGCAGGCATACTTTAACCGTGGCCGTTTATTTTATCAAGTAGTTAGTTTATGGGCTAAGGCTTACGATGAACAAACCGCAACAGCTGATTTAGGCATACCCTTACGTTTGAACAATAATTTTAATGAGTCATCAACACGGGCGAGTTTAGCAGAGAGTTATAGCCAGTTAATCAATGATTTGAAACTGGCGGCGACCAATTTACCTTCTGCTACTTCAACAGCTTTCCGACCATCCAAAGCGAGTGCTTATGGAATGCTGGCCAGGGTTTATCTGAGTATGAGAGATTATAGTCAGGCTGAATTATATGCTGATTCCTGTTTGCAGCTACGCTCTACATTATTGAATTATAACAGCATAACCAGCAGTGCGACTTATCCATTTTCGCGACTGAATACTGAAGTTGTTTCAGAGAGTTATGCTCCGGTAGCTACGCCAGTTAGTCCTACAAGAGCCAAAATTTTGGAAGATATTTATGCCCTGTATAATGCCAATGATTTAAGGAAAGTAGCCTTTTTTAAAACCAACACGGATAAAAGTTACGCTTTTAAAGGTGGGTACGAAGGAACATCGGGATTGTTTACGGGTATTGCCGTAGATGAAATGTACCTGATACGGGCTGAGTGCTACGCCAGGCATGGTAAAATAACGGAGTGTTTGAAAGATATGAATACCCTGCTTATTACGCGATTTAAAACGGGGACCTATGTTGCTTTGAGCGCAACAACTGCAGAGACCGCCCTCGAATTAGTGCTTACAGAGCGTAGAAAGGAATTATTGATGAGGTGTTTACGCTGGACGGATTTGAAACGGCTGAACAAAGAAGGGCGGGCAATTACACTGACTCGGGTTTTAAAAGGTACAACTTATACTATGCTTCCCAATGATTTACGGTATGCTTTGGCTATACCTGAAGATATAATACAACTTTCGGGGATGGTGCAAAATCCATAAAATGAAATAGGCTGCACCAATTTTTGGGCAGCCTATTTCGGTTTCAGCCTTACCTTATTCACTACGAACTTGCTTTGCGTCATTTAATACAGCCATTACGTTTGCGTGTGCATCCAAATAATTTTGTAATGGAGTATTTGTTGTAGGAATTAAATAATCATTAGCTTCGAAGCTAATGCGACAAGGTACCTCTTTTTCGTTATCACAGCTTTCTGGTGCTACGGTGCCGTAAGAGGCCTCCAACTTGGCGTTCGATAATGATTCGCCTGGATTGAAGTACCAGTTTTGAATGGACAGTTTGTTGTTTTCTGCCCTGGTTAACACTTTCGTGTTAACGGTAAACGCACTTGCTGCAAATGCGATTACGATGGCTGTTAAGCCGAAGATGTAATTTCTCATCTTTCTTACAATTTAAATTAAAGTTTGCTATTGAAGGGTAGATTAACTTACCTGCTTCATAGCCTCATTTCTCTACTCAACCAAAACCTGGTTTTGTTGAGCCTGTTAGTGTTTTATTTCTGTTGTACCTCCTTTCTTTTTTCTTTTAAATAAATGTATATGCCCACTATCGGAAGTATCAAGAAAATCAGATTAAATACCAGATGCATACCTAGCGGCATGTTTTCTATAATACCACCACAACTGCAAGGCATGTGACCCAGGATGCCAGCTATTCCGAAACCCACATATAGTGTGAAAGCTAACATGGTGAGTGCGGCTAGCCATAAGCCGTATTTTGTAAATGGCTTGAACAGTAGCAATACAATTACGATTTCGATCGGAGGTAAAGCGTAAACGAGTATGCGTGCAAGCTGATCAGGAATTGGCTGGATCAACATGGCTGCACGAAAGCGGCTAAAGTCCATCCATTTCGATATGGCGGCATAGGCAAACATGGCTTGTAGCATGGTGGTTATGGTCAATATGTAAGGTAATTTTTTCATTGGTTTTGTTAGTACTAAGGTAGGATGGGTAGGGGCGTTTGGGTGAATCCAAAAGGCAGTTGTTTTAAGGGAATGTGGTGGTTGGGACTGCCTTTTTATTGGTTTAAAACAAGGTAGGGATACCTTCGGCATTATTTTTTTACCATATAAGGAATGTGAGGGCATTTAAGATTAAAAGCTAAAAAGGGGGGATGCCTTCGGTATTTTTACCGGATGGCGCGGATGTGGTTGAGGGTGTTGAGTGACATGCCCAGGAAGGAGGCGATGTATTTGAGATGGATAATGTTTAGCAGATATGGGTGTGTGGCAAGGAGATGGTTATATCGTTCTTCGGCACTTAACTGACTTAGGTTTTGGATGTGATTGGAAAGGTTAACGATTACTTGCTGCAATATACTGGAGGCGAGGGGTGTGTATTCGGTAAACAACCGGTGTAATTCGTTTAGGTGTACCAAAGGCAAGCTCAATAAGGTGGATGATTCGTTTAATACAACTTTAGTAGTTGTGGGGTGATCACGATCCATTATATCGAATGGGATAATAATTTCATTTGGATGCCAGAACCAAAATGTTTTTTCTACAATTTCTTCGCCATCACTTATGGTACATACGCGTGCGGATCCGGATAATATGTAGAAGAGACCGGTGTGATATTGGCCTATTTTGATGAGTTCGTGATTTTTTGGATAGTGGTGTATTCGTATAGAGGCGCGCAGGAACTCAACCATTTCATTAGGAATGGTTTTGAATTGATAAAGGTAACGAAAGAATGGCTGGAGTTTATCCATATTTTACAATTATTTTGTACCTCGTGATGATGTATTCGCTCATCTGGGATGTGATTTTCAGCCGAATGGACACCCGAACTTCGAACAACAACAGGGGGATTATTTTTGGTAGCCTATTTCGATAATTAATTCTCCTTCGGCTTCATAAGTATCATCGTCACTAACCAGTTCGCGCACTTTGCTTACCGGGATGACAAACTTGCTGTCGTAAGATTTTACCTCAACCACTTCTGGCTTGATGAGTGAAATCTTTAAACGGCCCCGGATTGCAATTGCGGTTTGGGAAGAAAGCTCAGCAAGGAGCTGTGGCTTTAGGGATTTTAGATGCGCCAGTTGTTGCTGGTTCAGGATAAAATTGGAATTCATCCAGTCTGGGAAATTGCCGTGGATTGAAATGTATTCTTCTTCGAGTTCCTGATCGGACTTTTTATAAACTTGGGACTGAAATGCCCCAAAACCATGGTTGTTTAGTGGAAATTTTTCCATAGTAAATGTGATTAAAATTTTAGTAATATCTTATAGTTACAAACATAAAAAATGAAAAAGACCCTTTCCAAATGTTTAAAAGGATATAGGGATAAGTGATATATAAAATTCGGATAACTGATTAGCTGTTTTGAGAATTGGTTTTCCATTTGGCTGGTTTATTGTTTTTGCTCCTAATATGGTTAGTTTTTGGAATGCGTTATATGAAAGGATTTCCGGCTGGATTTTCATCAGTACAGGATCTTACTACCCTTCGCGTGTGGTACGCCTGTTTTTAAGTTTTCTCACCGGATCTTGTATTACTGTTCTTGGGGAAAGTATACATGAAATCAGCCTTCATCCACGGAGGTTTCTTATTGCTGAAGCTGGGAGTTTTTGTATTGCCGCATGTTTGAGTGAGTTGATTCATTACACAACTTATTCTGTGAACGAAAAATTATCATGGAGACAGAATTTTAAGGCGAGATTGCTGTGGCAAGGTGTTATATATCCGTTGGTACATACTGTTGCTGCGATACTCCTTGCTGAAATATACTTTTTGCTACTGGAAACCTCTACACGGGCACAGGGGTATTTCGTTTATGATTTCCCCATGGTCATCTGTTTCCTGCTGATCGTTAACCTGTATTATGTAATTGCAGATTTTGCAGCGATTAAGATGCCAAGGAGAAAAAAGCTACCCAACCATAAGCCGCCACCGCTGCCATTGACCGGCCCCACGGTACCAGCGATGTTCTTCAGCGAGGGGAAAGCTAATTATGTGATTTTGTTTAATGGTAAATATGACGGCTGGAGCAAAAGTTTAAGGGAAACCATTGAGGAGTTGCCACCGGAGTTTTATTTTCAAATTAATAAGGGGCATATTGTTCACCGGGAATTAATTAGTCATTATGAAGAGCACACCTCACTTAGGTTGATCGTATATTTTCATGAGCCGATGGCCAAAAATCCGGGGATTGTTGTACAACGCAATGTAAAGGATTTTAAGAATTGGTATGAGGGTGAGGAGTAGGGGGTGAACCACTTGACACTTTTAAGTTCCATTATAAATGGTATCATTAATCAATCAGCGGCCTGTTATCCTCTTTCATATAAAAATCGATCATTAACGAATCGCCTCTGTTCAGCATAATTTTCTTAGTGTTTACATCGTAGTAACCAACCCATATTGCCTTGAGCTTTTGGCTTCCTACTGTTGATTTTAAAGTATAGTTTCCGTCATTATCTGTATTTACTTTCATTGAATCTATTAATGACATGATCCGTACGGCTGGCATTTTCTTCTTTGTTTTTTTATCGTATACTGCACCTGTTATGATTATTGCAGGGTGATCGGTTTTGTATCGTTGGATGGTATAGTTTTTATTTACAGTACAAGATGAGATAAGTAGGGTAGCAGAAAGTAAGAGGGTTGCAAGGTATTTCATGATACTACAAATTGCCCTCTAAATATTCTTCCAACTGATTTAATCCAATAGTAAAGCCTTCTTTGAAACCCATCTCTAAGATTTGCTTTACTTCGGCTTCGTTTTCGTGGACGATGTTGATGTCGATAAGCGTACGGTTGTTTTCTGGTGTGAAGGATACTGTCCACCGGGAGCCGGGGAACTGATTGCTAGGCGTGCCGTGTTCATCGCAGAAGGTATCGCTTGCTGTGAATGCTTTTTCGGGATCGATTTGCTGAAAAGTGGATTTGCTAAAATGCTTTTCATTTTCGGGGCTTACCATAGCATAAAACCAGGTTCCGCCTTCGCTAAAGTCGAGCGATTTCGTTTCGGCACGGTAAGGTTTTGGTCCCCACCATTGATCGAGGATTTCGGCGGTGGTCCAGGCTTTCCATAAGGTATCTACAGGTGCTTCGAATACACGCTTAACGTTTACGGTATTTTTATCAATGGTGAATGTGGTGGGTTGGCTCATAGTGGTGGTTCAATGGGTAAAGTAATGTTTATTCTTTTGACAGGTATATGAATTGTTTTCCTACTGCTGCGACCTGATTGTTGCCGTAACGAAGCGAAGCTTTATCTGTAATTTCAGCGGAAATTTGCATCTGATTCGCGGTTTCAGTCTCGATTCGCCAGGTGGTATTGCCAGTGATGCCGGCATTATCGATGATGAGCTGGCGACCTTTGCTGGATTGTTTTACGCGGTATGTTGAGGTAGAAGTCTGGCTGTTGGCAATATTCGAGAACTGGATTTCGGTGTCGGTAAAGTTCCAAAACGATTTAATGGCATCGGCCACCGAATGTCTGACTACTGCACCAGAGCTGTTGTAGAGGATGATGTCGTAGCCACCCGTAGACCATTTACCGCTAAGGGTTGCTGTTGTCGAATCGTCGGATTTCTTTTTGCAGGCAAAGGTTGCCAGGAGCAGGAGGATTAAGAAGGATTTTTTCATCATGATTAGGTTAGATGGTTAAAGTTAAGAAAAAAATTGCTTGCACAAAAGGCATGGTAAGGGACTTAAACAATGAGATGTTTGCGCTATGTTTGTTCACCATTTAAGGTATGGAAGGTCAAATAAGATGTTGAGTGTAATGCGCAAGGGAGAGGATTGAGGCACCCGAAAGGAGCGGCTAACTGGGGGGTGAGATGGATGCTTTTGATGACATCCATCTCCTGGTTTTAGATTATAACTTTAGCAGGCCGTATTTAAAGCCGAATGCTACCATGGAAGCCATGTTGCGGGTTTTAGTTTTGTTGAGCATGTGCTTTTTATAGGTCTGGACATTTCTCGAAGTGATTTCTAGCTTTTCTGCAATCTCTTCGCTTGTAAGTCCTTCTGCTATTAATTCAAGTATGTAAT
Source organism: Pedobacter sp. A2324 (assembly GCF_059693705.1). NCBI lineage: Bacteria > Pseudomonadati > Bacteroidota > Sphingobacteriia > Sphingobacteriales > Sphingobacteriaceae > Pedobacter > Pedobacter sp. A2324. Next base: position 274,693 of record NZ_JCASSK010000006.1, on the reverse strand, counting down.
TCTCTTTTTCGTTTAATCCCATTATAGTTGGGATGAAGGGATCATTATTTTCCATTGCCTATTAGAACCTCGTTTTTTTGATATTGTTTTATGATTAATAACTAGAATAAATACTACAAAACATGAAATTAGTGATTTAGACGATTCTTAAACATATCTAAGCCATAAATATTGTGCCATTAGTACGAAAGGGCTATCGTTAGACGGTTTTAGATAGGGTACATTTGGATGTCAAATTAGGAGCGCTAATTTAACAACGGGATGATGTATTCTGGATGGAATAGATCTAAAGACAGGCCTGAATGCTGATAACATTCAGGCAGAAAAAAGCTTCCAGCAATGGGAGCTTTTTTCGTTTACCGGTATTTGTAATCTTTGCTTTACGTATTTCAGGCTGAGCTTTACATTTTTGGAGCAAGATTAGGTTTGAGCGGTATTTTCACACTGATCATCGTTCCTTTATATTGTTCCATGATCATGGTTCCTTTTAATCTTTCGGCCCGAAGCCTAATGTTTTCAAGTCCCATGCCTTTCCCTTTGCTATTTCCGATATCGAACCCGGTACCGTCATCGCGGAAGCTGATGATCATATGTTCGTTATCAAAATTGAATAAAAGTTTAATGCTGGTAGCCTTCGCATGCTTCAGTGCATTATGCGCTATCTCCTTGATTAAAAGGTAACACTCTCGTTTGCTTTGATTGCTGATATGCAGATCGGGGATGTTCTGATCTATTTCGGAATGGAAACGAATTTCTGTATGCTTAAATAGTTGACGTGTCTGATCTTCAATGAAATAGACGAGGTTGTCCAGCTCATCATTCTCCGTATTGGTGCTCCAGACGATTTCATTGATCTTTTGGGAAATCTCATCGATCATCACTTTGATGTGTTGAATCTCCCTGACATCTGGACGTGTTTTACTGGCATGTTCAGTATATAATTTGATTGCCGTTAGACCCGAACCGATCTCATCATGGATCTCGCTGCTGATTCTTGTGCGCTCCTGACTGATAATTTTTCCCTGCTTGATGAACATTTTTTCGTAGAACTTGCCACTTTTATAATACTTGAAAATGAAAAAAAAGAAGACAAAACCGAGAATTAAAATCAGCCCTGTCACAGTCAAATTAAGATTGTGTAAAATCGTGATCTTGGTCTGAAGTATCATAGAGGTAAGTTTGCGTTAGATAAAATATTAGACACTATAAGATAAATGAGTAGTATTAATAATACGATTGAATAATGTAAATATATACTTTAAGTATAGATTCTTTATGCTTTTTTGTAATGCTTTATAGTATTTCAAATAGGTTGTATATATGTGTATACCATTGATATAAAAGGACATAACTAAACCTTGTTGTTTATTAAATGTTGTGTACGTTTGTATCGATCCATTTAAAACCTGGATTGTCGTCATCCTTCTTAGGCTAATTTTAGGCCACCGATATAATTGGGTTTCAGGTAGTTTAGGTTCTACTTGACTGCACATGTTATAAGGGATAGTATCAAAGTTGTGTTGATGTACGAATGTAATAAAATTTAAACATTAACCTCAATTATTTATGATTTCAGTTTCCATTATCGAAGATCACGACTATTACCGAAACAGCCTTGTGAGCGCCATACAGGAAAGCAAAAACTTCCGTATTAAAGGTGTACATGCATCTGCCGAAGAGGCCATTGAGTTTTTACCGAAAGATCTACCGGATATTGTTATTGTTGACATTAAACTTAAAAATAAGTCAGGTATCGATGTAATCCTGGAAAGCAGGCTAAATCAATGGAATACCCAGTTTTTGATGTGTACAGGTTTTCAAAATGATGAAAAGATTTTTAGTGCACTACAGGCTGGTGCGTCGGGCTACATCATCAAAGGTTCATCGACTGAAGAAATTCATGACGCACTGTTAGACTTGCACCAAGGTGGGTCGCCGATGAGTCCGTTTATTGCACGTAAAGTAATCGGCCTTTTACATCAAAAACCACAGAAAGACCGCAGTAAGGACCTGGGTTTAAGCGATCGGGAACTTGAAGTATTATCGCTGCTCAGTAAAGGACTCTTGTATAAAGAGATTTCAGACTTACTGCTGATCAGTCCGAATACGGTTAAAAATCACTGCAAGAATATCTACAAGCGTTTGCATGTTCAGAATAAAATTGAAGCGCTGAATAAATTTAAGCAATACCATTACAACTAAACCACTCACATTTCCGGATATCAAGTTTGGCAGTATCCTGAACTGATTACGGAATTTTCACGTCTATTGTTTTACCTATATAACGAAACTCATCTCATGATTAAGCTAGCACACAGCACACCAGTATTTAAGTTAGAAAAAGTAAAAGTTGGAGACGAGGTGATTGATGATTATCAATCGCATGGAAAAGTGGTTAAAGTAATTAAAAAAGCAAAAGATGGCATTGTTGAATTCAGTTTTCACCTGGATACGAAGCAAACCATTTTCATCATGAGTAAAGCCGTGTAATCTGCACTGCTTTTTTATGTTTTTGCAGAATTACAATGGAAGAACTACTAGAAAGCAAGTAATTATACTGGATTTCGATTTATTCTTCTGATATATAGTTAATTAGGCGAGGAATTGGGTAGCTTTGCACCAAATCCTCCCGTTATGCTTAAAATGTCTTCATCAATCATCGTATTTTCATGCGTAGCACTTACGCTATTTTCAAACGGATGTAAGCGAACTATCGCTACCGATTCTGAAACTTTTTCTCCGGACAAAACACTGTCTCTGACCGAGACATCAGGCTCAGGTGTTGCCTTTAAGGAATATCTTGGTATTAATGCCTTTGAATGGGACCTGGCCTCGGAATCGGCACATGAGCAGATTGACCCTTCGCGACTTGAAACCATTAAGTCTTTTAGCGGAATGCGACATTACCTCGACTGGGAACGCATAGAGCCAGTTGAAGGTGCATTTTCTTATAGCCCCGCACACAATGGTGGCTGGGATTACGACCTCATTTATCAAACCATGAAAAACGCGGGTAAGTATGTGCTGGTAGATTTAAAAACCTGCCCCTCGTGGTTGCTAAATTCTTACCCGGCAAACTTGAGGGATGCAGAAAATGTACCCGCCCCATATGGTCTGGATCGTTCTAAACCCTTGAGCTATATTAAACAAGCCCGTGCTGCTTTTCAGCTTGCGGCGAGATACGGCACCAACAAAAACGTAGATACCACATTGTTGCTGATCGATCCAAGCATCCGCTGGACAGGCGACCCCAGGAATACAAAAAAGATTGGTTTGGGTACCGTAAATTATATAGAGTGTGATAATGAAAGGGACAAGTGGTGGAAAGGTGAGGGCACAAAACAGACTGCAGAAGAATATGCTGCCAACCTATCGGCATTTTATGATGGTGATCAGGGACGTCTGGGTAAAGGTGTTGGCGTAAAGAATGCCGACCCGAATATGATTGTGGTAATGGGCGGACTGGCTGATCCAAATCCTGAATACGTAGAAAAATTGATTAGCTGGTGCGCTGCAAACAGGGGGAGGAAAGCGAACGGACAGATAGACCTTTGTTTTGATGTGATCAATTATCATCTGTATGCTAATGATGCAACTACAGTTTATGCCACTGCAACCAGAGGCGTAGCGCCCGAACTTTCAAACCTTAGAACTGTAGCAGATAAATTTTCTTCCTTATCAAAAAGCAAAGCAGCCAACATTCCGGTTTGGGTAACAGAAACCGGCTACGATGTTGGTGAGCATACGCCGCAACGGGCGATAGCCATTGGCAACAAAAGCTCGCAGGTAACCCAGGCCGACTGGAACCTTCGTACCGCCCTTTTATACGCCAGAAGTGGTATTTCTAAGTGTATTTTCTATATGCTGGAGAATGTGGATGTAAACAGCTGGACGCAATATACTTCATCAGGGTTTGTTAATCCCGACCGCAGTAAAAGACCTTCGGCCGACTACTTTCTCCAAGCCAATAAACTTTTAGGTGAATATTTTTATCAGAGCAGCCTCAGCAATGATCCCAACGTTGATGTGTACGCTCTTAACGGGAAAAAGATGTATGTCCTTTCTATACCTGACCAAACAGCGAGAACGGCCACGTACGAACTCAATTTAGGCAGTGCTACACAGGCTGTTATTTACACCCCGGCAACCGGACAAGCTGAAATGAGCAGCAGGGTGGTGGATACACAAAACGGCAAGATACAAATCACCGTTACGGAAACCCCCGTTTTTGTAGCTGCAAAATAGTTTGTTTATGATCCAAAACGATGCTCAATTGGGTCGTAAAGTCGATATTATCACCGGTTTAGTCGTTTTTTGTTGGTAGTTAAGGGCTATTGAAAATCGCTGTTTTTTACAATAGTTTTGTTGAAATATCGAACCTTTTCCTGTAAGTGATTATGGAGGCAGGTAAGAAATAGTTTCAATGAAAATATGACCAAAAAAAGCGATGATTAAACTGAGAGGCAAGTTACTCTCGGATGGGATTTTTCAAGACTGGGAGGATAATAAAGGCAATTTCAAATCGAGAATGATTATGATATTGTTCAGGTTATCTTCTTTGATTTACCGGCATAAAGTCTTGAGATATCTGTTTTTCTGGTACCTGCTGATTTATAAATTCTTAATTGGATGGGTAATGAATGTAGGTATAAACTCGAGTGCCAAGATTGGCAAGGGCCTGAAAATTCAATATGGCTTTGGTACGGTTATCGGCAGCAGAACGGTAATCGGCACCAATTGCAACCTGCGTCAGCTCACCAATATCAGTTGTAAAATTACAGAACATGGTACTCCCAGTGCTTCGCCCGTGATTGGCGATAATGTGGATATTGGTGTAAATGTAGTGATTATAGGGGATATCAGGATTGGCAACAATGTGATTATTGGTGCGGGATCGGTGATTACAAAAGATGTGGATGATAATTCGGTGATGGTTGGCAACCCAGCTGTGGTATTAAAAAAAAAGTATAGTTTTCCAGTTTAGCCCTATCGGGCTATTGTTGGCTGAGGCTTCAAATTAGACCTTTACAGAGATTTAGAAAAGTGGTATATGATGTGGAATATGCATCTGTTTGTCTACAACTTTTAAGTATAAATTTATGAAAAGACTCCTACTCAACAGCATCAAAAAGAAAGCCAGCAAGAAGCACATTTTAATTGTGGATGGTGGTTTAAACTTAGGTAAACTGCTGAATTTTATTTTATCGTCGGAATACCGGTTAACGATAAAAACCAATGGTATTGACGCGTTGAGCTGGCTGGAGGAAGGGAACGATCCGGACCTCGTTATCTCAAGTTTAAGAATGCCTTATTTTGACGGGAGCTTGTTTATCCAGATTTTAAAAATGAGTGGCTTATACCGCAATACGCCGGTGATGTTATTATCGGGAGAGGAAAACCTGGAGGAGAAAGTGAAAGAAATGACTTTTAAGGTTGACAGCTATATGGAAAAACCTTTTAACCCGACGCTATTGAAGAACCAGATCAATAGTTTAATTGCCTAATGTTAAACACTTTCAGCGACCTGCAGCTTACCAATGTAAAAGCGGTCTATTCAGGAAACATCCTATCCAGTGTAATGCCGGTATATATTGGTGAACACTTTAAACATTTACAATTTATCGCAGATTTTGATGTATACATCGCTCATCAAACCTTTTTAAGTCTGCCTGATGTGATGATGATTGAAGTGGATGATGAGGGAAAGTGCTTTGAAAAAGTAATGCTTATCAGAAATCACCCGGTACTAAAGCGTTTAATTATCATCCTGATCGGAACTGAAGATAATGCCGCCTACAGGCGCAGATCATTGGAGCTCAAAGTAAACGATTACTATATTTATCCTTTTCCTACTGCAGATTTTGTATCGAGAATTGGCTTCCTGGTGAAATTCAGGTCTGTTAAACCGAACATCCTTCAACTGGAAGCGGAAATGAAAGATACGTACCGGATGCCTGTGAGCAAAAGGGTATTTGACATTGTGGCTTCTTCGATAGCGTTACTGATCCTTTCGCCTTTGTTTGTGGCGGTTGCCATACTGATTAAGCTGGAATCGAAAGGTTCGGTGGTTTACAAAAGCAAAAGGGTGGGCGCAGGCTACCGGATTTTTGATTTCTACAAATTCAGATCGATGCGGAGTGATGCTGATCAGATGGTGCAACAACTTGCCGACCTGAATCAATATGCCAACGAAGGCAATAAAAACGGAAAGTCGGCTTTTGTTAAATTTTCTAACGACCCCCGGATTACCCGGGTAGGCAAGATTTTACGGAAAACCAGCATAGACGAGCTTCCACAGCTGATTAATGTGCTGACTGGCGACATGTCGCTGGTAGGAAACCGGCCATTGCCGCTTTATGAGGCAGAACAGCTGACCACCAATAAATGGTCTACACGCTTTAATGGCCCGGCCGGACTTACCGGATTGTGGCAGATTAGCCGCAGAGGTAAAAAAGACATGTCGGAAAGTGAACGTAAGGAGCTTGATAATTACTACGCAAACCACTATTCTATTTTCCTGGACTTTAAAATAATTCTAAAAACCATACCGGCACTGATTCAAAAAGAAGATGTGTAATACAAGACCGATTAATTTTTTAAAAATGAGATACCTATTTAAGATTACCACTTTTTTGATGTTGCTTTCGTTTACAGGCGCTTATGCACAAGAATCGATGCTGACTGAGGTTAATGCTTCAGATATAGAAACCTATATCGCCCTGGCGAAACAGAACTATAGCAAACGTAAAGTGCAGCAGGCACTTACTGAGAGTGCCAAAGCGGGAGTACCTATGGCACAGGTATCGTACCTCGACATCTTTAACGTGTCATACATTTACCGTCCGGAAGGGAAATCGGCTGTAGACCTGGTGAATCCATATAATGTTAATGGTTTACAGGCTGGTATCAATATCAATATCGGGACACTGCTACAGAAACCTTTTATGGTGAAGAAAGCTAAAGCAGAATACAAGGTTGCACAGTTGCAGGAACTTGACTTTGACTATCAGCTGACTACCGAAGTAAAAAGACGCTATTATGATTACCTGGAACAGAAAACCCAGCTGAAGGTGGTTACCCAGCGTGCGGTTGACAGCAAAGGTGTTGCGGAAAGCCTGAGAAGTAAGTTTGAACGGAGCAGCGTTACACTCGATATTTATAACCAATCGAGAATTGAACAGGCAGAGGTGCTTACACTTAAGATACAAACCGAAACCAACTACCTCAAAGCAAAAGCAATGCTGGAAGAGATTATAGGGCAAAAGATACAGGAAGGTAAATAGAGATACACATGGATTTTAAATCATTTTTACAACATGCCAATCGCAATAAATGGCTGATCATCGGGATTCCCGTAGCAGTTATTGTGATTACTTTCTTTTTGGTAAATCGTTTACCAAAACAATATGAATCTGAAGCGCAGGTATCGACTGGTTTACTGGATCCTTCTAAAAAAGTGATCAGCAATGAAACCGTGGACTGGTTTACTACCAATCAGCAGTTTTCGAACCTGGTGGAGAAATTCACCATGAAGAAGATGATGGATATCCTGACCTACAAGCTCATTATTCATGATCTGGAAAATCAGAAGACGAGCTTTAAACCCTATCCGGAGCTGGTAGAAAACTGGAGCCAAACCGAAAGGCAACAGGTATTGGATTTTTTTAAAGCCAGGCTAGCTTCCAAAGCAGTGCTGACACTTGATGACGATAAAGGGAAATATCCGTTTTATACCATAGCGGAAACAATGGGCTACTCGGAAGAGGACCTGAATAAACACCTGGATGTTTCTCATTCTGGGAATAGTGATTTGATTACGGTTAAATATTTATCTGAAAGTCCGGTATTAAGCGCTTATGTGGTGAATACCTTGTCTTCGGAGTTTATCAGTAACTATAGTACGGATGTTACCCTTAACCAGAATTCTTCTGCCCGAATTCTGGATTCTTTGTTACAGGGCAAGAAAACACAAATGGACCTGAAAAACGAACAGCTTTCGAAGTTCAGGAAAACCAAAGGCGTTTTAAACCTGACAGAGCAATCGGCTACGGTTTATAATCAGATTTCGCTCTATGAATCGCAACGTGCGGAAGCCATGCGGGTAATTCAATCGAACGGTGGTGCTATTGCCACCATCGAAAGCAAACTGAGGGGCAGTGATAAATACATCAATGGCAGCAGCCGTGCCGACAACCGGGAAATTATTGACCTGAAAAGACGTTTGCAACTGGCAAATAATGCTTTTATTGATGGCGGATTTAAACCTTCAGACCAACGCAGGATAGATTCGCTTAACCGGATTTTAAGTTCGAGAAGTGCTGTAAACGCAGACGAGAATGTGATTAACACGGCTTCTTCGAAACAAGACCTGGTACAACAAAAGCTGGCACTGGAAATTGCCTTGCAACAGGCTCGAAGCAGTATCCGCTCCATTGATTCGGAACTTTCGGTGCTGCGCTCGCGTTACAGCGGGATGGTACCTTTTGATGCCGATATTCAAAATTATGAAAGAGATGCTGAACTTGCGACTAAAGACTATATGGCTGCATTGGATCGATTCAATCTGGCTAAAACAGACCAGAAGCTGGGTTTGAACCTCAAGATTGAACAGGTTGGTTTACCCGGCAATCCGAAACCTTCTAAAAAGGTTCTATATGTTGCCGGTTCAGGAATTGGTTCGCTTTCGCTTTGCCTTGGCTTTATCTTTTTGCTGGTGGTTGCCAACACATCCATTACCAATGCTAAGCAACTTGAAGCCGCTACACAATCTGTTGCGATAGGAAGCTTGAACAGCATCGGCAATAAGGAAGTGAATCCCCGCGATATCTGGAACGACAAAAGTGACAATGATAAGTTCACAGTTTACAAAGAACAAATTCGTTCGCTGAGGTTTGAAATATTTAATCAAATGGAGCTAGACCAGAGTAAGATTCTGGGAATAACGAGTTTAAAGGCTAAAGCTGGTAAAACATTTATCGCTTACAGTCTGGCTTACGCCTTTGCCTTAACGGGAAAGAAAGTGCTGCTGATTGCAGACGAGCAATCGAAACAGCTGAGCGATGAAACCGGTTTAGTGACCAGTCAGAGTTTTCATTCGTTTCTGGTAAAAAAGGAGTTCCACACCGAAGATTTGATCACGGTTATGAATAAAAGCAGTGAAAGAAATTCACTACTGGAGATTCAGAATGTGGTGAGCCTGAGAAATGGATTTGATGTTTTAAAGAAAGAGTTTGATTATATCATTATTGATATCAACAGCCTGGCTGATGTAAATATTTCGAAAGAGTGGCTTTTATTTACCGAAAAGAACATCGCTGTTTTTGAGCATAACACCAGTATCAGTGATCAGGAGCAAGGCCTGGTAAGATACATTAAAGAACAGCCAGGCTTTTTAGGATGGATTTTGAATAAAGTTGTTTAACCGCATCTACAAAGATTTACAAACGCGCCGATGCAACGATTTTTGTTTTATTTTTTAATAGCCTATTGCTTTCTCTTCTTCATTATATCAAGAGAAATCGGTGGTTTGCCGGTGGGGCTTTTTATTGACTGTGTGCTGGTGGTAATTTTCATCTGCACATTAATTACCAGCAAAAAAGAAAACTGGGAGAGGCTGCACACAGGTATTTTTTATGCGTTGCTCATCTGGCTTGGGGTAAGCTTACTTGAGGGTTTTAATCCGGGAACAAGTTTAGCCGGTTGGATCAATGAAATCAGGAGCACGGCAGTTTATCCCTTTATGATTGTGATGCTGGGTTTACTCACTTTTAAGTCGGAGAGGGAACTGGATATCTTCATTATTCTGATCATCGGACTTTCTACGCTGGCCACCATCAACGGTTTTAAGCAGCTTCATTTTGGATTATCGAAAGGGGAACAGGTATTTCTTGAGGAAAACGCCAGTACCCACCTGTTATGGGGCAGGTTAAGGGTATTCTCGTTTTATAGTGATGCCGGACAATTTGGTGCCTCACAGGCACATATTGGCTTAATGGCGCTGATGTTTGCCCTAGCGCCTATTAAACCTTGGAAACGGATATTGCTGGGTTTATGTGGCTTTATCAATATATATGGTATGCTGATCTCCGGAACAAGGGGAGCTTTGTTTGCCATTGTGATTGGCTGTTTAGTAGCAATTATCCTAAGTAAAAACTTTAAAGCGCTTTTTGTGGGTGGTATGCTGGTTTTAGGTTTACTGGCCATTTTGAAATTTACACACCTGGGCGATAGCAATTACCAGATTTACCGGTTGAGGTCGGCATTAAACCCTGAAGATGCTTCGCTGAATGTGCGTTTCATCAACCAGCAAAATATCAAAGCTTACATGGCCGATTTACCATTTGGTGCAGGGCCGGGGGTTACAGGCTATTACGGGAAACTTTATAATGCGGATAAATACCTGTCTACCGTGCCACCCGACAGTTATTTTGTGAAGGTGTGGATGATGTACGGGGTGGTGGGTTTAACCATCTGGTTCAGTGTAATGATGTATATTATCGGGAGTTGTTGCGGGATGGTTTGGAACATTGAAAATAAGATTTTAAAAACCAAGCTGATTGCCCTTACTGCGGGTGCGGCAGGTATATTATTTTGCAGTTACGGAAATGAGGTAATTAACCTGATGCCCACTTCAATAGTGGTTTACCTGTCGTGGGTATTTGTTCATCAACATAAACTAATGGAAAAGGCTGTTGCCCGACCCATTTTAATTTAATACCATGCCATTTGAGATATTTATAATTCCCGGGATTTTGTTTTTTGGTCTTGCGTTTTACAAGGCTTACACTGCTCACAAAATAAAAGAAGATAAACCATGATCATACATTACCTATGGCTGATTTTCCAATTCCTTATCGGATATAATCTGGTATTGCCCATTTTACTTTATGTAGTTTACCTCCTGGTGCCTGCTGCAAAAGAATCCCGGAGAGTTTCGAAAGACTATGATTACGGGATCATTGTGACGGCTTATCAACAGGTTGATTTATTGCCTGCAGTGGTACAATCCCTGTTATCTTTAAATTATCAGCACTATACCATATATGTGGTGGCAGATAATTGCGATGTATCGGGACTTTCATTTGATGATGACCGGGTAGTGGTATTGCGCCCTGAACAGGTGCTGGCGAGTAACACCCGATCTCATCTATACGCGATAGCCCATTTTATTCGTGAGCACGAGCTGATTACGATCATTGATAGCGATAACCTGACTGACCCGGAATACCTAAACGAAATGAATGTTTTGTTTGAACGTGGTTATGAAGCGGTACAGGGGGTGCGCAAAGCAAAATCTTATGATACAGCTATCGCAGCGATGGATGCCGCACGAGACTACTACTATCATTTTTTCGACGGGGAATTATTGTTCAAACTGGGCTCATCTGCCACACTTGCGGGTTCGGGCATGGCTTTTAAAACTTCGTTATATCTGGACTGTTTTAAAAATTATGATTTAGAAGGCGCAGGTTTTGATAAGGTACTTCAAGCCAAAATAGTGGGAATGAATAAGAGGATAGCATTTGCACCCCAGGCTATAGTATATGATGAAAAGACCGCTAATTCTACGCAGTTGGTTCATCAACGTTCAAGATGGATTAATACCTGGTTTAAATATTTCGGACTTGGACTATCAGTACTGATTAAAGGGTTTAAAACGTTGAGCTGGAACCAGATATTGTTTGGTACTATATTGGTGAGACCACCATTATTTATTTTTATTTTGCTCTCCGTAATTTGCTTCGCTGCAAATATATTGATGGGCAGTAATATGGCCATTACCTGGTTTGGAGCTTTATTGTTGTTTGTAACTGGTTTTTATATTGGCTTACGCCATGGTAAAGCTGATCAGAAAATATTCCGTTCCTTGTTAAATATTCCCGCATTTATGTATCTGCAGGTGTGTTCGCTTCTAAAAATCAGAAATGCGAATAAACGATCAGTAGCTACCGTACACGTCATTCCCTCATTAAAAGGTGAGGCTAAAAGCTAAGGTTTGAAAAATCGAAATATTATTATCGTAGGGCAACAAGCCTGGGATACCGAGATTGGTAGCAATTGCAAAAATATTGCAGTGGAGTTTTCAAAACACAACCGTGTTCTTTATATCAATCCGCCACTTGACCGGATTACTAAAATCAGGCGTTCGAATAACGCCGGGGTAAAAATGCGTTTAGATGTGATTGCCGGCAAACAGAAGGGGCTACAGCAGATTAACAATAACCTGTATACGCTTTATCCGGATTGCTTAATTGAATCAATTAACTGGCTGCCCTTCGACACTTTATTTAACGTTTTTAACCGCCTGAATAACCAGCGGTTTTATCGGGCCATTAAGCCTACGATAGACGCACTTGGTTTCGAAGATGTGATTCTGTTTAATGACAGTGATATTTTCAGGAGTTTTTATCTTATTGATTTTCTGAAGCCAGCTTTCTCTGTGTATTATTCGAGGGATAATATGATTGCGACCACCTATTACGAGAGGCATGGCACTAGCTTGGAACCCAAGCTAATTGCTAAAAGCAATATCTGCGTAGCGAATTCGGAATTTCTTAAAGATTATTGCGCTACCTATAATCCTAATGCTTTTTATGTTGGGCAGGGATGCGACTTTGAACTTTTTGATGAATATCTGAACAGTAAAAAGGATAAAATAAAGGGAGATTTTGTTGGACCCGTAATTGGTTATGTTGGTGTACTTACCTCTGCACGCCTGGATATCAGTTTAATTGGTGCAATTGCCAAAGCCAAACCTGAGTGGAACATCGTGCTGGTTGGACCTGAAGATGAAGATTTCCTAAACAGCGAATTACATCAGCTGCAGAATGTACACTTTACCGGTCCAAAGCCTGTAACTGATTTACCGGTATATATTGACAGCTTCGATGTATGCTTTAATCCGCAGGTGGTAAATGATTTGACAATAGGTAATTATCCTCGAAAGATTGATGAATACCTGGTATTGGGCAAGCCGACAATTGCAACGGCCACAAAGTCGATGCAGGCATTTAAGCATTATGTTAGCCTGGCCGGTTCGTTAAAAGAATATATTGATGGCATACACCAGTTGTTATCAAACAACAATGCTGAACTTATAGCAAGAAGAAAAGCTTTTGCCAGATCACATAGCTGGGAACGCTCGGTAAAGGAGATTTACGAATCAATAGGCGTTTAAGAGGCAAGGAAGAAAGAGGGAATGAAGGAAAAAAACGCCGGATTTAGTCCGGCGTTTATGGCATTTGCTTCAGGGGCTTTTGAGTTACAATATCGAAATTATATTTAATTTGTCTGTACACATAGCGGATCATGTTGATCAGGAGCCCGTTACGTTGTTTCCAGTTTTCCCTCTGCATGGTACTTGGCTCTTCAGCTGAGTTTTTCTGTGAGAGGAGGTTAGCAAAATCTTTATAGAATAAACCTTTTCCTTTGTGCTGCAGGAAGGATATGCACATGCTGTACTCTGTTGCGTCGCCTTTGATGCCTTCGGGATAGCGGCCGAATTTGGTGAAGAAAGCCGAGCGACGTAAATGAGGGTGATCGGTATAAAAATAGATTTTCCTGTAATCTGCGGCTAAAGCCGGCACATACATTTCATCAAAATTTTCATTGTACGACTTTAAATAGGCATATGGGTAATAGGCATAGAACTTAACGATGTCGAGTTCAGTTCTGTTTTCCATGATGACCAACGCTTCAGCAAAAGCGGTGGGAAACAGATCAGCTGGCTCGAAGTCTTCCTGAATATAAAGCGTAAATGGCTTATTAACGGCATCCTGGCCTTTATTGAGGTTGTTGCCCAGACCGCGGTTCGTAGGTGCTGTTACCAGCAGAAATCCATATTCTTTCTGAAGTTCAAGAAGGTTTTTTGCGTGTTCGGCCTTGCTTCCGTCATCGGAAACCACTATCTGGCCGAATACACAGTTCAATTGCCGGAATCTTTGCAACAGGTTCTGTAAAGAATGACTTCTGTTGTAATGGGTAATGAGTAATGAAACCTGAGGAAAAAATACCATATCGCTTTGTTAATATCTAATTATTCGCCCGGAACATTTTTAGTGTCATGTGGCTTCATTGCTGTTAAAAAAGAGAGCGACTTGGCAGATTCGATCTTTAACCTGTTCCATAGGGCTTTTGAATAACTGCCATCGCGCTGTAATGTGCGGGGAGCAGTCCATGCCCTTGCTTTATCTCCTTTAACCTGTTTCACCCGGCCGTATTTCATCAGGTCGAAAGCCATTTTACCATCATCCCCTCTAAAACGGGTCATGATGTGACCAATTTCGAGTCCGTATGCTTTTACATAGCCCATGCTAATGCCATAGGCATTAAGGTAAGGACGTTTCAGGTGACGGAGTTCCGAGATTACATCTTTCATTCTTTCGAGCATATAAAGTTTCCAGCGGGGATATCCTTTTTCAGGGATGAACGAGTAGCGACCGTATACACAGGAAACATTATCCTGTGAGAGTGATTCGAGCATATCATCCACCCAGCAGGCGGGGTAAACGCAGTCGGCATCGGCCAGGAGGATGTATTTCCCTCTGGATTGTTCAAGCCCCATTTGCCGTGCAGGCCCCCAGCCTTGAATGGGCTGAAAGTAGTTGCGGATGTTAAGCTTATCTAACGTGGTTTGCGTACCATCGGTAGAATTGTTGTTGATGACAATAATTTCGATGCTATACCTGGATTTTAGATCAGCCAGGCTGGCGACATTCTTTAGTATATTGATTTCCTCGTTCCATGCGCCGATGACGATGCTCACATCGGGCTCGCCTTTGGTCAGCGTATCAAGCTTTGCATTAATATCGTTGAATATCTGATCGGGTACCTCTGCTACTTTAGTGTAGTCAAATTTGTATTGCTGAACCCAGGATGGTATGCTGAACATGGTTGTCATGATTTTTAGCTTTTAATGAGATAATTTTTTATCGGGTTTAAATCCGTTGAAGACAAATCTTTTAATTTCCAGGAAACTATTGGTATAGCTTTCCACAATTGAAAAGCGCTTATAGCCTCTGCTAATGTGGTAATAGGAAATGATGGTTCCCACAAGAATCGGAATAAATGTACCTGCTACCAATCCATATATGTTTCCAAAGAAATAAATCCCTCCGAAATCGGTGGCTACATTGATGATCACCATAATGATGACCTTATATAAATTGATCTGAGGCTTGTGAATGGCATCAAGAGTTACACTCATGAATCTGTCGGCCGGGTAAAGCAGTGCAATTGTTGCACTGATCCTGAATATATTCACCGCTATGGATCCGGCTTCGGTACCATTGTACTTGCCACCACCAATAATGGCTAAAGCGTAGCCTGCGAAGATGTAGGTGCCAATTAGGAAAGGAATGAGACCAATGGTGATGATACCAATGTATTTACCCATTGTTGAAATAAGTTTTTCCTTATTGCCCTGATTGAAGGCGCTTGACAGTGCAGGCATGGCTGTTGCTACAAAGCTGCGCAGGGGTATTTCGACTACCTCCATTAGCCTACGGCCCAGGTTGTATACGGCAAGGGCCGAAGGACCCAGCATGAAGTTAATCACGAAGGTATCGGTAACGCCGAAAAGGCTGGAACTTATTGAAGTGCCTACCGTGTATTTACCAAAATTGAAAATTTCCTTTGTACTTTCTTTTGTGCGATGCGAGAAGAACCGGATGCCCGACCAGCCCAGCAGCATGCAGAAAATGCTTGTGATGGCGCTGGCTGCAATATTAATGTACATTAAGTTGACGAGGTTATTTTGCCTGGTAAAAATGAGAAAGCCTACGCACAAAATGAGAAAGCTTACCTGGAATACGCGGATATACAACAAGCGGCCGAACTTTAAATCGCCCTGTGCAATGCACATCGTCACGATCATCGGTAATGATGCCATTAGATTAAAGGCATAGAATTTTGCAAAAAAGACCAGGCTTTCGTCCTTGATCAGATAAACAATAAACAGAAGCGGAATGCTGAGCAATAAAAGGATAACGGTGGTGGCCGTAGCAATGTACCAGGTTGAACCAATTACTTCGCGGCCCCGCTCGGGTGAGGCACCGGCATAAAACTTAACAAATGCGGTAGATAAGAAACCCTGGCGAAAGGTATCAAGAAAGGAAAGCATAGACTGAAAAAAGAACCAGATGCCTATTTCTTTAATGGACAAAGAACGATAAAGAATAGCGGTTAACAGAAAGGTTAATACCGACATGCCTCCCGTACCCATCAATGACAGAAAATGTATGTTCTTAAGCTTGGATAAAATCTTCATCTAACGGGGATTATTCGTTCTTTTACGTTTAGGTTGGGGGAATGTGAATAGATTACTGTGCCGGCTGCTTGACTTTACTGAAACTCTCGAGAAAGATCCGTTCTATCCACCTGTCCATTGTGAATTCCTTCTTTCGTGGCAGGGGTGAGTTATCTTCAATGAAATTTTTATCCAGACTGATATTTTCAATGTCTATAATAGCAATCTGCCTGGGATCAAATATGCTATCCTGGGCTACCCATTTGTTGGTGGTAATAACCTTTTTACCGGCACCCAGTGCATCTAGTACCCGCATGGCCATGCCAGACTGTTTTGCGTTGCTTACATCAATAATTGTTTTCGCATTTGCCAGGTTGGCTATGTAATCTTCCCGGGACATCTTGGTAAGTTTGATCAGTTTCCAGTCGATTTTAACGCCCTTTAGTCTTTCGATGATATAATATCTGATCGGCATATAAAAATGCGATTTCAGAGAATAGTTGTTGGCCTTTGCATAAGCAATGAACTTTTGAAGTCCTGCATATCTTTCAGGAAGATAAGAGCCGAAATAAAACAGATCATACTTTTGTACATTACTTTCGTTTTGCTGCCCAAGCGCCTTAATTTCGTCGGTATAAAACGTTGGAGAATAGGCTAGTTGAGGGTAATCACTTACATCTTTATAATCGAAAGATAACGTCACATCAAATTCGGGCAATATGTTGTAATGTGTGCTCGTATTAATGAATGGACTGTTTGCATTTGAATCCCACTGATAATTGATCAGTTTGAGAGATGGGTTTAATTCTTTTAACTTTTTTACAAACCACACGGGCATCTTAAAACCACGTATGACAAGGAAATAATCATATTCCTTTTCCATGATTTGACGGAGAACCCGTTTATAGTGCAGTTCCTGATAGGCCTCCAGATTAGAAGGACTCAGGCGATTGATAATGCCATACAGGATACTGGTATCTCTTTCGGGAAAATAATCTACCCGGGCACCATAGCTTGATTCGAGCTTATCGATAAGCTGTTGATGATAGTAGTAAAATTTTACCCCGATATACAGGATGTTCTTATTACGTAATTCTGGTCGGGCTGTCACTTCTGTATGATTTAGCATTGCACTTTGAGATAAAATGATCAGGATGTAAGCTCTGCCTGCGCAATGTGATGCGTGTTGTACTTTGAGAAATCTTTATGTTCGGTTTTCTGCAGGGCGTCTTCAGGTAATTGTTTAAAGTACTTGTAGGTAATTCGTAGGCCTTCTGCACGACCAACCAGGGGTTCCCAGTTTAACAAATCGCGGGCTTTGGTGATATCAGGGCGACGTTGTTTAGGGTCATCCTGAGGGAGTTCCTTGTAGATGATTTTCTGCGTAGTGCCGGTCAATTTTATGATCTCCTCACAGAACTGCTTAATGGTGATTTCATCAGGATTGCCGATATTTACCGGCTGGCTGTAATCGCTTTGTAGAAGTCTGTAGATGCCCTCGATCAGATCGTCGACATAGCAGAAGGAGCGTGTCTGGCTGCCATCACCGAAAACGGTTAAATCTTCGCCGCGTAGCGCCTGACCGATAAACGCAGGCAGTACACGACCATCGTTTAGTCTCATTCTTGGTCCGTAGGTATTGAAGATCCTCACGATGCGGGTTTCTACGCCGTGGAAGGTATGATATGCCATGGTGATGGCTTCCTGAAAACGTTTGGCTTCATCGTAAACACCTCTCGGACCAACCGGATTTACATTGCCCCAGTATTCTTCGGGCTGAGGGTTTACGTTGGGATCGCCATATACTTCAGAAGTAGAAGCAATCAGCATGCGCGCATTTTTTGCTCTGGCCAGGCCAAGTAGGTTGTGTGTACCCAGAGACCCCACTTTGAGCGTTTGTATCGGGATTTTAAGGTAATCTATCGGACTTGCAGGCGATGCGAAATGCAGAATATAATCCAGCTTTCCGGGAATGTGTACAAATTTGGAAACATCGTGGTGGTGAAACTCAAAGTTCGGCAAAGCAAACAGGTGTTCGATGTTTTCAATATTTCCGGTAATGAGGTTATCCATGCCTATAACATGGTAACCTTCTTTTATGAAGCGGTCGCAAAGGTGTGAGCCTAAGAAACCTGCTGCACCGGTAATCAGGATGCGTTTTGCTGATGTATTTCCGGATTGGTTGTGCTGTACTGGTATGTTATTGTTGATCATTATTCGTGGCCTCCGACGTAAATTGTTTCTTCAGTATCAGACTGGTTAACCAGTTGACGACCAATACTGTTATAATAATAGCCTAAGCCATTCATTTTCTCCAGGTCGAATAGGTTCCGTCCATCAAAAATGACTTTTTCTTTCATCAGGGTTTCGATCATTTCAAAATCTGGATTGCGGAAAAGTGACCATTCTGTAGCGATAAGTAAAGCATCAGCTGCATGTAGCGCTTCGTACTGGTCTTTGGCATAGCCTATTTTATCGCCGAAAAGTTGTTTTACGTTTTCAGACCCTTCAGGATCGAAAACGGTTACGGTAGCACCTTTTTTAAGTAGTGATTTGATGATATAAAGTGCCGGAGCTTCTCTGATATCGTCGGTTTCAGGTTTAAATGACAATCCCCAGATGGCGAAATGCTTTCCATTGAGATCAAAATCATAGTATTGAAGGACTTTATTTACCAGAACAAGCTTTTGTTTTTCGTTTACCTGCATCACGGATTTCAGGATTTCGAAATTGTACTGATGTTCATCTGCGGCTTTTACCAGTGCCTGAACATCTTTTGGGAAGCAAGATCCACCGTAACCAATACCCGGGAAGAGAAAACGTTTTCCGATTCTTTCATCGGAGCCTATGCCTTTCCTGACTGCATCAACATCTGCACCTGCGAGTTCGCATAGGTTTGCAATTTCGTTCATGAAGGTAATTTTTGTAGCCAGGAAAGCGTTGGCGGCATATTTGGTTAGTTCTGATGATTTTTCGTCCATAAAGATGATTGGATTTCCCTGACGTACGTAAGGGGCATATAACTCTGTCATGAGTTTTTTTGCTCTTTCACTACCAGTACCGAGTACAACACGATCGGGTTTCATGAAATCTTCTACCGCAACTCCCTCTCTTAAAAATTCAGGATTGGAAACCACATCTACCTCAATGGTGGTATGTTGTTCAAATATTGCTTTTACTTTAGCAGCTGTACCCACTGGAACAGTTGACTTATTTACAATCACTTTGTAATCGGTAATCAGCGAGGCAACATCTTTGGCCGCGCCAAGTATGTAAGATAAATCTGCTGCACCGTCGCCACCTGGAGGGGTTGGTAAAGCCATGAAAATAATTTGCGCATCCTTAATTGCTGAAGCAAGGTTGGTGGTGAACGTTAATCTGTTCTGGCTGATGTTGCGGTTAAAAAGCAATTCAAGCCCTGGCTCATAAATTGGCAGAAGGCCATTTTGCATTTTTTCTACTTTGGCGACGTTGATGTCGACACAAATCACGTCGTTTCCGGTTTCTGCCAGGCATGTGCCTGTTACCAGGCCAACGTAGCCTGTACCAATTACTGCTATTTTCATGAATTTCGAGGGTTTTGGTTTCTATGTTTTATTGATACGAAGGTAAAGCTGGGAGCTATGCATCACAATAGCCCTTTAATACCAAATGCCATGACATTCTTAAGGCTATATCCAGTTGCTAGTCAGGTATCTTATTGTTTAAATCTGGTAATTCCAGAATATGGTTTTGGCTATATGGCTGTTTGCCAGGGTAAAAATGTAATCAGCCCCGAGTGCGAAGGTTTGTAACTGGAAGTCGCTGCCTGCGTTTCTATACAGTGGTGAAAGGCAGTTAAGTGCTGGCAGGTCATCAATCAAACCTTCACCCGTTGCTTTCAATATGGCTTCTTTGCGGGTCCAGAGCGCATAAAACATTGCTGTTTTATCGTTTGCAGAATTGATCAAGTATTGTTCATCCTGATCGAAACAATTGGGAATGAGCTCCACATAATCAAAACGTGGGCTGATGTACTCCACATCAATTCCTACGGCACATTTGCTGAGGGTGATCAGGATACGATTGGCGCTGTGACTGATGTTGAATGCTATCCCTTTTGTAACGGGTTTTTTATTTTTTATTTCGCCGAAATATACTGACGAAGGTTGCTGCCCGGTTGTGGTTGATATGAGTTTTCGTAGCACAAATCTGGTTGACAGGTAACGTTGCGCATCGTCATAATTCAAAAACCTTGATGCTTTTTCTATTTCGGTAGCGGGCAACACTGCATTCAACTGACCAGCGATGGTTTCGAAGCATTCGGTAACGTTAATTTGGAACACATGATTCAGGTTTTGCTCAAGTACCGATGAACGGAGGTAATCATGCCAGGGCGTACTGGAGATGACGAACTTTTCCTTAGTGTGCATGGGTGTGCTGATTAAGTTGGTTTTGTAGAATCCTGGCAAAAGCGCTCCTGTGCATTTCGGAAATAAATGTTTTATGATCTCCGGGAATTTCGCATACCTCAACACCAAGGGAGGCAAAACGGTCCCAACCCAGATGCACCAGATCATCCAGAAAATACAACCTTTCCGAAACCCTGAAGAGGGTTACTTTTAATGCCGCAGGCGTGAGCAAATATTTTTCAAGTGCCAGATCATAAACCGTATAGATTTCTTTTTCCCGCTGGCTGAGCATTCCAAACTCGAGATCCATTTCGTTCTCTTTTTTAAGCAGGCGTTGTTTGGTGATGTTCAGCTGATATTTAATGGTTTTTACCGGGGTTTTCTGGAATGACCTGGTGATGAAGGGTATTTTTTTGAATTGCCGCTTCATGAAATATGACAGATTTTTATGGTCACCAGGGCGTGATGCATTTCCACCTGTATCTGTATCCACTACACCCAGCATATTCATATTTCTTCCGGCGGCTTTTAATTGTTTTGCCATTTCGAATGCGATGAATCCACCCATAGAATAACCAACGATATTGTATGGCCCCTGTGGGTTGTGAAGGAGGAGTTCTTCTATATACCGCGCAGCGATTTCTTCGATACTATCGGGGATGGCTTCAAACTGGTCAAGCCCGATGGCCTGAACGCCAAACACAGGCTGATCGATATCAAGGGATTGCATGACACCTTTGAATAAAAGTACATTTAGTCCGCTTCCGTGTATAAGGTAAACAGGTGGTTTGTTTCCTTCCGTACGAATGGGAATAATGGTTTGCGAACGGTGTTCACCCCAGTCAGGTTTCAAATGCAACGCCAGCTGCTCAATAGTAGAATGACTAAGCAGTGCGGTTAATGGCAGGCGGACGCCCGTAACTTTCTCCAGCTTCACCATCATTCTTACGGCCATCAGCGAATTTCCTCCCAGTTCGAAGAAGTCGTCGTTAAGGCTGATATTTTGAGTGCCCAGACATTCAGACCATATATCAGTTAACATTTGTTCGTTGGTATTAAGGCGCTTAGATTCATCTTTTGAAATTGATACTTTATTTACCTCCGGTGCTGGCAGGCGACTCCTGTCGACTTTACCGCTTTGGGTTAAAGGCATTGCAGTCATGGCCACAACGTATTTTGGAATCATATAAGCTGGTAAAGTTTTCGCCAGCTCGTTCAACAACATTTGAGTGTAATCTTTGGTTAATGGCAATTGACTCCGGATATTCAAGGACTGGCCAATCACGGCGGGATTGCTGACTGCTGTTTCTTTTGGGATGATGTATGCTACCAGACAGCTGTCATCCCCATAATCGTTTCTTTGCACTACCACAGCCTGATTAATGTCGGTTTGACTGAGCAATAACGATTCAATTTCGCCCGGTTCGATGCGATGTCCGCGGATTTTTAGTTGATGGTCGATACGGCCAAAACATTGTACTTCGCCATTGGGAAGTATTTTCCCGAGGTCGCCGGTTTTATATAAAATGGTATTGGAATTTTTGCCCGCAAGTGTAAATCTCTGGCTAGTGAGGGCATTGTTATTGAGGTAACCGAGACCGACACCTTCACCACCAATGCATATTTCTCCGGTTTGTCCGATTTGTACCGGGTACCCCGCGGTACTGGTAATATACACCTGGGTATTGTGTATGGGTTTTCCTATTGTAATCACTTCGTCCTCTCTGAGGATTTCTTTTCCTATAGAATAGATGGTTGTTTCTGTTGGTCCATACATGTTCCACAACCGTGCACCTGTAGCCATGATTCTTCTGGCCAGGAGCAAGTCAAGTTGTTCGCCGCCGACAATGATCCGCAGTTGATTGCGCTGAAGTCCTGAATCCAATATCATCGAGAGTGTCGAAGGTGTTCCCTGGATAATGGTGATGCTTTCGCGGACAATAAGTTCATTGATCAGGCGACCATCTTTAGCAGCTTCGGTGTTCGCAATGGTTACACTTGCACCAGAAACAAGCGGAAGAAACAGTTCAAGCACTGCAATATCGAAAGAGATGGTTGTAATGGCCAGCAGCTTGTCTTCAGGCTTCATGCCGGGAATCTGCATGGTTCCTGACAAGAGGTTAGAGAGGTTGTTGTGACTGATTTTTACGCCTTTAGGGCGACCAGTTGAGCCCGAGGTGTACAGCAGGTATGCGGTATCGGTTAAGCTGATTGCTGGTTGCTGCCATCGCGGAGCTTTCAGATCAAGGAATTGAAATAATTGATTGAGGTTAACGCGATTGACCGAGGTACCGATATTGTCGGCCGCATCGGTTATCATTAGCTTGACATCTGCATCAGCCAGCATATATTTTATGCGATCGGCCGGTAATGTTGGATCGATCGGAAGATAAGCTGCCCCGGTTTTAATGATGCCAATAATGGCTGTAAGCATCTGAACGGAGCGGTGCATGGCAACCGCAACTATCTGTCCTTTTTTAACCCCCGTACCAGAAAGGTAGTTCGCCAGCGCGTTGGTCTGCTTGTCGAGAGACAGGTAAGAGATCTGATTTATTTCATCGGCTACAGCAATCTTATCGGGGAAGGTAGAAACACTTTCGCTAAGGAGGTCAATACATGTTTTGGTAATGGCAGTTATTTCACCGGCAAGGATGGCCTTTGTATGCTCAGTGCTGATGGCCTCGATGATGCGGATAGATGGATTTTCAATGAATCCGTTGATCAGTAGCGTAAAATCATCCATCATTTTGTTGATGCTTTCGGATGTAAACAGTTGACTGTTATAGTTCCATTCGAGCGTGAGGCCTTCGGCGGTATCGGTGGCATTAACGAAGAGCTCGAAAGTTTCACTTTGGCGTACGTTCGAAACGACCTGGTGCTTTAACTCAAAGAAATCTACATCACTATCCATACCCATGTCGATATTGAAAACAATGGGTATTAAAGGAATGCGCGACTGATTTCTTTTAGTTTTTAAACTGCCGAGCAATTGACTAAAACTGTACTGCTGGTGTTCGTAAACATCCATCAGCTGTTCGCGTTTTGCTTTGAGATAATCGGTTAAGGAGACATCCGGGTCGATACGGCTTTTGATCGGTAAAATATTAACGCAATGACCTACCAGGTTATAAAATTCAGTTACGGCTTGTTCTGCAGAGGGTAGTCCGATGACCATTTCTGTCTGCTGCGTTTTTTTGTGGATGAGAATTTCGAACAGGGAGAGCATAGTAGTTACCAGACTGCAACCTATTTTCGCACCACATTTTCTCAGGGTTTCAATTACATCCTGATGGAGCAGCTGGTCGATGCGTTGTGATTGATAAGTCCGTAATGCGCCACGCGGAAAATCGGCAGGCAGGTTTACTTCAGGGATATGGTGTTGAAACTGTTTCAGCCAGAATTGCTCTGTTTCCTGAAAGGTTTGGCTACGCAGATATTCTTCCTGTACAAGGGCGAATTGACTCACCTGGAATGCTTCGGGTAGCAGGGGATAATTGCCCCTGCAAAGTGCACTGTACACCTTACTTAACTCTTCGAGGATAATGCCCATTGACCAGCCATCGCAAATAATATGATGGAAGATTAAGGTGACTATATGATTATCGGCAGAAGTTTGATGTATAAAAGCCCTGAATAGGGGGGCTTCCTGCAAATTGAAAGGCATAGACATCTGTCGCATTATAAAATCAGCTGTCCTGGCTTTAGCGGTTTCCTGATCGAGGTGCAGCAAATTCTCTTCCGTAATTGCATAGGGAAGATCTTCATAAATGATCAGCTTCTCCCCATCGCCACTGATGACACTGCGCAAGGCTTCATGCCGTTTAATGAGTTGCGCAAATGCTTGTTTGAAGTAGCCCGCGTTAAAATTGCCAGTCAAGATTACCGATAGCGATTCGTTGTAGGCCAGGTTAGCCGGTTGTTGTCCAAAAAGGCAGGAGAGGTAAATTTCCTGCTGTGCTTTATTAATTGACACGATTTTGCTGATGGCGAGCTGATCATCAAAAGGGTTGAAATCAATGGCAATAAAATCGCTTTTAGCGTAAAGAGTTTCCATTTATGAGCGTTTAAGTTTAAATCTGAATCTGTAAGTAACCATTTTGCACCTGCGGATTTTCGATAAACCAGGCCGGATTACCCGACTGATCTTTGCCGAGACGCGCACCTGGAACCGGAGGAACCATACCGTCGATGACTACAGCACTGCTTTGATATGTTTGATTCAGGTGTTGCTGCTGATTAGGGAAGAAGCCCGCCCTGATCATTTCCTCTGCCGATGCCGTGAAAGCCGTTATAATTTTATTAATATCCTGATAAGTGGTGGCTTCAGTTAAGAAGCATGGAAAACCATCCAGGATGTGAATTCCTTTTTCTCTCATAATGACAAACAGAAGCTCACTAAAGGGAATGGTTTGATCGAAAGTTAGTTTCCAGAGCGAGCCATAATTGACTACTGTTATTGGAAGCTGCCGCGCTGAAATTTCCCTCTTGAGGGCTTTGGCAATGAAGTTGCCTTTGTCGTTTAGTTTTTCCTGTAAGCCGGGGCCCTGCGTTTTCATGTACAGCAGCGATGCTTTTGCTGCAGCTAATGCAAGGGGGTGGCGCACGAAAGTCCCGGCAAAATATGTGATACCAATTTCGGGAATTGAATCGTCGCCATAGTTCCACATGCCGCCATCAAGCGCGTCCATATATTTTTTGTCGCCGGCAATTATGCCGATCGGAATGCCTGCGCCTACCACTTTACCATAGGCTGCAAGGTCTGCTTTGATGCCAAGCTGCGCCTGAGCACCACCAGGATGCATTCTGAATCCGGTAATCACCTCATCAAAAATCAGGGCAATGCCCTGGTTGCGGGTAACTTTTCTCAATTCCTGTAAAAACGAAATCGGCACAAAATCTGGTCTGCGGCTCTGTATAGGTTCAACAAGTATCCCCGCAATATCATTGGCCCTTTCTTTGATGATCCTGAGGCTTTCATCCGTCCCATAATCGAGCACCAGAATGTTTTCTACAGCTTCAGACATGATGCCAGCTGCTGCGGGAAAGGATTTAAGTTTCTTCGTACCTCTCACCAATACTTCATCAAATATACCGTGGTATGAGCCTGTGAAGGCTACAATGATTGGGCGGGAAGTGACAGTTCTGGCCAACCGGATACAGCCTAATACGGCTTCAGATCCCGTGCTGCATAGTCCGGTTCTGTCGAAGCCGGTAAATTCGCATACCAGACGGCTGACTTCAGCAGCCAGCTCATGCTGTGGGCCTACTTCAAAGCCTTTTTCAATCTGATCATGAAGGGCTTCTTTGATGCACTCAGGCTGATAGCCCAGCATATTTGATCCAAATCCATTCAGCGCATCGATATATTCATTGCCATCCAGGTCCCATAATCTGCTGCCAGACGATTGTTTAACCACAATCGGGTAAACTAACTCTTTCACTGCTGGTTTGAAGCCGTTGACCACACGAGGGTCGGCCATGTATGGACGGCTTTCGGCGGTATAAGCTTTACTTTTAGCTGTTTTTAAGTTGTAGCGTTGAATCAGGCTGGTGAGGAATTTCTGTTGTTTTAAATCTACTGATGTATGATTTAGATCAATCTTTGGCGTTGCACCAAAAGGTTTACGCAGGTTGGTCTCTTCTTCGCTGCTTAGCACAGTTGCAGCTGTGTGCAAAGGCACTGCGGGCGTTTCCTTTAGGGGAATTGATGGCTGCGGTAGTAATGACACATCAGCCTGATTCAGGAGTTGAATTTGTTTAGCGATAATTTCTAGCTGTGCAGACAAGAGGGAAAGTACATTTCCATTTTGACCTTGGGCGGTTTGTATAGATGCTACTGGCGGAGCTGAAGGCATTGCAGCCAATTCCTGAACAATTTCTTCAGGAATGCGTTGCGCAATGTATTCCGTTAGCGTATTTATAGATGAACATTCATCGTTTAGTTGCCTGAAACTGATCGGTATGGCAAACTCCCGTTTAAGGGAAGTGGCCAGTTGGGTAAGCAAAAGTGAGTCGAAGCCAATTTCCAGGAAGTTTTTGTTTAAGTCGACCTGATCGAAGCCAATGCCTGAAGAATTTTCGAGTACGGTTTTAACTCTGGAAATGAGTGTGTTTTTTCTTGTCTGAAGGGTATCCATGTTATGATACGCGTTTTGAGCGGTATGTTCTGTCACTTTATTCGTTGATGCTGGTTCCAGCCAGTATTTTTTCTTGTTAAAAGTATAAGCAGGCAGTTCAATTAACTTTCGCTGCTGGCTGCTGTAGTATTGATGCCAGTTAATGTCAAATCCATTGCTCCATAATTTTCCCAGCGCTGTGGTGACCTGTCTGGTGCCGGACTCTTTAGCTTTAATACCTGATATCACAGTATAAGGCCTGGATTGGCTCATCGCTATCTGTCTGGCAAAAACGCTCAACGTTTCCCCGGGACCGATTTCCAGAAACAAAGGATTGCAGGATGATATAATGGCTTCAACGGCGGTTGAAAACTTTACTGTTTTGCGTAGGTGCGAAGCCCAGTAGCCGGAATCGGTTGCTTCAGATTCGGTGAGCATTTTACCCGTTACCGTAGACATCACCGGTATTTTGGGTTTGGAAAGACTGATGGTGTCTACCAGACTGCGAAAATCGGCGATAACCGGATCCATCATTGAAGAATGAAAGGCGTGGCTCGCCGAAAGACGTTTGCCGGGAATGCCTAATTTATCGATTTTATTCTTAAAGTCTTCCAGCTCTGCTGATGGTCCAGCCACAACAAAAAGGTTCCGGGTGTTTTCTGCAGCGATGGAAAGTTGATCTGTTAATAGTGTAGATAAATCAGTGTCTTTTAGCCTGACTGAAAGCATTCCCCCACTGGGAATTGTGCTCATCATTTTACCCCGAAGGGCTACTAATTTTAAACCATCGCTTAGGGAGAAAACTCCTGAAAGGTGTGCTGCAACATATTCGCCTACACTGTGTCCGCATAATAAACCGGGCTGAAGTCCCCAACTCATCCACAGGCGGGCGAGGGCATACCCGGTCGCAAAAATGGCTGGCTGGGCATTTTCAGTTTGATTGATGGTATCGGAGAGGCTATTTTCATCAAAAATGATGTCTCTGATGTTTGCTTCCATAAATTCTTTCAAGATTTCAGCACATTCATCAATGGCTTCTCTGTATACCGGTTCCTGCTTATAGAGGTCGTGCCCCATGTTATTGTATTGTGCGCCCTGTCCGGGAAAGAGGAACACGAGATCTGCGCCTGCTGCTGATGATACTGCCGGTGGGTGAGTTTCTGTGTAGGGCCTGCTGAGTTGTTCCGAAAGCCGGTTTTCGGTACTGACTACCTGAAAACCGCGGTAAGGAAAACTCCCTCTCGACGTGTTCAGGGCGTAGGCAAGATCTTCCGCCAATAAGCCTGGCTGGCCTGCAGTAAAGTGTTGCAATGCTGCATGATAGGCGGTTAAGCTTTCTGAGGCTTTTGCGGACCAGGCGATCATTTCGTATTCGCGACTTGAGGTTGTGGGTATTTCGGTATTCTGGTAGCCTTCAAGAATGATGTGGACATTTGTACCGCCCACACCAAAAGAGCTGACGCCAGCAAGCTTTATTTCATGTTTCCAGTCCTGAAGTTTGGTGTTTACGAAGAACGGGCTGTTTTTAAAGTCTATATTTTGGTTAGGTGTTTGGAACCCGATAGAAGGCAATAATTTTTTATGGTGCAGGGAGAGGCAGGTTTTAATGAAGCTGGCTACACCGGCAGCTTCGGTGAGGTGGCCGAAGTTGCTTTTTACCGACCCGATTGCACAATATTGTTTATCATCATGATTGCCGAATGCCTGTACCAGCCCTTCGAACTCTATCGGATCGCCGATTGGTGTTCCTGTTCCATGCGTTTCGATATAACTGATGTTACGGGTTTCTACATCTGCGTCGGCAATGGCCGTGAGAATTGCATCGGCCTGTCCGTCAGTACTCGGGGCAGTGAAGCTGGCCTTCTGATTTCCGTCGTTACTAACGCCAACGCCTTTGATTATGGCATAGATCTGATCTCCGTCGGCTTCAGCATCCTCCAGCCGTTTTAATAATACAACGCCGGCTCCATCACTGAACACCGTTCCGGTTGAGTCATTATCAAAAGGGCGGCAATGGCCGTCTTTGCTCAGAATGCTGCCGTCCTGATACAGGTGGCCACTGTTGATGGAAGCATTGATGCTTGCCCCGCCGGCTATGGCTACGTCGCATTGCATGGCCCGAAGGCTATTTACCGCTTCTAAAATTGCCAGGAGCGAGGTGGAGCAGGCTGAGTTTACATTAATTGCAGGGCCTTTAAGATTAAGGTGATAGGCTGTTCGCGATGCGATATAATCTTTATCGTTTACAGTAGTAACCTGCAGTTTACCCATCACTTCGATTTTCTCAGGGTGGGCTAAAACGTTGTTTTCATAGTAAAAATTAGGTCCGCAACCAGCGAATACACCGGTTTTATATTGATCGGTTTTTTGCAAATGACCAGTTTTCTCCAGTAGCTCGAATGCAATCTCGAGGAATATCCTTTGCTGAGGATCCATGAGTTCAGCAAGCTTTTTATTGATGCCAAAGAAATCGGGATCGAACATCATGGTATTGTTAATGATTCCCCGGGCCTTTACATAAAGCTCGTCGTTTTTGATATTGTCGGGTATGTTTACATCCAGCTCATCACCGGTAAAGAATGTGGTGGTTTCTTTTCCCTTGCAAAGCAGGTCCCATAACTCGCCGACAGTATCTGCACCAGGAAAGCGACCTGCCAGGCCAACCACCGCTATATTTCTTCCGGCTTGTGCCTGATGGCGTTTTGTATTGCTGTTTTTTTCGGCAGATTTATCCAGGTATTTCGCTATTCCCGCTATTGTAGGATATTGATACAGTTTTGCAATAGGCAGCACAATATTTTGTTCCTGCATGGCCAGCATCAGTTTTTGCGACAGGAGTGAATTTCCTCCGAGATCAAAAAAGTTGTCGTTTAGTCCCACTCGTTTTACATCGAGCATCTGTTTCCAGATGGCGGCTATTTTAGTTTCGAGTTTTGTTTTAGGTTGTGCATAAGGGGTTTGCAGTAAGTCGGCGTAGTCGGGGACTTCCAATGCATTCCTATCGATTTTTCCGTTTACTGTTAATGGCATCTGATTAAGCTGAACCCATATTTTTGGGATCATGAATTCGGGAAGGTCTGCAGATAGAGCATCTTCAGCAGCTTCTTTAGAAAATGAATTCGCAGCCACAACAAAGGCTACTAATTGCTTGTCGCCTTGGTCGTTACTTTTGACCACCACAACAGACTGGCTGATGTTGGGGAGTGTGTTCAATGCGGTTTCGATTTCGCCCAGTTCCACCCGGTATCCCCTTATCTTAACCTGGCTATCTATCCGCCCTAAGAATTCTATGTTTCCATCTGCAAGAAGCCGGCCGAGATCACCGGTTTTATACAATCGTTGCGGGCCGGATATATCTATCATGGCAAAGCGTTCGTCTGTAAGTTCAGGATTGTTGAGGTAGCCCTTAGCGAGATGTTTTCCGCTCAAATAAATTTCGCCAGCAACGCCATTTGCTACTTGTCTTTTTGTTTCGTCGAGAATATATACCCCTGTTCCGTTTACTGGTTTTCCAATGGGTAAACCTGAAGACAACGACAACTGGTGTGGACTACATTTGAAGAGGGTTGCGGTTACTGTTGCTTCAGTGGGCCCGTAGGCGTTGTAAAATGCCCCCTTTGCCTGCCATTTGAGGAAAAGACTCTTTGGGCAGGTGTCTCCACCTACAACGATCCGTTTGAGGTTGTTGAAGTGATCGGGATTCAGGTTGTCGAGAAACCCAGGAGTGACATCGAGATGGTTTACTTTTTTATCCTGAACATATTGTGTGAACCGTTTAACGTCTATTAAATATTCTTCAGGTATTAATATTAAAGATGCACCTGTAGTTAAGGCCAGAAAGATTTGTTCAACTGATGCATCGAAGGCAAAGCTGGAAAAAAGCAGTATCCGGTCATCATTCCCAATTCCATAGTATTCACTTTGGCTGTTGATGAAGTGACCGACGGCCTGATTACCGATCATTACACCTTTTGGTTTGCCGGTGGAACCAGAGGTATATATGATGTAACAGATATCACAGTGTGCTCCCTGGATTTGAATTTTTTCACAGGATTGTGTTGAAAGTTGCGGATCGTCGGCTTTGATAGTGGTACCAGCAAAATTCAGTTCGTTTGCTCCTTCGGTAATTAAAAAATCAGCCTGCAGATCATTCAATATATAATTGATTCTCTGCGAAGGGGAAGAAGGATCGATAGGGATGTAAGTTGCCCCGCATTTCATTGTGGCCAAAATGGCTATGATCATTTCAAATGACCGGTTTAGAAGTATTGGGATATGGTTATTTGGTTTTACTCCTGTGTTAACCAATAAGTTTGCAAGTTGATTTGATTGGTTGTCGAGTTCCTGATAGGTTAACGATTCATTATTAAGTTCGAGAGCAATGCTATGTGGGCTTACACTACAGTGCTCGAAAAAACGGGATATGAGGGTATTATTAAGCATACAAAACCGGGGTTAACTGGATCGTTAATTTTGCGCGTAAATGATTAAGTAACTGTAAAGCAGTACTGTAGCTTTAAGCCGGTTATCTTTTTTGCGTGTACTAAAATACCGGTTATATGCGGTGCTGAAAATAGTGCGAAAGGGCTATCGGCAGGGGGCATGCCTCCGGCATGTTAATTTAGCCACGGGAAGGCGGAGCCAGGGAATGGGTTTATTAGGCGCTGCCGACGGTATCTTTTACCATATGCGGATGTAAGTAAATAGAAGGCAGGGCGGAGAATGTTTAGAAGCGTTTTTATTTTGCCACGGGGGCGGGGGAGAAACTGGAAACGCTGAAGGGCTATTGGGGGTTGATGCCTTCAGCGTTTGTTTTTTATTTTCTGAGTGATCTTTCCCAGGCTGCGCTTTGGTTCTTTTTGATGTATCGGCCGATTCCGGCGATCACAGCGTAATTCATCACACAGAAATAGTAGGGGACAAAAAACGATTTGATTTTAATGTTCCTTCTTTCAAAGATTAAACCGATGAAGGCCGCGCTGTAAAAGAATATTTGGGCGATGAGCAATACTGTATAAACATTATTATTTGTGGTGGCAACCAGTGCAATATTAAGTATGAAGGCAAGAATAATGAGGAATGGTGTAACCGTCCAGCGGAGTACCCGGTGTGACAGGTATTGAAAAGTTAGTATGGGATGGTTGAATGGATTTGCAGATTTTTTAAGTCTGAATATCGATTGAATACCGCCTGCAGCAATCCGAATTTTACGCTTTAATTCTTCTTTGGTGTTGGCTGATGCAGTTTCGGAGGCATAGGCATTCGGCTCATAGGCGATGATGTAGCCTTGTTCGGCAATTCTCATCGCAATCATATGGTCATCAATAATGGTATCGGTTTCGACAGGCTGATACAAGGCTGTTCGGATGCTAAACAGTTCGCCTGCGGCACCTACGTTAGAGTACAGTTCGTAATCCCATGTTTTCAACTTCGACTCATATTTCCAGTAAAACCCTTCTCCGGCAGAACTGGCATCGGCTTGGGCGTCTACCAGGATTCGTTTTTCACCTGCAACGGCGCCTACTTTTTTATTCTGATAGTGTTTCACCAGTTCTTTTATGGCCTGCTCATTTAACAAAGTATTGGCGTCGGAAAATACAATGATCTCTCCCGTAACTGCCGGGATGGCCCTTTTAATTGCCGCCATTTTGCCGTTCCTTTCATCAATGTGCATGGAAACAATTTGCTTGAATGGCTGGATATATTCCTGAGTCCTGTCGGTAGAACCGTCGGATATAAAAATGATCTGGAAGCGGTCAGCGGGATAATCGAGGGCAAGGGTATTATTGATTTTCTGTTCAATCATATCCTCCTCATTCCATGCAGCAACCAGCAAAGTAACTGTTGGAAGTGTATTTAATACATGCCGGACAGGTTTGGTGAATACCCGTTTTAGCCTGATTAAAATATAAAGCAACAGGCCATAACCCAGGAAAGTGTAGAATACGATGGCAAGGGAAAGCCAGAATAGCGTGATCATATAATGGAGATATTATTTGTAAACGATTGGTTTTGATGAGTGTGTTATGCCACTCTATTGAAGCCCAGGTTGAGACTGTCTTTCGCCTGAGTGATATTCCAGGTTAGGGCCCTGCGTAGGTAAGGGATTAAATCTGTTCTTTTTTTAAGTATGTAAATGATCATTTGTTTGGGGATGGCGATGCCGGTAAAATAAAAGGCAAAAGCAATTTGATTAAACAGGTTAGCATTTCTTCTGATGAAAAGGATCCGGTTACGGGTAACAAAATACGTTTTCAAAGCACTTTCTCGACCCACGCTGATGGATTCTTTATGGAAGATATGTGTTTTGCCGGTAAACCATATTTTTTTCCCTGCTTTCTTAAACATCTCACACCAGTCGAGCTCTTCGTAATAGAGGAAATACATCTCGGGCATCAGTCCGATGGCCATAATATCGGCTTTGCGGCACATCATCGCAGCACCATGGCAAAAGGCGGTCTCATTGCTCATCCCCATATACTGACCGGTGTTCTTTTCCATCAAGCCTTCGGTTTTATTACGGCAGGTGGTGTAATTCATGGGGGTATAACCCGCATACTGAATGGTATCCGGTTGATCGAAATATAAAATGAGAGGGGTTACAATTCCGATTTCGGGATTGTCCTCCATTTCTTTGATGAGCACATCCGTCATTCCTTTTACAACTTCTGTGTCATTATTTACCATTAAAATATATTCCCCTGAAGCGACCTTGATACCCAGGTTGTTACCACCGGCGAAGCCCAGGTTAGCTTCGGAGCGGATATAGATTGTTTGCGGTAAAAATGCTTTGAAGCTGGCACCTGAATCAATTAAACTTCCATTATCAACAATAATGACCTCCAGATTTTCAAGGTTTAGATTAAGCTTAATGGACGCTAAAAGAGCCAGGGTGGCTTCGGGTTGATTGTAGTTTACGGTAACGATAGATGTTATTGCCATTGTCACAAAACTAGCCAAACCGTATTTTTCCTGCTATAGCCTTTTAGGGTGATGGGCAGGTGCATATGGATCAGTAGCGTTCCAGCCACTGATTGCGAGGATGTATTAGTATTAGTGGTACTCGAACATGAGTTTGCCGCCTTCAGTATAAATGTAGGTGGTTTGGTTGGCCAGGTTATTTTGAACGGGATATTTCCTCCCCATTTCATTTAATGAATTGACCAGGCTTTTGGTTACGTGATGTAGCCTGTTTTTTAATGCGGTACGACGGTTTGCCAGATCATTTATTTCAACTTCGTTGATCGAGGCGTCAATATCGTGATCGATGACATGGATCTTATTGAGAATGTCGAGGTAATTATCGAATTGCTCCTGTATGGTAAAACTGCTCATTATAGTTGGATAAACGAAGAATAAGGTGATTTAGTTTTAGAAATGTTTCTTATTGGTTTAATGGTTTGTTAATTGCTTTGCTATATAGGTATTCTGTTGGATAGTTCGACATTATTTCTTCGTAAAGATGAAAATTCGGAGATGATTATTCACTGTAGTTTGAGCTATTAAAACGGTTTAGTTAGATTAGCGTTAAATATGATAGATTCTGGCATGAAATCAACAAAGCTATTTTTTTTAACCCTTGCAGCAGTATCAGGTTCAGCGCTTGTTTTCCTGAGTGCATTTGATCAGCAATCAAAAAAGCAGAAGACAGAAGCTAAAGCCAGCCGACCTAATATTGTGATCATCCTTGCTGATGACATGGGATTTTCGGATGCCGGCTGTTATGGCGGTGAAATTAATACACCAAACCTGGATTATCTCGCCAACAACGGACTGCGTTACCGGGAATTTTATAATACATCGAGGTGTTGTCCTACAAGGGCATCATTGCTTACTGGTTTGTATAATCAACAGGCTGGAATAGGTAAGATGACGGAGGCAGAAGATGAGCCTGGCTATTTAGGAAGGTTAGCGGATAACTCCGTTACCCTTGCCGAGGTGTTAAAAACAGCGGGGTATCATACAGCTATGTCGGGAAAATGGCATGTGAGTAATACGATTGTGCAGAAAAATCTCAAGGATCAGCTAAGCTGGCTAAATCATCAAAAGGACTATGGCGATTTTTCACCCATTAACCAATACCCGACCAGCAGGGGCTTCGACAGATTTTTCGGTACCATTTGGGGAGTGGTAGACTTTTTTGATCCTTTTAGTCTGGTAAGTGGCACAAAGCCTGTTAAAACGGTACCCAAAGATTATTATCAAACAGACGCTATTAATGATACCGCTGTTGCCTATATCAACTCCTGGAAAAAAACAGATAGACCATTCTTTTTGTACGTAGCGCAAAATGCGCCCCACTGGCCTTTGCAGGCTAAACCCGAGGATATTGCGAAATATAAAGATACTTATAAAGCCGGATGGGATTTGATTCGTGAAGCCCGTTATAAAAAGATGGTTAAGCTGGGGCTTATTGATTCGAACACCACCAAATTACCCAAACCCTTAGGGCGTACAGTTACCTGGGCTGATAATCCCGATCGGGTATGGGATGCAGAAGCGATGGCGGTGCATGCTGCTATGATCGACAGAATGGATCAGGGAATCGGAAGAATCATTGATGCACTTCGTAAAACAGGCAAACTTGATAACACGATTATTATTTTCCTTTCTGATAACGGCGCAAGTCCGGAAAACGCTGCTGCTTACGGACCAGGCTTTGACCGTCCCAGTGAAAGCCGTGGGGGTTCTCCCATTATTTACGCTACGCAGAAACAGGCTATGCCAGGGCCTCAAACGACCTATAGCTCTATAGGAAAAATATGGGCCAGTGTAGCGAACACACCATATCAATACGCTAAAGCTGAATCATTTGAAGGTGGAATACATACACCGATGATTGCTTTCTGGCCAAAAGGAATAAAAGGGAACAAAGGAAGCTTTAGTGATCAGCGGGGCCATGTGATGGATTTTATGAAAACTTTTGTGGAATTAGCCGGCGCGAAATATCCATCGAGCTATAAGGGTAATAAAATCATTCCTACCACCGGAGTGAGCTTGGTTCCCTCCTTTGAAGGTAAAGAAAATGCAGGACACGAAGTATTGTTCAATGAGCATTTTGGTGCGCGATATGCCAGATCAGGGAACTGGAAACTGGTTTCACTCAGCAATGACAGTACCTGGCATTTATTTGATTTGTCGAAAGACAAGTCGGAGGTAAACGACTTGGCAAAACAACTGCCTGAAAAAGTAAAGGAACTGGAGGTTTTGTGGAAAAACTGGGCGAATAACAACCAGGTATTTCCCAAACCTGCAAAATCAAAATAAGGCTATTTAAGGAAACAATAAAAAAAAGGGAATGATTGATATCGTTCCCTTTTGGCATTTTATTTATATTGTGCAGCAAACATCTTATACATTCCATGAAAATAAATCTGTTATCAGGAACATTGGGTTTATTGGCACTCGCATGGTGCAATATAGCGCTTGCAGCAACGGTAGATACTGTAGTTACCCGTAGCAAAGCCATGAAAAAAGATATTAAAGCTGTGGTGATTAAACCTGCAGGCTACAATACGGACCGAAAATTCCCTACGCTTTATCTGCTGCATGGCGCAGGAGGCAAATATTCTGAGTGGGTAAGCAAAACTCCGGATAAGGAAACTGTAAAACGGCTTGCTGATCTTTACAATATGGTTGTGGTTTGCCCGGATGGAGGGGTAACCAGCTGGTATTTCGATGCCCCTGAAGACCCGACCTACAAATATGAAACCTATGTAGCCGGTGAACTGGTTGGATATATTGATAGTCATTATGCCACTATAAAAGACAGGAGCGGTAGGGCGATTACAGGTTTGAGCATGGGCGGCCATGGTGGTTTATATCTGGGTTTCAGGCACCAGGATGTTTTTGGAGCCTGCGGGAGCATGAGTGGTGGTGTAGATATCAGGCCCTTTCCGGAGAACTGGGAAATCGCGAAACGTTTAGGTAAATACAGCGAGCATCCGGAGCGATGGGAAGCAAATACGGTGATCAACCTGACACATTTAATTACACCAAATAAATTGGCGGTTATTATTGACTGCGGTTACAGTGATTTCTTTTATAAGGTTAATGTAGATCTGCACAACAAGCTGGTTGATAGAAATGTAGCACATGATTTTATCGTAAGGCCGGGAGGTCATACCTGGGAATACTGGGGCAATGCTATTGCTTATCAAATGTTATTCTTTAACAATTACTTTGCGAAACGATAGTAATATAATGATGTGGAAGTTATCGTGTTTTGTCATGACAATCTTTTAATGTTGCCTAAGGGTCATTTGTGGCAATGAAATGTGGTATCCAGGATATCAAAAGATATTTTTGCGGAGTAGGTTTTAATACCTGCGCATACTATGGAAAACACTACATTAAAAAACATACCTTATTCTGTTCTTGATCTTGCTACTGTTTTAGAGGGATATACTGCTGCTGATACTTTTAAAACGAGCCTGGAGCTGGCTCAGCAGTCTGAATCCCTTGGTTATACACGTTACTGGTTCGCAGAGCATCACAACATGGCTGGAGTTGCCAGCTCAGCAACGCCTATCCTCATTGGTTATGTTGCCGGTGGTACCAGTCGAATCCGGGTAGGATCGGGTGGGATTATGTTACCCAACCATTCGCCCTTAATCGTTGCCGAGCAATTTGGAACGCTCGCATCCTTATATCCCAATCGTATAGATTTAGGATTAGGCAGGGCACCTGGCACGGATCAGGTTACTGCCATGGCCATAAGGGGTGAAAATTTTAATGCTGTGCACAGCTTTCCCCGGGATATCGACAAACTTCAACAGTTATTTTCTGCTGGCAATTCGCGCTCAAATGTGCGGGCAATCCCCGGTGAAGGGTTGGAGATTCCGATATGGGTGTTAGGATCAAGTACTGACAGCGCCTTGCTTGCCGCAGAAAAAGGCTTGCCTTACGCCTTTGCGAGTCATTTTGCGCCTACCTATTTTGAGCAGGCTATAGCCCTTTACAAAAGCCGTTTTAAACCTTCCATCTATTTACAGGAACCCTATGTTATTGCCTGTGTAAATGTAGTAGCGGCCGATACAGATGCGGAAGCAGAACGGTTATCGAGTTCGGTTAAGCGCATGTTTTTAGGTGTGATTACCGGAAGACGTGAGCTATTAAAGCCTGCAATAGATCACCTGGATAGCCAGTGGGATCAAATGGAAAAAGAAGCCGTGATGCAGATGCTACATTATTCGTTCATTGGCAGCGCAAAAACTATCAAGCAGCAACTGAGCGATTTTATTGATCAGCATGGTGTGAATGAGGTGATGAGTACTTCGCATATATACGAGCACGAGGCTAAGCTTCATTCAAATAAGTTGTTTGCCGGGGTTTTCAGTTAAGCTATTGATGGTTTCATAACCGATGGTTTTAATGACTCGGGGACCAGTTCCATTGTAATCCTGAAAGACACACAGGTCGCAAGAATCTAAATAATTGTACGTTCATAATTTATCGTTGATTTGATCTGTATTTTTCAGCAATTAATGCGATATTGAAGAATGAAAAAATATCTGATCATTCTCATATTTGGGTTAACGGGATCTATCATGAATAAAACCATGGCACAGCAGACACCCGCAGTTTTAAACCACATTGCCGTATATGTTGGCGATTTGAAGAAATCAACTGATTTCTATGAAAGCTTGTTTAATCTTAAAATTATACCAGAACCCTTCAAAGATGGAAAACACACCTGGTTTTCATTGGGTAATGGTTCGGCACTGCATTTGATTGAAGGGGCTAAATCGGGCCAGGTTTATGATCGAAATGATCACTTGTGTTTCAGTATCAGCTCCATAGAAGACTTTATAAAGAAGCTTCAAACGCAAAAGATTTCATATGGAGACTGGGGAGGCAAAACAGGTGCAATCAACGTGCGTGTTGATGGGGTAAAACAAATCTACTTTCAGGATCCTGACGGGCATTGGCTGGAGGTTAACAATGCAAGGTAAATTTTTAGGTACAGGCCTGCTTCCATAGGATTAAAGTTTATATTTAGGTTTTTATCCCATATTGTATGAAAAATCTGATTGTGCGACTTGCCATTCCTGCATTACTATTATTACTGATTGGTGGTGGTGCCGGGGCGCAGGAAAATAAATTAGAGACTGCTTTTGATTCCGTGATGCAAAAGTTTAGCGCTGTTGGCGCATCGGTTGCGGTAATAAAGGATGGTAAGGTTATTTACAACCATTCGTTTGGTTTGAAAGACCTTGATCGTAAAATACCTTTGGAAAACAGTGATATTTTTCGAATTGCATCAATATCCAAATCATTTTCTGCCACTTCCATCATGCAGCTTGTGGAAGCTGGTAAGTTATCCCTGGATGATGACTTCGGAGATTTAGTAGGCGTCAAAATCAGAAACCCAAAATACCCCGACGTGAAGATTACACTGAAGATGGCACTTTCCCATACCTCAAGTCTGAATGATTCGCAAGGTTACCTTAACCTGGATCTGATCAACCCTGCCAAAAATGCTGACTGGGCTAAATGTTATAATGAATATGAGCCCGGCACGAAGTTTAACTACTGTAACCTAAACTTCAATCTGATTGGAACTATTATAGAAAAGAAATCTGGTGAACGTTTTGATGCTTACGTTAGAAGTCATATTCTTAAACCGTTAGATTTATATGGTGGTTACTGCATAGATTCACTCGATTCGGCGCGTTTCGTAAAGCTTTATGAATACAAGCCAGTTGCTAAAAGCTTCACAGAAGCAACTTCAGCTTATGCACCCAGGCGTACTGAGATTGGTAATTATGTAATGGGTTACTCAACTCCAATTTTTTCTCCGACAGGAGGAATGAAGATTTCGGCGGGCGATCTTGCGCGATATATGGTCATGCATATGAATTATGGAAAGACCGGGGGCGTTCGATTGATCTCCCGGAAGAGTGCACGTTTAATGCAAACCCCTCTATCTGCAGATGAGGATTATGGCCTGGCCCTGAGGGGCACCAAAACACTTATTCCCAACATTT
Source organism: Pedobacter sp. A2324 (assembly GCF_059693705.1). NCBI lineage: Bacteria > Pseudomonadati > Bacteroidota > Sphingobacteriia > Sphingobacteriales > Sphingobacteriaceae > Pedobacter > Pedobacter sp. A2324. Next base: position 234,951 of record NZ_JCASSK010000006.1, on the reverse strand, counting down.
CATTAATCGGGCATACCGGGTCAGCGTATGGATTGTATAGCACAATGTTCTTCGAACCTAAGCGAAAGTTTGGATTTGTAGTTATCACCAATGGAATAAATGCCACCTACACAGGAGATTTTCCTGATTTCAGTCGCGCAGCGATTAATCTGCTCTATAACTATTTTGTAAAATAGTATTGATTGCATGCAAAAGAGATGTGTAAGGATTTTAGGTAGTCGGGTGGGAGCGATGGAAGAAACGTTTTAGCGAAGGGGGAATAGAAAATATAGAAAGCTCTTTGAAAGAGCTTTTTATGCGTTTAGGAAATGCTGGTATGCAGTACCTGATTTAATTTTTTCCATTGCTAAATATTCTTTTAGTTGCAAAAATTCCATGCTTTGGATAGCCCTGATTGCAGACTTCAGTTTTTCAGTGCTTACACCTAATCTTGTTGCCCAATAATCGCGGTCTTTTTCATCTGCAATTTCAATGAATTCTTTTCTGGCATTAAGGGATTGAAGTGGATATTCCATGGGATTCATATTTAGTTATTAGTGTTAAACATTAGTAAGGCTTAATTGTTTTGCTGATTATTATCTTTTTTTTTTATTTCATCCAAAAAAATGGCAATAAACATTAAAAAGACTGGCATTCAGTCGTTCTGCAGGTATTTATAGCCGTTGTTAACGTAGATAACGCCACAAACACAATACAGTTGTAAATATAATCAATTGTAAATCAGTTCATTTGACTAAAGTCAATAGCTTTGTAACACTTTCCTTACACAGTATTTTCATATTTAATTTTCAGATTGTATTATTGCTGTGTAATACTTTTTTTACATGCTAAATCATTTCCTAACCAAACCATTCGATGGATTGTCGCGTCGTAATTTTTACAAGGACAATCGCTTCGTACTTTTATTATGGGTCCTTGTCACCTTAATCTTTGTTATAGATTCATGGGCAACAAACCGTTTAAACAATTACCTCATTTTTGAAAATACCTTCAGAAATTTGCTTCATGAGCGGTCATTGTACGCTTTTTATCCCCAATATCACGGTGATGTTAATCACTATGGCCCGATCTTTAGTGTACTGATTTCACCTTTTGCCTTGATGCCAAACTGGCTCGGGCTATTGTTCTGGAATCTTTTTAATTGCTTTCTCTTGTTTAAGGCTATACAAACCTTACCCTTGAGTGAAAACAAAAAGGTCATCATAGGCTATATTGCTATACCTTGTCTGGTAGCTTCGATGTTGAATCAGCAATTTAATGCTGGAGCAGGGGCAATTATGATATTGAGTTATACCCAGTTTGAAAAACGAAACGGATTCTGGTCGGCCATGTGCATTGCCTTTGGTACATTTGTTAAACTATACGGCGTTGTTGGGATAGTTGTATTCTTTTTTATTAAAAAGAAACCTGCATTTATCGGCTATCTTATACTGTGGTCTGCAGTGTTTTTTGTGCTTCCGATGATTTTTGCTTCTCCGGATTTCGTGGCGCATTCCTATATTGACTGGAAAAATGAACTGGTAAATAAGAATATTGCAAATATTGCAGGCGCCGCTACTGATATTTCTATTATGGGTTTTTTCAGGCGCTTGCTACATTATCCCGGCTTATCAAATATCATGTTTCTGGCAGTAGGAGCATTATTATTTATGTTTCCGTTTACTTTTGTCAGCCGTTTTTCCAAGCGTAAGTTTCAGCTGTTGATTTTATCATCAGTGCTATTATTTCCTGTACTTTTCAGCACAGGGTCTGAAGACTGTACTTACATTATCTCTATTACAGGGGTTGGTATCTGGTATGTGCTTGAAAAGAATAAAGGACTAAAGCATGTACTCTTACCCATATTGCTTGTTGTAACCTGTAACATCCCACTATTGTGTTTTCCGCAGTTTGCAAAAGCAAATCCACTTTCACTATCCATGTTGAGTTTTCCATATTTTCTGGTTTGGCTAAGGGTGCTGTTTAGTGCCGTAAAAAGTCAGCATGAATTTGCTGAGGAAATGGATGCCGGTATTTTGCCCAGGTTGGCCGAATAGTTTAAATCATTTATTTTTTTGAAGGTTTTAATGTCTGTGTCGATAGCAGATGTTAAAACCTTTTTTGTTCAGGTCCTGTTTTACCCGTATTGTGATTAATATCAGGGACTAAAAACAGAACAGATGAGTCTTGAAAAATATAAAACCAAAAGGGATTTCTCCAAAACATCGGAGCCTGAAGCGGGAAAAAGTAAAGATAAAAACAAGTTACTTTTTGTAATTCAGAAACATGATGCCAGCAGACTACATTACGACTTCAGGCTGGAAATGGACGGGGTTTTAAAGAGTTGGGCTGTTCCAAAAGGCCCTTCTACCGATCCTAAGAATAAGCGTTTGGCGATGATGGTTGAAGATCATCCGTTTGATTACCGAAACTTTGAAGGATTAATCCCTAAAGGGGAGTATGGCGGCGGGACTGTAATTGTTTGGGATGAAGGAACCTATGAGCCCATTGAGGCAATCAAAGGTAAAAAGGCGCAGGAGAAACACCTCTTGAAACAGCTGGCAGAGGGATCAGTAAAAATTAAGCTTCATGGTAAGAAACTGGAGGGCGAGTTTGCCCTGGTTAAAACGCATGGGATGGGGGAAAATGGGTGGCTGTTAATTAAACATAAAGACGATTACGCCTCGGTTAAGGACATCACTAAGAAGGGTGAATCTGTACTTTCGGGAAAGACAATAGAAACCATGGCGAAGTCATCAGAGAAGGTATGGAAAGACGGCAAAGAACAGGAAATCAAAGAAAAGCCAGCAGAGCCCCGAAAAAGTGCTGCAACGAAGAAGCCGGCAAGCATAAATAAAGATGATCTTAATACAAAGAAGATACTAAAGGATGCCCCTAAATCATCCATACCTACCGGGATAAAACCTATGCTAGCCACATTGGTTGATGCGCCATTTGATGATGATGAATGGCAATATGAAGTAAAATGGGACGGTTACAGGGCATTGTCTTTTATAGAAAAAGGAAAAGTTTCACTACTATCCCGCAATAACAAATCGTTTGATGATAAATTTTACCCGATTCATGATTTACTCGCCAAATGGAAAATTAATGCAGTTATCGACGGCGAGATTCTGGTGTTGAAGAAAAATGGCGTATCGGACTTTGGTGCGCTGCAGAACTGGCGAAGTGAAGCAGATGGTGAACTGGTGTATTATGTTTTCGATTTGCTTTGGTACGAAGGTAAGAACCTAATGGGTTTAACATTGATAGAGCGGCAGGCAATATTGAAGGATATACTGCCCTTAGACAGTGACCAGATCAGACTGGGCCAGGTTTTCAAGGCCAGCGGAGTAGAGTTTTTTGCTGCAGCAGAAAAAATGGGTTTGGAAGGAATTATTGCTAAAAAAACAAGCAGTACTTATGTTGCAGACCGCAGATCGAAGGACTGGCTTAAAATCAAAGTGAGTAAGCGTCAGGAGGTGATTATTGCGGGGTATACTACCAATGCAGATAGTTCTAAAACCTTTAGTTCTCTATTATTAGGCGTATATGATCAAAAGAATCTGAGTTATGTAGGCAAGGTAGGAACTGGCTTTTCAGATGCCGATCAAAAGGAAATGATGAAACTGTTTAAGCCGCTGGAAACTGAAAAGTTGCCTTTCAGTGAATTGCCTGATGTAAATAAACCATCTCGTTTTAGACCTAACCCTCCAAAGGCAAAAGCAACATGGCTGAAGCCTCAGCTGGTATGCGAAGTCGCGTTTACTGAAGTTACCGAAGATGGCGTATTCAGGCATCCATCTTTTAAAGGTATGCGTACCGATAAAGCGGCAAAAGATGTAGTTAGAGAGAAAGAAGTTCCTGTAGACCAGATCATGAATGAGGTAGATGCAAAACACGATTCGGCGATAAAACCACCAAAGGAAAAAGGGGGAAAAACACTTTTAAACCCAAAGGATGAAACGCAGGTTAGAAAAGTGAAGGGACATGAGCTAAAGTTTACGCACCTGAGTAAAATTTACTGGCCAGGGGACAAGGTGACGAAACGGGATATGTTTAACTATTACTACCAGGTGTCGGATTATATCTTACCTTATCTAAAGGACAGGCCACAGTCTTTGAACCGTTTTCCGAGCGGAATTCACGGAAAAAGTTTTTACCAAAAAGACGTTAAAGGTAAAGCTCCGGACTGGGCTAAAACCTTTCCCTATGAAAACGGTGAGGGTGAAAAGAAAGAGTATCTGGTTGTTACGGATGAAGCTTCATTACTTTGGATGGCCAGTTTAGGTTGTATTGAAATGAATCCCTGGTTCAGCAGAATTCAAAGTTCTGATCATCCTGATTATTGTGTAATTGATCTGGACCCGGATAAGCATACCTTTGACCAGGTAATTACGGCAGCTCTGGAAACGAAAAAGATTCTGGATGCCATTGAAGTTCCGGGCTTTTGTAAAACTTCGGGCTCAACCGGAATGCATATTTATATTCCACTTGATGCGAAGTATACCTACGAACAAAGCCAGATGTTTGCGAAGATTATTGTAAATCTGGTACACCAGCAAATTCCATCTTTTACTTCATTAGAACGGATGATTTCTGCACGTAAAGGTAAAATGTATCTTGATTTTCTTCAAAACAGACCTGGAGCAACCATTGCGGGTCCATATTCCCTTAGACCAAAAGAAGGGGCTACGGTTTCTATGCCGTTACATTGGGATGAAGTGAAACCCGGATTAAAAATGAAAGATTTTAATATCTTCAATACGCTCGAACGTTTGAAAGCTGAGGGTGATTTATTTAAAGGAGTTCTAGGAAAAGGAATAGATTTAAAAAAAGCCATCAATAAAGCAAAAACAGTATTCGGTTAGGGAGGTTCGAATGTTTGCTTTCATTATCTTTGGCAAAAAAATATATTATGATAGCTCACCACGTATTATTCTGGCTTAAAGCCGATATCACTGAAGAACAGAAAGCAGCTTTTCGTGCTAGCTTACAGACCCTGGAAAACATTGAAGTTGTTAAAACGTTCCATATCGGAACACCTGCGCCTATAGAACGCGCAGTTGTAGATACTACATATACCTTTAGTTTGATTCTAATTTTTGAAGATCTTGCTGCTCATGATGTGTATCAGGTACATCCATTACATAAAGCATTTCTGGATGAATTTAAACAGTACTTCGAAAAAGTAATTATTTACGATGCACATTAAAACTTAAGCCGGACTCATCATCCGGTTTTTTTATAAATGTTTAGATAGTTATTTGGAATTATTCTAAATAGTGTGATATTTGCTTTAATCTGTTTAATTGCAAAACCATCACTTATGTGCCAAACCACAGTCCTTAGCCAAAATGATAATATCACCATTGCCCAGTGCAACAATTGTAAAGTTCTGAATATCTGGCGTGCCGGTGTGCTTATGAATTTTTCTTTCGACCAGTTTGAGGTTTTTTATCAATCTACCAAAAAGCTAAGCTTTGACGATCATCTCGAAAACAGACCAGACGGGAAAGAGGTGGTGATTCTTTCTACACCATTTCCAGACATCAGTTTAGTGTTTACCAGATACGAATGGGAAGAGTTTTTTCATAAAGTAGATGAGGCGCTGTACATGAGGCGTATTTACGAAATGGTTCATTTCTAAATCAGAAATTTGACTTTTGTTAATACTTAGTTTTAAGTATTCTGCAGTTACCTGAAACCGAAAGATTTGAGAATGCGTAAATAGGTTTCTAAACGCATATCTCATGGAAAAACATGCTAAACTAATTAAAAGATCTTCGGCCAACCGGATGCTATTGGAAAATATTAAGGTTGGCGACTTTGTAGCGGATGAGTATGGCAGATCCGGCAAGGTCAACAATATTGAAAAGGTTGACTATCCAAGGGAATCACATTATTATTTCTACCTGGGGAAATCAGGAACCATTTTTATCATTGCGTAAGTTGTACTTACAAAAAAGCCCGAAATCATTGCTGATTCCGGGCTTTCGTTTTTGAGAGTGTACTTAGAACTTATACGATAATGTGGTTACGAACTGACGAGGGGGAATGGGGTTCACGCTATAGTTTTCGTGAACATAGTAATTCAATTCATTCGTAAGATTTGATATTTTTGCAAGCAGTGATAATCTTTTCCAGGTATAACCCGCACTAATATCCAAGGTTGTAAATGGAGTCAAAGGAATGAGGCCGGTGGTTGTTCCATTTTTGTTCTGGTTCCTACCACCAAAGCGGTCGCCTGTGTAAATTGCTGTAGCACCTAATTTTAAGCCTTTTACCACCCCATTTTGAATGGTATAGAAAACAGTTGCATTTGCTTTATTTTTCACTGTTCCAACTACTCTGTCGCCTTCAATAATACCAGTACCTGGTAATGTGCTTAAATAACGGTAATAGTTGTAACTGTAGCCGGCTAGGAAGTTTAAGCCTGCTGTAATTGTTCCGCTTAAGTCAAGCTCAACGCCGTCACTGGCTGTTTTCCCAGTAAATTCTTTTATAGTAGCATCCGCATTGGCAGTCCCATCTTGCTTGAATAATGCTGTTTGAGCGAAGTTGCTATTTAGGATTCTGTAAACAGTAACATTAGCTGTAAGTTTTCCTTCAAGAAAGTCATTTTTAATACCAGCTTCATATTGATCAATAATCGAAGGTCTCATTGGCGCGAGATAAATATCCGTCCCAGAGTTAGATGTAAAGTTATTCGCATAACTTGCATATACAGATGTGCTTTTCAATGGTTCATAAACTAAACCAAACTTTGGAGAAAATGCCTTATCAATTTTATCTACAGTAGTACTTGCTGTTGTTATGCCAGTAGCAGCGGCGGTTGTTTGCGTTGACGGTGTTTTTTGGAATGTCCATCGAACACCTGCGAGAATTTTAAATTTTTCAGTTATGCTTACCAAATCCTGAACAAATGCGCCCATTCTAAAAATTGGTGCAAAAGTATATGCAGCAGATACAGCATTGGGTTCTAAGCCAGATCCATAATACGTAGATGGGTCGAGGATGTTGAAATTGCCATAATTAAAGGCAGTTGCTCCGTTGTAAGTCCAATTAGCTGCAGACGTCGTTCTCGACTGATCAGCATCTGCACCTAGTAAAAGGGTATGGGATATACCAACAGTTGTGAATTTACCATTTAAGTTTACCTGTTCGTTATATGTAAATTCTTTGGATTTCGATCGAGTTACATTCCTGGCCGCTATTCCGTTTGCAGTAGTTGCGAAAGGCCGTTCTGCGCTGAAATAATTTCTATTGTAAGATTGAAACGAACCAACTACATTTAACTTCCAATTCTCATTAAACTTATGATTAAAATTTAGTTGCGTTGTTGCAGTATTGGTTTTGTTATATGCCCAAGGCGCGTTAAGGTAAGCTTTTCTGCTAATATCCGGGATAGCATTGGCTACTGTTCCAATCCCGAAATCTGGCGTGAAATCGCTTTTTAAGTAATCTCCTTGAAGCAAGAAGTCGGTATTATCACTTATTTTGTATAATAATGACGGATTGATATAAAATCTTTTAGTTTTTACATCATCTCTGTAGCTTTTGGCATTTTCGTAAGTTCCAATCACACGAAATGCCAGTTTCTTAGAAAGGGGTCCATAAAAATCTATTGTTGGCTTATACAGATCATAGCTGCCTACACGCATTGATACTTCACCACCATATTCGAATTTTGGTTTTTTAGTAATCATATTAATAATCGCTCCGCCGGTAACTCCACCATACAACAATGCGGAACTTCCCTTCAATACTTCAACAGACTCTAAAGTGCTTACCTCTGGTGTTCCACCTGAAGACGTACGCGCTCCATTCTTTAGTAGATTATTTCCTCCAAGACTGTAGCCACGTGCAACAAATGTTTCGCCACTTACGCCTCCACGATTTTCGGAATACGCCACTCCATTTACATTTGCCAGAACGTCACTTAACCGTAATGCTTGCTGGTCAGTGATTATCTGACTGTTCACGATCTGAACAGATTGGGGTAAATCTTTTGGTGCAATAGCAATCTTGCCCAAGGTAACAGGCTTCTTATTAGGTGTTCTGTACCCATTAACGGCAACTTCATCTAACTGAGACAACGATTCTGCAGTTGTGAAGCTAACCTGAGCTACCTGACCGGCAGTAATATTGACCTGCTTCTCCTGGACAGACAAACCGATAGCTGAGATTTTGATAGTATAATCACCCGGGTTTATATTTTTAATTGTAAAATTACCCTTTTCATCTGTTTGGGCAGTTTTGTTTGTATTTTTTAAACCTACACTTACAAAAGGAGCAGGGCTTCCATCACTTGTTTTGATTGATCCGGACACCGAACCATATTTGGATTGTGCTAGAGCGGAAGCGGTAAATAACATTGCGACAGCCAGCACAGAAAAAAAATTGGTAATTTTTTTGTACATAATTATTTAGATTAATTCTTAGTTGGCGCAAAGGAATGACATTAAAACCGTATTAGCAAAATTATTTTTATTAATTCTAAATAAGCTTAAATGTAATGGCAGTTATTACAGATACTTTAATCAATCTACTTCGTATATTGTTATAATCTATAACAGATGAAAGCTCATACAGAACACTTTTATTCGAATCTACACATTAGTAAATTGCCTTTGCATGAATTATTGCTTAGGAAGCAACTGTTTAATGATATCCCTGCAGATTGGCATGTGATTATTACTGATATTAAAAGCTCAACGGTAGCTGTTAATTCAGGTTTGCATGAAACGGTCAATTTAATTGCCACAGGTAGTATGGTCACAGTCTTAAACATTGCTTTCAAAGCGAATATTTCCATACCATTTTTCTTTGGCGGCGATGGTGCAACCTTTCTGGTACCCGATGTTATAGTTGATAAAGCATTGAAAGGTTTATCTCAATATAAGGCAAATACACTCAATAATTTTAATCTCGATCTTCGCGTAGGTGTAATCTCAGTTAAGGAGATTTACGACAAAGCACATCGCTTAAGTATCAGTAGATTCAGCGCCTCTGATAATTTTGTGATACCTGTAATTTTGGGCGATGGTTTAGAGTATGCGGAGAAACAGATTAAAGGAGAATATTATCTGCTTGCTGCAAAGGAATATGGAGCCGAAGACATTGATCTCACTGGCATGCAGTGCAGGTGGGACAAAATTGCACCTCCTGAGAATATGGAAGAAGTAGTGACTTTAATTGTTATTGCGAAACAGGGAAGGGACCAGGCGTCGGCATTTAGCAGAGTGATTAAACATATCGATCAGATTTATGGTACCCCGGAAAAAAGACAGCCCATTAGTATTCCTAAACTTATATTTAAAACCAGTTTCAATAACTTAGGTAGAGAAATGCGACACCGCATAGGCAAGCTTAAATGGTTAGAACTGATCAAAACCTGGTTTATAAATATTTACGGTTATATCTATTTTAGAACAGACAGCGGAAAGAAGTATTTGAAACAACTTGTTGAAATGTCGGATACGCTTGTAATGGATGGACGAATCAATACGGTAATCACAGGTTCAGAGGAACAACGTTTAAGGCTTCAGACTGCCTTAAATATCCTGGAGCAAAAGAACGAAATTTTATACGGTTTGTACGTGAGCAAAGAATCAGTAATGTCATGTTATGTAAGGGACCTTGAGGATGATCATATTCATTTTGTTGATGGCAGTGATGGCGGCTACACACGTGCAGCGGCCTTACTGAAGCAAAAAATAAGGGAAGGTAGGGTAATCTGAGTTAAAGGTGCTATTTCAGGTAAATGTCGCCCGACCCTGCCTTTTCAGGAAGATTTACCGACTGAGGCTGAATGATAACGAACTTGATAATGTCATATTCGAGTTTGATTTTATCCCTTATCCTGTCAATGGCCGTGGTGATTTCTTCAGTGCGGAGGTCGGCTCGGAATGTAAGTATGAGTACCAGAAGCACCTCCCGCGGGGACTGATAGGTAGAGAGCAAACTTTTGAGTTCAATCACATCCTGATCAGCCTGTACAAGCTCTTTTAGTCTCTGCTGGGTTTCGGGTGTTAAACCTTCTCCCATTAAAAGGCTTCTGCTCTCTCTTGCCAGGATGAAAGATACGAAAATTAAAAGTGTACCGACTAAAACCGAAGCCAACCCATCCAAAACCGGCATATTGAGGTTGTGGCTTAATACCATGAAAACAAATACAATGACGAGGCCTAAAACAGCAGCCCCATCTTCAAATAACACCAGAAAACCTGAAGGATCTTTACTTTTGATAATGGCTTTCCACCAGGGCAGGCCTTTTCGGGTTTTATCAAATTCCCTGATGGCGATGATTAGCGACACGCCTTCGAAAACAAATGAAAGGCCAAGCACCAGATAATTCCATATTGGATTAACCAGGTTTTCCGGGTGGCGCATATGCGTGATCCCCTGTGAGATAGAAACTACCCCGCCTAAACCGAAAATCATAATGGAAACGATAAATGACCAGAAATACAATTCTTTACCATAGCCAAATGGGCGGTATTTATCGGGCGCTTTAACACTTCGTTTTAAACCATACAACAGCAAAATCTGGTTGCTGGTGTCAACCGTGGAGTGAATACCTTCCGCAATCATGGATGAACTATTGGTAAAAGCTCCCGCAATAAATTTAGTAACTGCAATCAGGAGATTTGCCGCTAAAGCGCTATAGATGGATTTGTTGGCTCTTGCCATATTAAGAATTAAAGATTTTACTTCTTAAACGAAATTGTACTGATTTGGTTTTGGATGTATTAAACCAAATAAACAATTCGTGGCAGCAAACGAAGTATACTACTGAATTCAAATGAAAAGTGAATTCAGTAGTACGGGAAGAATTCAAAAAGATTTATTTCAATATTTCATTGATTAATCTGATCTCTTCATCGCTAAAAATGATATTATCTAATGCCTTGATAGAATCGGTGATTTGATCTGGCTTACTGGCGCCAATAAGTACGGTGGTGATCCGGTCGTCTTTTAAGATCCATGAAAGGGCCATGTGAGCCAATTTTTGTCCCCGTGACTGTGCCACGTCATTTAACTTCGCAATCGTCGCAATTTTTTCGGGGGTGATATTACTCTCTTTTAAGAAAACTCCACTTGTAGCCACGCGCGAATCAGATGGAATGCCATGAAGATATTTATCTGTGAGAAGTCCCTGCGCAAGAGGAGAAAAAGGAATACAGCCAACGCCATTCTCTCTTAACACGTCGAGCAACCCATCTTCCACCCATCTTTCAAACATCGAATACTTCGGCTGATGGATTAGGCAGGGTGTTCCGTTTGCTTCCAATATTTTTATTGCTTTTTCGGCTTCGGGGGCTCTGTAATTAGAAATGCCTACATAAAGTGCCTTGCCCTGTTGTACAAGCAGACTTAATGCACCCATCGTTTCTTCAAGAGGTGTTTCAGGATCGGGACGATGATGATAAAAGATGTCTACATAATCCAGCTTCATCCGTTTTAAACTTTGGTCGAGACTCGACACGAGGTATTTTTTAGATCCCCAGTCTCCATAAGGGCCATCCCACATGGTGTATCCGGCTTTGCTTGAAATGATCATTTCGTCTCTGTAACCACTAAAATCATCCTTCAGTATCCTCCCGAATACTTCTTCTGCCGAGCCTGGGGGAGGCCCGTAGTTGTTAGCAAGATCGAAATGCGTAATGCCGTTATTAAATGCAGTATAAATTAAGTTTTTGCTGTTTTCGTATACATTTACATGTCCGAAGTTGTGCCATAAGCCTAAGGACACTGCCGGAAGCTTTAATCCGCTGTTTCCACAACGACGATAAATCATCTTTTCGTAGCGGTTATCTGAGATATTCTTGTTCATTATTGATGTTGATTCGAAGGCAAATTAGAAAGTTTATGTTAAAACTGCAATTTAAAATAACTAACCATTTTGCAGATCGCTTATATACTACAGAAATCATCTTGAAATGATATGTTGCGACCTGTGCCAGTCAGCTTGGTAAAACGTTTTATTTGTAAACTTGACACTTATTCCTATATTTAAAAATTAAATAATACCCTACACCAAATATCAGTACATATGAAATTTAAATCTCTAGCCAGTTTAGGCGCTATTGCAGCGATCGGATTTACATCCTGCCAGTCTGAAACCAAAAAAAGCACAACAACAGACAGTTCCAATACGAAGAAAACAGCAGTGGTGAAATTAATTGCCGATTCCTTTAAAAAAGAAATTGATGGTAAGCAAGTTGCACTTTATACTTTGAAGAATAAGCATGATGCTGAAGCAACATTTACAAACTACGGTGGCCGTTTGGTAAGTTTGATTGTACCAGGAAAAGACGGTAAACCTGTAGACGTGGTTGTCGGCTTTAAAAGTGTTGGTGATTATGAAAAAGCAACAGAACCTTATTTTGGCGCTACCATTGGCAGGTTTGGAAACAGGATTGCCAAAGGTAAGTTTACTTTAGAAGGAAAAACCTACTCTTTATTTACCAATAACGGCCAGAATACCTTACACGGAGGTAAAAAAGGTTATCAGTACGTTGTTTGGGATGCGAGTCAGCCGAATACAAATACATTGGTGTTGCATTATCTTTCAAAGAATGGCGACGAAAACTTTCCTGGCAACCTTGATGTAAAGGTGACCTACACGTTGACCGATGATAACGAATTAAAAATGGACTACGAAGCCAAAACCGACAAAACTACAGTGGTGAATTTAACCAATCATGCTTTTTTTAATCTAAATGGAGATGGAAGCGGAACCATTTTAAATCATGAAGCTCAGATTTTTGCTGATGAATACACGCCGGTTGATTCTACATTAATCCCTACTGGAAAAATTGAAAAAGTGGCCGGAACGCCATTTGATTTTACTAAGCCCCTCACTATTGGTGAGCGGATTGAAGATCAAAATGAGCAGCTAAAATTTGGCAAGGGCTATGATCATAATTATGTATTAAATAAAACGAAAGGAATGGGCATGTTTCATGCAGCTAAAATCAAAGGTGATGTATCCGGTATTGTAATGGATATTTATACACAGGAGCCTGGCTTACAATTTTACAGCGGTAATTTTATGCAAAGTAAAAATACATTTAAAACAGGAGCGAAGGATGATTTCAGGACAGCTATTGCAGTTGAAACGCAGCATTTCCCTGATTCGCCAAATCAACCCGGTTTTCCTACTACAGTATTAAAACCAGGTCAGGTATATAAAACGAGCTCTATATATAAATTTTCAAAATAGTACAGGCTGGTAAAATGGAAAAGGCTTCTGGGAAAATCAGAAGCCTTTATTTTTAAAACAATTCATTTAAAACCGGATCATGATAATCGGCAATGAATGCAATAATATTATCATAAGCAGCAAATTCCTCTTCGGTATGCATCGTTGTCAGTGCCACACATCTCATTCCAGCATTTTGAGCAGCTTCAACACCTTTTGGCGCGTCTTCAAATACAATGCAATCTACCGGATCAATACCCAATAAATGTGCACCCTTCGTAAAGGTTTCAGGTGCCGGTTTACTATTTACTACATCTTCGGCGCTTACAACGGCTTTAAAGTAAGCCCTGATATCAAGATTATCGAGCACAAAATTTATATTGAACGGAATGGCTGCTGAACCTATAGCCATTAAAATACCATTGTTCTTTGCTTTGTCAAGAAAGTCTCCCAAGCCGGCAATAAGTTCCAGATGTTTGAGATATGCGGCCTGGTACCTTCTTTCTTTTTCGATAGAAATCTGATCGATCTGATCCTGGGTAAAATGACCAACGCCGAATACCCGCTCCAGTAAATCCTGATTCTTACCATACATTTGTTTTTTAACCTCTTCAAAACTAATGTTGGCACCTAGATCTTTAGTCAGTATTTCGTGCCAGGCGTGGTTATGAAAAACCATATCGTTTACCATTGTACCATTGAGGTCGAAAAGAAATGCTTTAGCTTTTGTCGTTGTCATAACGGTAAAATTATCAGATTTTTTTGATCTAAACATAGGGTAATTGTCATTGTTAGATCTAATTTGTTACGAAAGTTCGCCATTGTCAATCTAGTCGTCATAAAGGTTAAACATTTGCAAATACGAAAAGCGAGTAATACATTGCGGGATATATTCCCGAAACCAAACATCCGCTATGCCAGGCACAGATCAAAAAGATAAGGCAATGATCACGTTTCTGAACGGATTAGTTCCTTTGACAACAGAAATTATTCAGTTGGCCCAACGAGAGACTTTCAGGGTTGCTGTAGGTAAAAACACCATCATAAATGATTTGCATGATCAGCAGGAAGATTGTGTGTTTTTTATGATCGAGGGCCTGGTAAGGGGCTTCATTAATGATAATCAAAAGGACATTACCGTTTGCTTTGTGGAAGAAAACAATATGTTTGGTAATATCCGAAATCCAGCAGCGTCGGTAACTGCATATCCTGAGCAATTTCAAACCATAGAAGATTCAGACATCTTAATTATACCTTATCGGTTTATTGATGAACTATACCATGCATTCCCCGAAACCAATGTACTTGCCAGAAAGCTTTTAGCCATCCATTTTCATATCAGTCAGGAAAGGTCGGTTATATCGCGGATTCCATCGGCAGAATCAAGGTACAAACAGTTTGTTGGAAATCATCCTTCGTTTTCTTTACGGGTTCCATTGAAATACCTTGCATCTTACCTCGGCATGAGGGTAGAAACGCTAAGCAGAATCAGAAAGAAAAATAAAATACAGCGTGCAGAATAATCTTACCCTTTCCGTTTGAAATATAAATAACACAGCGGAAATAAACAGATCAGCCCTAAAAGAAATCCACCGAGGGTATCGGTAAACCAATGTGCGCCGAGATATATCCTGGAAGCCGCAACCGTGAGCATTAAAAATGCTGAAATTAGCGATACAATCATCCTGGTGGTTTTAGGAATATCTTTCAAATGACTCATTAAGATAATCAGGAAGCCAAAAAACAGGACATAAGACAGCGTATGGCCACTGGGATAGCTTTGAAAACGGTTCACTTCAACCAGCCTTACATAGAAGGAGGTTGGACGAGGCCGGTTGATCACATTTTTGACGCCTAAAATAATCAGGCCTGACAATAAAACTGTTGCAATAAACAAAGCCTCTCTTTTGTATTTCTGCCAATAAAATATCAATGCTACAAGTACTATCGAAAGAAGGGAATAGGGTAGTTCGCCAAAAAAACTTATGGCAAGCATTAGTTTATCTAACCAGGTAGACTGGAACTCCTGAATAAATAAAGATACTTTAACGTCGAAATCCCAAATGATATGGTGAGCGACAAAAATACTTAGCGATACGAATGCCACTACAAGGGCAATAAACACTATAAAGAACCAGTTTCTTTTTAAGAATGCAGACATAAACCCAAAACTATATAAATATGCTGAATCAGGATTATAAAAACGGTAAAAATAATCAGGATTAAAAGTTCATCACGGAATTGGACCTGTTCATCAAGGATAAAGTACTTTCTGTATAAACATTTGGTTTATTTGATGGGCATTCTTCATATTTGCTTCAGATAATAAGGATATCTGTGCTTGGAAAGTCGGCGGATGCTAATCTGCCGACTGAAAGGCAACTCACCAGGATAAATCTCTCTAAAAATATACCCACGATTAACGCTCCAACCCAAGTCATCCTCCTTGAAAAAATCAGGAGGGGCTTCGGTTGATTTTAACCTGTCTTATTTTACCACAATCTGCTTTGGGTCTGTAATTACGATCTGAGGTTTGCCTTTAAATTCAGAAACCAGGCCCGTTACACAAATATTATTGCCAATATACATGCTGCTGGGCTCTGATGTAAACTTTCCCAAATCTTCTTTATTAATGACCACTGTGATCAATTCTTTAGGAAAAGCACCGCCAAGATTGATCAGAGTCAGTTTATCCAGGGCTTTTGTAGTGTAAACTGAATCGCAAATGGTTACGGTTTTGCCAACATACTGGGCAGCATCTTTTGCTAAAACCATCGTCTGGCTTTTAGCGATATAACCAGCAGATAAAAACAATAAAAACAGGAATAACTTTTTCATGGCGTTGGGATGTGCTCAAAGTTAGGAAATTAAAACGGAGATTTTTATGATCCATTAAAATTTGCAGGCGTCGCCGTATTATCCGTAATTTGGCATTCGATTATTAATGCCAGCCACCATTTAAATGAAGACTAAGTTATTTGCCCTTGCTTTTGCCATAGTTTATGTATTACAGGTTTATGCTGAAACTACCGGAGATTTGTTTATCCGCAATTTCACCAAGCCGCTGATTGCGATTACCTTAATGGTGTGGTTGTGTAGTGCTACAAAGCTGAAGGGCAGATTCCACAAGCGGATTTTAATAGGATTACTATTTGCCCTTACCGGCGACATTTTTCTGATGCTTCAGGCAAATCATAAGGGATATTTCACTTATGGATTAGTTGCCTTCTTGATATGTCACATCTCCTATATCAGGGCTTTTACGCTTGACCACAAATCTAATCCATCAGTAAAAATACCTTTCTTTTTATGGTCGGCAGGCGCACTGATTATATTTTGTATTGGTTTATTCTTTTACTTGCAACCCTTTTTGGGCGCTATGCAGTTTGCCGTACTGGTATATGCCATCGTTATTACGGTGATGGCTATTATGGCGTTAAACCGTTATGGTAAAGTGAATATGTTCAGTTATAAGCTTGTTTTATATGGTGCCTTTTTCTTCCTGCTATCAGACACTGTTCTGGCTGTAAACAGATACGCGCAACCGATACCACAAAGCGGTATCCTGATCATGGGAAGTTATATGATTGCGCAATACCTGATTGTTTATGGTACAGTGGTGAGGGAACTGGTGGTTAAACGTACTGCCATATAGATTACTACTCATTTTACTTTTTCTCTTTATCCAGTACTGTAAATACCTGCTCTAAGCGTTCGCCGTTTTCATCGACTAATATCAAAGTATGTTTTCCTGGTGCGGGGCTTACCGCAAGTTGATGGTAGTTAGTGGTGGTAGCGACATATTCATTGTCTATATGCCAGTAAATCTTAACATGCTGGTTCCTATGAGCTGCATTTAGCACCACCTTTCCGCGCTGGCCATTTAGTTCAAGGGGGATATAAATTACCGCTCCATTCTTCGGGTAAATCAGCTCCATCACGTTGTTCGCCCCACTCAAATCACAACCGGGCTTGTAGGATGGTAAAGTTTTGTAGTCGCTATTCTTAATCCGATAATAGTATTCCATAGCCGGAGGTAAAACAAACCAGCTTTTGTGCTGCATATCGGTCACATTTTCACAGTAATCGGTCACACGGTAAGTTGCCGTTCTGTCCAGGTGTATTAACTTGTGGTAGGGACAAACAACAGTTTTTTCGCCCGCAGGAGGTATCAGTTCATCCGCCGGATCCGGGCAGTAGTCGCCTGCTTTAAAACCGCTTTGTTTACATACTTTAATCTTTTTGAGCTTAGTTACGGGCGCATCAAACCATTTCCCCTTGGGTAGCAACCTGAAAATATCAAATAGTACAGGAGCTGCTGCTTCTATTCCCACTAATCCAGGCCTCCCTTCTCCATCGGCATTGCCAACCCAAACACATACTACGTGATCTGGTGTGAGTCCTACCGCCCACGCATCCCTGAAGCCAAAACTTGTTCCGGTTTTCCACGCCACACGCTGTGAAGAGGAAAACTGTTCCCACAATCCTTCATCACCGGGCCGCATCACTTCTTCCATGGCATTGAATGTTGCCCAAATCGAGCCGTGGTCCAAATTGGAATTACGCTGATCGTCTTTTAAACCTTCATCTTCCTTCAAAACATAACTGGCCTGATTGTAATCTGCCGGATTATAAAAACCTTTATAGGTATTAAAATGATTTAAGGTCCTCACCATCCCCATATATGTATTTGCCAGGTCCCACATCGTCACTTCACTGCCACCAAGGATAAGAGAAAGGCCATAATGATCAGCTGG
This sequence comes from Pedobacter sp. A2324, assembly GCF_059693705.1. Classification (NCBI taxonomy): domain Bacteria; kingdom Pseudomonadati; phylum Bacteroidota; class Sphingobacteriia; order Sphingobacteriales; family Sphingobacteriaceae; genus Pedobacter; species Pedobacter sp. A2324. The sequence continues at coordinate 217,005 of NZ_JCASSK010000006.1, read as the reverse complement.
CTGATTTAAGGTGCTGATGCCCAGCTTTTTTAATTTATCGTAGAAACGCTCATACTTATATTGTTGCAGCATTTTTACAGCCGGGATATTCAGGGAGCGACTAAGCGCTTTATCTGCTGCGATGGCCCCGTCGTAACCCAGATCATAATTCTGTGGCGAATAGCCTGCAATCTGTGTTGGTATATCGGGCACCAGGCTATGGGGCAGGATGAATCCGTCGTTAAGCATACTCGCGTATAATAATGGCTTTAAGGTACTGCCCGGACTTCTGGGCGCTTTGATCATATCAACATGGCTTTGCAGATCTGCATTTTCAGGCTGATAGATATTGCCCACGTAACTTACTACTCTGCCTGTTCGGGCATCCAGCACCAAAGCCGCGATATTGTTAATGTCGTTGGCACGGTAACGGTTATGATATCGCTTTAAGATGCTGTTAATTTTAAGTTGAAGATCTTCCGCAAGCGTAGATTTAATCCTTGTAGAAGTGATATTAAACGCACTCCGTTCTGCTTTGAAGCGGTTAAGCAAGTGGGGTGCATTTTGTGGTAAAGGAAGTGGTTTACCCGGAACAGGCTCGAGCTTTGCTAAATTTGCTGTCGATTGATCAATGTACTTCAGCCTTGCAAGCTTATCGAGCAGGTCGTTTCGCTTTTTGATTAATTTCCCTGCATTTTTACCGGGGTGCACCAAAGACGGACTATTGGGCAGCACAGCCAGTGTTGCCATCTCACCCCATGAAAGTGTGGCAGCGTCCCTTCCAAAATAACGCCAGCTTGCTGCTTCCAAACCTACTACGTTGCTACCAAATGGTGCGTTTGCAGCATATAAACCCATGATCTCATCTTTCGAATCCTTGACCTCTAAACGGAACGCCAGTATAATCTCAAAAAGCTTTTGCCACATGGTGCGGTCTTCCCTCCTGGACAAGCGAATTACTTGCATGGTTAGTGTACTACCGCCGCTTATAATGCTTTTTGCCCTGATGTTCTGTCTGATAGCCCTTGACATGGCCATTAAGTCGACTCCAAAATGACTGTAAAATCTTTTATCTTCAAAAGCAATGATGCAGGCTTTAAACTTCGCAGGCACGGAATCGGCTGCGGGAAAACGCCATTGTCCATCCTTCGCAATAGACGCGCTCAGCAGTGCTCCGTTACTGGCCTCAACAACGTAGGAAGTAGGAGACTTGAACAGTTTTGGAGGTAATATTAAAAGGAAAATGAGTAGCAGAGTAAGGCAACTGATGTCTGAAATTAAAAGAGCACTTGATTTTTTGTTCATATTAGCATATCAACTCATTGAAAAAGCTTTTGCCTCGCATTGACGGCTATGGTGTCCGTTATTGCGAGGCAAAAACAATTTAAGTTATCAGGTATAGTGCGGAATCTATTTCACTACCTGTACCCACTTACCAGCCTGTGTAGCAGAAATATCATTATTATACATGGCTTCACATTGTACAGCAGACAGGTAATATTTGCCCACGTAAGATGCATTAAGCAGTACCTTATACACCAGGCTTTCGTTTTCACGAATATTGAAATAAGTAAATACACGGTCATCGCGAATATCCTGATAGGTATACGGAGAAGCGGCTAAAATACTCTGGTTGTCATTTACGCGTGTATTGATAATTTCCCAGCCTGAGGGGAAGATCTGTGTTAAGGCCATCTGTTCGTAATAACCCATGCGACCGGGATTTTTAACCGTCACCTCTGCATAAAAGTCTGTACCCTGCTTAATGGCTACCGGATCGATAACTGTTCCGTTTAAGCGTTTGTATACCACATTCATATCCAATACGTCTGCCCGGTTTGGTAAGAAGTTGTTTTGACCTGCAACTGGTTGCCCTTCCAATACCAGACGCACAAATAGAACATTATTTCCGGTATTAGTGACTGCAGCCGTGCTGCCTTTAAAAGTAACGGCTGTGCTGTTAAGGTACTGTGCTGAGTTAATTGTTGCTGATTTGCCATCCAGCACGTACTGATATTGCAATTTATTCGACGATTGATTTGAACCGCAGAACTTAGCAATAGCCAGTAAACTGTAAGCGGTGGTTTGGGTACTGTACCAGGTGTTTTCTCCGAGTTTTGATGCTAAGGGAAGCAGCAGTTCAGCTGCTTTGGCTTTTTGCCCCATCAGGGTAAGTGTCTCCAGAATCATGGCCTGATCACGAACGTCCGATCCGTAGGTTCCGCCAAGCTGTTTATAAGGTTGAACAGTAATATCCAAACCATTTATAATGCTTTGTGCCACACTATTCTGACCAGCCAGTTTGTATGCAGCTGCCAAACGCCATTTCGCAGCAACCGACAGGTATTCAAATGCCTTCAAACGGTTCATTGCCGCCATTTCCGGTTTTTTGGCGAGGGCAAGCATATATAAACGGTAGGCCTGTGACAAGTCGCCACCGTAGAAATTATTACTGTTAGGCGCCCAGTTTGCAGCTTTTCCTTTCTGATAACGTAGCAGATCTTCAAGTAAACCTACAGGAAGGGTGTATCCTGCGTTTTGTGCTTCAACAAGAAAATGACCTGCATAATTGGTTCCCCATTCATCAGAGCTGCCTTCACCCGGCCAGTAAGATAAGCCCCCATCTGTACTCTGAAATCCTTTAAGTCTGTTAATACCAGCTTTTATATTCGCCTCAGTTTTGGCTTTCTGTTGCTCATTAAGCGGACTCAGACGTTCAAGGTAAAGTTGCGGAAATATGCCCGATGTGGTTTGTTCGATGCATCCATGTGGATATTGAATCAGATAACTTAACCGCTTACCTAGATTGATCGCAGGAATAGAGGATACTTCCAGCGTACCTGCATTTGTGCCTACCATACCAATCGGCTGATAATTAACTGTCCATTTTGTATGTGGCTGAACAGTGGCTGAAACGACATTAGTGATGTAAGGATTGGGATTTCTGATATCCATTTCAACATCGTAAACTGTCTTTTCAGCACCGCTTTGTGCAAGTACTTTTACTTTTGCTATACCTACATTATTGGGTGCTTTGACTTCGAAATAAGCCATCTGTTCACCGGTTTTTTTATAGTATAGCTGCTGTTTATTGGTTCCCTGAACGATCAGGTTGCTGGCTTGAAGCTGAACAGACACATTTTTAAGATTAGCCTCTGTGGCAAACACCGTAACCGGAAGGGTGAAACTTTCACCCGGGCCTATTACCCGTGGCAGGGTAGCCAGCACCATGAGAGGTTTTTTAACCTGTACTGATTTCTCTGCGAAGCCATAGGCCGCATCCTGTGCGGCAACTACCATAGCCCTTACTGCACCGATGTATTGCGGCAGCTTAAATTTATGGGTTTTGCTTTCGCCTTTACCCAGACTAAATGGACCGAGGTATTTTACAACCGCCTGGAAACGATTGGCTTTAGCAGGATTTAGATTTTTGTTGATGCTGCCATCACCACCTATACTCAGAATCCTGTCTAAATTTCCACCCCATGCACCCAATACGTAATCGAATAAGTCCCATGTTTTTACACCAAGTCCTTCACGTGCATAAAAGGCACCATGCGGATCAGGGGTTTTGAAGCGGGTTAAGTCCAGCAGCCCTTCATCAACCAACGCAATGGTGTAGGTCATCGCCTTTCCATTCTGTTCTCCAACGGTAATGGTATTTTCGGTTTCCGGCTTAATTTTATCCAGCATTTTTATAGTTGGCTTCAGGATCGTCTGCGGATCTTCAACAGCCAGCGGAATCGCCCCATACATCCTGATTGGCAAATCATTTATGGTTTGTGCGTGTGGTTGCAGTAAGGTAATATTGGCGAAAACATTTGGTGCCATTTCCTTTTCTGCTTTAAATTTGAACTGGGTTTGTCCTGCATCAGTATCAATCCAGAATGTTTTGATTACATGGCTTCCATTCTCAATGGAGATTAAAGCCCTTCCGTTTTTAGCCGTTGGAATCGTTAACGTGATGTCTTCGCCCACAGTAAACTTTTCTTTATTGGCCGTAAACGATAGCATGGATGCTTCGGTAGGGTTGGAGCCCTGCTCACGTTGCGCCCATCCCGGCCAGTCTACGTATACTGATTTGCCTGTAACATGCCCGCCATTTAAATCGCGTACCAACACCAGATAACGTCCCCATTCCGGCTCGTCTATTCTTAAATTGTAGTTTCCTTTACCGTTAACCAGGGTAACCTGTTTGCTTTCTACCAGTTTGTTGTACTGATTCTGGGTGAAGTTGGCATAAGTATACTGGTTATCCTGTTCCCACCACCAGCGCCACTGTGTTTTATAAAGCTCTACCTGAACAGCTTTCGTTCCGGTAAGTAATCTGCCATCCGTATTTACATTTACAATCTCTATCTTATGGTCCTTTCCAGTAACCAGCATACCGCTCAAGCGGTCGCCTTTGGGCGGACGGATCCCCAGATAGCTTTTGTAAACGTGATATGGAATACTGAAATTATCGATACTGAAGTTACCTCCCGGTTCGAATACTTTAGTGGTAAAGTTGGCCCTTAAAACGCCGGGCGCGGTATTATTTTCATTTAAATTTGTATTGATCTGCGCCGTACCTAAAGCATTAAGGGTGCCTTCGAAAATGGTCTTTACCTGTGATTCAAAGCTAACGGTAGGATTATCGAAACTGAAACCTTCAAAACCCTTAAACTTTGTTTCTGTTGTATTCAGATTTACATCTACCTTTGCTTTTAAGTTCTGCGCTACAGCACCAAAAAGCCATTTAGCCGTAAGGGTAGCTGCGGATGTTCCTGAACTCAGGTAGGTCCTGTTGCCTACATTGAAGTCGATCTTCAGCCTGTTTGGCATCACCGTTTCAATTTTAAGGGTTTTCGTAAAGGTTGCACCCCCGGCTTTGACTTTTGCAAGCCAGTTACCTGTGGGTACCGTGCTTTCGGTTGCGGTTTTAAATGAATAAAATCCATTTAAAGGCCGGCCGTTTATTAAACGCTTATATAGCTGCCCCTTGGGATTATAGAACTCCATGGTTACGGGATAATTGGCCGGTAACTTCTTCAGTTTATCCTCTAAAATAAAAGACACATATAAGCTGTCGCCCGGGCGCCATACGCCCCGCTCACCATATATAAAACCTTTAAGGCCACGCTGAACAACATCACCACCTACATCAAACCTGCTCAGGGGAAGTGAGCTTCCATCATCCAGTTTTAAGTACCCCCGTTCTGATCCGTTTTTCGCAATTAACAGGAATGGCTGACGTTTCAAGTCAAAACTCGCGAAGCCATCTCCGTCTGTTTTAGTAGTGAAAATAATCTGCTTTTGATAATCCATCAGTTCCAGACTTACCCCACTTAACGGTTTTGCTGTAAGCAAGTCGGTGGCCACAATCAGCATACTGTTGTCGTTGCCGCGCTTGGCGATTAAACCAATGTTTGATGCAATCAGGTTCCTGCTTGCCCAGCGTTCATTGGTATAAAAAGAGGGGGTGCAGGGGTTATCCTTATCTGCCCAGCGATAGTTATTCGGGTAATAGGCATTATAGCGTTGCCAGAAGTCATCGTCTTCGTCAATTTTTTCGCCATAACCTTCATATTCTTCCTCTCCATCATATCCCTCGTCATCGCTCTCGGCCTTTTCTTCACCAGCCTTACAGCTGAAGGCATTATACTCCCTGCGGAAAGCAATCGTTACGCGATACATTGCTCCGGGCTCTGTGCGCAGCATTTTATCAAGGTCGAGCGTAAACCTGTTTTTCTTATGCAGGTTCAGGGATTTATCTTCATCCAATCGAACAGTTTTCTGCAATATGGGTTTAGCAACGCGGCGCAGTTCATTGCCATCTTTGTAGCTGTTGGTTTGAAAGAACTGTGGAATGTTGTTTTCATAAATTTTAATCACCGTCACATCAACTGCCTTTAAATTGGTCGCTTCGAAAGTAAGAACCAGCTTACCTGAATTAGGTAGAATTGTACCTGCTCCGGAAACTGTAACGGATGGCAACTTATCTTCGAAAACAAGGTTTGCCGTTTTACTACCTTCCAAAACCTTTCCGTTTATATTCTGGATACCGTTATTTACATTCAGGGTATAGTCGCCTTTTAATTCTTCGGCTGCATAAACTTTAATCTGACTGGCATCTATGGTATACCGCAAATCACTGAGGTTTCCCAGGGAAATCATTCCGGTGAGATCTTGTCCAACGCCAATTGGTTCAGAAAACTGAACCAAACCATAATCTTCTTCGCCCTGGATAGCTTTGATATCCAGCACCTCGAATTTATTTAATGCCGGGATTCGGATTTCTTCTTTTCCCTTTTGTTCAGCATCAATGGCATCACCGTCCCAGGTGAGCTCAAGTGTTTGGTCTTCAGCTTTCTTTTTAATACTGTCTATAGTAAACCTGGAGATGTTTTTCGCCGGATCGTGTTGCCATTTCACTTTTAATTTCTGATCGAAATCCAGTTCAATAATTTTCTCAATTTTGGTTGTTTCTTCAGCATCAGCGGTAGCCACTTCACCTGTAAATTTCATGTAATCAAGGGAAGTGTTATTTTGTGAAACCAGCCCGTTCTGGCTAAGCATTACTCCAGGCGTAATGACTTTAAATTCAAAGTCGAAATCTTCCAGGCCTTTTTCGGTGGCAGAAACTTCAGAAAGCTTAAATGTCGCTTCATATTCTTTTCCGGGCTTTAGATTTTCCTCCGGCCGAAACTCGATGGTTTGCGGGTCAATCCAATAGGCTTTCCCGGAAATGGATGGTGAAAAGTCGAACAGATCCCTTGAATCAGCTTTACTCAGGTCTTGCATGCCACTGGCTGCATTGGCGAGGTGAACGCGGATAAAGCTCTTTTTTGAGATTGTTCCGGATGTGTAGGCTTCAATGTATTTCGCATAGGCCTGGTTGTCTTCGTTTGATTTCTTTTTTCTGTTAAAAAAGAAAAACAATAATGCTGCAATAGATAGCCCCAGCAGACCGATAAAAATGATTTTTTTCTTTCGCGAGGATTGGTAGGTAGATGGTTGTTCCATTCTTAAATTAATTTAGATGTAACGTAAAATGCTGTTTACGAGTTTACTGTACATGTAACAGTACAGGAGCGCTTCCGAAACCAACATAACGATTTTTTATAGGTAGCGAAAAATAACTAAAATAAATGTGAATAAAAATGATGTTGAAAATTAAGCACCGAAACTTTGCGCTTTGAGCGTAATTGAATATGTTTACTTCATCAACCTAATTTTGACCAGTTATGATAAAGAAACTCGTGCTGTTTTGTGGTTTAATCTTCGGCGCCAATGCGGCCTTTGCCCAAAAAGAAAGCGTGGAAAATGCCGTGAACTTACTTACAAAACTGATGATCAGTCCTGATAGTTCAGCATTGGATAAACTCGTGTTGAAGAATTTAAGCTATGGACATTCCAGCGGCAAAGTCCAGACCAAAGAAGAGTTTTTACATTCGCTGCTATCAGGAGAATCAGACTTTGTAGATATCAGCCTGACTGATCAAAGGGTTGTCGTTCAAAACAATACCGCACTGGTAAGACATACGCTTACGGCCAAAACAAATGATAAAAACGTACCAGGAAATGTAAAGCTATATATTTTACTGATCTGGAGTAAAGAGAAAGCAGGGTGGAAGTTATTGGGCAGACAGGCGGTGAAGGTGCCTTAGGCCATTCATTTATTTAATCATTACTCCAGGCCGGTTTACCAGGGGTATTTTGATCATGTTGGCATCAATAATACTTTCAGGAAGAAAGATGAATTTCTTGTCATAGATTGTTGAACCGATATAGTAACTCAGCCAGTATTCGTTGGTAAGGCCAAAAACTTCGGGGTCAATGGCTTCAACACCTTTAAAGTCATTTGCTGCCATGTCGCCTATGAAATGACGAAGGACAGAAGTCTTCACTTGCTTTCCGTCTTTCTCACCATACCCTTTTGAGCTGATTAACACATTTGTAATCGGCTCGTTTTTCAGGTTAACGAGATAAACAGTCCAGCTTTTCACTTCCGGCGTTTCGCCCATGAGCACCACAGCCATTGCAATATCTTCAACTGTATTTTGTGGTAAATCTGCTTTCAACTGATAATTATTGAGTGAATGGATGACTAATTTACTGACTGACTATTTTTTCTTCGTAACTGCTTTTTTGGCTGGAGCCTTTTTAGCCGGAGCTTTTTTAGCTGCCGCTTTCTTTTTCGTTTCGAAAGCGTTTGGTACCTGCTCTACAATCATCTTTTTAACTACTTCCAGATCGATATCAACCAGTTCCTCAGCTGTGTATTTTTGTTTTGTAGCCTCATTGTTTCTTAATTTCAGCATGAGTTTGCCAAAACGGATAAATGGTCCCCAGCGGCCGTTTTCAATTGAGATCTTTTCAGCATCCCATGTTTTAATATAACGGTTTGCTTCTTTTTCGACTTTCTTGCCAATTAAGGTGTCAATGTCTGCCTGTGTTAAGTTGTCAAAGTCGTATCCTTTCGCAGGTATGTTGATGAACAAATCATTCCACTTAATAAAAGGACCAAAGCGACCTTTACCTTTTGTAACCTCTAAGCCTTCATAATAGGCAATGGGCGCATCTGCATCCATTTTCTGCTGAATGATCTGTACCGCTCTTTCGTAGTTAACTGAAAGTGGTTCTTCGTTTTTTGGAAGGGAGATAAATGCTTCACCCCATTTCACATATGGGCCAAAGCGGCCAACACCCACCAATACTTCTTTTCCTTCGAAATCAGGTAGCGAAAATGGAAGTTTAAACAGCTCTAAAGCATCTTCAAGCGTTATGGTAGCGACCGACTGGCTACGCATTAAGCTTGCATAACGTGGCTTTTCTTCTTCATCTAGCTCGCCAATTTGAACCAACGGACCAAATTTACCTACCTTGGTGTATACATTTTTGCCGCTTGCAGGGTCTAAACCAAGCAAACGTTCGCCTGTAGCGCGCTCAGCATTTTCCAGAGTGGTTTCCACTTCAGAATGAAAAGGGTTGTAAAAAGAATGCAGCATTTTGGTCCATTCCTGTAAACCTTGTGCTATTTCGTCAAATTCCTTCTCTACTTTTGCGGTAAAGTTGAAATCAACGATTCCTTTAAAGTGTTCAACAAGAAAATCATTAACCACCTCACCGATATCGGTAGGGAAGAGTTTGGACTTTTCCGCGCCGGTAATTTCGGACCTGGTTTCTTTTTTTAACTGTCCGTCTGCCAGTATAATCGAAGAAAATTTTCTCTGCTTACCATCCCGATCCTCCTTCACCACATAACCGCGGTTTTGAACAGTGGAAATGGTTGGTGCATATGTTGATGGTCTGCCTATACCCAGTTCTTCTAATTTCTTAACCAAACTGGCTTCTGTATATCTTGCAGGCGGACGTGAAAAACGTTCTGTTGCCTGCATTTCCTTTAAAAATAATTCTTGTCCTCTAGCCAAAGGAGGGAGGATAGAACCCCCTTCTTTTTCTTCACCCTCTTCTTCATCAGTAGACTCGAGATAAACTTTTAAAAAGCCATCAAATTTTAACACTTCACCTTCGGCTACAAGGTGTTCCTTTCTGGTAGAAGCCGTAATATGTGCCGTTGTTTTTTCAAACAGGGCTTCGCTCATTTGCGATGCAATGGAACGTTTCCATATTAAATCATACAAACGCTTTTCGGAAATATCGCCATCCACTGAGTGCCGGTCAAAATAGGTTGGACGAATAGCTTCGTGAGCCTCCTGGGCACCTGCTGATTTGGTTTTGTAAACCCTGTGCTGATGGTATTTCTCTCCGTAAGCTGATTTAATTTCGGCAGCTGCCGCATTGATGGCGGTTTCGGATAAGTTCACCGAATCCGTTCTCATATAGGTTATTTTACCGGCTTCGTATAACCTTTGCGCAACCTGCATGGTTCTCGCTACTGAGAAGCCCAACTTTCTGGAAGCCTCCTGTTGCAATGTTGATGTGGTAAAGGGCGCTGCCGGATTGCGCTTTGCTGGTTTAGTTTCTAAACTGGTAATATCAAACTTCGCTGATGCGCAATCCTGAAGAAACTGCTCTGCCTCCGCCTCGTTTTCAAAACGCTGGGGAAGTTCTGCCTTTACAATTTCCTTTCCTTTACCGGTAGCAAACTGCGCAGTAATTTTGAAAGCTGCAGCCGCATTGAATTGTTGAACCTCTCTCTCTCTGTCCACAATCAATCGAACCGCTACCGATTGTACACGACCGGCTGAAAGGGATGGTTTTACTTTCTTCCATAAAACAGGAGAAAGTTCAAAGCCTACCAGGCGATCGAGAACCCGGCGTGCCTGCTGGGCATTAACCAGGTTGTAATCGATTGTTCTGGGACTATCAATGGCTTTTAAAATTGCGGGTTTGGTAATCTCATGAAAAACGATCCGTTTGGTTTTCTCCACTTTAAGGCCTAAAGTTTCAAACAGGTGCCATGAAATAGCCTCTCCCTCACGGTCTTCATCGGATGCGAGCCATACCATTTCGGCATCCTTAGCAAGTTTCTTTAATTCGGCTACCAGTGCTTTCTTATCAGCAGGAACCTCGTATTTCTGCGCAAAATCATTCTCAATATCGATTGCCATATCGCCTTTGGCTAAATCCCGAATGTGGCCATAGCTCGACTTCACCAGGAAATCTTTGCCTAAGTAGCCTTCTATAGTTTTAGCTTTTGCGGGTGACTCTACGATTAATAAGTTTTTGGCCATGAAATACGTTTTTGTGCAAATAAAGCTATAATAAAGCGATAAATCCAAACCTAAGCACGATTTTGTTCAATTATTTATAGCTACATTACCTTTCTAAATCCTATTTCTGCTTATCTTCGTATATAAAATAAAACAAAGAAATGATCAACACTATCCTTATCCTATTAAACTTTTTGGTACCAAACCCGCCGAAAAATGTTTACGATTTCAGCTTCAAGACTATTGATGGCAAAGAAATTAAATTATCGAAATTTAAAGGTAAAAAAATTCTGATTGTCAACACCGCTTCTAAATGTGGATTTACCCCTCAATATGAAGACCTGGAGAAACTACAGAAACAATACGGCAAGAAAGTCGTTTTAATCGGATTTCCTGCCGGGAACTTTGGTGGACAAGAATTTTCAACCAATGCAGAGATTAAAGAATTTTGTACGGGAAAATACAACGTTTCTTTCATGCTGGCAGAAAAAAGCAGTGTTAAAGGTGACGACATCAGTCCGTTATTCAAATACCTGACAACTCAAACCAATACCGAGGAACAAGGTGATATCAAATGGAACTTTGAAAAATTCCTGATCAACGAAAAAGGGGAATTGGTTCACCGTTTCCGTTCAAAAACAAAACCAACCGACGAGGCAATTATTAAAAACCTGTAATTGTTATGAGACATAAGATGTGAGGTATACAAACGCCTCACTTCTTCTATCTTAAATCCCATGCCTAATATCCTAATTGTGCTTCTCCAATACTGTTTTCCAACCACAGTGCTTAACATTCTCCCAATAACAGTTTAATAAAAATATGAAATTAAGGAAGATGGTTTTAGTCTGTTCTATAATAAAAAAGAATGGGGCTTAATTTTAAACCCCGAATAAACCAAACAAACTATTTATGAAGTAAATATAAAACCGTCATTCGATAAAATTGTTTGCAAAAGAAAAGGGATTAATAAAAATTAATCCCTTTCTAATTGTTAATCTAAATCGTTCCCGTTGATTTTGCTTAACAATTCAAAAATGAGAAATTCCCATATCAATCACAATAGTGATTTAGGGCTATTTTTAAAACAGGTTTAACTGATTTGCCTGGTGACTGTAAGGGTTAAACTCATAAGTTTTAAAGCCTGAAGTTTCCTGACCTACATAATATAGTTCTGTCTCTTCGTAACGCGAAGCAACTTTTATCAGCGTATTGCCTGCTACCTTTTTGAAAAGTTCTTCTACCAATAACGGGTCATTATTATCTTTTGATAAATGACTTAACAAAAGATGGCTCATAAACTCAGGCTTATGATTTTGAAAAAGCTCTAGTGCCTGCGTGTTGCTCAGGTGGCCATGACCACTGGTGATTCTCCTTTTTAGAAAATAGGGATAATTGCCGTTGGCAAGCATCTGAGTGCAATAATTTGACTCAAGAAATGCGGCATGACAAGTTCTGAACTGATTAATGAGCCTGTCGCAAACGGCACCGATGTCGGTAAATACCCCTACACGAATACCATTATACTCAACAGTGAAACTATACGGATCTGCGGCATCATGAAATTTGGAAAACGCCAGTACCTTGAGGTTTCCAATATCAAAACTTTGGGTATGGCCAATAGGGTAGGTGACACCCTCGTTCAATAATAGTTTGCTGCTTTTTAAGGTTGGGGTACTGATGTATACCGGAAGATTGTACTTTTTGGCAAAAACACTCAGGCCTTTGATGTGATCGCTATGCTCATGTGAAATGAAAACTGCTTTCACTTTATGGATTGACAAACCCAGCCTCATCATCCTTTTTTCCACTTCCTTGCAAGTCAAACCCACATCAATCAGCACCGCTTCATCCTGATTGCCCACATAATAGCAATTGCCATTACTACCCGAATTTATTGAAGTAAAATATAGTCCCATGCCGTGCCGCAAGTTACGTCTAATTCACGTAAAGAGAAAGTAAAACTACACCCTTGTCCCATTATGCTCTACCAAACGGGAAAGTAATGGAAGGAATGCCTGTATCAGATTAATCTCCTCTGAAGAGAATATTTTTTCCATGGTTTGCACCAGCCATTCCTCTTTAATCTTTCTACTGGCAATAATATGCTTTTCTCCAAGTTTTGTCAGGGCAATAAAAACCTTTCGCTTATCTTCCTCACTGGGGAAACGTTCAACACATTTAGCTTCGTACAAGCGATTAATAATCTGAGATATTGCCTGCTTTGAAACACGTTCCAGATCCGCCAGCTCCGTAGACAGCATTTTTCCATGTTGCTCTAATAGCGACATCGTGAGCAATTCCGCATTACTAAACTCGGAACTTACATTCTGTTTTCTTAACTGGCGCGTAAGCCGGGTAACGGTGCTCCTTAATTTTGCAGCAATTTCTTGTGTTTGAGTTGGCATAATAATGGTAAATAAACTTTACAAATATAATCCTTATTTATTAAATACTGAATAGCAGAAAGGATCAGTATATTACTTAAATGATCTTAATATGATAAAAATCGCGTATTCAGTTTATAGAATTACAGGAATAATTGGTACTTTTGTAAAGTTACTTTACTATATTAATCATGAGTATTTTTCGTTCACTAAGGCATTACAATTATAGATTATTTTTTACAGGGCAAGCCATCTCACTCGTAGGTACATGGATGCAACGTGTAGCCATCAGCTGGCTGGTATACAGGCTAACAGGCTCCGCTTTTTTACTGGGCCTCATAACCTTCCTTAGTTTAATCCCATCCTTAATACTGGCACCTTACGCTGGTAGTTATGTAGACAGGCATAACAAATACAAAATCCTGGTCATTACACAGGTTATCCTGATGCTACAGGCTGGTGCACTTGCCGCCATGATCTGGTTTAAGGTTTATGATATGTTCTGGATCGCAGCCCTGTCACTTGTCCAGGGTTTGGTAAATGCATTTGATGTTACGGCCCGTCAATCACTAATGGTAAATTTAATTGATGACAAACAGGATTTGCCGAATGCGATTGCACTTAACTCCTCTATGTTCAATGCCGCCAGACTCATCGGACCCGCTCTTGCGGGTGTGATATTAAGTACACTCGGTGAAGACATTTGTTTTTTAATCAATTTTCTTAGTTTTATTGCTGTGCTGGGTTGTATGATAATGATGAAACTAAATCTCGCCGAACAAGCCAAATCAAAAGAAAATATTTGGATTGATCTGAAAAAGGGATATGATTATTTAAAAGCGTCACCTGACCTGGCTTCAATGATTTTGATGATGGCTGCATCGAGCTTACTCGTTATTCCATTTACGACTTTACTTCCCGTGTTTGCCAAAGATATTTTTAATGGTAATGCCACTACATTTGGGTGGTTTGAAAGTGCAGCTGGATTTGGTGCGTTCTTTGGAGCCATTTACATGGCTACATTAAAACCAGGTCAGAACCTGCAAAAAATCGTCATATTATCGGGTACTGTGCTGGCGGTAGCCGTGATCGCACTTGCTGTTTCCCCTTCGTTAATATTGGCATTGGTTTGTACGGGATTGGCAGCGCTGGGTTTAATGGCCCAAACATCTTCCATCAATACCTATTTGCAAACACATGCTGATGATTTGATGAGGGGGCGTACCCTGAGTTACTATATCATGGCATACCAGGGGGTTTTGCCGATTGGAAGTTTACTAATGGGCTATTTTGCACACCAGTTTGGTACGCAAACTGTTGTCGCCTTTGAAGGTTTTGCGGGCTTACTGATTGTATCTGCCTTTATATATCATGAAAAACACATTGCGAAAACCAATGCTATGGCATTTTAGATGTACAGCCGAACCCCATACGTTTTAATGCAATACGAGCCTGCAGTCAACCATTATTTTCCTGTAATCCTGCAAGTCGATTTCTTTATTCATGAGTTGTAAGAGCAGTTTTATAGCATTTTCACCTACCGATTCAGGATTTTCTTCTATGGAGGCCACCGGCGGATTATCCAGATAGGTAATAAATGCATTGTTTCCAAACCCAACACATTCTATTTTAGCAAATCCGGGGTAGTCTATTGATTTCAGGTATTTGATTGCATCGAACAGGATTGGCTCTTTGAAAGCAACCAAAGCTGTCGGTATATTATCTTCGCCAGAAAAGAGGTGTTTTATCGCAGTAATGGTATTCTCCTGATCAAAATCAGTATAAGCAACCAGGTCAGCGGAAAAGGGAATCTGATTATCCTTTAGTGCATTGATATAGCCATTAAAACGGTCGTGCGTAAAATTAATCATCTTAGGCCCGCCGAGGTAGGCTATTTTTCGGTGCCCCCGTTCAATCAGGAACTGCGTAGCCTGATAGCACCCTTGGAAAGTATTTCCGAGTACTTTATGGCAATTTAAATTGAAGCTTGGATTACGGGTATAGTATACTACCGGCACACCCATTTTTTCAAACTGATCAAGATGATCAAATTCCTGTGTATGTTTGGATATAGCCACTATCAATCCATCTACCCGGCTTCTTAAGAGCATATCTGCCGATAGAATTTCCTTTTGCAAATCATCGTGAGACTGACTGATAATCACATTATATCCGTTCGCTGTGGCAAATTGCTCCACGCCATCAATACTCCGGGTAAAAAAATGATCCGATAAATTTGGCAGAATGATCCCGATAATCCTTGAACGTTTTTCCTTCAAATTGATGGCTGATTTATTAGGAGTAAAGTTCAGTTCCCTGGCCATTTCCTGTACACGCTTCTTGGTGTACTCGTTAATTGTAGGGTAGTTGTTAAGCGCCTTCGAAACTGTAGATACCGACATCTTTAACTTCCCGGCAAGAAATTTAAGCGTAACAGGCGTATTTTGCATCATCATTTCCAATCTCCATGCATAGTTAAGAAAAAAACGCAATTATTTCAAACGTTTGAAACGTTGTTTCCATCTGCTGTGCATGCCGGGGTGCATTTTATACCGTTGTTATCGAATTCCCTTTTATAAATTCGCTATGCCTTTGGCGGAAAAACTCATCTAAAACCAAATTTTGCCCCTGATGGAAACATCGTCAGTTATTTAATTGTTAGTTTTGGAACAATCAATTAATTAACAAATTAAAAATAAGTTATGCTAAAATTAACCTATAGACTACTTTCAATCTGCTTATCGCTTTTTTCTTCAGTTAGTTACGCTCAGGTTACATCTATACAAAATATTCAGGCCCGGAAGGTCCAAAGTCTGAACGGAAAATGGAACTATATCATCGATCCTTACGAAAATGGCTATTATGACTACAGACATGAACCATTTGATAAATCCAAAAGTGGCACAGGCGGCTTCTTCGATGACCGTGTTCAAAAAGATAAATCAGAACTCATTGAATACGATTTCGATCGTTCACCTCAAATGAACGTCCCGGGAGACTGGAACTCACAACTGGAAAAACTGGAACTTTATGAAGGTAATATTTGGTTCAGAAGGAAATTTGACGCCAGGCCTGAAAAAGGCAAAAAATACTTTATCTATTTCGCAGCAGTGAACTACGAAGCACATGTATACGTAAACGGGAAGAAGGTAGGAATACACAAGGGCGGTTTTACTCCATTCCAGTTCGACGTAACCAGCACATTGAAAGTGGGCGAGAACTCTATTGTTGTTAAAGTTGACAATACCCGGAAGACCGATGAAATTCCGACCGTAAATACCGACTGGTGGAACTATGGCGGCATCACCCGCGACGTTTTCCTTGCGGAATTTCCGGAGCACTTTATTAGTGATTATAAATTACAACTCGTTAAAGGAAATAATAACTTATTGAGTTTCACACTTAAACTGAACGATGCCGCTCCAAATCAGGAAATTACACTATCTATCCCGGAATTAAAGCTCGAAAAAAAATACAAAACAGATGCTGAAGGTAAGATAGCCGATGATTTCACCTGGAACAATTTAAGTTTATGGTCGCCCGAAACGCCAAAGCTTTATGCGGTTAATATCAAAACTGATAAAGAAAACATTGATGATAAGATTGGCTTTAGAACCATACAAGTAGATGGCGACAGCATTCTTCTGAACGGCAAATCACTTTTTCTTCGTGGCATTTCAATTCATGATGAAAACCCACTTGTAGCCGGCCGTTTGCGTGGGGAAGGTGATATGCGCATGATGTTGCAATGGGCAAAAGACATGAACTGTAACTATGTCCGCCTGGCGCATTACCCGCATAATGAGGAAATGATTCGTTTAGCTGATGAAATGGGCCTGCTGGTTTGGGCAGAAGTACCGGTGTACTGGACCATCAGCTGGACTAACCCCGCAACTTATGCCAACGCCAAACAGCAGCTTACTGATTTAATCGTGCGTGATAAAAACCGAGCCAGTGTAATAGTGTGGTCGGTAGGTAACGAAACACCACTGAGTGATGCTCGGTTAAGTTTCATGACGAATCTGGTAGAAACTGCCCGCACGCTTGACGATACCCGCTTGGTTGCAGCTGCTTTGGAAGTACACCGCGATGGAAATGCAATGGTACTGAACGATCCGCTGGGCGAAAAAATCGACCTGGTTAGTTTTAATGAATATGCGGGCTGGTATTGGGGGGGTAATCCATCAGAAATTACCAAATACACGTTCAATATCAAATATAACAAACCAGTGGTGGTTACAGAGTTCGGTGGCGATGCCCTTGGCGGCTTTCACGCGGATGAAAATACCCGTTGGAGCGAAGAATATCAGGAAGCATTGTACAGGAACCAGATTACACTCTTATCTAAAATAGGTGCATTACGCGGCATGACGCCCTGGATTTTAACCGATTTCAGGTCTCCAAGACGGCAGCATCCCATTTACCAGAATTTCTGGAACCGCAAAGGACTAATTAGTGAAACCGGTAAGAAAAAGAAGGCCTATTACATACTAAAAGATTTTTACGGGCAGATGCAGACGAAATATAAATAGGGAAATTAAATCAACAGATGGTGTTATTCGCCTAATAAATAAACGGTTAAACCCAAATCAGGGTGCTACAGAAAAAATATACCTTAGAATGATGTTAAATGATGTAAGTAATGACATTTTTATTCGGAAATTCGGCGTTACAAATATATCGATGTCTTCACTGGCATTTAACATAAGTATACGATCATGATGAAAGAGAAACTGAGCATCCTGTTAATGCTGGCCACCGCCTTTACGGCTGGTGCCCAAACCAGGAAAGTAACAAAACCAGCTGTGAAAAGCACCGGAAGCTATTCAACAGTAAACAAAAAAGTAACCGTTTATGTAACTGCAGACAAGTCTGATTACCGGATGAGTAAAACAGAAACACTTAACTTTACGGAGCATAAACAACCGTTTGAAACCGAGCCTTGTATCTTTGTTGATCCAACGATCAAATATCAAACTTTCGTAGGTATTGGTGGCGCACTCACCGATGCTTCTGCTGAAACATTTGCTAAACTGTCCAAAGCAAATCAGCAGGAATTACTGACTGCCTATTACAGTACTGATAAAGGAATTGGTTACAGCCTGGCCAGAACTAATATCGCGAGTTGCGACTTTTCCAGCGGAACTTATGCTTATATTCAGGATAACGATAAGGAACTGAAAACTTTCAGTGTGGCACATGATGAAAAGTTTAAAATTCCATTGATTAAACAAGCTACAGCTGCCGCCGGCGGTAAATTAACTTTATATGTAAGTCCATGGTCGCCACCTGCATGGATGAAAGACAATAATAGCGTACTCGGAGGGGGGCACTTATTGCCTGCATACCGCCAGGCATGGGCCAACCATTATGTTAAATTCATTAAAACCTACGAGGCTATGGGCATTCCGGTTTGGGGTTTATCTGTTCAAAACGAGCCTATGGCCAAACAAATCTGGGAATCGTGCGTGTACACAGCCGAAGAAGAACGGGACTTTATTAAAAACTTCCTGGGCCCAACTCTACAAAAATCCGGACTTGCTGGCAAGAAACTTATCGCATGGGACCATAACCGGGATCAGATTTTCCAGCGTGCAAGTACCATCTTAAATGACAAAGAAGCGGCGAAATATGTTTGGGGTATTGGGTATCACTGGTATGAGACCTGGACTGGTAGTGGCATGCAGTTTGGAAATGTAAAACAAACACATGAGGCTTATCCGGATAAAGCCCTGATTTTTACTGAAGGATGTAAAGAACAGTATGATGTAAAAAAACTGGATGACTGGACTTTGGGCGAGCGTTATGGCTATTCTATGATCAACGATTTTAACGCCGGTACAGGCGCATGGACCGACTGGAATATCCTTCTGGACGAAAAAGGCGGTCCGAATCATGTAGGGAACTTTTGTTTTGCACCAGTGCATGCCGATACCAAAAAAGATAAAATCATTTATACAAATGCCTACTATTATATCGGACACTTCTCAAAGTTTATCCGTCCGGGAGCTAAAAGAGTAGGTACAGCATCAAGTCGTGATAAACTGATTTCCACAGCTTTCTTAAATACCGATGGTAAACTTGTAGTTGTGGTGATGAACCAATCAGACGAAAAATTAAAATACAATTTATGGATTAAAGGTGAGGCAGCCGAAGCGACGAGCTTACCTCACTCCATTGCCACATTAGTGGTAAACTAACCAGATAAAAACTATAAAAAATGGTAAATCAAGTCGAAAGTCTTTTTTCTTTAAAAAATAAAGTTGTAGTGGTTACAGGCGCAACCGGAGTTCTGGGAGAGGCTTTTATTAATGGGTTGTGTGCAGCTGAAGCCACAATTGTAGTCATTGGCAGAAACGAAGATGCAGCCAGGCAGCGTGTAAAAGATGTAACTGAAGCAGGCGGAAAAGCCATTTACATAATTGCAGATGTACTTAATGAGGAGAACCTGAACGATGCGCATACTGAAATCATGAAAGCCTATGGCCGCATCGATGCGCTGGTGAATGGTGCAGGTGGAAATATTCCTGAAGCAGTTGTTCAACCTGGCAGCGATGTTTTCAATTTAAATATTAATGCTTTGAAACAGGCTTTCGACTTGAATTTGTTTGGAACGATAGTGCCTACACAGATTTTCGGGAAGGAAATTGCCAAACATGGCGGTAGTATTGTAAACATCTCATCGGTTTCAGCTTCACAAGCGGTAACCCGTGTACTGGGTTATTCGCTTGCTAAAACAGCAATTGACAGTTATACCAAATGGATGGCGGTGGAGCTGGCCAACAGGTATGGTGATAAGGTCAGGATGAATGCCATTGTTCCTGGTTTTTTTATTACTAATCAAAACAGGGCGTTGCTCACCAACCCTGATGAATCATTGACAAGCAGGGGCCAGGCCATTATTACCAAAACGCCCTTTAAACGATTCGGTTCTCCCGATGAATTAATAGGGGCTTTGGTGTACCTTTTAAGTGATGCCTCGAAATTTGTAAGTGGCGAAAGCATTACAGTAGACGGTGGATTTTGTGCGTTTTCAGGTGTATAAAACCAAATTTAAATATATCACAAATTTTATGAAGTATAAAAAACTAGAGCAAACCTGGCGTTGGTATGGTCCGAATGATCCGGTTAGTTTACAGGATGTTAAACAGGCCGGTGCAACCGGGATCGTATCTGCACTACACCATATTCCCCATGGCGAAATCTGGCCACTGGAAGATATCCAGAAACGGAAAGCTATTATTGAAGCCGCAGGCCTCACCTGGTCGGTAGTGGAAAGTGTTCCGGTTCATGAAGCCATTAAAACACGCAGGGCCGATGCGGAGCACTACCTGGAAAACTACAGGACTTCGTTAAGAAACTTGTCTGCATGCGGGATTAAAACCGTTTGCTACAATTTTATGCCTGTGCTGGACTGGACACGTACGCAACTCGATCTGGAGATGACTGATGGCTCTAAAGCTTTATATTTCAATTGGATCGACCTGGCGATTTTTGACCTTTACATTTTAAAACGCGACCAGGCAGCTTCAGATTATTCGCCTTCTATTTTGCAACGGGCACAAGATAAATATGCTACACTGGATGAAAATGCACTAAATAATTTGCGGGTAAACGTACTGATGGGCATTCCGAATGAAAAAGAGATTGAACTGGAAACTTTAAGGGCCAGCATTAATGAATACGCTGCAATAGGTACCGCCGGATTGAAAGAAAACTTAAATTTTTTCCTTTCTTCCATAGCCGATG
This sequence comes from Pedobacter sp. A2324, assembly GCF_059693705.1. Taxonomy (NCBI): domain Bacteria; kingdom Pseudomonadati; phylum Bacteroidota; class Sphingobacteriia; order Sphingobacteriales; family Sphingobacteriaceae; genus Pedobacter; species Pedobacter sp. A2324. The sequence continues at coordinate 196,232 of NZ_JCASSK010000006.1, read as the reverse complement.
TATGTACCGAAGAAGGGATCAGGATGACTATCCACCCTGATGATCCACCTTATCCTATTTTAGGCTTACCCCGAATTGCGAGTACCCTTCAGGATTTCAAAGACATTATATCTGGTGTAGACCAGCCTTTTAACGGTGTATGTTTCTGCACAGGTTCACTAGGTGCAGGCATGAAAAACGATGCCCTTGAAATTTTTCAGGCGGTAAAGGAGCGGGTGTATTTTCTTCACCTGCGTAACGTGACCAAGGATGAAGATGGCAGTTTTTATGAAGCCGATCACCTTGGTGGCGACGTTAACATGTATGAAATTATGAAAGCCGTTTCGGAAGAGAATGCGCTACGTGCACAGCCTATTCCATTCCGACCAGATCACGGGCATCAAATGTTGGATGACCTGGCCAAACAAACCAATCCGGGTTATTCGGCAATTGGCCGTTTAAGAGGCCTGGCGGAGCTAAGAGGGTTGGAAATAGGGGTAACCGGAAATTACTAAAATCATTGTTTTTGAGTTGCAGAAGTATGATTTCATCATTTAGATAATAATAGTTAAAAATTAATTCATTAGTATTGAATTACTTATTCCCCTCTAGCGCAAAATGGGCGATATTTTTGAAATATATTTTCTCTTATTAAATAGAACTTCTATATTTGCAGCTCATTAAAAAAATGAGCCTCGGTAGCTCAGTTGGATAGAGCAACGGTTTTCTAAACCGTGGGTCAGGGGTTCGAATCCCTTCCGGGGTACAAAAAATCCTCTTTAATTAATTTTAAAGAGGATTTTTTTTTGAGATTATGTTTTCTGTAGGGTTGTAAGCAGGTTTACTGTTTATCAATACGATATAACCTTCCTCCATCAGTGACGGCATAAAGTGCATTATCTATACCTTGCGTAATGTCGCGGAAACGCTGTCCTTCACTGGCCAAGAGCCTTTCTTCACCCACTACCTTATTATTAGTGATCACCAGCCGGGCAATATGCGTTGCGCTCAGCGAACACATAAACAGATTGTTTTGCCATTCAGGTATACGGTTGCCACTATAAAAAGTCATACCACTTGGGGAAATTACCGGATCCCAGTAATAAACGGGTTGTTCCAGTCCATTCTGCTGCTGGATAGCTGATCCTATTGCCGCGCCGCTATATTCGATACCGTACGTAATAGTTGGCCAGCCGTAGTTTTTGCCGCCCTGTAGTCTGTTGAGTTCATCGCCACCACGTGGCCCATGTTCGCTTTGCCAGATATCTCCGGTAACAGGATGCAGCGCTAATCCCTGAGGATTCCGGTGTCCCATACTATAGAGTTCTGGTAGTGCACCTGAAGTGGTGAAAGTTGGGTTCCCAGCGGCAGCCTGACCGTTGGTATTGATTCGTATCACCTTGCCCAGGCCTGCAGTTACTGATTGTGCCAGTGGTCTTGTGGCCAGGTCTGATCGTTCACCCGCACTCACGATGAGGTTGCCGGTTTTGTCGAAAAGAATTCTGCCACCATAATGCAATGTGCCGTTATACGCCGGTCCTGCACGGTAAATTATTGTAGCATTCTCAATGGTCAGTTCATTTTGTGCCAACCGACCCTTCGCTACTGAAGTTTGTGTACCACCCGCCACATTTTCTGAAAATACCCAATAAACCATTCGATTGCTTGAAAACTGCGGATCGATACAGAGGCCGAGCAGTCCGCCCTGTCCGTTTGCATTTACAGCGGGAAGACCGGTTATCGGTGCACTCAACGTTCCGGTTGTGGTGGCGATGCGCATGGTGCCAGCTTTTTGAGTAATTAAAAATCTCCCGTCAGGTAGAGTTGTAATACCCCAGGGAGCAATAAGCGATGTTGATATTGCGATACCTTGTATCGCTGTGTTGGTACGTACCGCTGTCATTCTCGTTTGCCCTGCAAAAGCGGGAGCGTAGCTGGTATTGGGTGCATTGGTTTCAACGCCAGGACCAATAACGGGGTCAATTTGAGGGTCTGTTTCACCAATGCTTCCTTTGGAGCATGCGGCTGCCAGCAGAACGAAACTGGCGATGGTAATCAGGTTAAGCTTGTTTTTCATGGTAGTGATTTTTAGGTTTCTGATTAATCTAAGTTCAATTAAAGTTGCTACTTGTAATGAATATTCTTGTTATCATCGATATAAAAACCGTAATCTTTTTCGTGATAGAAAATATGGTAGGGGTTATCTTTTGTTGCACCAAGGGTTTGTAAAACAGGAAAGAATTCACTAAAAATTGGTGTCATTCCTTCAACGGTTTGCTGAAAAGCTGACTCTTTAAGATCAATCGTGGCTTTCAGCGCTTCAGTTGCTTGTTTACCCGCTGCACTTTTATCCTGATCTGCCTCTGCTAACGCTGGCTTCAGTTCCAGGTCTATCTCTGCACGTTCTGCAAGTGCTTTTTCTTTATTTTTTAAGTACTGAATTGCTAGTATTTCATTTTCCATATTTAATTAACCGGCAGCCATCAAAATAGTTTCCAATAAAAGAATTCTTCTTTCAATGGCACTGATCGCCGTGTTTGGTGGTTTTACAAAATAATCCATCATGGAAAAACAATAAGCAGATAATAATGAAACTTGCTACCAAGACTAACTTCGATCTGCTGTAACCTCTGCAATGTAATGCGCCAGAAAAGGAGCTGTTTTACTTTCTGTACAACGGCTAAGTCCTTCGGTTGTTCCTGCATATACAATTTTACCTCCTTCATCTCCGGCGCCAGGCCCGATATCAATTACCCAATCACTCTGGGCAATTACCTGCATATCATGCTCTACAATAATTACTGTATTTCCGGCATCCGCTAATTTATTGAGTTGTATCATCAATCTTTCAACATCAGCAGGGTGGAGGCCGGTTGTTGGCTCATCAAGTACGTATAGCGAAGACCCTTTCTGCATTTTTTGCAATTCGGTAGCGAGCTTGATTCGCTGTGCCTCTCCACCGGAAAGTTCAGTGGCAGATTGTCCCAGGCGCAGGTATCCCAATCCAACTTCCCGAAGAATATCGAGTGAACGGTAAATCTGTGGATCTTCATCAAAAAGGTTTCGCGCCTGGTCTACAGTTAGTTCCAGAATCTGGGCGATGGTTTTGTCTTTAAAAGTCACGTCGAGCGTAGCGTTGTTATAACGTGTTCCGTCACATACCGGACAAGGTGTATAAACACTTGGCAAAAATAGCAATTCAACCATTACGAAGCCTTCTCCCTGACATCTGGGACAACGGCCTTTAGCTACATTGAAAGAAAAACGACCTGCATCGTATTTTCGCTTTCTGGCCAGCGGTGTTTCAGCGAAGCGTTTTCGCACATGGTCAAAAAGACCTGTATATGTGGCCAGGTTTGAACGGGGGGTACGCCCTATAGGCTTTTGGTCTACAACAACCAAACGGGAAATGCTATTCAATCCCGATATGATTTTGCCTTGAACAGGAGCACTAACTTCTGCGTGATAACCATCGGCCGGGTTGACAGACAGTATTTCAACATCTTGTCCCAGTCCTTTGGCAACGAGTTCTACCAGAATATGGCTCACCAGACTGCTTTTGCCCGACCCTGAAATACCGGTTACGCAAGTCAATAAGCCGAGTGGAAACTCAACGCTGATATTTTTGAGGTTATGCCTGGTGGCTCCGCCAATGCTCAGCTTTCCTGTTGTCTGGCGGTTAGCTGAACGATTCTTTCCAGCTGCACAGAAGAGATATTTGGAGGTGAGTGAGTCTGCGATATTCTTTAGGCCGCCCGGCAAACCATTATATAAAATCTGGCCTCCGTGTGCACCTGCAGAAGGCCCCACATCAACAATCCAGTCTGCATGGCGGATGACTTCAATTTCATGTTCTACGACGAAAATGCTGTTCCCTGCTGCCTTTAGTTTGTCCAGGATGTTAAGCAGCGCCCGGGTATCTGCCGGATGTAATCCTGCGGAAGGTTCGTCAAGTACATAAACGACACCAAAAAGATTTGAATGAACCTGTGTGGCCAGGCGGAGCCGTTGAAGTTCTCCAGGTGAAAGGGTAGGAGTGGTCCTTTCTAATGTGAGATAGCCAAGTCCCAGCTCCAGCATCACGCTGATGCGCGAAAGGATGTCGGCGCAAATTCTTTGCTTAACCACTTGTTTTTCGCTTTTTCCATAATTGCGGGCATGTTTTCTAACAATAGCAGATAGTGACGAAAGGGAGAGACGTGACATTTCTGCGATATCTTTTTTATCAAACTTAACCGATAGCGCGGCGCGCTGCAGGCGTTTGCCTTCGCATACCGGACAGGGTGTGCTGATCATGAATTCACTGACCCTTTTTTTCATCAGTTCAGACTGACTTGACGAAAAGGTTTTGAGCACGTACGGTTTTGCACCTATAAAAGTACCCATATAATCTGGTGTCCTTTTCTCCCTGATTGCCTTTGCTGTCTCCTCCGGCGTATAACCCGGATATACCGGTACCGTTGGCGTTTCTTCTGTAAAGAGGATCCAGTCGCGGTCTTTTTGTGGCAAGTCTTTCCACGGAATATCCACATTGTAGCCCATTGAAACCAATATGTCGCGTTGGTTCTGTCCCTGCCAGGCTTTTGGCCAAGAGGCAATTGCATGTGCCCTGATACTAAGGGAAGCATCAGGTACCATTGTTTTCTCTGTCACTTCAAATACGCTTCCAAGTCCATGGCATTCGGGACATGCGCCCTCTGGTGTGTTGGGCGAAAAACCCTCTGCATAAATGATTTCCTGATCTTCAGGATAATCTCCTGCCCTGGAGTATAACATGCGGAGCAGGTTTGAAAGGGTGGTAACACTGCCAACAGAAGACCTGGTGCTGGCGCCTCCGCGCTGTTGCTGGAGGGCCACTGCGGGCGGGAGTCCATCTATCGAATCCACCTCGGGTACATTCATTTGATTGAAGAGGCGGCGTGCATAAGGAGAGACTGATTCCAGATACCGTCGTTGTGCTTCTGCATACAAGGTCCCAAAGGCCAGTGATGACTTACCTGATCCGGATACACCGGTAAATACTACCAGTTTGTCGCGTGGTATATCAAGCGAAACATCTTTCAGGTTGTGCTCCCGTGCGCCGCGGATCCTGATCATATTGTTATTATTTTTATCTGCCATCATGTATTCAATATTACAAAGATCCAAACCGTTATATTGTTTTAAAAACAGCAGAGATAATTTCTTCTTTGAAAATATAATTATGGTCAAACATTATATGAGCTTTGTTTGTATAGTAGCTACTATCAAGAATCATTAACACTTTATTTATTCTATGAAGCTACCTATACAAAGGCAAATTTTCTTTCTGGCCTTGTTTTCTCTAGCCGCAGGTGCGCAGGCTCAAATCAAAACAGATACAGTCCGGCGCCGAATGGACAGTACTTCCCGACCAGTAAATCCACCAGATACGGTCCCGAAGACGCAATCCATACCAAAAACTCCAGTAAAAACGCCTCCCAATCCTCTCTCTGTAAGATCAGCCGCTCCGGCCAGTACAGGTAACAACCTAACCAACACTTCCTCATCCAAATCATCAGATACGACGGCTATCGTAGTGAAAGGTACTGTACGCGATGAAAAAAATCTTCCTGTTCCAGGCGCTGTTGTACAGGTTGTAGGAAAACCTGTTAAAACAACTACTGATGAAAATGGAAAGTTTACCATCAATCTGCCAGCTAAAAACAGCAGCATTCAGGTATTGTTTATCGGATATATCACTAAAACAGTTACACCCGGAAGCCAGCGTGAGCTTTCAATAACCCTTGTTCCATCCAGCCAGAAGTTAGACGATGTAGTGATTACGGGTTATTCTACCCAGCAAAAGAAAGACCTTACGGGAGCAGTATCGCAAATCAGATCGTCGGATATCGACAATATGCCGGTTGGAGGTGTTGATCAGGTACTTCAGGGAAAAGCGGCCGGAGTTTCGGTGACACAAGGCACTGGCGCACCTGGTGAAGGTATTGCTGTGCGTATCAGAGGTATCGGAACAATCAACAATAACAATCCGCTGTACGTGATCGATGGCGTGCCAAGCACATCAGGCATTAACCAGATTTCACCAACGGATATCGAAAGTATCAGTATCCTAAAGGATGCTTCTTCGGCCTCAATCTACGGTGCCCGGGCATCTAATGGCGTAGTAGTGGTCACTACTAAAAAGGGAAAATCAGGAAAATCACATTTCAACCTTTCGCAATATACAGGTGTACAGGTACATGGCGATTTGATTAAAATGGCCAATACCGAACAGTACGTTGCAGCATTTAACACCGCTGCTATGGCAGACGGCAGAACGCAGATACCGGCTACTTTGATTGCCGGTCTTCCGGACGTAAACTGGCAAAAGGAGGTTCTTAAACCCGCATTGATCAACAATACTAACCTCTCTGTAGATGGCGGAAATGAAACAGGTAACTATCTGGTGGCCGCTAACTATTACAAGCAGGATGGTTTGATCAATAACAGTGCTTATGATCGGTTTAACCTGAGGACTGCCGTAAACAGTACGCTATCGAAAATATTTTCTACAGGCCTAAACCTTAACCTTTCTTATGCACGCACCCGGCAGGTAGGAGCCTCAGGCGATGGTTTCGGAAGCGGAAACCAGGGCGCCAGCGTCATGCGTTATGCGCTTTTCCGCACGCCGGCTACTCCGGTGTTTAAACCGAACGGAGATTATGTGGATCTTCCTGACAACCCGGCTTTTTTTGGTGATGGATTAAATCCTGTAGGATATGCAGATAACTTTGACAGAAACAATAATGCTTATAGCATGCTTGGTAACGTTTTTCTGGAAGCCAAAATTCTTGAAGGTTTGAAGTTCCGTACTACACTTGGCGGTACCCTGGTTATTACCGACTTTAAACAGTTTTTTAAAATATGGGGAGATCGCGCACAAAACTCACCTGGTAGTTTAGCCCGCTCAAATGCTAATCAACTGGATTATAACTGGACCAATACCCTAACCTACAACTTTAAACTGGGCGACAACCATACATTTAACTTGCTGGCCGGATCGGAAAGTATCAAAAGCCGCACCAACGGACTCTCTGCTTCAAGGTCAATTTTTCCAAATCAATCTGCAGACTTCCAATACCTGGATAATGGAATCGGGATACAGCAAAATGGTGAGAACGAATCCCGATGGGCATTATTCTCTCTGTTTGGACGAGCAGATTATCAATATGCTGAAAAGTATCTCGCTAGCTTCACTGTTCGCCGCGATGGGTCTTCACGCTTAAATCCAGCAAACCGGTATGGTAACTTCTACGCCGGATCAATTGGCTGGAGGTTAGATCAGGAATCTTTTTTAAAGAATTTTAAACCACTATCGATGCTGAAACTGCGGGCAAGCATCGGACAGACAGGAAATCAGGAAATCAGTAATTATGCCTATACCTCACTAAATTCTTTTGTAGGCTTCTATCCGTTTGGTGGCACACCTGTAATCGGAAATTCTCTCACATCGAGAGGAAACAGCAACATTACCTGGGAAACCAGCACACAAAGCAATTTTGGTCTGGATGTGGCATTTTTCGACAATGCGCTTCAGCTGAATGCCGACTATTTCATCCGGGATAATTCTGATATTCTTTTTGCCAATCCATTGCCACCAAGCGCTGGCGGAGGTGGCAGCCCATATGTGAATGCCGGAAAAGTCCGTAATCAGGGGATAGAACTACAGGTTTCATACCGTGGAAAAATTGCAGCGAACTGGAGTTTTGATGTATCAGGAAATGTCGCTACTTTAAATAACAAGGTACTTTCGTTAGCTGGTTCGCCAATTGTAGGGGGACGGATTGATAATGAATATTATGCCACATTGACAACTGTTGGACAGCCCATAGGCGCTTTTTACCTGCTTCCTATGGAGGGCATTTTTCAGAATGATCTGGATATTTTCACCCATGCCTACCAGGGCGCCGGAATTCAACCCGGAGACGTAAAATATAAAGATTCGAATGGCGACGGGCTTATAGATGAGAAAGACAGAGAATTTGCAGGCAGTCCGATTCCGAAATTAACCTATGGTTTTACGGGCAATCTGAAATTCAAACAATTTGATCTGAGTGTATTTTTTCAAGGCGCTTACGGCAATAAACTGTATAATCAGGTGGCTACCGATATTGAAGGCTTTTACCGCGCCTTTAATATCACTGAGCGCATTGCCACCGGAAGCTGGAACGGAGCGGGTAGTACCAATGAGTTTCCGCGCCTTACCTGGAGCTCGGCTTCTTCTACAAACAATAAAAGACCTTCAACCAGATTTCTGGAAGATGGCTCTTATTTGAGACTAAAAAATTTACAGATAGGTTATACCTTAAGCCCCAAAATATTATCGGCCTTAAAAATCGCATCAATGCGAGTTTATGCAAGCGGTCAAAACCTATTGACATTTACAAAATACACGGGTCTGGATCCTGAAATTTATACCAGCAGTAATGGCCAGGGAGATGGTGTACGCGCTGTAGGCATTGACTGGGGAACTTACCCTTCGGCAAGAATTTATACGCTTGGTCTTAATCTTAATTTCTAATCTGATGAAAAAACTATATATATTATCCCTTATCGCATTAACGTGTTCAACCCTCGGATGCAAGAAATTTCTGGATCAGCCGGCACTGGGCTATTACTCGGACTCGGACCTTTTTAGCAATGATGCAACTGCAAGAACTGCAGTTAATGCCGCCTATATTCCGCTAACATTTACCGACGCCGCTTCTAATCCGGTGTGGGTTTTGGGCGACGTGGCAACTGATGATGCCATCATTGGCGGAAATGCAGGAGAACAGGCCGACTATACTGCCATTGATCTTTATAATATTCTGCCGGGAAATGCCGCTGTACAATCTCTTTGGGCACGATATTACGATGGCATTAACCGTTGTAATGTCGTTACCGGTGGGCTCACTGCCGATAATACTAACGTATCGGAAGTGGTTAAAACACAAATTCTGGCGCAGGCAAAGTTTCTGCGTGGCTACTACTACTTCATGCTGACGAATTTTTACGGCAATATTCCCTTGCGATTGAAAGTAGCAACGCTTGAAGACGCAGCACTTGCCGCTACATCGCAGGCGCAGGTGTACACCCAGATTGAAAAAGACCTTACCGAGGCAGCTGCCGGGCTGCCTTCAAAATGGGAATCGGCTACTGATCAGGGAAGGGCAACTAAAGGAGCCGCACTGGCATTGCTGGCCAAGGTTTCCCTTTTTCAGAATAAATATCCTCAGGCTATTCAATTCAGCGAACAGGTAGAAGCACTGGGCTATACGCTTACAGACAATTTTGCAGATAACTTTAATTCTGGTGCAAAAACGAATAATGAAGCGATTTTCTCGGTATGGCATAGTCGTGGCGCACAACCATCACAAGGCAACTCATTAAATTACTGGTTTGCACCGAGGGCACTTAACGGTGCAGGAACCTTTTTCCCAACGCAAAGTCTGGTCGATAATTTTGAACCCAATGATCCCAGGCTCGATTTAACACTGGCCAGGGCGGGCAAACCTTATTACGATAATCCTTTTGATGCATCGTGGTCTACCACAGGTTACCTTTCAAAAAAACATATCCAGCCGATAAGTGAAGTACCGGTGACCACGAAAAATGATGGTAACCTGAATTACGAGGCTATCCGATTTGCAGATATATTACTCATCAAAGCCGAAGCCTTGAATGAGTCGGGCCAGTCTACGGCAGCATTAGTACCATTGAACCGTATCCGCGAACGGGCACGTAAAAACTTTTCTGGAACAGTACCCGCTGGTTTACTCGCTCCGGTAACAGTAGTAAACCAATCACAGTTAAGGGATATCATCCGCAGGGAACGACGTTCGGAGCTGGCGCTGGAATTTCACAGATTCTTTGATGTGATGCGTTATGGACAGGCCTTTGCTGAATCTGCACTCAAACCTGGTGCACCAAATTTCAACTATAGCACCAACAGGTTCTTTCCTATCCCCCAAACAGAACTAAATGCTAACGGAAAACTTTAATCACAATGAAAATGAACGCTAATATTCACAGATATACCAGGTATTGTTTGACCTTATGTTCGCTGCTCTTTCTCATTTCATCTTGTAAAGACGATGTGGAAGTACCTGATTATGCTTCTAATAAATCAGGGCTCACTCAACTGGCTGACTCGCTGTCACGGGTGTACAATAGTAGTGTTGAAGGACACGATATCGGTCAATACCCAAAGCAGGCCCGTGCCGAGCTGAAATCTGCACTCGATCTGGCTGTTAATGTAAACGCAGGAGCCTTTACTCAACAGGAAGTAAATAACGCATTAGCAAATTTAAGAAGAGTGGCCACCGCTTTCAGCGCAAGGAGAATTGAAGAAGTGGCAGCATCGAACCTTATTGCCAAATGGCTTTTTAGTGGTAATGCTCAGGATGCTACTGCAAATGGTCATCATGGAACGCTGATGACAGGAATTATAGGAAACGCGGCGAATCATAGTGACGGGGGGCGACTTCCTGTTGCTACCGCCGATCGTTTTGGACGTGAGGCGAATGCCTATGCGTTTGATAATGGCGCATATATTGAAATACCCTATACCGCTTCGTTAAACCCCGATCAGCTCACCATAAGTTTATGGGTCAATGTAAAAGAAGCCAATGCAGATAATTACATGGTTTCATTAAATAAATGGAACGGATTTAAATTTCAGCTGCAATCGGATAATTTTCTGTTTATGACATTGAAAACCACCTCGGCAACTTACGACCGGGATAGTAACCCCGGGAAGATGACCGTTGGCGCCTGGCACCATGCAGTGGTTACAGCAGGAAATGGCGCAATTACTTTCTATGTAGATGGTGTTCAAACCAGAACAGAAAGTGCTTCAGGTACAGCATTTCGACTAACGAGCCCGGTAAATATGGCAATTGGCCAGATCCTTCCGAAAAGCATACTCAACTTCACAGATACATCCAGTCCGTTCTATTATTCCAGTGCTGCTTATTTCCGGGGTTCAATGGACGACATCAGGTATTACAACAAAGCGCTCAGTGCGGATGAGGTACTTCGGATCTATAACAACGAAAAACCGGACTAATTTAAATCTGGTTCCGTCATCTAAAAGCTGTCTCCAATTCAGAGGCAGCTTTTTTTGTGTTATTTTTCCTGCCACTGCTAATACCTGCGTCACTGTTAAATCGGGCTTTGGTCGGACTTTGGTCGGGCTTGTGACAATTGTACCCGACTGAACTCCGATCAAACAGCGAGATAAGTTCGAATAAAATGTTAACTAATTGAAAACCATTGCTTATATTAGTATGATCATCCCATGATATTATTATTAATTTTTAAATTTATGTATTATGGCAGTATTGAATGACGGCATTAATGGAGGTTTCCGCGGAAAGGTTGGAACCGTAGTTGGCTACCCGCAAAACGGGAAATGGGTGATCAGGGCATTACCAAAGCCCAGCACAAAAAACAAAAAGGGTTCTGTTAAGCAGAACAAATGTAGAAAGAAGTTCAGGGATTTGCAGGAATTTATGTCTCCTGTACAGGAGTTTATCCGAACTGGTTTTAATCTTGAGGCGCGGAGTAGAAATCTATCTGCGCATAACGCAGCAAAGTCATACAATATGCAGCATGCATTCAATGCCGATGACCAGCTTGACTACAGCAGGATTGCCGTCACTTACGGGAAGCTCGAAATGCCGGAGGAAATTTCTGTAAAGGCTAATGAGCAGGGTATTGAGGTTCAGTGGGTAAATCTGCTTGCAGATTCACTGATCCGAAACCGCGATCAGGTGATGATCCTGGCATATTGTTTAGAGAGACGTAGAGCTGCTGTATTGTACAGCGGCGCGAAGCGCAAAGCGGGTTCAGAACAACTGGAAATTGCGACTGCATTAAAAGGAAAAAAATTCCACATATGGGTTGCGTTTATCGCCGATAACCGTGAATCTGTTTCGACCAGCAAATATATGGGAGAAATTTTATATTAGTCATTTCCATACCGCAGAGGCACCCGAAAGATTTAGCTGTCAGGGGTGCCTTTGCGGTTAATTATCTATACCATGGTGTTCTTCCATTTGCCTTTTTTGAACAGGATAAAGGCTGCAAGGGCTATACCTGCCTCAGCTGTGGGAATTGCAATAAAAACACCTGTAGGTCCAAATTCGAGATACTTCGCTAAGAAATAAGCCAGTGGAATCTGAAACAACCAGAAAGCAAATATATTAATCTGGGTTGGCGTCCAGGTATCACCTGCGCCATTGAACGCACTGCTAAATACCATAGCTGCACCATAGATTACAAAACCGATACTCAAAATCTTTAGCGCCTTTCCTGCAATCGCAATTACGGCCAAATCGGATGTAAAAAACGAAGCAAATAGATGCCCGCAGGTCAAAAATACCACACTTACGGTCGCCATGAAAACGATAATATATTTTAGTGTCTGATAAACCGATTGTTCAGCACGCTCTATATGGCCCGCACCCAGATTCTGGCCCACCAGCGTAGCAGCTGCATTACTCAGCCCCCAGGCGGGCAGCATAAAAAACATCATTAAACGCAGGGCTGTCTGGTATCCTGCCGAACCTTCATCGCCACCTGTCGTGGCTACCAGTTCTGCCAGAAAGACCCAACTGCAACTCGCTATGACAAACTGAAAGATAGCAGGTGCGGCAATTTTAACAATGGCTCTGATCTGGCTAAAATCAGGAATAAAATGGCTGACATGTATTTTAAGGGTATTTTTTCCATTGAATAGCTGATATGCCTGGTATATGACTCCAAGGCCACGTCCAATAGTAGTGGCGATTGCGGCGCCTGTTAATCCAAAGGCCGGAATGGGCCCTAAACCATTAATTAAAACAGGGCAGAGGATGATGTTGGCGATATTAGCGATCCACAAACTTCTCATGGCGATGGCCGCATTGCCTGCACCGCGAAATATTCCGTTGATCAGAAACAGTAATACAATGATGATGCTTCCGCCCATCATAATGCGTACGAAAGGGGCGCCATGCTGAGCGGTTTCGCTGGAGGCACCCATCAGGCGCAAAATATCACCAGCGTAAATTAAACCTAATATGCTGATGATGATATTGATCACCACGGCAATAACAATGGTTTGCATACCTGCCTTTGCAGCTGCATCAGGATTTTTCTCCCCAATTCTTCTGGCTACAACAGCAGTAGCTGCCATGCTTAAACCAATGGCGAGGGAATAAATAATGGTGAGTACTGATTCCGTTAGTCCAACCGTTTGTATGGCATAACTACTGTTTTCCAGGTGCCCGACAAAATATAAATCAACGAGCGCGAAAACAGATTCCATTGCCATTTCGAGCATCATTGGAATAGCGAGTAAAATGATCGCACGCTTGATGCTAATGGATGTCAGATCGACTTCATTACCCTTAACTGACTGTACGAGTAAACTAAAAAAAGAAGATAATTTGGCCGGTGTCTTTATTGACTGTGACATATTGTTAGCATTAAAGTATAATAATAACTAGATACTGTAGGCCTGAATCATTTCTGCAGAGACTCTGGTTCCACGACCGGTGTTCAAATCGATGAGCACATAATCAAAGATACCATCAGAAGACACTTTTCCGGTTTTTTTATTGATAATTTCAAACTGTACTGAACAACCTTTTTCATGCATGGTTAATATTCCTGTTCTAATCAGCATTAAATCGTTCATCAGCAGAGGACGCTTGAAACTAATATCTACGCGGCTTACCACCCAGCCCAAACCCTGGTTGGTGAAGTGTTCCCAAGGCATACCATAAAATTTTTCCATTTGCTCGTAACGGGCAGCAAGTACATAATCTAAGTATTTACTGTTGTGAACATGGTTAAACATGTCTATATCATCAGGCCGCACTCGCAGCTCGCTTTCGAAAATGCTAAATTGATTCTTTTCCAAGGTAAATGTTTTGCGCAAAAGTAAGGTATTCGTTCTATTTGTAATCGCTTAAAACAACTCATCCATTAAACAATTCACTCTAGTTTGTTAATACAGAAAAATACTTTATCTTTGCGCCACAATTAATTAATTTTTTATTGCTTTAATATTATTCAAGAAATGTATTTAAGTCCAGAAAAGAAAGCCGAAATCTTTAAACAACACGGCGAAGTAGAAACCAACACTGGTTCTGCTGAAGGTCAGGTAGCGTTATTTACATACCGTATTGCGCACTTAACAGAACACTTAAAGAAAAATCGTAAAGATTTCTCTACACAGTTGTCACTTCAAAAATTAGTAGGTAAACGCCGCGGCATTTTGGCTTACCTATACAAAAAAGATATTGAGCGCTATCGTGCTATCATCAAAACTTTACAGTTGAGAGATATCATTAAACAAAAATAAGCGAATTTTATCAGCAAGAGCCATTCTTTAGGGAATGGCTTTTTAATTTACCTTAAAATATTTTTGCCGGAATTTTATAGATAGGAATTTTTAATCTTATCTTCGTTAGCAAAAACAAAAACATATATAAACAACGGTGTGTAGAAAGAGGAAAACACATCATAATTCTATTTAAATGAATGTAATAAAAAAATCGTTCGATTTGGGCGATGGCAGAATTGTAGAAATTGAAACTGGTAAACTGGCGAAACAAGCCGATGGTTCGGTAGTAGTTAAAATGGGTGACACCATGTTATTGGCTACAGTTGTATCTACTGTAGGTGCAAAACCAGGTACCGACTTTTTACCTTTATCAGTTGATTATCAGGAAAAATATGCGGCTACAGGCCGTATTCCAGGAGGCTTTTTACGTCGTGAAGCAAGATTATCGGACTATGAGGTTTTAATCTCACGTTTGGTAGACAGGGCTCTACGTCCGATGTTTCCAAGCGATTATCACTCTGATACCCAGGTGATGATTTCATTAATTTCTGCTGATAAAAATATCATGCCTGATTGTTTAGCTGGTTTAGCTGCATCAGCTGCATTATCTGTTTCAGATATTCCTTTCAACGGTCCGATTTCTGAAGTTCGTGTTGCTAAAATCGATGGTAAGTTGGTAATCAACCCATACGCCAGCGATTTAGAGCGTGCAACTTTAGAATTTATGGTTGCTGGTTCAGCAAACGATATCGGCATGGTTGAAGGCGAGTGTGATGAAATTCAGGAAGATGAAATGGTTGAGGCATTGAAATTTGCACATGATGCAATTAAAGTTCAATGCGCCATTCAGGTTGAATTAACAGAAGCTACAGGCAAAACTGTAAAACGCGAATATAGCCACGAAGATCACGATGCTGATTTAAAAGCTAAAGTTTACGCTGATACTTACGATAAAGTGTATGCTGTAGCAAAGTCGGGCTCAAATAAAGATGAACGCAAAGTTGGTTTTACGGCCATCATCAATGAGTTTTTTGAGGCAATGCCTGAAGACACTGCTGATTTAACTAAAGCAATGGCTAAACATTATTATCATGATGTACAGTATGATGCCATCAGAAATCTGTTATTAGACGAAGGTATTCGTTTGGATGGACGTAAAACGACTGAAATTCGCCCAATCTGGAGTGAGGTAGGTTATTTGCCTGCGGCACATGGTTCAGCAGTGTTTACACGTGGTGAAACGCAATCATTAACATCAGTTACTTTGGGTAGCAAAGATGATGAACAAATGATTGATGGCGCTTTCTTCAACGGTTATCAAAAATTCTTATTGCACTATAACTTCCCGGGTTTCTCAACAGGTGAGGTTAGACCAAACAGAGGTGCTGGTCGCCGCGAAATTGGTCACGGTGCATTGGCACAACGTTCATTGAAAAAAGTATTGCCTCAGGGTGCTGAAAATCCATATACCATCCGTGTAGTATCTGATATTTTAGAATCTAATGGATCATCATCTATGGCAACTGTTTGTGCCGGTACATTAGCACTAATGGACGCTGGTATCAAAATCAAATCTCCGGTTTCGGGTATTGCAATGGGTTTAATCACTGATGAGAAAACGGGTAAATATGCAATCCTTTCTGATATCCTTGGTGATGAAGATCACTTAGGCGACATGGACTTTAAAGTGACAGGTACCGAAAATGGTATCGTTGCCTGTCAAATGGATCTGAAAATCAACGGTTTATCGTATGAAGTTTTAACCAAGGCATTACTACAAGCTAAGGAGGGTCGTTTACACATCTTAAACGAGATGAAGAAAACGATCAGCCAACCAAATGAGGATTATAAACCACATGCTCCACGTATTGTTTCTTTAGTTATTGATAAAGAATTTATTGGTGCAGTAATCGGCCCAGGCGGTAAAATCATTCAGGAAATGCAACGTGAAACCGGCGCTTCTATCTCTATTGAAGAGGTTGATGGTAAAGGAAATGTTGAGATCTTCGCTGATAATAAAGCGGCAATTGATTCGGCAGTTTCGAGAATTCGTGCCATTGTTGCGAAACCAGAAATTGGTGAAGTTTACCAGGGTAAAGTAAAATCAATTATGCCATTTGGTGCATTTGTTGAGATTATGCCAGGTAAAGATGGTTTGTTACACATTTCTGAAATTTCATGGCAACGTTTAGAAACGATGGATGGTGTATTGAAAGAAGGTGATAAAATCGAAGTTAAATTATTAGATATCGATAAGCAAGGTAAAATGAAACTTTCCCGTAAAGTTTTATTGCCAAGACCAGAAAAACCCGCTGCTCCGCAAGCATAAATAAAATTCAGGCGGCGGGATTCCGCAGTCGGGAGAAAAAAAAAAGCCCTTTCAGAATATAGCTGAAAGGGCTTTTTTTGTTTATGGTTATTTTGTTTAATCAGGATTTTGTAACTTGCCATATTACTAGATATACAATTAACTTGTTGTTGCGCGGCACCAAGCAATGACGAAAACCACCGAGTTGAATGAAAAAGATTATTGCCCCATCCATACTATCTGCTGATTTCGGCAATTTGCAGCGAGATATTGAAATGATCAACGAAAGTGAGGCCGACTGGTTTCATGTCGACGTAATGGATGGTGTGTTTGTGCCAAATATATCTTTTGGATTTCCGGTGATGGCAGCGGTGAAAAAACATGCGCTAAAACCGCTTGATGTTCATTTGATGATCATCGAGCCCGAAAAATACATTCAGGATTTTGCAAAAGCAGGTGCGGACAGGATTACGGTTCATTATGAAGCCTGCACCCATTTACATAGAACAATACAATTAATTAAGGCCGCTGGCTGTAAAGCCGGAGTAGCCTTAAATCCGCATACACCGGTTGCATTGCTAGGCGACATTATTGGCGACCTTGATTTAGTCCTGATCATGTCGGTAAACCCAGGCTTTGGCGGACAGGTATTTATACAAAACACATATAAGAAATTGCAGGATCTGAAGCAGCTTTCGGGGGGAATAAATGATGAGCTGGTTATTCAGGTTGACGGTGGTGTAGGATTGCAAAATATCACTGCACTGGTATCGGCGGGTGCTAATGCATTCGTTGCAGGAAATGCCATTTTTGCAACAGAAGATCCCGCGGAAACCATTTCTAAGATGAAAAGACAAGCGCTGAACCGGTTAAGTGTCTAACCTCGATATTGATTAACTGTTTGGGTCAGTAACTCCCGGCAGCCTTGATTTGCGGTACCATCCTTCCGATATTGAACAAAAAAATGCTCAGACTCCGGCTAACCCTTTTTCTTTTGATTGCCTTTTGCAGCATTTTGTTTGCCCAGCCTCTGGTACGGGTATCTGGCATTGTTTATAATGAGGAGAAACTACCCCTGTCACAAGTTACCGTAATTGTTTTAGGTCAGGCCCAATCTACAATAACTGATGAATTTGGCGTTTACACCATTTATTCCAATTCAAAAACATTCAGTATCAAATATTCTTTACTCGGTTATCAGCAGCAAACCCTGAAATTTACTGAGCATTCTGGAGCGAGAATTACCCGCCAGGTGATCTTAACAGCCAATATCAACGAGCTTGAACAAGTCAACATTACAGATAAGCAAAATCAGCTAAGCAATACCACCACAATCAATATTTCTGATGTTGCCGCGATGCCACTGGTATCTGGCAATTTCGAAACGATGCTGAAAACCTTACCCGGTGTATCGACCAATAATGAACTCAGCGCACAGTATAGTGTGCGCGGAGGTAATTTCGATGAAAACTTAATATATATCAATGATGTAGAGATCAACAGACCTGTGCTAATTAGAAACGGTCAACAGGAGGGATTGAGCTTCATCAACGCTGAACTGGTAAGTAAAGCAAAGTTTTCTGCCGGAGGCTTCGAAGCCAGATACGGGGATAAACTGTCGTCAGTGCTTGATATTAAATACGACCGACCTGATAGCAATCAACTGATTTTAAGCACTAGTCTCCTCAATACATCACTGACTGCTAAACGGGTGTCAAAAAAGAGTTTTTTACTTGCCGGCATCAGGTATAAGAATAACTCCAATGTACTAATCAAGCAAGATGAAAAGGGGAGTTACAACCCGAATTTCGGTGATGTTCAGCTGATGTATCAATATGAGTTTTCACCAAAATTTAACGTCAGTTTTCTAGGCAACATCAACATGGGGCAATTTAAACTTGTTCCAACAAGCCGGGAAACACAATTCGGAACATTAGCCAATACATTGAGGTTAAATGTTGATTACACTGGACAGGAAATTGATGATTACCAAACATTGGGTTCAGCTGTCACCGCAACCTATTCTCCCAAGCCTAATCTGGTAATGAAATTTATTAATAGCTACTTCAATACGGTCGAAAGGGAACGATTTGATATTGATGGTAGTTATATTTTTGACGAGATAGATCAGGATTTCAGGGGCGAAAACTTTGGTCTTGTGACTAAAAATAAAGGAATTGGCAGTTATTATAATTACGGCAGGAATAGTCTGAATACGCAAACCTTTGCATCTGAGGTGAAAGTTGATCAGAATTTCGATAATCATGTATTTTCATGGGGTTTAAAATTTGACCAGTCAAAATACAATGACAGGTTACAGGAATATAACTACACCGATTCGGCGGGGTTTATATTGCCGAACCAATTAAAAAATATAGTTTTGCAAAATGTCATCAATGTAGAAAATAACAGTGACATCAAAAATTACAGTGCTTATATTCAGGATAGTTACTCACTTTCAAATTACGCAGAACTTCAACTAGGGGCGAGGGCAACGTATAGCTCATTAAGCAGGCAGCTGTTCATCAGCCCCAGGTTATTAATTGCATACAGGCCTAATTCTAATAATAAGATCCTGCGTTTTACAGCTGGTGTTTACAAGCAGCCACCATCCTACAGAACCATTCGGGATTTTACCGGCGTGTTGAACATTACCCAGAAAGCACAAAGTTCATACAATACATCAGTAGGTTATGACTATGCTTTTGATGCCTTTGGTACCCGTTTAAAATTTACTTCAGAAGCTTATTTCAAATATTCTGACCGGCTGATTCCCTACAAAATTGATAACCTGCGAATCAAATATCTGGCCAATGAAGTTTCGAAAGGATTTGCTTACGGCGCCGATTTCAGTATTGGCGGAGAGTTTGTCAAAGATCTGGTGTCATATTTCAGAATGTCGGTGATGCATGCGAACGAGGATATAATCGGTGATAGCTACGTTGACAATGGAAAAATGATTTACCCAGGCTATTTAAAGCGGCCGACGGATCAACGGATCAATTTTTCCATATTTTTCCAGGACAGGCTTTTAAACAGTCCAACTTATAAAGTACACCTGAATGCACTGTACGGTTCACGCTTACCCATCGGGCCACCACAAACGGCACGATACCTGGACAGATTTTATATTCCTTCTTATAAAAGGGTAGATATTGGTTTTTCAAAGGATTTTCTGGATGATGCTGCCATGCATAAACCTAAATTCCTCGATAAAAATTTTAATTCAGTTATATTGTTTTTCGAGATTTTCAATATGCTGAATATCAACAACACTGTTTCATACTTATGGCTTAAAGATGTTGACAATGTACAATATGCCATACCAAATTATCTTACAGCCAGACAATTTAACCTAAAACTAATTATCAAATTAAAGCCGTAGACCAGCCTGTATAATTTGTATTAAAGCGGATGATGCTGCTGCACATATCTTTGAAAAAAAAAAACGTAGGTTTTTATTCTTTTTGTAGCCCGAAAAAGCATGTTAAAGGTTAAACGTTTTATTTGCAAAAACTGTAATAAATACATCAATATCTTACTGTTTTTTAACAAAATTTAATTTTTTATGATACGATTTTATAGTCAGAACTCCTTTAAAAATTTTACATTTACGGCCATAAAACATTATATAATAAGATGAAGCATAATTTTGGCGCAGGCCCTTGTATTTTACCTCAAGAAGTGTTTAAACAAGCTGCACAGGCAGTTTTAGATTTTAACGATGGATTATCAATTTTAGAAATTTCGCACAGAACAACAGAGTTTGAGGCAGTTGTTGCTGAAGCGGATAAATTGGTAAAGGAGTTACTAAATGTGCCATCGGGTTATTCCGTTTTATTTTTACAAGGCGGTGCAAGTTTACAGTTTGCAATGGTTCCAATGAACCTACTGGGTGATGGGCAAACAGCCAGTTATTTAGATTCTGGTGTTTGGGCAACTAAGGCCTTAAAAGAAGCCAAATTTATTGGTAACGTAAATGTTGTAGCTTCGTCTAAAGAGTCGAACTATACCTTCATCCCTAAAGATTTTGAAATCCCTGCAGACAGTGCCTACTTCCATTACACGTCGAACAATACGATTTATGGTACTGAGCTTTTTGAAGTTCCGGTAACCAATGTTCCTGTAGTAAGCGACATGTCATCGGATATTATGAGCCGCGTAATCGATGTATCAAAATTTGATTTAATCTATGCCGGTGCACAAAAAAACGTTGGCCCTGCTGGATTGACGATTGTCATTATTAAAGACGAGATTTTAGGAAAAACTGACCGTAAAATTCCTTCAATGTTGAACTATCAGTCTCATATTGACAATGATTCGATGTATAATACCCCACCCGTTTTTTCAATTTATACAGCACTTTTAAATTTACGCTGGTTAAAATCAAAAGGCGGCGTTGCCGAAATTGAAAAAGAAAATAAGGCTAAAGCAGAAGCATTATACAGAGAGATTGACCGCAATCCGTTGTTTAAAGGCACTTGTGCTGTGGAAGACCGTTCAAGAATGAATATTTGCTTTGTAATGGAAAACCCTGAATTGGAAAAACCATTTTTAAAATATGCTGAAGATCAGGGCATCATAGGAATCAAAGGTCACAGAAGTGTAGGTGGTTTTCGTGCATCGATGTATAATGCATTGCCAATTACCAGTGTTCATGCCCTAATTGACGCCATGCAGGCATTTGAAGAAAAACAAGCAAAAGCGAATTAATAAAAGTTTAACAGATAATTGATCCGGTAATTTCCGGTTTAGTCAATTTAGTCAGTGAATCATCAATATGATTAAGATATTAGCAAACGATGGAATAGATCCCATCGGTAAAGAATTACTGGAAAAAGCGGGTTTTCAGGTGGATACAGAAACTATTCCTCAGGATCAACTGAGCGAAGCTTTGAAAAACTATGATGCCATTACGGTTCGTAGTGCTACGAAAGTTAGAAAAGAGCTTATAGATGCCGTTCCGAACATTAAATTGATTGGCCGTGGGGGTGTTGGTATGGATAATATCGACGTAGAGTATGCACGTAGTCAAGGGGTTGCAGTGGTGAATACACCGGCAGCATCATCTTTGTCAGTTGCCGAGCTGGTATTTTCGCATTTATTTACAGGGATCAGATTTTTACAGGACGCTAACCGAAAAATGCCTGTTGAAGGTGCAACCCAATTCAATAACCTGAAAAAATCTTATGCCAAAGGAACTGAGTTAAGTGGTAAAACCATTGGTATTATTGGTTTCGGTCGTATTGGCCGTGCAACAGCCAAAGTAGCTTTAGGTTTGGGAATGAATGTTTTAGCTTACGATTTATATCCTTCTGAATCGGAAATTACTTTGGAATTCCAGGGAGGAAAATCGGTAAGTATTCCGGTAAAAACGGTTTCATTGGAAGAAGTAATTACAGGTAGTGATTTCTTCAGTTTACATACTCCTTTTGCCGATAAGCCAATTTTAGGCGCTGAAGAGTTTAGTAAAATGAAAAACGGAGTTGGAATTGTAAACTGCTCACGTGGCGGAACAATAGATGAACCCGCCTTAATCGAAGCTTTAAACTCTGGTAAAGTTTCCTTTGCCGGTTTAGATGTATTTGACAATGAACCAACGCCGCTTGCTGCCATTTTAACACATCCGAAGATTTCTTTAACACCACATATCGGTGCTTCCACTAACGAAGCTCAGGAGCGCATTGGTACAGAACTCGCAACTTTAATTATTGAGCACTTTAAGAAATAACCTACCGCGCCATTTGGTGGGAAAGATCTTGAATTTCAATTATTTAATTTTAAGGCCAACTGAGAAGTTGGCCTTTTTTCAATCGAGGGCATTCGTAGTTACCCAGTAACGATAGCCCAATATTGCTTTCTGGAATGTGGTTAATTTTGCCGGGTCTTTTTTATACAAACTTGGCAATATCCATTTATTAACCTTCGCCAAAGCTTTAAATAATTCCTTTTTCATTTTACTTTGTTACTTTAAACTTTCTGTTGAAGAAATAAAAACCACCAGCCATGACCAGTAGCAGAAATACGATGATATAATTTGCAGGACTGGTTCCAGCACTTTTAGCCTTGGTTCTGAGTGCTTCATTCTCATCTTGCAACTTTTTGATATTGCGCATGTAACTTTCGATCCTTTCCTGTGAATGATCGGCCACTTCAACCTTTTGCTGGTTCTGCAAATCTTTGTATTCCATCAGGACTTTTAGTTCCTTAAAGATATTATTATCAGTTAAAACCACCTGACGCAATATTTCATTGGAATTTTTAATATCTTTTTTAGTTTGCCAGCCAAATATTCCGCTGCGCTGATTTAAACTTTCATCGTATTGACCAAATTTGGCGCTGCGTTCGGCGAGCATTGTATTCACCTTTTTACGCTGTGCAGAAAAAGCTGAAGTATCCTGTTGAGCCGCCGCCTGAAACGCGAACAATAAACCAAGAAAAAAATAAACGTATTTATTCATGAAGTGTAAACGCGAAAAGGGCAGAAGTTGTTTTAGGAGTGAAACTCCACCCGCACGATATCTCCAAGATGCAGCCCGAGCAAGCCACTTGCCTTGCCTTTGTTGATGGCAATTTCCAGATGGTTACTAATGCCAAATAAGCAAAGCTTTTCGCCTTCCTGTACCTCATTATAGTGCCAGCTCAATTGCGTGATGGTTTCACTTTTCCTGAAGTAAAGGGTAAAGTCGCGGTTCTTTTGTATTCTGGTAAACAGATCTTTAGTGATATTCGTAATCACATTGCAAAATGTATCAATGTAGATGACACTTCCACGGATGATATCTTTCTCAATTACAGGATGTAAAAGCATCTTCTGCTCAATCTCTGCTACAGGTATTCCAATGTCTTTTAATTTTCCGCCCTTTGCCAGGTGAGTGGCTGCTTTCACAAAAATATCAACCAGTGGAAAGTGAAGGTATTTTAGGTCTTGCATGATGTTCAGCTCTACAACATCTTCAGGTACATCATCAAAAAGCAGTGAGAATATGCCATTATCTGCCCCTACAAAAAAGTGATCGCGATGTTTAATGGCAATGTATTTTGTATTTTCACTATATACTGAATCTATCCCTATTAAATGCACCGTTTGCTTTGGGAAGTAGGGATAAGCATTCTTCAAAACGAATGCGGCGTAGGAAATATTGAAAGAGGGTACTTCATGTGTAATGTCAACTAAATTAACATTAGGCATAAGACTCAGCAGACTGCCTTTTAGTGCACTCTGATAAAAATCTTTTGATCCTAAATCTGTTGTTAAAGTAATTATCCCCATTAAAAATTCATTATAATTGCTTATTCTTGTGTAGAGGCATAAGCGAGTGCAAATATTCAAATTTTAATTAATATAGCCCGATAACTTTTTAAAATACTATAGTTTGAACGAATTAAAATTAACTCTGGATACCGTAAATCCTGCTCATTTTTGGGGGGCTAATAACGAGAATTACGAAATGATTAAAGGTGCTTTTGCCAAGTTAAAACTGGTGGCGAGAGGAAGTGATGTTAAGGTTCTTGGTGACGAGCAGGAACTTAAGTCCTTTGAAGAAAAGTTTAATCAGCTGGTGGCGCACCTGGAAAAGTACAGTTCGCTCAGCAATAACGATGTGGAAACTATTTTAGGGGCGAAGGCAAATGGAGTAGCAAAAAAAGATGTGGAACAGCCGACTGGCGGCGGTGGAGAGGTAATCGTATTTGGTACAAATGGCTTGCTGGTAAAGGCGAGAACTGCAAACCAGCGCAGAATGGTGAGTAGCATTGCCAAAAACGATATTCTTTTTGCAATTGGCCCTGCCGGCACCGGCAAAACCTACACGGCGGTAGCACTTGCGGTAAGGGCTCTGAAAAACAAAGAAATCAAACGCATCATTTTAACCCGTCCGGCAGTTGAAGCAGGGGAAAATCTGGGTTTCTTACCTGGTGATTTAAAGGAAAAGATAGATCCTTATTTACGCCCGCTGTATGATGCGCTGGATGATATGATTCCGGCTGAAAAGCTGAAATTCTATATCGAGAACAGAACGATTGAGATTGCACCCCTGGCGTTTATGCGGGGAAGGACACTTGACAATTGTTTTGTGATCCTTGATGAAGCCCAGAACGCTACTGATATGCAGCTTAAAATGTTTTTAACCCGTATGGGTCCGACAGCTAAATTTATTGTAACCGGCGATGTTACGCAGGTAGATTTGCCTAAAAAACAAATGTCGGGTCTTTTTAATGGTTTAAGGATCCTGGAAGATATTAAAGGAATCGATATTATCTATCTGAGCGGTGAAGATGTGGTACGTCATAAACTGGTTAAAGACATCCTGAAAGCTTATGGAGATATTCAGTAAGTAAGGTTTTTTTCCTATTTTTACTGCCTCATGAAAGCACAAAAAGAAACCAATTTCAATTTCCCGAATCAAAGCAGTTTTTATAAAGGTAAGGTACGTGATGTATACACTATCGCCGATCAGTTTATGGTGATGGTTGTATCCGATCGTATCTCTGCATTCGATGTGGTATTACCTGAAGCCATTCCTTTTAAAGGGCAAGTATTAAACCAGATAGCTGCAAAATTTTTAGCTGCTACACAAGACATTGTTCCTAACTGGGTTTTATCTGTACCGGATCCGATGGTAACAATCGGACGTATATGTGAGCCTTTTAAGGTTGAGATGGTTATCAGGGGATATCTGGCAGGACATGCATGGCGTGAATACAGCGCTGGAAAACGTTCTGTTTGCGGTGTCAGCTTACCAGATGGATTGAAGGAAAATGATCAACTGCCTCAGCCCATTATCACGCCAACTACAAAAGCTGCTGTCGGGCATGATGAAGATATCTCAAGAGAAGATATTTTAGCCAAGGGGATTGTTTCACTTACAGATTATGAAAAATTAGAGCAATATACTTACGCACTATACCAACGTGGAACTGAGATTGCAGCGAAAAGCGGATTGATACTGGTAGACACCAAATACGAGTTTGGAAAAGCGGATGGGGTAATTTATCTGATCGACGAAATCCACACGCCAGATTCATCAAGATACTTTTATGCTGAAGGCTATGAAGCCCGCCAGGCTGCTGATGAGCCCCAAAAACAGCTATCAAAAGAGTTTGTAAGAAAGTGGTTAATAGAAAATGGTTTTCAGGGTAAAGAAGGGCAACTGATCCCAGAAATGACTCCTGAAATTGTGACCTCGATTTCTGAACGGTACATTGAACTTTATGAACAGATAGTAGGTGAGAAATTCGAAAAAGCTGATGCTGATGCCATTTCAAACAGGATTGAAGGCAATGTTTTAAAAGCTTTGGAAACGCTTTAAATTTTTATACTTTAGTGCAATAAAGATTAGAAGAGATGAAATTTTCAGTAGATAAACATGATAAATATGTTACCTTGAAGCTCAAAGAACCAAGGTTTACGAATGACAATGCGCCGGGATTAAAATCTGAATTGTACTTACTCAATGCAGAGGGATACAAGAATATCATTGTTGATTTAAGTCATGTAAAGGAATGCAATGATGCACAGGATCTAAGTTGCCTATTGGTAGGAGACAGGCTGTGCAAATCTGTTAACGGACTTTTTATTGTAACTGGTATCAACGATGAAATTGCACCGATTATTGAATTGTCAAACATATTCCATTCTGTAACGTTTGTTAATACACTGGAAGAAGCAACCGATTTCATCTTTATGGATGAATTGGAAAAAGAGTTCAGAGGCGATAAATAGTTATTGAGTTAAATAAAATTAAGGCCTCGTAATGTTAGAATTTACGAGGCTTTTTACATCATACCTATATGAAATTTGAAGTTACGATTCTTGGGAGTAGTTCGGCGACACCGGTTTATAACCGGAACCCCTCTGCACAGCTTTTAAATTGTAACGAAAAATACTATTTGATTGATTGCGGTGAGGGCACACAGCAACAGCTTACCAGATATAACCTAAAAGCTGCTCGCATTGATTATATTTTCATCAGTCACTTACATGGCGACCATTACTTCGGTTTAATTGGTTTGCTTTCAAGTTTGCACCTTAACGGAAGGGTGAAGCCAATGCAGATATTTGGACCCAAACCTTTGTTAGAAATTTTGGAAATTCAGTTCAGGTATTCTGATACTGTTTTAAGGTATCCCATAGAATTCGTACCTATTGACGCTGATGAACCAAGGCAAATTTTTGAAAACCAGGATCTGGTTGTTAAGACTATTATATTAAATCACCGTATTCCCACAACAGGTTTTCTTTTTCAGCAGAAGCAGAGACAGAGAAAGTTGATTAAGGAAAAAACTGATGAAATACCGATGGCGTACTACACGGCTTTGAAAAAGGGAATCGATGTGGAATTGCCTGATGGTGAAATATTAAAAAGCGAGGAATACACTACGCCTCCGGAAGCACCACGAAGCTATGCTTATTGCTCTGATACGATTTACGATGTGCGTTATTTTGAAACGATAAAAGGATGCGATACGCTTTATCACGAAGCTACGTTTATGCATGACCTGTTAGACAGGGCAACAGAAACCCATCACACAACTGCCTTACAAGCTGGAGAGGTGGCTAAAATTAATGGTGTAAAGAAACTACTCATCGGTCATTTTTCATCACGGTACAAAACATTACAAATGCTGCTGGAAGAAACTGAATCTGTATTTGAAAATACCGAACTGGCAGTTGAGGGGAGAACCTTTCAACTGTAAAAAACAAATATACTGATGCGCAAAAAAGGCTTGTGATTATTAATCACAAGCCTTTTTCTTTTCCTGATGAGATTTTGTTTTCTATTTATCTTTATTACCGCCACCAAATACTGAGAAGTGTACGTAACGTTTGGGATTTGCTTTTAAATCAATCATTAAAGCATCCAGGTTTTTGGAAGCATTATTCAGGTTGTTGTACATCTGATCATCCGTTAACAACTGTCCTAAACTACCTTTACCATTCTTAATTCCGGCGATAACGCTCTGCAAATCGGCAATAGCATTGTTTGCATTATCCAATGTTTCTTTAAAATTGGCTGCTGCAAACTTATCGGTAACCGTATTAATATTGGTTAAAATATCACTTATCTTTTTGTTATTGTTATTCAAATTGGCAGTGATTCCTTCAACATTCTTGAAAATGGCTTCGATACGCGCACTTTCTGAACCAACCAAACCATCTACTTTTTTTGAAGTATTTTCCAAAGAAGCAAGGGTTCCTGCAATACTGTTAAAACTTCTGTCTACATTCTTCTGGAAGTTCGGATTCAAAATAGAATTCACGCTGCTCAGAATTGAGTCCATTTTCCCGATAATTAATTCAGCTTTCTTTTGAACCGGTTGCACCTGTTCCATCAATCCTTTTTCTACGTTCGCATTTAGTGTAAATCCATCTTCGGCCATTTTTTTGGAGTTACCTAAAGACATTACGATGGCTTTACTACCCAATAAATCTGTACCTTCTAATCGGGCGATACTATTTTCCGGGATATCATATTTACTATTGATACTTAACGTTGCAAGGATAGTACCGCCAGGTTCAAGCTGAAGTTTAGCCACGCGACCAATTTGGTAGCCATTAATTAAAACGGGTTTTGAAACGGTTAAGC
This sequence comes from Pedobacter sp. A2324, assembly GCF_059693705.1. Taxonomy (NCBI): domain Bacteria; kingdom Pseudomonadati; phylum Bacteroidota; class Sphingobacteriia; order Sphingobacteriales; family Sphingobacteriaceae; genus Pedobacter; species Pedobacter sp. A2324. Next base: position 168,019 of record NZ_JCASSK010000006.1, on the reverse strand, counting down.
CATCAACTCTGGTATAACGGGCAAATAGTGTAGTTTCGCTTGAAAAGATTGAATTTCCTTTAAGGAAGTTGTATCCAATTATTAATAAAGCAATGGCAAAAGCAGCTAATATTCCTACTTTGGTTTCGTTCTTAATCTTCATGAGTGTTTTATTTATTGGCAACAAGCGCTAAAATTAATACTTTAATACTTGTTTGAGCGCACATTTCGTTTATGATGCTTAAATATGTAATTTTAATTACATAATGCTTACTGCATCGGTTTTGTTTGATTTTCTGTTATAATTTTTGTTTTATTAGTCAATAGTTATCCTTTGCAGTCCCGGCTATTTCACCTCAATATTTTTCTTGTAGGTTTTTATAGCCTCTAAAATGGAACTCGCAACTTCATCCTGTCCTTTTGCCGAATAAATGTACTTCTCTTCCTCAGCATTGGAAATAAAGCCAATCTCGGTTAACACAGCGGGCATGCCACATCTCTGCAACACCAATACACCCTGCTCTTTAACGCCTCTGCTGGAACGTTCATCGCGGCTGATGTATGCATTCTGAATAAGTTTGGCAAATTTAATGCTTTTATCGCGAAAGGTGTTTTTTAATAATGATAAAAGAATAAATGAACTTGGATTCGATGGATCGTAGCCATCGTATTTACTTTTATAGTTTTTTTCGAGCTTGATATCTGCATTTTCACGAATAGCGGCGTCTTGCTCTTTTAGTCGATGTGAACCGGCAACCAAAGTTTCCACTCCTTTGATGTGTTTGTTGCCCGGAGGCATAGAGTTACAGTGTATAGAGATGAATAAATCGGCTCCCGCATCATTTGCAATTTCCGCCCTTCTGTATAAATCCACATCGATATCAGTTTTCCGCGTGAAGATCACTTTTATATCCGGGAGCGCTTCCTTAATTTTTAGGCCAAGCTTTATACTTACTTTAAGTGCTATATCTTTTTCCGTGGAAATTTTTCCAGATGCGCCGGGTTTTCTGCCGCCGTGGCCGGGATCGATTACAATTGTTTTAATTCTGTAACCCTGTGCAGCTAACTCCAATGAGGAAACCAATGAAACGAATAACAGTACTAAAAGCAGTTTAATCTTCATTTATTTAAATTTAGAAAGAAGTTTCAGCAATACGCCTGTAGTTTTTAATGGCTTTGATGATACCACCTACAATTTCATTCTGTCCCTCCGGAGAATTCATATAGTCTTCCTCATCTGGATTGCTTACAAAACCGATTTCGGTTAGCACAGCAGGCATTGAGGCTCTTGCCAATACGGCCAGGCTTTTCTCCTGCACACCGCGGTTTATCCTTCCCGCATTAACATATTCCTGTTGTAACATGGAGGCAAACTTCAGGCTTCGATCCCTGTTGGTTTGTTTCATTAACGAGATCATGATGTCGTTTTCAGGCGTGTTGGCAATAAAACCCTCATAGTTTTTCTGATAGTTATCTTCCAGAAACATGGAGGCATTCTCCCTTTTGATGACCTCATCCTGTTCGCTCATGCGGCCCGTTCCTGAAACAAAAGTTTCCGTTCCCCGCGTCGATGTACTTTTAGACGTAACTGTAGTATATACGGGAACTTTTCTTCCTTTTACTTTTTTATAATAATCGACTGACCTCGAAACGCGAACTGGCATGTCGTTGAGGTGAATGGATATAAATAAGTCAGCTTTTGCATTGTTTGCGATGTTTATCCGTTCGTAAAGCGGAATAAAAACATCCGTTTGCCTCGTGTAGATCACTTTGATATCTTTCAAGCTATCTTGAAGCGCTTTTCCAAGATTAAGCGCAGTTTTTAATGCCACGTCTTTTTCCTTTGAATAAACGCCATGCGTAGCCCCATCCTTACCACCGTGGCCCGCATCAATAACAATTGTTTTGATTTTGTAATCCTGTGCAAAAGCTTGATTATCAATACTGTTGAATAAAGCTAAACAAATAATAAATGTTAAAATGGATTTAAGATACATCAATGGTATATTTTTCACTAATTTTGAACGTTTTTGATTAAACATTTGTGCAAAAATAACATTCAAATACGAATTTGAAACTTCTTAAGAGCTCTATTTTACTAATTTCTGTCATTTTATTAACACATGCTGTTGGTAAAGCAAACGCATTTTCTAACTTTTCATTGCAACAGGTAATTCAACAAGACACAACTAAAAAGGATACCACTAAAAAAGTTGCGCAGAACAATAGTAGTCTCGATCAGAAGGTAGAGTATAAAGCTGACGATTCCATCAGGATGAATAAAGCTAAGAATATCATTTACTTATATGGAAATGCCCGTGTAATTTATGGTGATTTTGAATTAGATGCTGCCTATATTAAATATGACCAAAAGAACAATACTATCTTTGCGAGTGGGGTGAAAGACCCGAAGTCAGGAAAATATTCAGGAAGGCCAATTTTCAAATCCGGTGCAGAAGGTACTGCAATTGCCGATTCAATTTTTTATAATTCTACCACTACACGCGCTAAAGTATATGGTGTATTTTCGGAGCAGGAGGGCGGATTCTTTTCCGGAGGGCAGAGTAAAAAGCAGATAGACGACGAACTTCACGTTAAAAATGTAATGTACAGCACCTGTAATTTGCCTCATCCACATTTTGGTTTAATGATATCAAAGGGAGTAGTGACGGAAAAGCAGATTATCACAGGTCCGGTATACTTAATTTTTGAAGATGTACCTACCTTTTTCGGTTTGCCATTTGCGTTTTTCCCCAAACCAAATAAACGAACGTCGGGCTTTATCTTACCTACGCCCGGGGAAGATGCAACAAGAGGATTCTTCTTACAGCAGGGAGGGTATTATCTTGGTTTGAATGATTATTGGGATGCCAAGCTTCTAGGTTCCATATACACCAATGGCTCTTATGAAACCAGTATATTGAGTAATTACACTAAAAGATATAAATACAGCGGCAACATTAATCTGGCCTACGCCAGCTTTAAAGACGGACTGGAAGGCACGGAGGCCTTTGCCAATCCAACCAAAAACTTCAGCATCAACTGGAGCCATAATCAGAATGCAAACGCGAATCCAGGTACTACTTTTAGTGCCTCGGTAAGGCTGGTTTCAACAGGGCGTAACAGTTATTATAAAAATACGGCGGCAGGAACGACATATGACCAGGCAGCAATTGCAACAGCGACTACTTCAAGTAGCATTAATTATGCAAAATCGTATGCAAATGGGATGAACTATTCGGTAGGAGCATCTACCGATCAGACGATTAGTACCGGTGCTATTTCAATCCGACTGCCAGAAGTGACATTCAACGTTCCGACCTTTAATCCTTTTGATTCAAAAAAACGGGTAGGCGATCAAAAATGGTATCAGAAAATCACCGTTGGATATAGTTTACAGGGAACAAATAAGATAGATACTTACGACAGTTTGCTTTTTAGCAACGACGGATTGAAAAGACTGCGGAGTGGTGTATCGCATAGTATTCCGGTGAACATGTCATTTACTGCTTTAAAGTACCTGAACTTTAGTTTAGGAGGAACCTATAATGAGGTTTGGAACTTTCAACATATTGAAAGAAAGTACACTTCCTTTGCAGATGGGACGTACACTTCCCGACAAGATACTTTAAGCGGTTTCAAACGTGCGGGAAGTTATAACCTGTCAACCAGTCTTTCTACAAAAATATACGGGCGCCGCGACTTTAACCCGGCCGGGAAGATTCAGGCCATGAGGCATGTGATGACACCAAGTGTGTCGCTCAGTTATTCGCCTGACTTTACGCAACCTGGTACCGGACCTTATTTGCCTGCGATAGATCAATACGGTAATCAGATTAGAACAAATGGTTTACCACTGACTTATTCTATCTTTGAAGGTATGGCCCAACCGGGTTCATTTGGAAGTAAAAACGCCTCTATCGGTTTTAGTCTCGACAATACTGTAGAGTTGAAAGTAAAATCGAAAAATGATACTACGGGTACTGGTTCAAAAAAGATTCCGATTATACAAGGGCTTAGCTTTAGTGGTTCTTACAACTTTCTTGCAACTTCGTACAAATTATCAACAATAGGCTTCAGCGGTCGTTCTCAGTTTACTGATAAACTTGGTATCAATTATAGTGGTACTTTGGATCCATATGCATTGGGACCAGATACATTAGGCACGGGTTTACTGATCAGGAGGGATCGCTATTTCTTTCAGGCAGGGAAATTTCTTCCACGTCTGGCAAATTTCGGTTTCTCGTTTGATTATAGCCTGAACCCGGAAGCTTTAAAGCGAAAAAATGAAGCCAATGATAAATTGGGAGATGCGGCAAATAAAAAGGGACTAAACGATATTCAATCCGAACAACTGGCTGCCATTAGCCGGGATCCAAACGCTTTTGTGGATTTTAATATTCCATGGAATTTCTCCTTTTCCTATAGCTTTCAGTACAGTAATGACGGAAATACCACTACATTATCAAATACATTGAATTTCAACGGAGATTTAAATCTTACACCAAAGTGGAAAGTAACATTTAATTCCGGATACGATTTCAAACAAAGCGCTTTAACACCTATGAACCTTGCTATTTACAGGGATCTGCATTGCTGGGATATGAGTGTTAACTGGGTGCCTTATGGTGCTTACAAAAGTTACTCTGTAACGATAAAAGTTAAAGCTTCTATTTTGCAGGATTTGAAACTGAGCAAAAGACAAGGTTTCTACAGTACCTTACAATAAATTTATGTTAGCTGAAATTATAACCATTGGCGATGAAATACTAATAGGCCAGATCGTAGATACCAATTCTGCCTGGATGGCTCATCAGCTGAATTTGATTGGAGTATCTGTTAAACAGATTACATCAGTTTCTGACGATGAGCAGCACATTCTGCAAACTTTAGCAGATGCTGAAAAGCGTGCTGATATTATATTAATAACCGGTGGACTGGGGCCCACGAAAGACGATATTACTAAAAAGACCCTTGCGAAGTATTTCGGGATGGGTTTCCGACGTGACGAAGGGGCCATGGAAATGGTAACCTCTATATTCAAAAAATACAACCGGCCGCTTTTGGATATCAATGCGCAGCAAGCAGATGTTCCTGATGGCTGCGAAGTGATTGTAAACAGAAACGGAACAGCACCGTGCATGTGGTTTGAAGAAAATGATAAGATTTTCGTTTCTATGCCCGGGGTACCCTACGAGATGATGTACCTGATGGATGATGAAATCCTGCCCAGGATTAAATCGAGATTTAAGCTACCTTTTATCGTTCATAAAACTATTCTCACGGCTAATATAGGTGAGTCATTCCTTTCCAAAGAAATTGAGGATATTGAGGATGCTTTACCGGTGCACATTAAGCTTGCTTATCTGCCAAAATTGGGGCAGGTGCGGTTACGTTTATCTGCAAAAGGTGATTCAGAAGCAATTTTAATAGCTGAAGTTGAGTTTTATGCCCAACAAATCATGACCAGGGTAAGGAAGTATGTAGTTGCAGATGAGGATATCCCTTTGGAAAAAGCCATCATTAATATAATGAAGCACGAAGGTTTAACCTTATCAACAGCAGAGAGCTGTACGGGTGGCTACATTGCGCATCTGATCACCCAGCATCCTGGCTGTTCATCGGTTTTCTGGGGCGGGGCAGTAGCCTATGCTTATGAGCTGAAAGAATCAATTTTAGGTGTTAAACAAAGTACTCTTGATACTTTCGGTGCGGTTAGTGAAGAAACGGTTACCGAAATGGCGGAAGGGGCTATTAAACAATTTAAAACAGATTATTCGATCGCCGTAAGTGGAATTGCGGGGCCAGATGGGGGTACAGATGACAAACCTGTTGGAACGGTTTGGATTGCAGTTTCATCAAAAGATAAAACAATTGCTAAAGTGTTTAATTTCAGCAATAAACGCACTCAGAATATCGAGCGTTCGGCTTCTTCGGCTTTGGCAATGCTATTAAATCTACTTAAAGAAGACTTACACAAAGAATAAAAACTGTATTTTTACAGCCTTACCAATACCAAATACTGTAATTTAATATGGCTCAATACGAATTATTGTTACCAAAAATGGGTGAAAGTGTTGCAGAGGCAACTGTAATTAAATGGGTAAAGCAAATCGGCGATTCTATTGATTTAGATGACACCATTCTGGAAATTGCTACCGATAAGGTAGACTCAGAAGTTCCATCGCCTGTTGCCGGTAAATTGGTAAAACAATTATTTAATGAAAATGATGTAGCACAGGTAGGCGAGGTGATTGCAGTTATAGAAACAGACGGACCTGAATCAGTTAATGAAGAGGTTCCTGCAAAGCAGACTCCTGCTGTTGAAGAAAAAGCTGAGCCCATACCAGGTATTGCACAGTTACCGGTTGCGGAAGAGCAGGCGGTGTCAGCCAACTTTAGATCATCTGAAAGATTTTATTCGCCCTTAGTTAAAAGTATTGCTTTACAGGAAAATATTCCGGTGGCAGAACTTGATACTATAACGGGTTCTGGTGCTGATGGCAGATTAAATAAAGATGATTTATTGAATTATATTGCCAGCAGGAATAGTGATAAGCCTGTCCTTTCTGCTACAGTTGTAATGCAGCCTCCTGTACCTCCTGTAGCTGAAAAAGCAGATCCGGCTCAAACACCCGCACCTGGCAAAGCATCAACTACGTCAGTGTCAGGAGGAGATGAAATCATTGAAATGGACAGGATGCGTAAACTGATTGCCGATCATATGGTGATGAGTAAAACCACTTCTCCGCACGTCACCTCATTTGTTGAAGCCGATGTAACCAACATGGTTTTATGGCGTAACAAAGTAAAAAACGGTTTCGAGAAGCGTGAAAATGAAAAGATTACTTTTACACCCATTTTCGTTGAAGCAGTTGCCAGGGCTATAAAGGACTTTCCTATGGTTAATGTATCTGTTAATGGAACTCAGATCATTAAAAAGCGCGATATTAATATCGGTATGGCGGCTGCCTTACCAAGTGGTAATTTGATTGTGCCTGTTATCAGAAATGCAGATCAGCTTAATCTGATAGGGTTGACCAAAGCAGTAAATGACCTTGCAGGCAGGGCACGCAATTCTAAACTAAAACCAGATGAGACACAAGGCGGTACGTTTACTTTAACAAATGTGGGATCTTTTGGAAATATCATGGGTACACCGATAATTAACCAGCCTCAGGTTGCTATTCTGGCTGTTGGTGCCATTAAAAAGAAGCCTGCGGTATTGGAAACTGAACAGGGCGATGTGATTGCAATCCGACATATGATGTTCCTTTCGTTATCTTATGATCACAGGGTAGTAGACGGATCGCTGGGAGGAATGTTTGTACGTAGGGTAGCAGATTATCTGGAAGCGTGGGACATCAACAGGGAGATTTAATCAAATCTCTGTTAAACTTCGACAACCTGATTTGGGGTTACGGCAAAAATTTGCTCATTTGTTTTAGGGTAGATATTATACAGACCAGTGAAAGTACTAAAGGCAGGGAGCACAGCGTAGCTGCTACCAAAATAGAAACAAGGAAACTTTAGTTTTTGTTTAGCCTTACCCACAACGGTGACGCCGGGATGGATGTGTCCGCTTATCGGGTATAATTCTTCTTCGGTACACATCGGTGCATCATGGATAAAACAAAATGGACCCAGGCAGTAGCTTGGCTCATGAATATCAATCTGCATTAAAGCATAGTCTGCATTTGCCAAACGATCATGGTTTCCTTTGACCAGTAAGAAACTCACGTCGCGGTATTGTCTTCTCCATTCAGAGAATTCATCAATATCACTATTCAAACCATGATGAAACATATCACCGTTAATCAGCAAGGTAGCAGGTTTATAACTCTCAATAAGTAAGCCTAATCGAAACAGGTCATTTTGAGCAATAGTTGAAGGTACCTGTACGCCCGCAGAGCGAAAATGGGCAGATTTACCGAGGTGCAGATCGCTGATGGCTAAAAGTTGATGCTGGGGTAAATATAAAGCCCTTTCTTTGTCTAAAATCAGTTCTTCACCGTGGCTTATAATGGTCATTAATTAGATTTATATATTATTTAAACTTTTCAGACTCTGCTTTCATTCTGACAATTCTTTGTTCCAATTCTTCTGAGCTCATGTTTTCACGTAAACTGTCTACCTTAATTGGGAATGATAGCGGGGTAAAACTTTTAGGATGTGTAATAATGATCGTAGCATTCTGAATCCGCTCGAGTGCCGAAGCTAAACGAGGCTCTTCCAGTTGCTGATAAAATACTTCATCGTAAGCCTGCCGCAAAAGTAAATTATGTTTATCATAATCACTAAAAACATTAAAAAACAAACCTGCCGATGACTGGAGGTGTTTGTTGGCTACATATTTCCCCGGATACCCTTGAAACACCAAGCCTGAAATACAGGCGATATCGCGGAATTTTCGCCTGGCCATTTCTGTGGAATTTATGCTCAGGGTAATATCTTCCGTAAGATTTCTTGGGGAAAACACATCATAGGCGATAGCATCGTCCATTGGTATTTCAATGTCGCTTAAAAGTTCGAACCCATAATCATTCATTGCTATAGAAAAACTTATAGGCAAGAGTTTACTTAGCCGGTATGCCACCAGGGCCGCGAGCACCTCGTGTACCAGACGTCCTTCGAACGGATAGGCAAACAAATGGAAGCCCTCCTTATTGTTGATCAGTTCGATGAGTAATTCATCATTGCGTGGCACGTGCGAACGTTTTTCCTGTAATAAGAATAAGGGATAAACCGAATCCAGTTCCTCATCCTGATGGGTTTTATCTAATGCTTCATTATATTTTTTTCGTAATACAGAGCCCAGGTTAGAAGATAAGGGCAAACGTCCGCCATTCCAGCTCGGGGATATAGCATTTTTCTGTTTGCTCACCCTAACGATTACAGTCATGTCTTTTACCTGTACAAATTCGAGTACCCTCCCGGCAAGCCGAAAATTATCGCCGGCTTTTAAACGCGTAACAAAATATTCCTCAACCATACCAATGTAGCCTCCGGAGAGAAACTTTACTTTGAGCATGGCATCACTAACAATTGTGCCAATGTGCAGCCGGTGTCGCATGGCCAGTTGCCGGCTTTTTACTTTCCAAAGTCCATCATCATCTTTGGTAACCTTTTTAAATTCATTGTAAGCGCTTAAACTATCGCCACCTGAAGTGATAAATTGCATCACCCATGTCCATTCTTCAGGTAGAATAAGCCTGAATGCATGTGTATTCCGGATCTCCTCATAAATCACTTTGTCGTCAAACCCATCACCAATGGCCAGGGTTACCAGATATTGTACCAGTGTATCGAAAGTCATGATAAATGGTTCGCGGCTTTCGATATTATTGGTTACGGCTGCTTCTTTAATGGCAGCCGCTTCTACCAGTTCTAAAGCATGTGTGGGTAAGAAATATATTTTTGAAACTTCGTGAGGGGAGTGACCAGAACGACCGGCACGCTGAAGAAACCGGGCTACTCCTTTCGGCGAACCTACCTGCACAACCGTATCTACCGGTTTAAAATCGACACCCAGATCTAAAGATGATGTTGCAATAACAGCTTTAAGCGCTCCGGTGTGTAGCGCATCTTCAATCCAGTTGCGCAACTCGAAGTCGATAGAACCGTGGTGAATGGCAATTCGTCCTGCCAGCTCAGGCTCGAGATTGAGCAAATGCTGATACCACATTTCTGATTGCCCGCGGGTATTGATAAAAATTAACGTGGTTTTGCTTTTTTCAATAATCGGTAATAATTTGTAGGCAAGCTTTAAACCCAGATGCCCGGCCCAGGGTAATGTTTCAATATCATCAGGAAGGATTGATTTTATCTGGATTTTTTTTTCAAGATCGGCTTTTACAATAATCCGTTGGGCTGTAGTATCCGGCTCCAATACCTCTAAAGCTTCTTCTATATTTCCAATGGTTGCGGAAATCCCCCAAACCCTTAAAAACTGATTTTTTTCAAGTTTTTGCAGGCCTTTGATTCTCGATACGGCAAGTTCAACAAGTACACCACGTTTACTCCCCAATAGCTCGTGCCACTCATCAGCAACAATACATTTTAGATTTTTAAACAGTGTTGAGGATCCTTTTTGGGCCAGTAACAGATGTAAACTTTCAGGGGTAATCAATAAGATTTCGGGCATAGACTTTTTTTGCTGTACCTTTTCGGCCTGAGAAGTATCTCCGTTTCTTACTCCAACGTGCCAATCCAATTCAATTTCCAGCAATGTTTCCCGCATGGCCCTGGCAATATCTTTGGCCAGTGAACGGAGAGGGGTAATCCAGATCAGCTGAAGCCGGTCTTTCGCCTTCTTATTGCTGGCTTCAGAAGCATTTAAGGCTTCTATCACTACAGCCAGAAACAAAGAGAACGTTTTACCGAAACCAGTTGGCGCATTTACCAGTCCGCTGTAGCCGTTGAGATAATTCTGCCAGGCATCTTCCTGAAATTTAAACGGTTTACGACCATTGGCTTTAAGCCACTGCTTAACTGTTTTATAGCCTTTGGTTTTCGTTTGATCCATATAGGGGAAGAAATTTACTGATATTTATTAATCTTATTGTAATTGTGAGGGGTGAGCATGGAGATTAGAATGTGGATTCCAGCAATTGCCTCAAGTCTTCCAATGTATTGATCTCGGCAGCTTTTTTATCTTTTCTCCAACGCAAAATTCTCGGAAAGCGAAGTGCTAATCCGGCTTTATGACGCTTACTTTCTGCGATCCCTTCAAATGCAATTTCGAAAACCAGTTCAGGCTTAACGGTTCTAACCGGACCGAATTTTTCGATTGCATTTTTGGTTACAAAGGAATTGACCTCCTTAATTTCTTTATCTGTTAAGCCTGAATATGCTTTTGCTATGGTAACCAGATTTTCCCCATCGCGCACAGCGAAAGTGTAATCAGTAAAGAAATTTGCCCTGCGGCCGCTCCCTTTCTGAGCATAAATCATTACTGCATCAACGGTATAGGGATTTACCTTCCATTTCCACCAATCGCCACGCTTACGGCCACTGTGATAATGGGAGCTTAATTTTTTAAGCATAATTCCCTCGCTATTGATCTCGCGTGATGTTTTCCTTTGCTCTGCTAATTCATCCCAGTTCTTACAGGATATCACCGGTGAGAGAATCACTGCACTTTCTGCTAAGCTGCCAATTAGCTGTTCCAGAATTTTTCTTCTTTCACTAAGGGGCTGTTCCCGGAAATCAACAGTTTCATATTCCAGGATATCATAAACAAAAAAGCCTATTGGCGCTTCTTCCAATTGTTTTTTACTAATGCTTTTTCTGTTTAAACGTTGCTGTAAGGTGCTGAATGATAAGACCTGTTTATCCTGTACGGCGAGTATCTCTCCGTCCAGAACCACTCCATCGGGTAAAACATCTGTTAGAAAGTGCAATTCAGGAAACTGTTCAGTAACCAGCTCTTCACCTCTCGACCATATAAATAACTCGCCATTACGTTTTACAATTTGTCCCCTTATGCCGTCCCATTTCCATTCTGCCTGCCAATCGGAAATATCACTTAGTTTTTCGGGTTCTTGCTCTAAAGCATAGGCTAAACAAAAAGGGTAGGGCCAGGAATTATCTGTATTTACATGAACTCCATTAATAAGCTCGCTGAAAGTAATTTCATATGGGTTCCATTTGCCCATGATGCTATGCATGATTTGTGCGCTATCCAGATTGCTTTGTTTTGCCAGGGCATTTACCAGCATTTTATTTGACACGCCAATCCTGAAATTTCCTGAGATTAATTTATTGAAGATGAACCTTTCCTGGGTTTCGAGTGTGTTCCAGGCATTTAAGATAAATGCTTTTTTTGCTTCATCATCTTTTCCCTCCAGATCATGCAAATCCTCAATCCATTTATGCAATTGAAAATCGGATGTATTTTCAGCAGGAGGCAAGAGTAAAGCAATTGTCTCGCTTAAGTCGCCAACATTGGAATAACTTTCGGAGAATAGCCATTCGGGCGTTTGTGTGATTTCAATTGCCCAATATTTTATCAATGCAGATTTAATTGGTCGCCGGGGTTTCTTCCCCGTGAACAAGGCAATGACCCATATCTTATCTTTATCGTCAGCATAATTGAAGTAGTCTACCAATGCTGCGATTTTATCGTTGGTTTTATTGCTCAGTTCGAGCTGCTGGATGAGTTTTGCAAAACGCTTCATATCTTTGTATTTTCGCTTTGCACCGCCATGTCGGCCTTATTTTCTTCATCATCTTCCTGGCCAAATTTAGTCATGACTTCTTCTGACTCTATACCGTTATCATTTAAATAACGGCTGAATGCTGCTGTAAAGCCATGTGTGACGTAAACTTTTTCTGCTCCTGTTGCGTCAATTGCCGCTATCAAGCCGGTCCAGTCGGCATGGTCGCTCAATGCAAATCCGGCATCGGCACTTTGCCAGCGGCGGTGTGCGCGGACTTGCATCCAACCCGAACAAATTCCGGTAACAGCATGAGACAGGTTCTTAATCCAGCGGCTATCCCTCATAGCCGGAGGCACAATTACAATTCCCTTTTGCAATTCATCTTTGGTTGTTTCGGGTGTAATCCGTATGGTTTGAGGCAAATTTACACCTGCATCAATAATGACCTCATTCAGGTTAGCAATACTGTTATGAACGTAAATAGGTACATTCCCCGAGAGGTTTTTAATTAAGCGTTGAGCTTTCCCTAAGCTATAAGCGATGAGTACACTGGTTTTCTGCTGGTGAATGTTATCGGTTACCCAGCTTTTGATTTTATCAAATACGATGTCTTGTTTCTGCCATTTATAAACAGGTAATCCAAAGGTACTTTCAGAAACAAATGAATGGCATTTTACAGGTTCAAAAAGATCACTGATTCCATCGTCTTCGGTTTTATAATCTCCTGAAATTACACAGACTTCTCCTTTATACTCTAACCTCACCTGTGCAGAACCGATTATATGTCCGGCAGGGTAAAAGGATATATTTACACCATTTCTAACAATACTTTCTCCATAGTTGAGTGTTTCCACCTGCAACTCTTCACTAATACGGCGTTTAATAATTGGTTTCGTAAGTGTATGGCATAAATAATGCTTATTGCCGAAGCGTACATGGTCGCTATGGCCGTGAGTTGTTACGGCATAATCTACAGGCCACCAGGGATCTATATAGAAATCGCCTTGCTTGCAATAAATGCCTCTTTTGGTAAACTCGATTAATGCCATGAGTAGTAAACAATGAAATAGAGGATAAGTTTTAGGAGTATATCGGCTAATAAGCCGATAAAGTGAATTATCGGTTAATTAGCCGATAAATCGAAATATCGGGTAAATAGCCGATAAATTAAAATATCGGGTGATTAGCCGATAATTGTTTGAAATGTAATTTAAAAATTAGATATTGTACTATGATTTGTATTATTACAGGCGATATTATTGGGTCAAGAAAGATTAAAGATAGCTGGCTGGCTAATTTAAAAGCTGCTCTTAAAGTAGTTTCGGAGCAGAGTAGCAAATGGGAAATTTACCGTGGCGATAGCTTCCAGTTAGAAGTTGAGCCTGAAAATGCCATTAAAGTTGCTGCTTATTTGAAGGCTTGTATCAGAATAGATAAGCCAGCTGATGTTAGAATGGGAATTGGAATTGGCAAGGTTAGCAGCAAGCGCAGGAAACTTTCGGAATCTAGCGGCGAAGCGTTTATTAATTCGGGTACTGCTTTTGATAGTTTAAAGCAGGCTAAAGTTAACCTGGCCATAAAAACTTATTTTTCTGATTTCGATGAAGAGATAAATGTTTTGATTAAACTGTCATTAATTGCGATGGATAGCTGGGGAATTGTGGCAGCAGAAATGGTAAAACTGGCATTGGAAAATGAAAATACGGTACAAAGTGGCCTGGCAGCTATTTCCGGGCGAACACAGTCGTCGGTTAGTGAAGCATTAAAACGTGCACATTATTCTGAGTTGATGGAGATGAACGAATTATACCGTAAAAAACTGAAAAACTTAATTCTAAATCATGGAAATCTACCTGGTTAAACTTATCCTGGCCCACTTAATTGGTGATTTCTTTCTGCAACCCAGTACCTGGGTGAAAGATAAGGAAGAAAAGAAATTCAAATCGGGAAAACTATACCTGCATGTATTAGTGCATGTGGTGCTAATTTTTATTGTTTTTCTGAGCTTTAGTATTTGGAAAGCAGCGCTTATTCTCGGAATTATTCATCTTATTATTGATGCTTTGAAATCAGTATTGCAGACACGGAGCAACGCCAGGCTATTATTTTTTACGGATCAGGTTTTGCACATCAGCTGCATCGTTCTGGTTTGGCACCTTGCTTATAAAGGCAGTGTAAATATCAGTTTTCTGAATGATGTGAGAACCTGGATTGTACTGTCGGGCTTACTTTTCTTGACGATGCCTACGTCCATTATTATGAAAGTAATTATCGCCCAATGGTTGCCTGAAAGTAATGATGAAAGTCCGAAATCATTAGAAAATGCGGGAAAATATATTGGCATCCTAGAACGAACTTTAATTTTCATTTTCATTCTGACGAATCGTTTTGAAGCTGTAGGTTTTTTACTTGCTGCCAAATCTATTTTTCGTTTTGGTGATTTAAAGGAAGCGCATGATTTAAAGCTAACAGAGTATGTACTTATCGGCACATTACTGAGTTTTGGAATTGCAATCGTAGTGAGTTTCTTTAGTCAGATTCTGATTATATGAAAAAGGCAGCCCAGGAGCTGCCTTTTAAAAAAAATTATCTTGCCCCCGGAGGACAATTCTCTTTTAAGAATTTGGTATATGTTAATGATAAATGTTCGCTTGTACCTTCGCCTTCAGATATACTGTGTGTGCGGTTAGGGTAACTCATTAATTGAAAAACCTTTTTATTTTTAATTAACTCGTTGATTAACATTTCGGCATTCTGGTAATGAACATTATCATCACCTGTACCGTGGATATACAATAAATTTCCCTTTAAATTTTTAGCGTAAGTAACAGGAGAACCCTTGATATAAGCTTCTTTGCTTGGGAAAGGAGTGCCCATATAACGTTCCTGATAAACATTATCATAAGTTAACTGGTTACCTACAGCTGCGATGGCAATTCCTGTTTTATAAATCTCCGGATACTGGAACATGAGGTTTAGCGTAGAAGATCCTCCGCCACTCCAACCCCAAACCGCTACACGGTCTTTATCCATAAAGCTATTTGTTGCAAGTAATTTTTTAGCAGCCATCGCCTGATCGCGGATATTGATTACACCTATATTTTTATAAATGCCTTTTCTCCATGCAGCACCTTTAGGCACAGGTGCGCCACGGTTGTCCATAGAAATATAAATATAGCCATCCTTTGCCATATCGCCTGCATAGAGCCCGTTTCTACCTGCTCCGTAAGTATCTGATGCTGTAGGCGAAGCCGGTTCTCCATAAACATAAAATACAACCGGATACTTTTTATCCGGATTAAAATTATCCGGCTTTTTCATCCAGCCATCTAATTCGATACCATCTTCGGTAGTTACTTTAAAAAATTCCACTTTATTCTTAGCGGCTTCCTGTTTAGATAGCTGTGTGGTAATACTTCCATCCATAGTGAAAGGATTACCTGTGGTAAAGTTCATCCATTCGGTTACCGGACGTACTGTGGAGCTATTGTAAGTATGACGTGCAAATGCTGCGTTAGGAGAAATATCGTAACTATGTGTACCAGGAAGCAGAATAGAAGGGGTAACCTGTTCTAATTTTCCTTTGCCATCCAGTTTAGTTTTGTACAAATAACGCTGAGTAGCATTGGTAGGCGAGGCAATGAAATACACGTAGTTATTTTTATCGTCGATTAATTTAACTTCAACCACATCGTAGTTGCCTTTTGTTATTAATGTTTCTTTCTTACCATCGCGGCTAATTCTATATAAATGGTTCCATCCGTCCTTATCAGATAAAATGGTGAACTCTTTATTGTCATTTAACCATTTCCACTCATCCTGAGCATCGATCCATGCTTTAGCCTTTTCGGTATATAAAGTTTTTGCCGTTCCTGTAGCAGCATCACAAATAAAAACAACACTTTCATTCTGCTCACGGTTTAATTGCTGAAGAATGATTTCGTTACTACCGGGTACCCATTGCATGCGTGGGATATAATGCTGAATATTATCACCTGGCACATTCAGCCATTTAATTTTTGCAGAAGCAATGTCGACCACACCAACTTTACAAGCAGAAGGATTTTCACCGACCTTTGGATATTCAACTGGTATGGTATAAGGATAAATAGAGTCTGTGTTGTTAATCATTAAAAAGTTTTTGATTTTGGTTGCGTCAATTTGCCAGTAGGCAATCGACTTACCATCAGGACTCCACCTGAAACCATCTCTGCAATCAAATTCTTCTTCATAAACCCAATCAAATGTCCCGTTAATCATGCGATCAGTGCCATCGTTTGTTAAGGCTTTCGCATCGCTGCCGTCGATATTTTCGACATAGAGGTTGTGTTTGCTTACGTAAGCCACCTTGCTGGCGTCAGGAGATAGTTTGGCAAACATGAGCGAGGAAGCAGGTTTGCCTTTACCAATCTGTGTGATTTTGTTTGCTGTTAAATCAGCAATCCAGTAATCGCCTCTGGTGTCGTAACGCCAAACCTTTTTACTATTGGTATAAATCAGCGCCTTTGTACCATCAGCAGACAATTGAAAACTACGAACTGCGATAGCATTGTCTTTACCTGCAGGTGTTAAGAGCTTCCGGGAGATGACAGTTTTACGCTCATTTTTGGGCAAAGTAACCGACACAATTTCACCACCAGCTATCTGGTAATAAGAATTGCCATCTTTAGCCCAGTTTACGCCCTGAGCTTTTGCATCTGTTAATGAGCAAAAAGTAATGCAGGCGATTGATAGTTTAAATAATAGATTTTTTATCATAGAAAAATAAGTCATAAAAAAAGCTTTTTAACTTTTCGGCTAATTTAAATAAAATGCCGGCAGTTAAAAAGCCCTTAATTATCAGATAATAGTTATTTATTCTCCACCACCTTGCATGGCTTTTAACTCATCCATGGTCACGATATCATAACCTGCAGGAATTTCAGTTGATATTGAACCAACTTTTGCTTCAGAAAGGGATTTAAGAACCAGATCAGAACTTACACCATTGATTACAGCAGAATATTTTACCGGGAAAGCATTTAAACCTTTGAAAAAACCTGCACTGGTGATTGCTGAAATATCAACATCTTTAGTTGCCCATAATTCATGTGCACCACCTTTATCATCTTTGTAAGTATATTTCTCAGCGCTCAATCCGGCAATTGTTTGTTTTTCACCTGTTGCTTTGTAATCAGAATACTTCGGTAGTAATGCTTCCTGTGCTTCCGTATCAGACTTGCTAACTTTTACTGCAAATTGTTTTTGAGCAACGGGAACATCAATCAATAATAAACCTGTTTTATCGGCTGTGTTAGAGATAATGTTCACTAATGCTGGTCCGTTTTCTATTTCTAATTTAGTTAATGAACCATTGAACTTGGTTTTAACATCAGTAGTTGAGCCATTTGCGGTAACAGCAAAAACCAAAGTACCTTCGGTAACTTTTTTTTGGGCGTGTACAATAATAGCTGTACTTACTAGGATTAAAGCGACAACGCTAGTTTTGATTGATTTTAACATGTTTTTATTTTAAGTTAATGTAATATTGATTACCAATGAATTTTTTCTTTATTGAGAAACGATTGAATTCCTTTTTTAAAATCTTCATGTTCTCTAACACGGGCATTTATCTGCACTGCAATTTCCAAACTTTTCTCAAAGAACGGATTTGTTGTCTGTGTAATCAGTTGTTTTGTAATCATTAAAGAATTTCCAGAACAATCGCTACACAAATCTAACGCAAATTCAGTAACTATATGACTGATTTCGGACGAACTTGTTACAAAATTTATCAATTTATAGTCAAGTGCCTGTGCAGCTGAAAGGATTCTCCCTGTAAGTAAGAGTTCTTTTGCAATAGTTTCATTCACTTTTTGTTTTAGAAAACATGAAACAATAGCGGGTACAAAACCTATTTTTACTTCAGTATATCCGAAACTACTCTCAGGCGTAGCGTATACAAAATCACAAATGGTTGCCAATCCACAACCGCCCGCGATTGCAGGGCCTTCTACTTGGGCAATTACAACTTTCGGAAGATAATAGATTGTTGTAAACAGTTTCCTCAAACGGTTAGAATCTGCTACGTTTTCTTCAAAAGTATTTTTTTGCAATTGTTGAAGGTAGTCCAGATCAGCACCGGCACTAAATGCTTTTCCATTCGCTTTTAGAATTACCACTTTGACATTATCATCTTCTGATGCACAAATGAAAGTTTCAGTTAATTCAGATATTAGGTCGGGGTTCAAGGCATTCCTCTTATCAGGTCTGTTGAGGGTAATGGTAGCAATTCTTTTATCTACACTGTACAAAACCAGATTTTCCATGGGTGAATGATTTGTATTATACTGTAATGCTCTTACTGGGTTAGATTAATCAAATATGCAGGATTTTTCTTTAAAACATGTAATGGAATGCCATAATTTTCGGCCATAGCATTGATTGCGATTATTTTGTAATCTTTGTTCGTTGCATCTAAAATGAGGGTGTTGTATTGAAGTTGTTTTGAAAGCGCATTAAGATTAAAGTTACCGTTTCCTGTTAACCACAGACAAGAAAACCTCTTGTTGCCCAGTATCTCCTTATTGTTCATGTGTTCGTCAATAATCATAATGCTATAGTTGTAAAAAATGATCTGATGGCTCTTCTGAATAAAAGATTGCTGTACAAAATCATCATTCAGTTTAACAAATTCGATTTTATTTACTTCACTTTGATCCAACGCAGGCTTGACTGAAGATAAATAGATTTTTTCGCCAGCCTTCAAATCAGTAATCAGTACTGCATGATGGCCATGTATAAAAGCGGCTGCATAGTTTTTTCTTAAAGAAAAGAATATGATCTTGTTTTGATGACTTATTTGCCATTCCCGGTAGGAGATCATTAAACTGTAGAGCAGATATAATATCATTCCGACAGTGAAGTTTTTTTTAGCGTATTTAGCCAAACCTAGTAACATCAATACCAGAGCAGTGCTAAGTAAAATAAGCTCCGGTAGATTAATCCATATCGCTGAAAATGTAGCATATGGCAGATTTGACATCGATTTTAAACCGGCATTTGTTAAAACAATACACCATTCGAACAGAGGAGCGATACATCCCATCCAAGGCATAAGAACGGCTAAACCCAAAATCATGATCAGGATTAATGGTATAGCGATAAACAGATTGGCAAGCAAAAAATACACTGGGAATTGATGAAAGTAATAGATAGTTAACGGAAAAGTAGCCAGTTGAGCAGATAAGGATAAAGCGATCAACTGCCAGATTTTGTCGACCCATTTGTTTTTTACATAAAGCCAATTATAAATTTTAGGTTGAAGGTAGATTAACCCTAAAACAGAAAGGTAGGATAGTTGAAAGCCAACATCCCAGATAAGAAAGGGATTGTAAACCAATTGACAAAATGCAGAAAAAGCCAGGGTGTTATATGCGTTTTTGCTTTTTGTAAAAGTTTTTGCAGTAATGAAAATACTAATCATTATGGACGAGCGTATCACTGAGGGTGAAAATCCGGTTATTAAGGCATAGGTCCAGATCAGCGTACATATCAGAATGAACTTCAGGACTTTTAGCCAGCGCTTTTTATCCAGAAACACTAAAAGGAAATCAAGCATGAAAAAAATAATGGCTACGTGACTACCGGAAACGGAAAGCGCATGTATGGTGCCCGTTTTTGAATAGGCATTTAGTGTTTCGGTATCCAGGTCTGCACGAAAACCTAATATTAGTGTTGAAGCTACAGCAAACGCCTCTTTATTTTTAATCAGTTTACGATATTTTTCGATTTGCTGTTTCCTGATTTGCAAAGCCAGTCTGATTAAAGGGTTACCACAATTTCTACCGATTTTTTCCAAATGATTCTGATCAACAAATGTTTGTTCATATATATTCTGTGTGGCAAGCCACCATTTAAAATCAAATTCTGCAGGATTATAAGGCGGTTCGACGGTTACATTCCTTGCGGAGATGATAAGTTCGTCACCATAATCCAATTGAATAGGATGAAGTGTATCAATCTTTAAAGCAACCATTAATCGCCCGCTGGCTTCGATTGGGTGATGAGATTGATATGCACAAGACACTTCAGCTTTGAATCTTAAAATATTACCTTTTCGCTGTGGCTCATCTTTCACCCAAATCCTGAGTATAGCAGAATTTTGATTCCCGAAATAATGCTGACGGATCTGTTCGTTATTTAATAAGCATAATAATCCACCAAAACTGAAGAAAAAAAGCAAAAACAACATGCCTGTAAAGCCTTTGAAGCGGTATGCGTCAACCTTCCTGTAAAAGATATTAAGCAGTACCATGGTGCTAAAAAGAGTCAAAGCACTACAAGCAAGGTATATACCAACTGTTATATCCGGAAAGAAATAAAACAGTGAGATTCCCGATAAAAGAGGGAATAAGACCCTTACAAAAACATATTCTGCTTTGAACATTGATCAAAACTGATACCTTAACTGGATTTTTATCTCAGATTTCTTATTGCCTTGTATTTCATCCAAATATGTCCCTACGGTTTCGGCATTGCCATAAATGAAAATGGCATATCTTGTCCAGACATCTAATTTTTTGGCTAGCCTGTATCTTAAGTTCAAGTAGGACCTAAACCCTTTTCCGCTATACATTCCAAAAGCGAAGTTATAAAGTACGTCATCCTCATAGGCATAAATTCTGCTATTATAGCTTGGGGTATTGAAATAAGCCAACCTGATATTTCCATTTAGTTTTGAAGCCAGCGCTAAATAATTTATATCTTGATAAATTAGATAGCCAAATTCCCTACTGACATCGCCTTTTTTATACTGGGATACCTCGAACCGATTCTGAAAAGCCCAGTTTTTGCTAATCTGCCAACTGACCTCGAAACGGTAGCCCTCCTTCTTTACATTATCCAGAAAATTAACAGGAACTTCCAGATCTGTATTCTGCTGTTTGGTTTCTGTTTTAAATCTCCATAGGAGTTTTAAGGTTTTGGCAGGCGAATAAACGGCTTGAACGAAGATTTCGTATCCGTTAGACGGTGCATCGATTCTGTATTTGAGCCATGGAAACCGAAAATAATCTGTATAAAGTGAAAAGCTCCAATGTTTGTTAGGGGCAATATTTAATCCAGTGTATAAACCTATTTCGTTTAGTGCTTCACTGGCTTCGGCTATACCCTGGTTAAAAAAGCTATGATAATCTTTTGAATAGTTACGATAACTTAAAGATGCCGACACAGTTGGTGAGATACTTAATAGAACCCCATTAGTATAGGCGAATCCGCTATTCAAACTTTTCCCCGCTTCCCCGAATAAATACACATTCTTAAAAGTGTAATTGTAATAGGCACCCAGATTTGTCAACTCATTACCAGTAAAGCTAAATTGATCATATGTGGCTGCCTGAGTAACGAAAGAATTACTGAAAGTTGTACGATAGCCAATAGCCCCAAAGGTAAGATCGTTTTTAGCATACTGTAGAACAGCTCCATATATTCGTTGACCTAAAGCATTATCATTTTCTATTTCCGTAGCCGTTCTATGCAGGCCTGTTTGATTTATTGTTGCCTGAACATCATTCCCGTCAGCATCAGTACTCTGACTAGCGTCAAGTTTTCGATAGGATAGGAATGGGGTGATTTCAACGTGTTGCGCAAGGGTTATTGTGGCTGAAATCCCTCTGAAGAATGAATACTCGTTAGCAGAGGAATAAGGGCGTAAACCTAAATCTTTTTTTGCTATACTGGTTACATCCGGACCTTTTCCGAATGAGAATCCAGACCAAAGGGTTAAGCCCTGACCAAATTGTAATGCATAGTCTCCTACGACAAGCTTTTTGAGGCTACCCAATTTGAAAGCTGATATATTTCCGGACAGAAAATCAAATGGTTTAGCTTTAAATTTCTCACCTGCATCTTTATCCAATGTTAGTGAGGCAGAAATTATAGAACCAAAGTGATAGCGATACCGGGTTTGAATTCTTTCTGGAGAGCCCAGGTAACGGTTTCCCGGTAAATCTTCGAAGCCTCTTTGCTTTTGCAAAGTTTGAGCAAAACGCATCACTAAATCACTCTCCCCAAGCTTGAAAAAGTCCCGAAACCTAAACTGCTCATATTCGCCAAATGAATTCAGGGTTACGAATGGCAATAAATTTTGAATTGTTTTGATGTCGAAACTGTTGATACTCTGAAGTTCCAGGACATCTGTTAATTTCCCGTTTTCTGTTATGTATGCGAAGAAATTGCTGATTTGTAATGGGGAGAGGAACACGAGTGCTTTCAATTCTTCCGGACTGGTTTGATTTAAGTTAATCGGATGATTCTTCAACCTGGTTAAAACTACCGTGAGTTCATTCATATCATAATCGTCGGGAAGATTCTCGGCAACACTTTCCAAGATGTCGCTGATATTAGCCTCCTCTGTATTGCCTTGTGCTTTTGTAATAAAACCCGATAATACAAACGCAATGATTAAAAAACTAAAACGCATAACCCAATCCGATTTGAGGTTCATAACCCAGGTTGACATCATGAGCGGTTGTTATTTCAATATTTAGCTTATTGAAGTTTAAACCAAAACCAGCATACTGTTTAACCGGCCTTACACTAAAACCGCCTCGTAAACTCAAGATCTTTATGATTTTATAGTCAAGTCCGAGACCGGCATCGGTTACCTGATGAATATATTTGGTGAAATATCCAGCTATTAAGACTTTATCCGATGCGAAGTACGTTGCACCAACACTTATGGAAGTCGTGATGGCAGAAGATACTTGAGAATGAATAAATTTCTGTCCGGAGGGATTATTGATGCATGCGCCGAATGTAAATCTCCCTACTTCATAGAGCGCACCAACGTCGACAGAAAATGCAGATGTTGAACCATAATCTGGAATTTTAAGCTGGTGATAGTTTCCCTTAATGGCAATAGAAAGGTGCTGACCAAACTTTTTGCCGTATGCAAAAGTAGCCTTGCTTTGTGTATACTCACTAAAGCCATACTGCTGGTATCCTGCTCCAACAAAGTTTTTGCCAAGTGGAATCACAAAAACTACTGCCTGAGTACTGATCTCATTACTAAATAAATGTTTGATGTAGGTAACAGAAACGGAAGGTTTTTGAATATCTGTGATGGCTGAAGCGTTACCCTGCATGGCCCATACATCTTTTACAGAGGTTCCATTTCCGCCCATGGCGGTAAGATGTGGACCCAAAGCGTTTTGAGCTGACGAAGAAAAATGTAAAAGGGAGACTAACAATGCATTCCATATTTTCATAAAAGGGCGTTAAACCAGTTAATAAAAAATAGGGTGATTGTATTGATTACTCTAATTTAGAATATTTATTTGAAAAACAACAAAAAGTATAAAAATTATGTCAGTTTTAATAAGAATAGATTGATCATTAAAAAATATTACAGTTCCTGGGCTAGATTTACTAAGAATCCCTTTAATTTTTCCAGTGAATCAATGATTTTTTGATTCTCTTTCACATCTGACTTATTGTTTTTCAGATGTTCTTTGGCACCTTTCAAAGTGAAGCCCT
Organism: Pedobacter sp. A2324; assembly: GCF_059693705.1. Classification (NCBI taxonomy): domain Bacteria; kingdom Pseudomonadati; phylum Bacteroidota; class Sphingobacteriia; order Sphingobacteriales; family Sphingobacteriaceae; genus Pedobacter; species Pedobacter sp. A2324. The sequence goes on along the minus strand of NZ_JCASSK010000006.1, from coordinate 144,362 downwards.
TTTCATCAACCAGATTAAAAATAATTTTCAGATTTTCAAGATCTTCGGGAGTAAATAACCTATTGCCCTTTTTGTTTTTCTTAGGTTGAAGAATATCAAATTCCTTTTCGTAAAAACGAATCTGTGAGGCATTAACATTAAACATTTCAGTCACTTCGCCCATGGTATAGTACATTTTATTGATGTCTCTTTCTTTATACGGCATAACTTGTGATTGATTGTGAGTGTTTTATATCGATTAATTAAAGTGTTCAAATGTACCTCGATTTTTCCTTAATAACGCAATAAAATTTTAATTTTGTTCCTCCAATTAATAAAATGTAATGACAGCAAAAGAGATCAGACAGGCATTCCTTAGTTTTTTCGAATCCAAACAACACCATGTTGTTTCATCGGCGCCCATTGTGGTTAAAAACGACCCGACATTAATGTTTACAAACGCTGGCATGAACCAGTTTAAAGATTTATTTCTTGGTGAAGCTGCGATTAAATATCCTCGTGTTACGGATACTCAGCGCTGCTTACGTGTTTCGGGAAAACACAATGATTTAGAAGAAGTTGGTATTGATACCTATCATCACACCATGTTTGAAATGTTAGGCAACTGGAGTTTCGGGGACTATTTCAAGAAAGATGCCATAGCATGGAGTTGGGAATTATTGACAGAGGTGTATAAAATCCCAAAGGACAAACTATATGTAACCTATTTTGAAGGCGACGAAAAAGAGGGCCTGGAAAAGGATCAGGAGGCCTACGATCTTTGGAGACAATATGTTGACGAAAGTCATATTTTACCTGGTAATAAAAAAGATAATTTCTGGGAAATGGGCGATACAGGACCATGTGGGCCATGTTCTGAAATCCATGTAGATTGTCGTACCGACGAAGAAAAAGCTACGGTTAACGGCGCGACGCTTGTTAACGCTGATCATCCACAGGTAATCGAAATCTGGAACAATGTATTTATGCAGTTCAACAGATTGAAGGATGGCTCATTACAAAGCCTGCCGGCAAAACATGTGGATACAGGAATGGGCTTTGAACGTTTAGTACGCGTACTGCAGGATAAAACTTCCAACTACGATACTGATGTTTTTCAACCATTAATCCAGTTTATTTCTGAAAGGGCTGGAATTAATTATGGTGAGAATGAAAAAACAGACATAGCCATGCGCGTTATGGCAGATCATATCCGCGCCATTTCATTTGTAATTGCAGACGGACAACTTCCTTCCAACAATAAAGCCGGTTATGTTATCCGCAGAATATTACGCCGTGCCGTTCGTTATGCCTATACATTCCTAAACTTTAAAGAACCTTTTTTAAATCAATTGGTACCGCTATTAGCCCAACAATTTAAAGGGGTATTCGATGAATTGATTTCACAGCAGGACTTTGTTCAAAAAGTTGTTTTAGAAGAGGAGATTTCCTTCCTGAGAACTTTATCTACGGGTATTCAACGCTTTGAAAAATACCAGGCAACAAACAACATTGTTCAAGGCGTGTTTGCATTTGAACTATCAGATACGTTTGGTTTTCCAATTGATTTAACGGAACTAATGGCACGTGAGAAAGGCTGGTCTGTAGATATAGCCGGATATGACCAGGCGCTTAAAAGACAGAAAGATGATAGTCGCGCTGCTACCGCTATAGACACTGGCGACTGGGTGATTGTAAATACAGACGATCAGAGTGAGTTTGTAGGGTACGACGAGTTGGAAATTGAGACTGAAATCCTGAAATACCGGAAGGTTAAAGCCAAAGGAAAAGAACAATTTCAAATGGTTTTGCGTCAAACACCCTTTTACGCGGAAAGTGGTGGTCAGGTTGGAGATACGGGTCGGTTAGAAGATCATAGTCGCCAGTTTTGGGTTGATATTACTGATACCAAAAAAGAAAACGGACTAACCGTGCATTTCGTGGACATACTGCCAGATAACCTCGAGGGAAAATTCTGGGCAGTAGTGGATGAGGATAAACGAACACTTACCGAAGATAATCATTCGGCTACGCATTTATTGCACGCTGCTTTAAAGCAGGTACTGGGCAATCATGTCAATCAGAAGGGCTCACTTGTGAGTGCGGACTACCTGCGCTTCGATTTTTCTCATTTTGCAAAAGTAACGGATGAAGAGCTGGCACAAATCGAAGTAATCGTAAATCAAAAAATCAGGCAAAATATCAAATTAAAGGAACAGAGAAATGTGCCTTATCAAGACGCCATAGAAAGCGGTGTAACAGCTTTGTTTGGGGAGAAATATGGTGATTTCGTCAGGATGATCACTTTTGATGACCATTTTTCTAAGGAGCTATGTGGTGGTACGCATGTAAAGGCGACCGGGCAGATTGGTTCGTTTAAAATTGTGTCTGAAAGTGCTGTTGCTGCAGGTGTAAGAAGAATTGAGGCTATTACTGCTGATAAAGCAGAACAATACTTTTTAGATCAACGCAGGGAATTAGGTCATTTAAAAACGCTTCTTAATGGCTCCAAGGATTTGACAGCAGCAGTACAGGCTTTGTTGGATGAAAACACTAAACTTAAAAAAGAGATCGAAAAATCAACGCTAGAGCGGGTTGACACTTTAAAGCATGAAATTGTTCATCATGTTAGAGGCATTCATGGAGTAAATCTAATAGCAAAACACATCGACCTTCAAAGTGCGGACGCAGTTAAAAATCTGGCTTTTTCGCTGAAAGATATGATAGATAACTTATTTATTGTTTTTACTACAGAAATCGATGGCAAACCAGGTATTACAGTGATGCTCTCTGATCATCTGGTGAAAAAAGGAATGAATGCGTCAAATATCGTTCGTGAGTTAGGAAAAGAAATCCAGGGCGGCGGCGGTGGTCAGCCATTTTATGCAACAGCGGGGGGTAAAAATTCTGCAGGTTTAAGGATAGTTTTAGAGAAAGCCGAAAGTTTTATTAAAACTCATTAATCATTAAAATAAAAAGAGGCCCGAAAGCCTCTTTTTATTTTAATGTCTGCCATGTTTTTCTCTGTGCCCACGAGAAAACAAACTTGAGTTTACTCTTCTATCATGGTGTCGATAGTCCACGCGTTGGGGTCTAAAATTTCTTCCTGGACCAGCATATCTAGCCGGACCACGGCCTCCGTATGATGAGCGTACTACATTAACATGATTTGCATATTTAACTCTATGGGTATTATAGCTGCGATATGGATTATTTCCATACATCACAATTTTTCTGCCGTGGTTTAGATTGTAACCCCTGTATCTTGAAGGCAAATATCTCGACCTTGTCCAACGGTTTCCGCTTAAATAAACAAACTGACGTTGCGGAACATAATAGTAAGATTGTACCTCCGGTAAATAATAATAGTTTACATTTTGATAACCTGCCGGCACCCATGCGGGTTGAGTTCCAATATTTAGACTGAGACTAACCTGTGCATTCGATTGGTTCGATGTTAAAGCCACGATACCTACAATCGCGGAAATAATTAGTAACTTTTTCATAATCGATAGTTTTTGTGTGTATTAACATTAATTCAAACGCTATGCCAAAACCATTATTGTAACAGAGATATGAGATTAGGATATCTAGGGAGGTTGCTCTCTGTAATTGTAAGAATCTGTTTCAAAAAAACATGGTACGTTTCTTACAGATAAAGTTTAGTTAATAACTATATTTGCCTATACAATTTTAACATAGATAAGCCTGAATCCTGTTTATCTGTGTTCACCTGTGGATTATAAAAAGTAAATGCCTTTAACAGAAACAAGCCCACATCATCATTTCGAACTCATTTCAGGACTCGAAATACATGTTCAGCTGAACACCAATACTAAAATATTCTCATCCGACAGCGCATCTTTCGGGTCGTTACCCAATCAAAACATCTCAACAGTTTCTTTGGCACTACCAGGTGCCTTACCAAAATTAAACAAAGAGGTGGTAGCTAAAGCCATCAGGATAGGGCTTGCCTTAAACTGTACAATTAATCAGGTTAACCATTTCGACAGGAAAAACTATTTCTATGCTGATTTACCTAAAGGCTATCAGATTACTCAGGATAACCAACCGATTTGCGTTAATGGTTTTCTTGAAGTTGAACTATCTGATGGATCATTAAAAAAAATAGGAATAAATAGAATTCACCTGGAAGAAGATGCGGGTAAAAGTATTCATGACCAGGACGCCCAATACTCTTTTGTTGACTTAAATCGTGCCGGAGTTCCATTAATCGAAATTGTTACTGAACCTGATATCCGCAGTGCAGAAGAGGCATCAGCATTATTGAGTGAAATCAGGAAACTGGTGCGCCATTTGGATGTTAGTGATGGGAACATGGAAGAAGGGAGTTTACGTTGCGATGCAAATATCTCAATCCGGGAGCGCGGCACTACAGCATTTGGTATACGTTGTGAAGTGAAAAATTTAAATTCTATGCGTAACGTACGCCGAGCAATGGAATTCGAATTCGGAAGGCAGGTGGAAGTTATTGCAAACGGAGGGGAGATTATTCAGAGCACACTAAATTTCGACGCGGAAAAGGGAACTACATCGCCCATGCGTACTAAGGAAGAGGCTAACGATTACCGATACTTTTCGGATCCTGATTTACAACCCGTGTATATTTCAGACGAATGGTTAGCCGAAATAAAATCAGCAATGCCAGCACTGCCAGCTGAAATATCAAGGCTGATGATTGAAGAATTTGGAATTAGTAAAGCGGATGCTGCGTTATTTGCTGAGGATCTGAATCTATTGAAATATTTTAACGAGGCATTACCAACTGTAAGGTTAAAGAAAAATCTGATTAACTGGTTAATTGGACCTATAAGAGCAGCTTTGAATGAGAAGGGGATAAGCATTGATAATTATAAAATTAAACCTGAACAATTAGCTGCTGCGTTAAACCTTGTTGATGATAAAAAAATCAACCAGCAAATTGCAATACAGCAACTATTGCCAGCAGTAGAAGAGCATGAAAATGCAGATGTTTCTGCTTTAGCAGCAGATTTAAACTTGCTCATTTCAGGTGACGGGAATGAGATTGAAGTTTTTGTTGATGAGGTATTGAATAAATACCCTCAGCAGGTTGAGGCCTACAAAAAAGGGAAAAAGGGTGTATTAGGCTTGTTCGTAGGCGATGTGATGAAGCTTGCAAAAGGCAAAGCAGATGCAAAAAAAATAAATGAATTAATACTTGAAAAACTAAAATAATGAGATTGAAAAATTTAAGCCTTATCATATTAATAGCAGTTGCTTTTACAGGCTGTAAACCAAAAGACAATTTTACAATTGACGGGACCTTTCAGAATCCAGGTACGGATAAAAAAGTATTTTTATACGGGATGCAAAGCAGTCAGATGGTAGCAGTTGATTCGACTAATATCTCAGAGAAGGGTGAATTTAAATTTATCCGTAAAACACCTTCTGTGGATTTCTTCAGGGTTTCAATTGGCAACCATGAATTTATGCTGATTGCTAAAAACGGAGATGAAATTAAACTGGAAGCAAATTTGGCCGATAAATCTATGGCATATAAAATATCCGGAGCCAATGAGGTAGAGAAACTATCTGAACTAAATGTCATTAGAAACGAGTTTGCTAAACGGGTAGAAAAACTTCAGGCTGATTTTGAAACAAAGGTTGCTGGACAGCCCCAAAACCGTGCTGCTATTTTAGAGCAAATGAAACCTCAATACGAATCCTATATCAACCAACTTAATACTTCAACCCTAAAGTTTGCGGAAGATAATAAGGGTACTTTAGCAGGATTCTATGCTATGAATACCCTGAGTCCGCAGGAGTTTGAACGGCAATTAGTAAAGTATGCCGAAGAGATCAAAGACGATATTAAAGGCAATGCAACTGTTGATGCCTTTATTAAACAAATGGCCTCGCTAAAAACAGTACAGGTTGGTCAGCTTGCCCCTGCATTTACAATGAAAACTGCAGACGATAAACCGATTAGCTTGTCTGATTATAAGGGAAAATTTATATTGGTGGATTTCTGGGCTTCATGGTGCCAGCCTTGCCGTCAGGAAAACCCCAACGTAGTTAAAGTTTACCAAAAGTTTAAAGATAAAAATTTCGATGTTTTAGGTGTGTCGCTCGATACCGATAAAGCTGCCTGGTTGGGGGCAATCAAAGCTGATGGATTAACCTGGAGCCATGTTTCAGAATTAAAAGATTTTAATGGTGAAACTGTTAAAAAATATCAGGTACAAGCCATACCAGCCTCATTTCTTATTGATCCTGCAGGAAAAATTGTTGCGAAAAACCTTCGTGGCGACGAACTGGATGCATTTCTAACTAAATCGTTACGATAAAAGAAACTCAATGTTAAACTAATTTAAGTCGTTAACAATTTATTAACTTAGGCTTAACTAAAAATTACATCAGAGACAGTACTTTCGTAACAAATATTTAACTATGAATAACGCAGGTCAGAAAATATTAATTGTTGATGATGAACCAGACATTCTGGAATTAATCGAATACAACCTCAAAAAAGAAGGTTATCAGGTATTTACAGCAACAAACGGACAAGAAGGAATTACTGTAGCCAAAAAGGTTCACCCTGATTTGATTATTCTTGATATCATGATGCCTAAGATGGATGGCATAGAAGCTTGTCGCTTAATGCGCGCCATTCCTGAGTTCAAAAATACTTTCATGGTATTCTTAACTGCCAGAAGCGAGGAATACTCTGAAATTGCAGGTTTTAATGTAGGCGCTGATGATTACATTGCTAAACCGATAAAACCCCGCGCTTTAGTTAGTCGGATAAATGCAATACTGAGAAGAAATGCAGGAACGGAGGAAGTTTCCGAAAACAAACTAGAAATAGGTGATTTGGTAATTGACAGAGAAGCCTATCTGGTTTTTCAAAATGGTAGTAAGGTGATATTAGCCAAAAAAGAATTTGAATTATTATACCTGCTGGCGTCAAAACCTGGTAAAGTATATACTCGAGAATCCATTCTAAAAAATATCTGGGAAGATTCGGTGGTAGTTACTAATCGTACAATTGATGTCCACATCCGTAAATTACGCGAAAAATTGGGCGAAACATATGTATCGACGGTGAAAGGTGTGGGATATAAATTTGAACTTTCTTAAAATGCATTAGTAGATTCGAGGCCGCAGATTAGCTGATCATTCAGTCAATCTGCGGTTTTTTTGTGTTTAGGATTTGATATAAATGGCTTTCTCATTTTCCATCATCGGTTTATATAGGCTTAATTTCTGATCCAATTAAAATAAATCCGTATTTTTGCAGCTCATTAATACGATCATAGTTTGAAGTACCCAAATTTTCAAGACCTTATTCTTTTCGAAGACAACGATTTCATTGTAATCAACAAACCACCATTTCTGGCATCCCTTGATGAAAGAGGTGGATCCGGAGAAACCAATGTGTTGCGTTTAGCAAAACAATACAGTGATGACGCGCAGGTTTGTCACCGTTTAGATAAGGAAACTTCGGGTGCGTTAATTATCGCGAAAAATCCTGAAGGATATAGGCATGCCTCTATGCAGTTCGAACGCAGGAAGGTTGACAAGACTTATCATGCAGTGGTAGATGGCCATGTTATCTTTGATGATTTGCTGGTTGATTTACCTATTTTGAATGATGGCAATAAAAATGTGACCATTGACAGGATGGAAGGCAAACGTGCCGAAACCCGTTTCAACTCGCTCAAATATTATAAGCATTATACCCTGGTTGAATGTAAGCCAATAACAGGACGTATGCACCAGATCAGGATTCATCTTGCTACACAGCGTGCCGCAATTGTAGGCGATGACATGTATAAAGGCAAACCTGTGTTCCTGTCTTCAATAAAACGTGGTTATAAACTTACTAAGGGAGAGGAGGAGCAACCTATCATGAAACGCTTTGCCCTTCATGCACGACGCCTCGTATTTAAAGGTCTCGATGATCAGGATATTATTATTGATGCACCGTACCCAAAAGATTATTCAACCTTGATTAAGCTGCTTGACAAATTTGATGCTTAAGTTGCAGGGTATGAAAGAACGTAAATAAATAACAGAAAATGTATATTCGCTTTGTAAATTACCTTGATACGATTAACCAGTATAGAAAATCTAAAATATCAAATCGTAATTTCCTAGTAATACTGGCTGTTGTTGTTGGGGTTCTAGCAGGCCTGGCTGCTGCAGTTCTTAAAAGTTTAACACATCACATCGAAGAATTTCTTCAGTCAGACTGGCACTGGAAGTATAAATACTACCTGTATTTTATATTTCCAATGATCGGGGTATTTCTGACCGTATTATATATTAAATACTTTATTCGGAAAACGAAATTTGAAACAGGTTTAACACCTTTGTTATACGCGATATCGAAAAAATCAAGTAAGATAGAACCTCACAATATCTATTCTCAAATTATTACTGCAGCAATTACTGTTGGATTTGGTGGTTCGACAGGGTTGGAGGCGCCAATTGTGACCAGTGGCTCGGCCATAGGTTCAAATTTAGGTAGAACACTAGGACTATCCTACCGGGAAGTTACGATGCTGGTTGCCTGTGGTGCTGCTGCTGCAATTGCCGGTGCGTTTAACAGTCCGGTAGCAGGAATTGTATTTGCCATTGAAATTTTATTGCCTGAATTTACGATACCTGCCTTTATTCCTTTGTTATTGTCTGCTGCAACAGCAGCTGTAGTTGCCAGGCTATTTTATACACAACAACTTTTTTACCTGATTACCGAAGGTTGGGAGGTGAATGCATTATTTTTTTATGTCATCTTAGCCGGATTAATCGGTTTATTCTCGATTTATTTCACCAAAGCTAATTACGCAATAAAAAGTTTTTTCTACAAAATCAAACATCCTTATACACGGGTGGTGATAGGTGGACTGATGCTGGGGGCATTGGTGTTTTTGTTTCCTACGCTATACGGCGAGGGCTATATTACCATAAATTCATTATTAAAGGGGGACTACCTTACGGTAATTAACAACAGTATCTTTTCGGACTACAATAATATCACTGGTATTGTGATCCTGTTTACTGTTGTAACTGTTTTTATGAAATCGGCTGCGACATTAATTACACTGGGCGCAGGTGGGAACGGTGGAACGTTTGCACCAAGCCTTATTATGGGTGGTTTAATTGGTTTTGTGTTTGCGTATTCAGTTAATCTTTCAGGTGTTGCTCAATTAAATGTCCCTAACTTTATTGTAGCAGGAATGGCTGGAGCCTTAGGCTCAATCATGCATGCCCCATTGACTGGAATTTTTCTGATTGCGGAAATTACAGGGGGGTACATTTTAATGGTTCCTTTGATGATTACAACTGCGATTTCATATGCCATTAACCGCAGTGTTCAGAAACATTCGATATACACCAAAGCTTTGGCAGACAAGGGTGAACTTCTATCACACGATGATAAAGACAGCACAGTATTGAGTCAGATGAAGCTTAAATACCTTATTGAGAAAACTTACCCTACACTTCAGCTTAATGATACTATATCACTAAAAATGAGCGAAATGGTTAAGTCGCACAAGAATATTTGTGCGGTTACAGATGAGGTTGGAGATTTTAAAGGTATCATTTATATGGAGGATTTTTTTAACGAGATTCTCTCCACACCAGGCAAGGAAATAGTTAAGGCTTCAGACCTTGTTCAACAGGCACCTAATATTATTAATGAGTATGAGGACATGAAGCAGGTTCTTGAAAAAATGGAACAGGAAAATGCATGGATTCTACCTGTTGTAGATGAAGCAAACCATTACAAAGGATTTGTTTCCAAAACCGCAATATTCAATAAATACAGAGCCTTACTAATGCGGCAAAATGACTATATGGATTAAGAAATAGGATTATTATATGAAAAGCCGGCCTGAATGATGATCATTCAGGCCGGCTTTTCATATAGGGCTAATTTAAGGCCAGACTACTCTGCCCGTTTCAATCCAAACTTTTCTATCTTACTGTAAAGGTGACTCCGCTGGATATCGATTTCATCGGCAGTTTTTGAAACATTCCAATTATTTTTCTCCAGCTTAAACTTGATAAATTCTTTTTCTGCGTGGTCTTTATAATCCTGGAAGTTATTGAAGCTATCGAAAGAAGAAGATAAACCTGTATCACCTGTTGCATTGGCAATCTGCGTACTGGAAGCCGCTCCGATATTGGTTCCTCCGCCTGGGTTGGCAAAGGCACGAACATCATTTTCGGTAATTATTTTATCGCTTAGGATAATTAAACGCTCAATCATATTGTGTAATTCACGAACGTTTCCCGTCCACGGCAATGCCTGCAAAGCAGCCATAGCACCTTCATTGATTCGCTTGACTGGCATGCCATAATCACCGCAGATACTTTCTAAAAAGTTTTGAGCAATAACAGGAATATCGTCAGTACGTTCAGTTAAATGAGGAACATGAATGTTGATTACGTTCAGGCGGTGATATAAATCCATCCGGAAATTCCCGTCTTCGATTTCTTTTAACAAATCTTTATTTGTTGCAGCCAATACCCGCACATTCACATCAATTTCTTTTTCTCCACCTACACGTGAGATTTTGTGCTCCTGTAATGCACGAAGAACTTTAGCCTGGGCTGAGAGACTCATATCACCGATCTCATCCAGAAATAAGGTTCCACCATTAGCCAGTTCAAATTTACCTATACGTTGCTTTACAGCTGATGTAAATGACCCTTTTTCGTGGCCAAATAATTCACTTTCGATCAACTCTGAGGGGATGGCAGCACAATTAACCTCGATCAGAGGACTATCTGCGCGGTTAGATTTTTCATGTAACCAACGGGCAACTAATTCCTTACCACTTCCATTCGCACCGGTAATTAAAACACGAGCTTCGGTAGGAGCAACACGTTCGATGGTTTCTTTTATTTTAGAAATACTATCCGATTCGCCCAGGATTTCTCGGGTTTTACTGGCTTTACGCTTTAAAACTTTCGTTTCCGTTACCAATGTTCCACGATCCAAGCCGTTGCGTACGGTGATTAAAAGTCGATTTAAATCAGGTGGTTTGGAAATAAAATCAAAGGCACCTTTCTTACTGGCTTCGACAGCAGTTTCAACAGTACCATGGCCAGAGATCATGATAAATGGGAGGTCAGGTTTGATGACCTGTGCCTGTTCAAGCACTTCCATGCCGTCCATTTTATTCATTTTAATATCACAAAGGACAAGGTCGTAATTACCTTTTTTGATCATTTCAAGTCCATCGATACCATTATCAATATCGTCGACGTCGTAATTTTCGTACTCCAGAATTTCGCGCAAGGTGCTTCTTATAGCCCGCTCATCATCAATAATTAATAGTTTGGCCATTTGGTAATTGTTTGTTCAATTGATATGCGAATATATTACTTTTAAATTAATGTATAGTTTTTTATACAATGATTTAGGCTATAAACGGGAATCAGGCGAAAAGGTTTTGTTAAATTTTTCATATGGGCAAGTACCGCTGTGGAATGATTGGAGCTTTCGCCACATTCATTTTACATATCCCTTTATTTTACTACTTTTGCGACGCTTTTGGTTTCCGGCTATACAACCGGAATTAAAAGGGAATACAGTGTAATTCTGTAACTGTCCCGCAGCTGTAAGCTTCATAACGGGTTTTCATTCATTTCGCCACTGTTTCAGTTTTGAAGCGGGAAGGCCGGAAAGCCGGGAGTAAGTCAGAAGACCTGCCTTTAGCGTATAATTTCATAGCTTTCGGGGATTGAAGCTAGGATTGAGGTACCAACTTTTGAAGTATTTTCATTTCCTTTTCGAATCTGTTGGCTGTGGGCAAAACTCACAATCAAATGAACAAACAAACAGTATTAGTTGCTGCCGGTCTAGGGCTTGCACAGCTAACGTTTAGCCAGCTGGCTAAAGCACAAAACCAAGACAGCGTCCAGTTGAAAGACGTTGTCATCAGTGCTACAAAAAATGACCAGAAACAATCGCAAACCGGTAAAGTGGTCACCATCATCAGTAGGGAAGTGTTAGACAGAAGCAATGGAAAATCACTACCTGAGCTGATCAGCGAGCAGGCGGGGATAATAGTTGCCGGATCAAGCAGTAATCCAGGCCTTAATAAATCTGTTTTCTTCAGGGGAGCAGGCAGTGCTTATGCCGTGGTTTTAATAGATGGCATTGTACAGAACGATCCTTCGGGAAATGGCGGTGCTTTCGACTTAAGGCTTTTATCAATTGATCAAATAGACCATATTGAGATTTTACGTGGCGGGCAGTCAACCATTTATGGATCGGATGCCGTAGCCGGTGTAATTAACATTATTACTAAAAAAGGTGGGCCAAAAGGAAACACCATTTACGGTGTGGCCAGTGCTGGCAGCTATGAAACCTACAAAGGAACCATTGGTTTAAACGGTGGAGTGGAGGGATTTTCTTATAACATCAATTATACCCATGCTAAAACTAATGGCATCTCTGAAGCTGCAAATCCAGCCGGTAACACTACTACGTTCGACAAGGACGGGTTTAAGACTGACGCATTGAATGCCAATTTTGGAATCAAGCTGGATAATCACTTTTCGATTAACCCTTTTGTAAGATATTATTATGGAAACTATAGTTTCGATGGTGGTGCTTTTGCTGATGCCAACAATTACTCGATATTGAAGAATTTCGCGGCCGGAACAAATGCAAGGTATGAATTTGCAACCGGAAAAGTTACTTTGAACTACAGCTATGAAGGAACCAGAAACGATGCACACAGTCAGTATCCTAGTATTACTGAAGGCCGGGTTTCGTTACTTGATTTATTTTACAACCAAAAGCTAGGAAATAAACTAGACCTCCTGGTGGGTATTGATAACCGTGTGATGAAGCTTTCTTCTGCTAATAACAAACCTGAAACCAATATTTTTGCTGCTTATGGTTCATTGTTTTTACATGATCTTAGTATTTTTAATTTAGAAGTTGGCGGACGGTACAATAAGCACGAGCAATATGGCGAAAACTATACTTATTCGATAACACCAAGTATCAACATTATAAAGGAGATTAAATTGTTTGGAACGGTTTCAACGGCATTTAAAATACCAACTTTAAACATGCTTTTCGGACAATTCGGAGCGAATCTGGCTCTGAAACCAGAAAAATCGCAAAATTATGAAGCCGGTGTTAACTTCAGTTTTGCCGATGACAAATTCAGTTTACGTGCGGCGGCTTACAAACGCGATTTAACCGATGCAATTATTTATGCTTTCCCGAATGGATACATTAATCAGATCAACCAGAAAACAAAAGGGTTTGAATTAGAACCGGCTGTAAAGCTAGGTAAATTCAATATCAATGGTTATTACGCATACGTTGAAGGGAATGAATTTAACTTCGTTGATAATGCGATTGCTGATTATCTTTTTCGCAGACCAAAACATACCTTTGGTTTAACGGCAGGTGTACAAGCTACAAATGACCTTTTTATAAGTGCAAATTACCGATATTTTGGTACGCGTAGCGATGGAAATTTCACAACCTACACTGTAGACAACCTGCCAGCATATAAATTGTTAGGCGCATATGCGGAATATGCGCTGGCGAAAAAACGTATAAAGCTCTTCTTCGATGCAAAAAACATTTTGAACGAGAAATACAATGAGATTATCGGATATAACAGCCTCGGATTTAATTTTAATACGGGTGTGATTTTTAATATCCACTAAGAAGATTTAACTTTGTATAAATAACATAAATATGTCGAATCTAAAATTCAATCCGCGTACCTTAATATTACTGTTAATGATTCTTGTAATTACAGGATTCCGTTTACTGGTAACATTTAACTCTGATGCCTTGAAGTTCGCGAACTTCTCTTCGATAGGGGCGGTTGCCTTGTTTGGCGGAGCTTATTTTAAAGACCATTTAAAAGCTTTTGCATTTCCTCTATTAAGTTTATTTTTAAGCGATTTCATATTGTCGGCAACTATCTTCAAAGAATATAGCAATGGTTTTTTATATGAAGGCTGGTACTGGACCTACTTTGCATTTGCCTTAATGGTATTGGTTGGACGTGTATTGTTAAACAAAATCAATGCTGTTAGCCTGCTGGCCTCCACTTTATCTATTGTATTGATCCACTGGATCGTTACTGATTTTGGCGTGTGGTTTAGAAATCCATCCTACACTCAGGACCTTGAAGGATTCTGGCTTTGTTTGGAACGGGCAATCCCATTTGAAATCAGATTCCTTGAGGGAACTTTAATTTACGGTGCTATCTTATTTGGTGCTTTCGAGATCTTGAAGGCCAAATACCCGGTACTGAAATTTAGCGCGCAACAAGCCTGATTAAAACTAAAATAAAGATAAGGTCCCCTTTTGATGCAAATCGAAAGGGGACTTTTTTTATCTTTATACTTTGTACTAAAGTTATTTATTATGTTAAAAGTAGTATCGTTCCTCCCTGCTGCAACCAAAATGATCTATGATATGGGTCTTCAGGATCATCTCTACGGGGTAACTTTTGAATGTCCTAAAGAAGCAGCCGGGTTACCAAAAGTTGTACGGTGTATTTTAGAGGGTAAAAATTATTCAAGCGTTGAGATTGACCGGATATTTTCTGCTTCCAAGTCACAGGGAAAAAGCCTGTACTGGGTTGACGATGACTTATTGGAAAGTATCTCTCCTGATATCGTGTTTACACAAGACCTCTGTGAGGTATGTAATATCGATACGGTGTGTACTGAAACAGCCGTAATGAAACTCAGCAAACAACCATTACTTGTTCCTCTGTCGCCTAACAACTTGCAGGACGTTTATACTTGTGCCATTACCATTGCAAGGGCATTGGGTAAAGAAGAAGTGGCATTAAGATATCTTAGTCGGCTGCAAACAAGAACTGATTATATTCTTGATCAGCTGAGGCTGAATAAGGCACCATTAAAGCGGACCATGCTAATGGAGTGGATTGAGCCTATTTACAACTGCGGTCATTGGATTCCTTTTCAGATCGCCGCTGCCGGCGGAGTGGATATGCTGTCCAATCCTGCCGGCGATTCTATTGTTACCCAATGGGATAAAATCAGAAAGTACAATCCTGAAGTACTTGTGATAGCACCTTGCGGCTTCGATGTAGACCGGAGTACATTGGAAATGGAATTATTAAGCCGGAAGGATGGATGGAATGATCTTGAAGC
The DNA here is from genome assembly GCF_059693705.1 of Pedobacter sp. A2324. NCBI lineage: Bacteria > Pseudomonadati > Bacteroidota > Sphingobacteriia > Sphingobacteriales > Sphingobacteriaceae > Pedobacter > Pedobacter sp. A2324. The sequence continues at coordinate 129,218 of NZ_JCASSK010000006.1, read as the reverse complement.
TGTTAAATCCAATCAGGTTTATATTGCGGACTTCGATATGTTTACACAACCCAGTATTGGTACGCTGGTTGATGGGATAGAGGCGTTGTCGTGCATGTTTCATCCTCAAATATTTCAGCCCAATCCTTTTATCAGTACAAAATTCAGATCATTTAATAGTGTACACCAAAGCATTTCAATTTAATGAAAATAGTTGTTTTAACAGGCGCAGGCATCAGTGCCGAAAGCGGTTTAAAGACATTCAGGGATGCTGACGGACTTTGGGAAGGTTACAATGTTTATGACGTAGCGACACCAGAAGCGTGGGAACGTAATCCAGTATTGGTTCAGCAATTTTATAACGAACGGCGGAAGCAGGTCATTACAGCAAAGCCTAATCGCGCCCACGAAATCCTGGCGGAACTGGAAGCTCATTTTGATGTTGAGATTATCACACAGAATATAGATGACTTGCATGAGCGTGCTGGTTCTACCAAAGTCACTCATCTCCACGGAGTTATTACCAAATCTCAATCAGACAGAAGGGCAGACCTGACCTATGTAATAGAAGGAGATGAAATCAAAATGGGAGACCTGTGCGAGTTAGGTTCTCAACTGCGCCCACATGTAGTATGGTTCGGGGAAGCTGTTCCAATGATCGAAGTAGCGGCTAAAATTTGCAGGCAGGCAGACTTATTTGTTTTGATTGGCACTTCACTGGCTGTTTACCCGGCGGCGGGCTTGATAGACTTTATACCTTCAGCAACAAAAAAATACATTATTGATCCGAGAACACCTGATGTTGGTAGATACAAAAATGTGACCACTATACAGCAGAGTGCTGTTGAAGGAATGTCGGCACTGAAAGAAATCCTGTTAAATGGCCGTTAAAAAACGTTGTATCTTTAACTGGAGTGGGGGCAAAGACAGTACATTGGCACTGCACTATGCATTGAAGGATCCAACCATTGAGATTCGTTATCTGGTTACAACTTTAACTGATGAGTTTAACCGTATATCGATGCATGGGGTTAGAGAGAGCTTGCTAATTAAGCAGGCAGAAAGCATTGGGATACCGTTGTATCAGATTCGTTTGGGTGAAATGCCTACGATGGAGCATTATGATGAAACAATGCGTATGAACCTTTTAAAATTTAAGGAGGAAGGTATTACCCATTCCATATTTGGCGACATTCACCTCGAAGACCTTCGCACTTACAGGGAAACTAAATTAGAAGAAATCGGACTAAAAGCCATATTTCCGCTTTGGAAACTGGACACTCGTTTGCTTATTCAGGAATTTTTGGAGCTGAACTATAAAACCATTATTGTATGCACACAACAAGACCTGGAGATGGTATGTGGCGAGGTAATTACCCTGGATCTGATTCATAATTTACCACCTAAAATCGACCCGTGCGGTGAGAATGGCGAATTTCATACGTTCGCTTTCCAAGGGCCTATATTTAGGAAAAAGATAGAATTTGAGCTCGGAGAAAAGGTTTTCAAAACTTATCGGGCACCTGTTGATACTGACCCTGCAGACGAAGAAGCGAAAGATACATCAAGCATATCAGGCTTCTGGTTTATTGATTTAATTAATTAATTATCTGAACCTAAAACATTTTGGCATCATTTTTTCTTTAGTAGTTGTAATTAACTAATCGCACATGGAAAGGAACATGCATCAACTGGGTTAGGTAGCTGATGTAGATCTGATTAAATTAAAACGTTATGAAAAAGATATTTGTAGTAATTGCATTAAGTTCTGTAATGTTTGCTTGTAACAACAGGGCAAAAGAAGAAGCCGCTTTGAAACAACAGGAAGCTGATAAGCAACTGGCGATTAAAGCCGTTAAAGATAGTTTAAGACTAGATTCATTTAAAAAAGCTGAAACTGCTAAAGTTGAAGCTGAAAAAGAGGCTCAACATCAGGCCGAACTTGTTGCAGCCAGAAGAGCGGGAGCAGCATCATCCAGATCTTACTCCAGCTCGGGTGGAAGTTCAAGTTCATATGGTGGTACAACACAGCCTACAGCTAAGAAAAAAGGATGGAGTGATGCCGCTAAAGGTGCTGTAATTGGTGGTGCAGCGGGTGCTGTTGGTGGTGCATTAATTGATAAGAAAAAAGGCCGTGGTGCTGTTATCGGTGGTTTAGTTGGTGCAGGTGGTGGTTATCTGATTGGACGAGGAGAAGATAAAAAAAGCGGTAGAGCTCAATAGAACAATCTATTATATATGCAAAAGGCGAATCAATAATGATTCGCCTTTTGCATATATAAGTTTTTCTCCTATTTGTATGTTGCAGCAAGCTTTAGTGCATTGTATGCATTTACAACACCACCGCTGATACATAAATCTGAAAATGGAACAGATACGTCTTGTTCGGCACCTTCTTCACCTTTTTTATATGACACGTTGTGATTTACTTTTGTAACAGACTTCACGATAATTTCCTTTACCTGAGCCGCACTCAGTTTAGGATAGTATGAACGGATTAATCCGGCTAATCCTGCAACTACAGGTGATGCCATACTTGTACCATCCAGGTTTTTATATTTCGAACCTGGAACTGTAGAATAAATCTGTACACCCGGAGCGAAAACGTCGACCTGAGTTTTACCAAAATTAGAGAAGCTTGCTTTCAAAGTCTCATCATCTTTTGGTCCAGAAGCGCCAACAGTGATCCATGAAGCAATTGTTTTTTCGTCAAGATCTTTATGGTTAGGGAAGTTGTTTTCTAAATCGATATCCTTATTCTCATTTCCAGCCGCCTGAACAATCAAAACGTCTTTTGATGCTGCATATTTCATTGCCTCATTCACTACCGCCTTATCCCACGAATAAGCTTTACCAAAGCTCATGTTGATGACTTTAGCACCATTGTCGACCGCGTACCGTATACTATTTGCAACATCCTTATCACGCTCATCACCGTTAGGCGTACAACGTACCCCCATAATAACTACATTATCAGCGACACCTGAAATACCTATTTTATTTGTTCTATCTGCGGCAATGATTCCGGCAACGTGTGTACCATGCATGGCATCCGGACCAGCAACGTCATTATTACCATAAAACTTCTCAGTAGCATCGTTAGGATTATCACCAACTATAGCACGAGGATCATAATCAAGGTTTAAATTGTATTCTGCCTGACGGGTGTAATAATCCAGTCCTTCTTTAATTTGATCTTCATAGAAATCTTTGAAACTTCCTTTCTGTAATTGTTGAGCCATTACTCCTTGAATGCGGCCTTCGACATCAGAAGCTGGCTTAAAGTTCTTAAAGTCATCTGCAGTGGGATTTTCTTTTCCGATTTTCTTTACCACAGCATCCAAGGCATTCTTAAAACCCGTTATACCTGCTAAACCTTCTCTAGCTTCTGCAAGTTGTTTTTCTAAATCTGCTCTTTCGACCTTAAAAGATTCCCAATCTTTTTTATCTTTTTCTGCTACGGTTGCATCAGTAGTATTTGCAAAACGGGTTTGGCCGCGGCGAACCAAACGGGTAAGTTCCAATGTTTCGAAATTAATGGACCCTTTGGAGCCACCAATGAAATTCCAACCATTGATATCATCAGTATAACCGTTTTTATCATCGTCTTTTCCATTACCAGCAATCTCTTTTGCGTTTACCCACATGATGCGTTTCAGGTCTTCATGTGTTGATTCAACACCACCATCATTAACTGCAACAATAACTTTGGTTGATTTTTTTCCTTTCAATAGCTCTTTGTAAGCTTTCTCTGTGCTGATACCGAAGGTAGTGTCAGATTTAAGATCAAGGTTTTGCCAGTTGGCTTTTTGTGCACTGGCAAAAAGCGGCATTGCTATCACAAATGTACCTGTAAGCAGTACATTAAATAATTTACTTTTATTCATTTAGTGTCTTTTTGTATTAAACGTCGAAAGTTAATGTTAATTTTTTTCTTTGCCCAAAATGTATTAAAAAATAATGCCCGTGGAACATGCAAAAAAAAAATCCCGGATATACCATCCGGGATTTATATACTGTTACTGGTGATAAAATTATTTTAGACTCAGCGCTATTTTCTTAGCTATCTCATCATGTTCTTCTATAACGGACAGCGTTTTGGTTGCCCATTGTTTCAAATCGGCATCTCTGTTTGCTGAACCTTCTTTAAACAAGGCGACTGTTTTATCATGATCAGTTACCATCATACCGATGTAGTGCTTATCAAATTCAGCACCTGTCAGTTTTTTCATTGCATCAATATGAATCTGGTCATCCGCAGGCAATGCTTCTGGAGTAATCACCTTTTTATTCTGAGCCAGTTCTTTAAGTTCGGCATTGGCTTTTGAATGGTCTTCCAGCATTTTAGCTGCAAAGTTCTTCACCTCCTGATTAGAAGCATTTTTTATAGCGATTTTGGAAGCCTCAACCTCCATGATGCCACCCACGGCTGCTTTCCTTAGGAACGTGGATCCGCTTTCGTCCAGGCCTGACTGAGTACTTTCTGAACCAGTAACATGGTTACCGTTAACCATCGTGGTATCTCCGCCTACACTGTCTTTTAATGTTGACGACTTTTTATCAGCAGTTTGACATGCTTGAAATGACAAAGCTCCTATTGCTATTGTAGAAATTAACAATATCTTTTTCATGTTTTCTCTAAATTTTGATTGTATATTCAGAACAAGAGAGACACAAAAAGGTTTTTGAAAGCTTTGGGATACTAGTTTCGCATATTAATAAATTGCAAAGGCTGACCAAAATCTTCAGACCTGCAAAGGTTAATGACCGCTTGCAGATCATCAATTTTTTTTGCAGTTACACGAACCTGATCATCCATAATTGAAGGTTGAACTTTCAAACCGCTTGCTTTAATTTTTGCTACTACCTTTTTAGAGGCTTCTTTATCAAGACCTTCTTTTATGGAAATCTCTTTTCGGATCATGTTACCGGATGCAATATTCTCTTTCCCAAAATCCAAACTTTTAGGGTCTAAGTTTTGTTTCATCATTCTGGAAATAATGGAACCTTCGATAGCCTTTAGCCGCATATCATCTTCAGTAACAATGGTTACAACATTTGTTTTCTTATCCAAATCGATTGTACTTTTCGATCCGTTAAAATCAAATCGGTTCAAGATTTCTTTTTTTGCATTGTTAATCGCATTGTCTAGCGTTTGCGCATCAACTTTACTCACAATATCGAAGGAAGGCATGGTTTTAGCTTTAAAATTAAAATAAGTAGATTTAGTACTTCTAAACCTATCACACAAAAAAACGAAAAATAATATGAAAACCACTAAAGCGAAGTCTCAAAAAAAAGTAACAAAAAAAGATGTCAAAAAACAACTAGAGCAGTCTTTAACCGCACAGTTTCTGGATGTGGTAAAGAGTTTAGGACATGATGTTTCAGAAATAACTACAGAAGTGGCAGAAGCCAGTAAACGTGTTGCAAAAAAACTGACCAAAAAGTTTACTATCATCAAATCAGACGTTGGAAACAAAATCGATGACTTGCTTCATTCTTCAAAGGAGAAAGCAGAAACTGCAAAGCAGGAATTAAAAAGTAAAACGAGCAAAGCAGAAAAGACAGCCGAAAAGGTAGTTAAAAAAGCGGTTTCAAAAGCGAAACCTGTTATACAAAGTGTCAAGGTTGCAGCTATTGCCTCGGAAGAAAAAGTAGTGGAAGCTATTACAAAAACAGCATTAGCAGTAAAAGACAAAGCTGCTGAGGCTGCTGACTCCACATCAACACCATTGATTAAGAAGGGGACTGAAGTGGCACAGGCAACAAAGAATTCAACACCTGCTAAAAAGAAGGCATCTACAAAAGCTGTTGAAATTACGGAAAACGATGAAGAAACAATCAGGGAACCAAAAACTGCTGTTAAAGAAGTTGCGAAAAGCAGGGTAAAAAAGTAATTTGTTAACGTTAATGGGCGAATGAATTAACATTTATTTAACAAATTAATGTGCAGTTTTGAGCATCCCTGCTTAGCAGGGATTTTTTATTTTTTACATGAGCAAAGAGAAAATCCCTTTTTTTAACCGGGAGATAAGCTGGTTATATTTTAACGACAGAGTGTTGCAGGAGGCGGCAGATGAAACTGTGCCGCTTATCGAGCGAATAAAGTTTTTATCAATTTTCTCCTCCAATTTAGAAGAGTTTTACAGGGTGCGTGTAGCAACGATTACCCGGCTAACCAACCTCAATGATAAAGCGAAAGCCCTTCTGGGTTTCAACCCGAAAAAAATCCTTAACGAGATAAAGAACATTGTCGTAAAGCAGGAACGTAAATTCGATCAATTATTTCAGGCTACATTAATTAATGAACTGGCCCAGAACAGAATCTTCATTTTAAACGATACACAACTTAACGTAAGCAGGGGGGAGTTTGTAAAGAATCATTTCCGGGATAAAATTTTGTCCAATCTCGTACCCATTATGCTGGATATGGACAGGCCATTTCCGGAATTAAAGGACAGATATCTATATTTTTTTGTGAAGCTATCGAAAAATGAGAGCAGGGTTAGAGAGAAATATGCACTTATAGAAATTCCACCAAATCTACCCAGGTTTCTGGTATTGCCCGAAACAAACGATCTAAAATTTATTATTCTTGCCGAGGACATTATCCGTTATTGCCTGGACGATATCTTTTATGTGTTTACCTATGATAGTCTGGAAGCCTATTCGATTCAGCTTACGCGTGATGCTGAACTGGACATTGATAAAAATATCAACGACAAATTTATAGAGGATTTAAAGAGCAGCCTCGAGAAACGTAAAAAGGGTAAACCTATGCGTTTATTGTATGATTCGGCTATGCCACTAAACATGCTTACGGTACTGGTTAATAAATTAAAACTGGAAGCAGAGAGTTTAATTCCTGGAAACAGGTATCACAAATTTGGAGATTTTATTGCTTTCCCGAACGTTGGCAAAAAGGAACTTGAGTACATGCCTAATGTTCCTTTGAAGGTACATGGCTTACACAGAACAGAAAGCGTTTTTGCCAAGATAGCCAAAAAAGATTATCTGGTAAACTTACCCTATCAATCTTACGACTATATTATTTTGTTTCTTCGCGAAGCAGCAATAGACCCCAAGGTTGTTGAAATTCAGATTACGCTATACCGGCTTGCTGAAAACTCGAAAGTAATCAATGCCTTGATCAATGCTGCAAAGAATGGAAAATCTGTATCTGTTTTAGTGGAGTTAAAGGCGCGGTTCGATGAACAGGCCAATATTTTCTGGACTACAAGATTGATGGAGGAGGGCGTAAAAGTAAACTATGGCTTGACAGATTACAAGGTTCATTCTAAAATTTGTTTAGTTAAGCGGATTGAGAAAGACAAACCAGTTTATTATGCCAATCTTGCGACGGGGAATTTCAACGAAAAAACTGCCGGTTTATATTGTGATCATAGTATTTTTACTGCAAAGAAAGAAATTACCAATGATCTGGTAAAACTTTTTGAGGCGCTTTCTAAACGAACTGTCACCAAAGGATTTAAGCACCTGATAGTCTCTCCATTAGAGAGCAGGTCAAAACTGATCAACTTCATTAATAGGGAAATTAGAAATGCCAAGGCAGGAAAAATTGCCTATATCATGCTTAAAGTAAACAGTTTGGCCGACGAGGGAATTATCAGCAAGTTATATGATGCAAGCAATGCCGGCGTAAAAATTCAGCTGATTATCCGAGGCATCTGTTGTTTGGTTCCCGGAATTAAAGGCTTTAGTGAAAACATCACTGCCATTAGTATCATTGATAAGTTTTTAGAACACGCCCGTGTTTATATTTTCAGTAATAACGGGAAAAACGACATGTATTTATCTTCTGCTGATTTGATGAGCAGAAACTTTGAGCACAGAGTTGAAGTGGGTTTCCCTGTACTTGATCCTGAAGTAAAGCAGGAAATACAGGATATGATAGACCTCCAACTTCAGGATAATACCAAATCCCGGCAGATCAATGCCACCAACAGCAATAAATACCATAAAAACAGGCAAAGTAAAAAAATAAGAGCCCAGGTAGATATTTACAATTATTTAAAAACCAAGCACCAGTCCTAATGTTGAGATACGCAGCTGTAGATGTCGGTTCTAATGCAGTAAGATTACTCATTGCCGATATCAGCAAACAAGACGGAGAATACAAATACAAAAAAAATACTTTAATTCGTGTACCGCTAAGGCTCGGCGATGATGCTTTTCTGGATCACCATATTTCTGAGAAGAAGGCTGGCGACCTGATCAAGACGATGCAGGCATTCAAGCATCTAATGGATGTTTACCATGTTTCCGAGTATCTGGCGTGTGCAACTTCTGCGATGCGTGAGGCCGGTAACGGACTGGATATTGTAAAGCAAATTGAAGAACAAGCTAACCTAAAGTTGGAAATTATAGAAGGCCAACGTGAAGCTAATATCATTTACGCAAATCACATTGAAGCCGAACTGGACGAGAACAAGACTTATCTATATATCGATGTAGGTGGGGGCAGTACTGAGCTTTCTGTTTTCGTAAAAGGTACTCCAGAGGCCTCAAGATCATTTAATATCGGAACCATCAGGATGCTGGACAACCAGGATAAGGAAGAAACGTGGGACGAAATGAGAGAATGGGTTAAGGAACACACCAAACACTATAAACATTTAGCAGCAATTGGTACGGGAGGGAACATTAATAAATTATTCCGCATGAGTGAAGAAAAAGATGGTGCTCCACTTTCTTTACAAAAGCTTAATGCATTATATAATAAGCTTACCAGTTTTTCTTTGAAAGAAAGAATTAATATTTTAGGCTTGAATACCGATCGTGCAGATGTAATTATTCCTGCAAGTGAGATCTATTTGACCTTAATGAAGTGGACCGGAATTAAACAGATTTACGTGCCTAAGGTTGGGATGGTAGACGGGATTATTAAATTATTGATTGAGGAGACGCTAGACTAAGCTCAGTAATGAATAATCCATTGCATTTATTTCAGATTGTTATCCGGGATTTGTGCGAAGCTAAGTAGGGTTTTGTGTAGATAGGAGGTAGACAGGACGTAGATAGGAGGTGGATTTCAGCTAGAATAGCTAATTGGGTTTAAAAGTAGTAGAGGTGTTATCTGAGACTTATGATGAAAAGAACAAAACCTATAGGGTGTCCGTACAGATGAAAAAGAGTAAGCTGGTAGAGGTGTTGGAAGAATACTTCGAGTAATTCTTCTAACGGTCCGGTTACTTTCAGATTCAAATATAGGGAAAACGGACAAAGTTATATCAAAGAAAATATCTTAGGCTCCAAATGGAACATGCACACCAATTGTAGCCTAAGAAATATTTTTTATCCTTTCAGAAGGGAAGTTGCTTTCTCATCTACAAAGAAAGTAAGCTTGCCATCAATTGGATCAATTAACTGAGAAGGGTATAAATCGAAGTTTTTTTCGGCATCACCCACCACATGCTTAATGGCTTCTGCTTTGTTCTCACCAAATACAAGAAACGCAACATGATCAGCTTTATTGATCAAGGGAGCGGTAAAGCTGATGCGGTACGTATCCAGTTTCTCAACGTATACAGACGCGATATTAACCTCTTCGTCCTTAACCAACGTGTTATTAGGGAAAATTGAAGCGGTATGCGCATCATCACCCATGCCTAAAAGAATTAAATCGAAGGACGGATCTTCACCTTTGAAATGCGTATCAATATTTTTTTTATATTCAATTGCTGCCTTTTCCGGAGACATTGAAGTGTTTACATAAAAGATATGATCTTCTTTGATAGCAAGTGGATCAAGAAGGGTGGTTTTTGCCATCAGGCCATTGTAGTCTTTATGATCGGCAGGAACGTTACGTTCATCTCCGAAAAAGAAATAAACTTTTTCCCAATCTATGCGGTGCTGGCATTCAGTAGCCAGGTAGTGGTATAATGCTTTTGGTGAGCTTCCTCCAGTGAGTACAAAATTGAAGCGATCGTTTTCTTCGATTGACATCTCCGCAATCTTGATCACGTAATCGGCCAGATCCTGGTTAAGCTCTTCGAGGGTTTTGTATATTAATAAATTCATGATTTGTTACTAATCTTTGTTTTTTAAGGGTAAGTTAAACCAATGGAAACCATCTCTCGCAATTAGTGCTTCCGCTTCTTCAGGTCCCCAGCTATCTGCAGGGTAATTAGGGAAATTAATGGATTTTTTGCTCTCCCATGTGTTTAAAATTGGCATTACAAGTTCCCACGCCGCTTCTACCTGATCCCCACGCATGAATAAAGTCTGATCACCCATCATGGCATCCAATAATAAAGTTTCGTAAGCTTCCGGGGTATCACCTTCATAAGTTCCTTTATAATCAAATACCATATCAACTGGGTTTAATACCATATCTAGGCCTGGCCTCTTTGCCTGAACTTGCAGACGGATACTCATTTCTGGCTGGATACTGATTACCAGACGATTTTGTTGCCAGTTTTCAGTAACACCTGATGAAAATATCTGGTGTGGAACATCTCTGAACTGAACAGTGATTAAAGATGATGTTTGGTTAAGTCGTTTACCTGTTCTTAGATAAAACGGGATACCTTGCCATCTCCAGTTATCAATATGGAATTTAACTGCAGCGAAAGTTTCCGTATTGGAATGTGGATCGACGCCTTTTTCCTGACGGTAACCTGGAACCTCTTTTCCTTCTACCCAGCCTTTGCTGTATTGGCCGCGGACAGTATGAAAACGAATATCTTCGGCAGAGAAAGGACGCATTGCTTTTAAAACTTCTACTTTTCGGTTTCTGATTTCATCGGCATCAAAATTAATTGGTGCTTCCATACCAATAAGGCAAAGCAATTGCAGCAGGTGATTCTGGATCATATCTCTCAAGGCACCTGAACCTTCATAGTATCCTCCACGATCCTGTACACCCAATTGTTCGGTTACAGATATTTGCACATGATCAATGTACGACCTGTTCCAAAGGGGTTCAAACAATGCGTTGGCAAAGCGGAAAGCCATCATATTTTGTACCGTTTCTTTGCCCAAATAATGATCTATACGGTAAATCTGTTTCTCAGTGAAGATGGTGCTTAATAAAGCATTTAATTCCTTAGCAGATTCAAGATCATGACCGAAAGGTTTTTCAATTACAATACGGCTGTTATCTTCATCTTGCGTAAGTTTGTATTTTTGCAGGCATTCGGCGATAATCGGGAAAAAATTAGGTGCAACAGCCAAATAGAATATTACCTGTGTACCAGCTCCATATTCTTTTTGGTATTTTTCTACAGCAGCCTTTAAGTTTTCAAATGTTTTAGGTTGTGCGAAATCGGTAGGGCAATAGTGAATGGTGTTTCCAAAATCTTCCCACTTTTCTTTTTTAACCTTTCCCGATCTGGAAAACTGATTAACAGCCTCTTCTAAAGCTGTTTTGTAACTATCGTCAGTAAATTCAGTTCTGCCGGTACCAATGATGGCGAACTTATCTGGCATATAACCTTCAATAAACAGGTTGTAAAGTGCAGGTGCGAGTTTTCTTTTATTTAAATCACCTGTACCTCCAAATATTACAAATATTGTAGGATTTAATGCGGTTTTGGTTTTCATTTTATGTAAAGCTTCGTGAGTCTTTTGTGAATTATGATAGTTTGTTCCAGTCTGCATGGAACACGCCGTCTTTATCAATACGTTCAAACGTATGTGCACCAAAGAAATCTCTCTGTGCCTGTATTAAATTGGATGGCATTCTACCTGTGGAAATGGTATCAAAATAGGTAAGGGTAGAGGCAAACGCGGGAATACCCAGGCCTGAATTAATGCATGCAGAAACAGTTTTACGCGTTCCCGCCAATGTACCTTTGATGATCTCCTGAATGCCGGCATCTGCAAATAAATGCTCTAAGGAATTATCTTTGCCATATGCTTTGTAAATGTCAGCCAGGAATGTTGCTCTGATGATACATCCGCCTCTCCATATTTTTGCGATCTCGTCGAGTTTCAAATCGTATTGGTACTCTTTTGACGCTTGTACTAGCAAGTGTAAACCTTGCGCATATGCACTGATCATTGAAAAATAGAAAGCATCTTCCAACTCAGCCACTGTAACATCGATTTTCGTGTCTTTTTTGCCAAATCCTTCTTCTAAAGAAACCCTTAGTTTTTTGAATTTAGATAAGTCGCGATTGGAAACCGCTTCATTAATGGTAGGTATCGGCAACTGAAGTTCCATAGACACTTCAGAAGTCCATTTCCCTGTTCCTTTTGAACGTGCTTCATCTTTGATGACATCCAATAGATCACTTTCAGTTTCTGTGTCTTTAACTAAAAAGATTTCTGCGGTAATCTCCAGCAAGAATGATTGCAAACGGCCTTCATTCCATTTTTTAAATACTTTATAGATATCCTGATTTGAGTAACCTAATCCGTTTTTAAGAATACCATATGCTTCGGCAAGGAGTTCCATAATGGCGTATTCGATACCATTGTGTACCATTTTAACAAAGTGACCAGAAGCGCCCGGACCGATGTATGTTACACAAGGATCGGTACCAACTTTGGCAGCTACGGCATCAAAAACTTCTTTTACTACATTATAAGCTTGTTTATCTCCACCGGGCATCATACTAGGGCCAAATCGGGCACCTTCCTCACCACCAGAAATACCCATTCCAAAGAAGTGTAAGCCATCTTTTTCTAGCTCGTCAACACGACGGTTGGTATCTGTAAAGTGAGAATTCCCACTGTCGATAATGATATCACCCTTGCTCAAAAGTGGTTTCAATTCAGCAATAACGCTATCTACAATTGGTCCGGCTGGAACTAACAGGATTAACGTTCGTGGAGTTTGTAAGCTATCGATAAATTTCTCAATGTCACCAAATCCTTCCAGGTTATGTTCTTTTCCTTCTTCTTCAAGTTTAGCGATCATTTTCTGATCCTTATCGTAACCTGTAACAGAAAAGCCTTTATCAGCCATGTTTAATAAAAGGTTCCGGCCCATTGTGCCTAAACCGATCATTCCCAATTTATATTTTTTTAAATCGTTACTTGCCATTTTTCATTATTATTATATAGTCAAAATTAGGGTTTACAAATCAATATTTTATGCATTGATGTTAAATGAATGCAATAAATCCTGTTTGATAGTGTACAAATTACACTTCTGGATTTATAGTGAAGATATTATACTTATCTGCCAGTTTCCAAAGCTTAGCACCGCCTTTGATTCCATCGCGGTTGGTAACCAGTTTAATATTGCTTTCAAGTTTAAAATCAATCTGTTTCGAGTTGCCACCGCCGATATAAAGGGTATCGTAATTAAACACCGTTTTATAGATTTCAATTACTTTTTTCAGCCGTTTATTCCAGCGCTCGCTACCATGTTTTTCAAATGCGCGGTTGCCTATATAATCGTCGTAATCTTCTTCTTTATTAATGGGAAAATGGGCTAGTTCCAGGTGAGGAAGTAAGTCGCCATCAAATAATAACGCGGTCCCGAAGCCTGTACCAACGGTAAACATAATTTCAAAACCTTTACCTTCAACCACGCCAAGCCCCTGCTGATCTGCATCGTTAACTAGTCTGACAGGTTTCATTAGTGCATTAGCAACGCGTTGCGCGAGGTCGACATCTGCCCATTTGTTTTTAGCAAGATTAGGAGCGGTTTTAACGATTCCGTTTTTCACGTAACCGGGAAATCCTATGGATACCCTATTATACGTATCAGGAAAAGGCTTCACCAATTCGACAATACCATTTACAATATCCTTTGGTGTTGCTTCGGCTGGCGTTTTGGTTTTTACATATTCATTAAGCATGTTGCCTCCTTCATCTAAAAGAACCGATTTTATGCTTGTACCGCCGATATCAATGGAGAGGATGTTATTCCCAGCTTGTGTTTTAGTCGCCATGGTTGTTAAATTGTGTGTGCCGAAGTTCTGCAAATAATTCTAAACAACAAATATAAATTGGTGATGGAAGTAATTTATATGTAAATAAATAATATACAATGTCTACATATTTAGTAGAATATTTTTAAGTTTACAGCGTTTAAATTTTAAAACACTGACAATATATGACTATCAACTATCTGGCTTTTGCAATTCCTGCTTTCTTTATATTTGTATACATAGAATTCAAAATAGCCAAATATAAAAATAGGAGTGGGATTTTTAAATATGAAAGTTCCATTGCAAATTTTAGCGTTGGTATTGCAGAACGGTTGCTTAATCTCTTTATAGCAGCGAGTTTTTACCAGGTGTATCGCTGGGTATATAACGAATATGCATTGTTAGATATCAGCAATAAGTGGTATGTGTGGATTTTGCTTTTACTGACCACAGATTTTGTATGGTACTGGTATCACAGATTAGGGCACGAAATCAATTTTTTATGGGCGGCACATATCGTACACCATCAAAGTGAAGAGTTCAACCTGACTGCCGCTGCAAGAATTACCACTATTCAAGCCATTTTCAGGAACGTTTTCTGGTGTGTGCTGCCGTTGATTGGGTTTCATCCCAATATGATTATTACCATTTTGCTGGTACACGGAGCTTATTCTTTTTTTACGCATACTCAGTTGATTGGTAAGCTGGGCTGGCTCGAAAATATATTTATTACGCCATCATTGCACGGGGTGCATCACGCATCGAACGAGCAGTACCTTGATAAGAACTATGGTGATGTTTTTGTATTTTGGGACAAATTATTCGGGACATTTCAACAGGAAGAAGAAAAACCAAGTTACGGATTGACGCATCCGATTAAGAGTTACAGTTTTTTATGGCAGCATTTTCACTATTACCTTGAAATTGCTGAAGCATATCGCAGAGGGAAAGGATTTAAAGAAAAATGGAATGCAGTTTTCGGCAGTCCTGCATTAATGGATCAGAATATTCGGCCGATATTAGAGCGTCGTTTTGCTCAAAACAAACAAAACAAGTCTGGCAAAATCAGATTCAAGATTTATTTAAATGTACAGCTTATCGGGGTGGTGGCTTTGCTTACCCTACTAACCGCGTCATTTGGTTCGATAGGGCCGGCAGATCGGATTGCGGCACTTCTGTTTGCCTTACTTACCCTGATAAATATTGGTGCGTTGCTGGAGCAACGAAAATGGATTTACTACCTTGAATTTATCCGTATCGTACTAATATCTGCCTATGTATTCAATTTATATCATGCTATTTCGCTGACGATTTTTCCCGTAGCTATGCTTATTTTATTAGAACGCTGGTATTCAATCAGTAAAATGTACACGCGGTACGTATTTCAAACCTAACAAAATTAATACTTCCATAACCTAAACGCCAAATAGATTTAACATTGGCATAATATTACGGGGTTACATTTGCGTACAAATGAGGGAGTATATTCAAAAGAGTGATGAAGACCTGATGTCTTTATTAAAATGCGATGATGCGGGTGCTCTGGAGACGCTTTTTGAGCGGTACTATAGTCAGCTATGCAAGTTTACTTCTATTTATTTAAATGATTACAGTAAGGCCGAAGAGCTTATTGCGGATTTGTTTATCAAACTCTGGGATAAACGTGCGAGGATCGATGTTAAATCATTGAAGAACTATCTCTTCGTTTCAGCGAGAAATACTGCACTGAATGAAATTAATCGGGTTAAACTAGACACCTCCCGCCTTGATGATCACGAAGAAAGCTTGCTTATTTCCGATGAACGGCTGAACCCTTTCGAATTGATGAGCAGCCGTGAGTCATACAAAGAAATTATCGACCTTATTCATCAATTACCGGAGCGCCAGAAAGAGGTGCTGCTAATGAGCCGCCTTGAAATGTTCGAAAAGAGTACCATATCCGAAGTATTGGGTATCACCATAAGGACTGTTGAAACATTACTTTATCAAGCGGTTAAAAATCTAAGGACACTTATTTCCCGTCCTAACCAAAGTTCTACTCTTTAATTTCCAGGCACGACCAGCCTTTGAAAAAACAGTTAACGTTTTCTTAATAATATCTTAACCGCTTTCGCTACGTAGCAGTAGGCATAATCCTGTCTTAGTGTTAGAACAACGCTATCACATGGATAAACATTATTACAAATTAATTGAAGACTTTACCCAAAAGAATATCAGCAGCGAAGATCTTGCTGATTTAATGTTGTGGGTAGATCAAAGCAGGGAGAACCAGCAAACTTTCAGGGAGGTGGTTAAAATTTATGAGGCTGCAGATAGCTTTTTTGATGCTCCACTAAAACAACAGCAAAGCTGGGCTAAAATTCAGCAGAGAACTAATCATCAGGAGCCTGAAGAATTTTCATCAGTTAAAACGCGATCGTTTAATCGATGGATGTTGATAGCGGCAGCTATTATTGTGATTTTTTCTGTTTGTATCACCTATTTTCAGTTGCAAAACCAAAAGACAAAGACAGCAACTGTATTTCACGAAATCTATAATCCAAAGGGACAAAAGCGCCTTGTAACCATGCCGGATGGTTCGAATATCTACCTAAATGGTGAGAGTAGAATAAAATATGCGGAAAACTATGATAAAGGAAAGAGAATTGTCTATCTGGAAGGCGAGGCATTTTTTGATGTACAGCACAGGCCTGGGCAGCCCTTTGTAGTTTACAGCGGAAAAGTAGCCACTTCGGTACTGGGAACATCTTTCAATGTTAATGCGTACAAAGATGCAGATAAAGTAAAGATTACTGTGAAGACGGGAAAAGTAGGTGTGGTTTTCAGTCAGGGAAAAACGAAACATGTAACCTACCTCTTGCCGAATGAGCAATTGAGCGTATTAAATAACGGAGTCTCGATCAGGAAAGCAAATGTGGATGCTGATGAAATTGATTCATGGCGCATATATAAAATAGTTTTCTATGATCAGCCATTATCGGAAATTATGCGGGTAATTGAGCGTGAATATGATGTAGACATCACTTTTAAAAACCAAGCCTTAAAGAATATCAAAGTTACAACAAAGTTCGATAAATGTTCGGTAATACAACTGATGGATATGATTGCACAGTTATCAAATTCAAAATACAGCATCTATGGAAAAAAGATAACTATTTATTAAAACCCTAAAAAACCAAACATGAATTAAACCTTACCAGAGCAAAAGACCCGAAATGCTGGACACATTTCAGGCCTTTAAAGAGTTAAACTCCATTTAAAACGACAAAGTAAAACTTAGTAAAAATATGAAAATTAATACGAGGTGGCTAAAAATTATCCATCAGTACTCATCAAAACTCACCATTATACTTGCTATAGTATTGCTGCAAGTTCAACTGGCAAATGCGCAGACGGACAAAAAAATTCTGTTTGAAGCAGATGGAATTACATTAAAGAAGGCTTTTGAAGAAATAGAGAAGTTAAGTGGCCGTAGTATAAGCTACAACAATACGCAGCTAAATGATCAAAGAAAGGTTTATGTTGCCCGGAGGGAACGCTCGGTAGGAGAGGTTTTCGGTCTTCTTTTAAAAAATACGCCTTTCGATTATAAGGTTAACGCAAGCGGGAGTATACTCATTATCGCCAGGAGTGCAACTTCAGGAATTATCAGTGGGAAGGTATTGGATGAAAATAAGCAACCTATACCGGCCGCAACTGTTAAGGTTGTTGAATTGAACAAGCTTACTCAAACCAATAACGATGGTAATTTCAGTATTACTGTTCCTTCAGGAACCTATACTATTGAAGCCAGTTATATTTCCTATGAGAAAAGTAAAATTCAGAACGTAACTATTTCTACAAGTGCAACGCTAAAGTTGAATATTCAGCTCAAACAATCAGACAATTCACTGGATGATGTAGTGGTAACCGCGTTAGGTATTAAGCGTTCTGAGAGAGCTTTAGGATATGCCGTTACGACCTTAGATAGTTCAGCTTTTACAAATGCTGTAGCTACAAACTGGACCGATGCCTTATCGGGTAAAGTTGCCGGGTTAAATCTTGTACGCAATAGTGGACTAGCTGCTTCGAATAAAATTATTCTTCGTGGGGAAAACAACCTAACAGGCGACAATGAGGCATTAATTGTGATTGATGGTGTTGTGGCCAGTAGCAGTGCTAAGCGTACAGCCGGAACAGGTGGGGGCGTGTATGGAACCTCAGGCGATATTCTTCCAACCGATTTTGGCAGCGCGCTTAATGATTTAAGTCCAGATGACATTGAGAATGTTACGGTATTAAAAGGCCCCGCGGCCTCCGCACTTTATGGACAGCGTGGCGCTAACGGTGCGATCGTAATTACCACAAAGTCAGCGGGCAGCAGTAAAAAGAAGTTCAGCATTAATTTCACCTCCAACACTGCCTTCGAGGAAATCAACCGGGGGCCGGATATTCAGCAGGAATATGGTGCAGGAGTAAGCGGAGCGAGTTATTATTCTTTTGGTGCAAGCGCGGATGGAGCAAGTAATAGTGCTACAAGTTCAACTTACGGGCCTAAGTTTGATGGCTCCAGTATGTTTTTTCAATACGACCCTACTACGCAGAAAGGTGGTACAACCCGTACGCCTTGGGTTGCCTATCCCAATGCACTGGATGCATTCTTTAAAACAGGAATTGAGACCACGAATTCTGTAAGTCTGGATGGTAATGCAGGAAAAGTTGGCTTGCGTTTCACAGCCAACCATGGTAATAACGACTGGATCATCCCCAATACTAATCTGGAACGTACTTCACTTTCGCTATCAGCAAACAGCAATGTATCAAAGAAACTAAACATTGTGATGAAGGCGAGCTACAATAACAGGCATAGTGATAACCTTCCTGCTACAGGCTATGGTAATCAATCATTGATGTACTGGTTTATGTTTGCTCATCCAAACATGAATCTTGATTGGTTTAAAGACTATTGGGTAGCCGGCCAGGAACAAAGAAAGTTTGTAGATTTAACCTCAAGTTTTCCTGAGGGTCCATATGCCATTTCAGAACAATATTTGAACGGACAGAGGAGAAACGGGCTTTTAGGGAATATCCAGGCAACTTACAAGTTTACCAATGAGCTAACTTTATTGGTACGATCTTCAATTGATTTCAATCACGATATCCGGGAAACCCGCCGGCCATGGGATGCTGCCGGCGCTAAATTTGCGCAGGGTTCTTATCGGGTTCAGGACATTAACTCTTACGAAATCAATGCCGACTTCCTATTAAGGTATAACAAAGATATCACCAAAGATTTCAAGCTATCTACGACAGTTGGTGGAAGCCAATTGAGAAACAGGTATTACAAATCTGAACTTCGGGCAGATGGCCTGGTAGTTCCGGGTATATATAGTCTTGATAATAATCAAAACCCGCTGATCTCTGTACCAGACACTGCGAGGTACAATATTAACAGTTTATATGGTACGGTTTCTTTATCGCTCAAAAACTACTTGTTTTTGGATTTAACTGGCAGACAGGATTGGAACAGTACTCTCGCTTCACCTCTCCGTACTGACAATGTTGGGTTCTTCTATCCGTCGGCGAGTTTATCATTTATTGCTTCAGATTTCTGGAAGCTTCCATCTCAAATCAGCTACCTGAAATTACGCGGATCAATTGCTCAAGTAGGTAGTGGCGGAACAACACCTTACCGTACTGCCTATAATTATACACTAGCTGCAAACGGAATTTATCCTGGTGGAGCGATGACAAATCCAACCATACTTCCAAACATTAACTTAAAGCCTCTATCCACTACAACAATAGAGGTAGGTGCAGAGCTAAAATTATTTAAGAACAGATTAAATTTTGATTTCGCGGCTTATACAGGAAACACCAAAAATCAGATATTAAGTCGTTCAATTGATCGTGCTACCGGTTACTCTATCGCAATATTCAATGCCGGCCGTGTAGATAATAAAGGTATCGAGTTATCATTGAATGCAATACCAATACAAACGAGGTCATTTAAATGGACTGTTAACGGAACATTCTCAGCAAATAGAAACACCATCAAGGAATTGGCCGATAGTTCAGTTATTCTTCGCACAGGTGCACTTGGAGGCACCCAGATCGTGGCGAATGTTGGTGGAAGTTTAGGTGATATTTATGGTTTTGGTTTAAAACGTTCTCCAGACGGACAAATCATTTTTGATAACACAGGTAAGGCTATCGTAGATCAAACACAGGTAAAATACCTCGGAAATACGATGCCTAAATTCAGATTCAGCTTTGGAACAGGCGTAACGATTAAGAGGTTTAGTGCAAATGTTCTATTTGATGCACAACTTGGTGCCGTTGCGCACTCTTTAACATTCGCACGTATGGCTGGTTTAGGTAAACTAAAAATAACATTACCAGGAAGGTATGGTGGCTTAATAGGTGAGGGTGTAATGTTAAATGCGGACGGCGTAACTTATAGTCCGAATACTACCGTTGCAACTGATGTTGGCGCATTTTACGAAGCGATGTACGGATCTCAGAATGCTGAAGGAAGTACCTTCAGAACTGATTTTCTAAAATTCAGGGAAGCTAATTTGAATTATTCCCTCTCAAAAAGACTTGTTACCAGCCTAGGATTAAGTCGTGTAACCATTGGTGTATATGGACGTAATCTCTTCACGTGGTCGCCATGGCCTGCGTTTGATCCAGAATTCGGCACCATATCGGGAAGCGATATCGTTCAGGGCTTTGAGGTTGGACAGTTACCATCCACAAGAACTTTTGGGGCACGTTTGGTTGTAGGCATTAACTAATAATAATATGAAAAAGACTAACAATATTATACAGCATGCTTTCTTACTGATCATTGGGATAACATTCTTTTCCTGTAAGAAAGACTTTGATAAGATCAATACAGATCCGATTGGTGTACCTAGCGTGACTGCAGATAAGCTGCTTGCACCAACGTTAACCAATGTATTGAGTGCAAACTTAATCCGTAACAGAAGCATTAACAATGAATTAATGCAGGTTTCAGTTTCAACAGTCGATGAAGTGCTGGAAGGCAGGATTTATCGGTACGATATCAGAAGGGCATTATCTGACGCGATGTGGAATTCCTGGTATTCGGAACTGACTAATATCAAAGATATAAATACCATCGCGAGTGATCCGACTTCGATCAATACCTCCTATCAGGGGATCTCCAGAATTGCGGAAGCGTGGACAATGCAACTGCTGACTGATACCTATGGAGATGTTCCGTATACAGAAGCTAATCAAGGTAAGTTCGGATTGCTTGAGCCTGCTTTCGATAAACAAAAGGACATTTATGCATCACTATTAACTAAGCTTGAAGAGGCCAACACACTACTTACTGTGAATCAAGCTATTGTAGCTGAGAGTGATCCGGTTTTCAATGGGGATATTTCCAAATGGCGTAGGTTCGGAAATTCAATGTATCTGCGGTTGTTACTACGCATTTCAGGAAAAGCAGAAGCCAGTGTACAGGCAATAGCTAAGATCAAGGAGATTGTGGATACAAATCCGGCAAAATATCCTATAATGGAAAATAACACGCACACAGCGAAAATACTATGGAATGGTACAAACAGCAGCACTGCGCTTTATTCCTCGCCGTTCATGGTAAGTGTAAGGCCAGCAGATTTTAGAACGCCGGCAATTGTTGATTTTTTTATTAACAACCTCACTACATGGGCTGATCCGCGAATAAATCCTGCTTACGGAAGAAATAACATAAACAGATGGGGTATTGCCGCAGGAGCTGCTGGATATGTGGGTATACCAAGTGCCTATCCAATCGGTAGCGGAGCACCAACGAAACAAGCGTACTTCTATTCTGATGCACAGTCGGGAAGCCCGCTCTCACTTCAAACCGACCCTTATACTGGTGTAATTATGACTGTATCTGAAGTAGATTTTATACTGGCTGAGGCTGCTGCAAGAGGATGGATCAATGGAACCGGGGATACTTATTACTACAAAGGTATTGCAGATGGCATTAATTACTGGATCCCAAGCTTATATGCCGCTGGTGACAATGCTGCTGTGCGTGATTATGCGTTAAAAGGAGACTTCAACTGGAATAATGCGTTACCTCTGGATAATAAGGCGGTGGGGTCTAATAGCAAACTAGAACTGATCCACCTGCAAAAATATTACTCTCTATTTCTGGTAGACTTTCAACAGTGGTTTGAATATAGAAGAACAGGACATCCTTTACTTCCAAAGGGTGCAAGTTTACTAAACGGAGGAAAAATGCCAGTTCGTTTATATTATCCAATTCTGGCTCAATCAACTAACCCAACTAACTACAAAAATGTTCTGGCAGCTCAGGGTCCTGATGATGTAAACACATTGATGTGGTGGCAAAAACCTTAAACACAATTTATAATGAAAAATAAATTTAAATATTTTCTTGCATTAGCATTAGTTATTGCTTTTTACACCAGTTGTAAACGGGAAAGTGATTATCCTTATAAATTTTCGGAGAGTGGTTTCATTTCGAACTTTGACCTCAGACGGTATTATAAAGGATCAGATCTACCCCTCAATGCAGATGCCATCGGAGGTGCAACATCTATTAGGGGAGTAGTGGTATCAGATTTCAGATCTGGTAATTCGGTAACTGGATTAATCGCATTACAGAATAGCCGGATTAATGGTACAGCAGATTCTCTGCGGGGAATTTCGTTTAATCTTGGAGCAGCTGCGTCTAATTTCATTCCAGGAGATTCAGTCCATATTAAACTGGAAGGGGGAGTATTGAAACGGGTAGACGGAATTTTACAAATCACGGGATTGCCACTTTCTGCTATAGCCAAAGTGGCATCTAACCGAATTATAAAATTACAGGCTGCCAGTACCAGCGCTATTTTAGCTAACCCAGACCGATATGAGAGTACATTAGTAGCCATTAATAATGCAGTTTATGACCCCGAGCCCGCTAGTGATGTGGTATATTCTGGCGACAAAATAGTTAACGACGGTTTTGGGGTAGCCACTCTAAGAACAAGTTCGGGCGCAAGCTTTGCTAACACTGCTATTCAACCATCAGGTAACTTTACAGGAATAGTTTACGTTACTGGGAATGGAAATTCAAAAAGAATAGAGTACCGCATGAGAAGTATTAATGATTTCTTTTACGTAGCCATGCCTAAGTTATCTCCGGCTATTATTTCCGGTTTCCACGTCGATCCGAATGGTGCAGATGGTAATTATGAATATATTCAATTCTTAGCCACAAAAGATATCGACTTCTCAGCAACCCCATTCTCGGTCTACACCAATAACAATGCAGGAGCCATACCTTTCCCAACACTAGGATGGAATACGGGTGCATTAAGAACCTATAAATTCAACCTCACTTCGGGTACGGTGAAAAAAGGGGAGTTTTTCTACGTTGGTGGGGCCGGACAACGAATAAACGGTTCAGCATCAACGGTGATACCTTCATCAAAATGGATAGCGAGTGTAAATTACACCACCGTGCCTGGTGCAAATGGTATCGGCGATGTGACCGGGAATTTATTAGCGAATAGCGGTAACGTTGCAGGGATCGCTATCTTTGAGGGAATAAATATTACCCCAAACTCTGTTCCTTTAGATGTAATTTTTTATGGCGGTCCAAATGGCAGTTATTATACAGCCGGCCCACCAGAATATGGCTTCCGCATTACCATAACAGATAAGTTTAGCACTTATGCCGGCACAGCTGCGCAAGAATATTATGGAAAAGGTACAAACGGAAATGATAAACGTTTTGCAGGTTTTCCTACCGCAGTAAGCTTTGCTAAGCTTGGCGGTGTCTATAGGGGTTCGAAGGGCGGCTGGGAATCTGCAAGAACAATGATCAGTGTTGTATTGACCAATACGTCCGTGCTCAGCGCAATTGAAACCGGCGGAGTGACAACCTTAATTGATAAATAAAATTAAAAGAGGCAGTCCATTTTAAGACTGCCTCCTTCCTCTGAATTTTTATTTCAGATGATTAAATATTGATAAAAAATGAACAGAAGATCCTTCATCCAAAAATCAACTTTATTAACTTCTACTATATTTATTAGCCTAAAAACCTTTCCTTCCACTTTGTTTGCAGAGGAAGGGGTTGTTTCGGGTGCTGTCACTACCAAAGGCAAAGCCGTAGTTGGAGCAGTTATCTCGGATGGTTATAGCGTTGTACAAACTGATAAAAGGGGTAATTATGAAATCAGACTTCATGAACTTGCTCGTTTCGTTTGGATCAGTACACCATCAGGTTACGAATTTAAAACAGAAAGCAGTATTTCCCGTCATTACTATAAACCAGATACTGCCGGCAAATTAAACTTCGATTTAAAACCATTAAAACAGAAGGATGATAAGCATAACTTTATTATTTGGGCGGATCCTCAGGTAAAGAATAAAAAGGATGTGGCTCAGATGATGGAAACATCGGTTCCAGATACCCAAAGAGTTGTTCGCGAAATGGGTAAAACCCTTGTGCATGGAATTGGTGTCGGTGATTTAGTATGGGATAATTTCGATTTGTTTCCTGATTACGACGAAGCAATAGCAAAAATTGGTATTCCGTTCTTTCAGGCTTTAGGTAACCACGACCAGGATTATCGCCAAGGAGGTGATGATACCTCCGACAGAACTTTCCAGGCTCATTATGGCCCAACCTACTACTCATTTAACAGGGGTAAAGCACATTATGTTGTTTTAGATGATGTTCGATACCTGGGAACAGAAAGAAATTATGATGGATACATTACACCAACACAGCTTGAGTGGCTGGCAAAAGATCTGCAGTTTGTGGCTAAAGATGCCTTAGTGATTATCTGTTTGCACATACCTGTTCACAATTCTGTAAAAAACAATGATGATTTTTACGCAGTGATCAAAGACTTTAAAAACGTTCATATTATGTCGGGGCATACGCACTTCAACACAAATGTGATCAAAAATGGGGTATTTGAACATAATCATGGAACTGTATGCGGAGGCTGGTGGACCGGCCCCATCTGTGAAGACGGTACGCCGCGTGGATATGGCGTTTATGAAGTCGATGGGACAAAATTGAAATGGTACTACAAATCTACAGGTAGAGATAGAAAAGAGCAAATGGATATCTACGTGGATACACTGACCAATCAAAAAAGATTAATTGCAAACGTATGGAATTATGATCCTGAATGGAAAGTAGAATATTTTCTTGATGGAAAATCAATGGGCGCACTTGCGCAGCAAGATGGCTTTGACCCACTCGCTGTTAAACTGTACAAAGGTGATAAATTACCCAATCCAAGGCCGTTTGTAGAGCCTAGGTCGACTGACCATTTATTTATGGCCCATTTTGAACCATCAATTAAAACTGTAAAGGTTGTAGCCACAGATCGTTTCGGTGAGACTTTTGAAGCAGAATACACTGGTTAATTTATGCTGCCTGATAAATGAGATTTTCTAAAATCATAATCTTTCGCGGTTAAAAACAAAAAGCGTATCCATAATGGGTACGCTTTCCGAAAAATTAATTATTACTTATTGTTTTTACCCCTGAACTGGTGGATCAGAAACTACATGAGGTTTTGCTTTTCTTCCTCTTTCTCCAAGTCCTTTTCGCATTTTTCCTCCTTTTTCTTTTGCCTCTGCACGAAATGCATCGAGTTTAGTTTTTTGATCTGCAGTTAACACCGCATCTACTTTAGCTTTTTGAGCATCCATTTCTGCTTTACGTTCTTTCATTTTACCTTTTACATCCCCCTGATCAGCAGATCTCCATGCCTCCATCTTTTTTGCATTATCTAATTCTATTGCATAGATTTTGGTTTTCTGATCTGCGGTTAAACTCAATTGCTTTTCCATGCGCTCAGCAACTCTTTCTGCACGTTGCTCAGCAGTCATTTTCGGCATTGTCCGTCTCATTCTCTTCGTAGTGTCCTGAGCCAGTGCAGCACTTAAACCCATCACAGCAATTGCTATTGTTAAAATCGCCTTTTTCATAGTTTTATTTCTTTTGTGTTTGTTTATATAGATATGGAAATGGCTGAACGGTTTAACTACAGTGTGTTAAAAAGTGTTAATTTTTGTTGAGCTGCGAAATTGATTTTTGCATTTGCGACATCATCTGAGTAAGTGTTTCCATTGTAGGATCTGGGGTTGGCTCAGGCAATGTAGTAGAAATGTAAGCCTTAGCGCGCCAAATTTCAAGGATATCGTCAGCAGCAATGGAATATGTATCATAAACTTTATTATCTGAAACCAGTTTCAAATCCTTATTTTCTTTGAAACGGTTGCCAGCTCTCTTATATACTACGCCCTCGTTTTTACTTATAACTATATATGTTTCTCCGGTTTTAACTTCATTCCAGTTATCCATATACTCACCAATAATTACACTTCCGGGTTGAACCGGCAACATACTATCGCCCATGATTTCGAAAGCACGGAATGTACCCTGACGTAAAGCGGGAATAGGAAGTTGGAACTTTGGCAGGTCGCTGATGTATTGAGGATCAGAGAAACCGTTTAAATACCCTGCACTTGCCTTCACAGGCACGAGTTCAATATTCTCTTTCTCATTCTGATCAACCGATATACTTAATACCCTTAAGTTCGAACCTGAACTCTTCGGCTTAGGTTTCCAGGTGTCTGATATCTTTTCATTGATAAATTCATCGATGGTTAAATCGAAATATTCAGCTATTTTTTTTAGCAATTCATATTTAGGTTCAGCGCGGTCTTCTTCATAGGCGCCGATCAAAGATCTCTTAATCTCCATAATATCAGCGAAATTTTGCTGTGTATGGCCTTTTTTCTTTCTAAGGTATTTCAGGTTGTTGGAAATATTTGACATAAAAAATAAATTTTAAAATAAATTTGGAATTACTAAATTAGTTAGTAATTTTATGCTCATAAAGTTAGTAATTTTATTTTAAATTGCAAGAACACATACTAAATAGTTTAGTTTTAATTTTAGATCCATTATTATGAAAAAGTTTGTTTACATCGTTACCGACAGAAACCGCACTTGTATGCATGTAGGCATGAGTTCGGATTTGATGAAAACCCTGGATTTTTACAAGCAGATGCCTAACTTATTTTTTGATAATGGAAAGCAATTGACTCGTTTGGTTTATTTCGAGGAATTCAAAACTGAAGAACTTGCTTTAGTTCGTTTCAAAACCATCAGCAGATTCACCAGAATGCAAAAAGAGCGTTTAGTAAGGTCATGTAATCCAGACTGGATTGATCTCACTATTGGATTGGATTTTGAGAATATTCTGCTGCAAAGAAATATCACTAATCAGGTTAAGCTTGCTTTCACCAGCATGTCTTAATTATGACGCACATATGTTGAGATTTTTTGTAAAAAAATAGTAAATATATATAAAAGGCGATCTTGATGATCGCCTTTATAATTATGAATTTATCTTCTGATTATGTGATTTACCATCCTGGCGCAAATGTTAATCCGAATACTCCGCCCTTTACGTCTTTACGCTGAAATGGTATTGCATAATAGGGTTCGAGTACGAAATAGCCAAATATATTTACCCTTAACGAAACACCAACGCTCATGGCTGGTACACGTTCAGTAGTATTTTGATAAGTCACCTTTTTCCCATCACTATCAACAGCCGGCTGCCCATTTGCGTCCAACACTGGTTCTGTGGTGTATGTTGGTTCACTTTTGAATTTTACTTTGGTATCGTTGGTCCACGCTAATCCGGCATCGAAAAACAAGTTCAGATCAGAGAAAAGTAACTTAGAGGGGATGGCCGCAAGCTTTTTCGGGCCGGTAAACGGTAACCGTAACTCGAAGTTGAACACAGCAATTTTACTACCTGTTAACTGATTAATATCGAAAGACTCTGATGACTGTGCTGAGGTTGTTTTATATATTGAGTTCGATTCGTAACCGCGGATCAGATAGGGATATCCAACATACATGGGGTACAAACGATCTGCATCTTTGCCAATTCGCAATGTATTATAAGACCTTGCGGCGATAGTAACTGGCTTTAACCGCCAGTATTTTCTTAAGTCTACCGTAGCTCCTGCAAAGTTATAAGTCCCGAAGTATTTCTCTCCGCTAACACGGTACCTGAAGCCATCAAGAGGACCTGTTAGTCCGAAGATGGAGTTATCCCCCACAAATCCAGCATTCACCTGAAACAGAGTAAAAGAATTAAATGGGATTCCATAATCCGCAGAGGCTTCATCATTGGAGATTCTACTTCTGTCTGATCCAAGATAGTATCCAGCGTTATCATAATAATTACTGTATCGATCAATCCGGTAACTATAGTGAGAAAAAGCTCCACCCAACTCGAAACGGTGTATTTTGCTGAAAGGGTATGCCGCGAATAGCTGAAGCTGATCCTCGAACGTACGAATGA
The DNA here is from genome assembly GCF_059693705.1 of Pedobacter sp. A2324. Taxonomy (NCBI): domain Bacteria; kingdom Pseudomonadati; phylum Bacteroidota; class Sphingobacteriia; order Sphingobacteriales; family Sphingobacteriaceae; genus Pedobacter; species Pedobacter sp. A2324. The sequence continues at coordinate 101,023 of NZ_JCASSK010000006.1, read as the reverse complement.
TATCCGTTCTCTGATTTAATGCCTCGACAGTAGTATTATTTTCGGCTGGCAATTTTTCATAAGCGTAGGAATTAAATCCCGATACGTATGGTATATGTGAGATGGCAGCACCCCAGTTAATTCGGCTTTTCTGGTTGATATACCCTACAAGCCCTCCAGCGTCGTAAATTTCGCCATTAACAGACAAGTTTGCAATGATCTGATTAGTGCCGAGGATGTCACTGAACATCCCAACAATACCTCCTGAAACGCCGGTACCAAAACGGCTTGTTGAAACACCTACACCACTGTTTGCCAAATAATCAAGTCTGAATTTTGGTGTGTATGGCACAGTTCTCATGGAATCGGCGATAATTTTTTCGAAGCGATCGAAATTGTTAAGGTTAGAATTAATGATGTTGACTCCTATATTTTCCATTGGCGGCAAAATGGCCGCATCGAAGTTCTCTTCCTGATTACCAACTCTTTTCGCTTTAAAACTACTTAGTTGGGCATTATACAATGTATAGCGTTGGTAACGATAATAACTGTATACGATGTCATCAGTACGAGAAATAGAAATAGCCGGAGAAAATTCAGTAATCCCACTAATTCCGGTAAAATAATCAGTTAACTGGTCTACCGTGTTATCTGGGAAGTTATACTTATAGAGATTTCTGAAACCGTCTCTGTTTGAAAGGAAATAAATATTCTGGCTGTCGGATGAAAACTGAGCGTTAAGATTATTTGCACCCGGAAAAACGTTGAGATTAGTGACTGATTTAGAAGCTATATCGTAGACTGCAAGATTTATGGGCGATACAGCATTAACGGATTGAGCCTGGATTGCTGCACGATCGGAAGAGAAAACAATTTTCTTTCCATCAGGAGAAAAGCTTGGTGCATAATCCGAGAAAACATCGTTTGTGATTTGTGTTACCTGTTTTGTATCCAGATTATAGGAGAATATGTCGCTTTGTCCTTCAACCATTCCCGAAAATGCAATATCCTTCCCATTGGAAGACCATGTTAAATTTCCGAATTGTGCTACCTGGTTCATTGCTGTTTGAGAAATGGTCGAACCATTGGCCACATCAATGATCATCATTTGGTTTTTCCCGTGACTAAAAATACTAAATGCGAACTGTTTGCTATCGGGCGACCAGGCCCCTGCGGATTCAATAAAATTAAAATCATCGATATGTCCGTTCGATATCTGGCTACTTAATTTCCTTATGATTCTACCGGTTTTTGCATCTGCCAAGAACAAGTCGATACCAAACAAATCCTTTTCCGACATAAAAGCTACATATTTACCGTCGGGACTAAGGGCAGGGGCAACGTTCATATTTCCTGCATTCTTATTATCAATAATTTTAGTTCCGGTTATCTTTATTTGGGAGCTATCTGCTTTCAACAATGGTTTATAATGACCGTCGATCGCATTTTTCCACAATCCTGACAAGGTTTTGTCATCGTATCCGAAGGTATATCTGATGGCGTTTTCATAACCGTACTTGGCTGTGTTTTTAAATAGCGGAACAATTGTGGTATCGCCGTATTGGGATCCGATATAAGTCCAGAATGCCTGGCCATAACGGTATGGAAAATATTTATTAGAGTTGGTTAAATCTTTCAGTGATGGAATATCACGGTTGAGCATGGCATCACGCATCCACATTGAAGTAAAAGCATCCTTTTTTCCTATAGATAGATATTCGGCCATTCCTTCGACCATCCACAGTGGTGTTTGTCCGACATTTTCGAGGCTGATTGAATCTTTTTCAAGGAGTACATGGTATTGAAAGGCGTGTACCAGTTCATGACCCAGCACGTGACGTGTTTGGCTATTCAGTTCCATTACGGGCATGATAACTCTGTTTTTCAATGCTTCCGTAACTCCTCCTGTACCAATTCCTATCTCGCCATTCAGAACTGTAGTTTGCTGAAAATCCGGGTGGTTATTATAAAGGATCAGGGGATTTTTTTTCAGGAATGTATCCCTGAAAACCTCCTGATGCATTTTGTACCAGGTTTCGGCATCCTGGGAAAACCTTTTTAAAAGATTTTCATTTTTGATGTAATAATAAATTTCGAAGTGTGGAGTCTGCAAAACCTTAAAGTCGAGCTTTTTGTACCTCACCTTATTTTGTCCGAAATATTGTGCATTTGCTGTCCCAGAAAGGATAAGTAACAGTAACAGCGTGAGGCAATTTCTAATAAAAGTAGCGCTTATTTTCATATGCTAGTTTTTCTATTGTTATTCAGGAGTTTAAAGAACTGATCATGAATTTTTCAGAAATTAAAAATAATAAATATTTAGCCTTCCGGTAAAAACTTAACAACTTACAGGAAGGTCACTTTCCTGAAAAACCTTCGGATTATTAATTCTCACCGCTCTTCTTCTTATCTCTTTCTTCCTGCCTTTGTTTCCTGCGTAGTTCACGTTCTTCCTTCTTTGTTAGGGGAACAATTGCAGCAGGTTGATTTTGTGCGGGTTCCGTTTTTTTCTCTTCTTTTTTAACCTCAGTTTGATCAGCTGCAGGTTGAGGTTCTGCTGGGGCAGTTTCTGGTACAACAAATTCGGTCGAATCTACAACAACGCTATCCGTTGTAGTTGTATCCCTGACAAATTGTGGGCTTGGACAATTGTAGGAACGTGTAATTTCCACAGTAGCCTTAGGAAAAGCACCATACGTATATCCGCTTGATGGATCCAGGTATACTTTTTCCATAAACTTAGCAAAAATAGGAAGTGCAGTTCTGGAACCTTCACCTTGTTCACCATTTTTAAAATGTGCGGTACGCTCATCACATCCTACCCATACTCCGGTTACCAGGTCTTTAGTTAAGCCCATATACCAGGCATCAACATAATCAGATGATGTACCTGTTTTGCCACCAATCTGATTATTTTTTTTGAACAAGTCAGGCCATTCCCATAACGCTTGCGAAGTTCCCCTTGGTTCTTCCATACCTCCACGGAACATGTAAGTCATTAACCAGGCAATTTCTTCGGTAAGTACCCTTTTGGTCTTAGGTCTAAATTCGTCGATAACATTATTATCCTGATCGGTAATTTTTTCAACTAATATGGGGTCAGTTTTCACTCCTTTATTCATGAAGGTGGCATACGCTTTAACCATTTCATAAACGGTAACGTCATTTGAACCTAAACTCACCGATGGTACTGATTCCAGGTGACTATCAATACCACACTCATGAGCATATTTTACCACATTATCCCATCCAACTTTCTCAGTTACCTGGGCTGTAATGGTATTCACTGATCTTGCCATAGCCCAGCGCAAGCTCATCTCCTGATAGGTAACACTGTAATCAGCGTTTTTTGGTTCCCAATATTTTGTTTCGCCTTTATCCTGATACGCAATTTTCACTGGTTTATCAGTAAATTTGTCACAAGGACTCATGCCTTGCTCAAGCGCAGTTAAATAAGCGAACGGCTTAAAGGTAGAACCCGCCTGACGTTTAGCCTGATTCACGTGATCGTATTTAAAAAATTTATGATCAATACCACCAACCCAAACTTTAATTTTGCCACTGGCAGGTTCCATCGTCATCATACCCGTATTCATGATTTTGCCGTAATAGCGAATAGAATCGAGTGTTGAGAACAAGGTGTCGCGGTCGCCCTTGTAAGTAAAAATCTGCATTCGTTTTTTCTTATTGAAATAAGCTAATACAGAATCGGGATTATTTGGAAATTTTTTTTGAAGCATTGTATAAACCGACAGGTTTTTCATCGCCCGTTCTGGGTAGTTTACTTTCTGTTTCTCAGAGTCGTACCATGGGTCTTCGTTACCCCAAACACTGTAGAATCGGCGTTGAAGAATCCGCATCTGATCCGATACAGCCTCTTCAGCGTATTTCTGCAGTTTAGAATCAATAGTTGTGTAAATCTTTAAACCATCTTCATATAAATCATAACCGTTATCCGTACACCATTTTTCTAAATATTTTGCAACTGCACTCCGTAGATAAGAATCGCCATCGCTGCCATCCTGCATTTTACCTTCTTTAAGCTTAATGGGTTCTTTCGTTAACATCCCGAGACTATCTTTACTTAAAAGGTTATATTTACCCATTTGAGCAAGGACAACGTTTCTTCTTTCTAAGGCTTTCTCCGGATTTTTAGTCGGATTATAAAGCGTTGTGCCTTTCAACATTCCAACAAGTAAAGCAGCATCTGTAGTTGATAGTTCTTTTGCTTCTTTATCAAAATAAATTCTGCTGGCTGTTTTGATACCATATGCATTATTGCCAAATGAAACCGTATTGAGGTACATGGTAATGATGTCATTCTTTGAGTAGTTAGATTCCAGCTTCACAGCTGTCATCCACTCTTTTAACTTCACTATAAGCGTTCTAACAACCGGAATCTTAACCAGGAATCCCTGCGACTTATTATATCTGGTACGGTAAAGGTTTTTAGCAAGCTGCTGTGTAATTGTACTTGCACCGCCATCTTTTCCAAGCCCAATAACAGCACGTGCAACCGCTTGCACATCGATACCCCAGTGTTTGTAAAAACGGACATCCTCTGTAGCTACTAATGCATTAACAACGCTGTGAGAAATCTCATTGTAATTTACAGGAGTTCTGTTTTCTTTAAAGTACCTTCCTATCAGCTTTCCGTCCGCGGTGTAAAGCTCAGATCCCACACGGAGTGTAGGTGCTTTGATATCTTTGACACTCGGAGAGTAACCAAATAACCACAAAAAGTTAAGTTGGAGCGCCGAGAAGAAAATGATTATAAAAAATAAGGTGATTAATGAATATCGTAAGTACTTGTTTTTTATCTCTTTAAACATAATGCGTAAGATGATATTTGGGTAAATGCTGAAAAGGTTAAATATAAAAAACTATACATGCAAATCAGCGTATTTAATATACTATTTTTTGTTCTATATTTATTGACAACAGGACCTAATACAACCATTATAACTGTTCCCTTTGTATGAAAAACGAATTTAAAGACTTAATCGTAAATGGCGGAAAAAAATTCCTGCTGAAGAATGTTAAAACTGATTTTACGGGCGGATACACCAAAGAAAAGGCTAAAGATGCTTTGGTGAAGTCGAAAATTGAAATTAATCACTTGCAGGAAAAGCTATACGCTTCAGGAACACGTTCTTTGTTAATTATTTTTCAGGCTATGGATGCAGCCGGTAAAGACAGCGCTATTGAACATGTTATGAGTGGCTTAAATCCGCAGGGATGCCAGGTTTTTAGTTTTAAAACACCCACATCAGAAGAATACAAGCACGATTTTTTGTGGCGACATTACAGAGCTTTACCTGAAAGCGGCAGGATTGGCATTCATAACCGGTCTCATTATGAAAATGTGCTGGTATGCAAAGTTCATCCTGAATATATTCTAAGCGAAAACATTCCTAATATCGATGATATAAAAAAAGTGAATAAGGCATTCTGGAAAAAGCGCTACGAAAGCATCAGAAACTTTGAAGAACATTTGACTGCCAATGGGACAGTTATTCTAAAGTTTTTTCTAAATGTAAGTAAAGAGGAACAGAAGCAAAGGTTTCTGGAAAGAATCGAAGACCCTTCAAAAAACTGGAAGTTTTCATCGGGAGACATAAAGGAGCGTGCATTATGGAATGATTATATGAATGCATATGAAGATGCTATTAATGAAACCAGTACCAAAGATGCCCCCTGGCACATTATTCCGGCAGATAAAAAGTGGTTTGCCCGACTAGCTATCAGCGAAATCATAGAAGATAGAATGAAACAGTTAAAAATACAATACCCCATACTGGATGAAGCAGAACAGGCCAAGCTGAGCGAAACAAAGCTGGCGTTATTGGGAGAATAAAAAAATGCAGGTCTATAAGCCGGGTTCTGTTTCTTAATTTCTTAAGATTTCTATCATTTATCCACTGTAAACGTTGCCGTTTACCTCTAACGACCTACCCACTAACATCGGACGGGCAGCCCTACATGCGTTAGCCTATTTGGTCTTTCAACTCCCGGGGTTTACAAACCACCGCAGTCACCTGCGATGCTCGTGCGCTCTTACCACACGTTTTCACCCTTATCCCGACTAAAGCCAGGACGGTATATTTTCTGTTGCACTAATCCGTGATTCAGGTTTTCATTCCTCAATCCCTTTCCGTTAGAAAGCGGGATGCCCTGCGTTGCCCGGACTTTCCTCTCTTCCGGTTTTACCCGAAACAGCGATAGAACAACCTGCATTTTCGTGCAAATATGACTTTTTTAAATCAAAAAGCTAATAGAAATGCAAAGTTTTTGAATCTATCTACAACTTTGCAACTGGACAGATACTTCTTTGTAAGGTACAAAGCCTTGGTTGTTACCAAAAGAGTTCGTGATGAACACCATTACCTGAGCAACATCAATATCGGCTAATTCCGGAAAAGCTGGCATTTTTTCTTTATATGTTTTACCGCTAATTAAAAGACTTTCATTTGCCCCGTCTCTAATGATACAAGCTAAACGGCTTTTGTTGGTTTTCAGAAAAATGGAATCCGTTAACGGAGGTGCGAGTTCACCCAATCCTTCACCATTTTTACCGTGACAATTCTGACACCTGGCGATATAGATATCTTTGCCATTAGACATATAGTTTTGCAGATCAATTGTTTCCTGATTCTGGCAGGAAATAACAATCGCGAGAATAGAAAGTAGAGAAAGAGAATTGATGATATACTTACGCATGTAATTTGTGGTTTGTATTGCAACGGAAACATCAGAGACAGCGGAAAAATAAACACTTTAATCTAAGTACAATCTGTGTCTCCGTTACAAAATATATTATTTTTTATATTCCGCCAAAAGTAGTGGAATATCTTTCTTTAACTGTTCAACCTGATCTTCTTTGGTGCCATCGTAAGCACCGCGGATGCGCCTGTCTTTGTCGATTAAAACCAGATAACCCTGATGTATGTAACCGTCCTTTGCTGTACTGTCTTCTCCAACAGCAACGAGATAGTTTTTTTCTGCAAGTGTATAAACACTGTCTTTACTTCCGTAAAGGAACTGCCATTTAGGACCATCTACGCCTAATTTCCGGGCATATTTTTTAAGGGCTGATGGCTTATCATATTTAAAATCGATGGTATGTGAGATAAACATCACATCGGGATTACTTTTGAAGTCATTGTAAACCGTCATTAAATTGCGGTGCATAGTAGGGCAGATGGTTGTGCAAGACGTAAAGAAAAAATCAGCAACATAAACTTTACCATCTGTTACTGTATTGGTAGTCACAACACTATCCTGATTTAGAAACGACCAATTGGGAATGGTTTGATAAACCGTATCAATCTTTTCAGCCCCCGAAGCATCTCTAACAGTTTCAGCATGGCGTTCTCCGTAAAAGGGTAATTTCTTATCTTGCTGACAAGATGAAAATATGACAGCAGCTGATAAGCAAACTGATATTGAAAAAACAATTTTATTCATGATATTTTATTAAAGTGTAAATATACAACCTCTGTGATGGAGGACGGAATTTAAAGCGTATAAATTTAGTGCTTATGATGTTCCATTTTCGCTGATGGCGACACATGATGAGCCTTAAGCACTGAATCTGATTCTCTGATAATCCTGATATATTCATCTTCTACAGCTCTTATTTTCAGCATCTCAGATTTGTAGTACGCCAGGGCTTCTTGTTCACTTTTACCCTTGAAGTCATCCTTAAAAAAATGCATCCAGTCCATCATATTTTCATCAGCTGCATTTAAACGTGTAATCAGCAATGTAATTCGATTAGCATCTGATAAGGAATTAAGTTGATCTGATTTCAATACCGAATCCAGCTTAATCCGGTTTTTCACAACTTTCTCTCCGTCCATCATCAATTTATCGTGAATGTTAAGTACTTCTTTTTTAATTGCATTTGAATCAGGGTCAGTATTACATCCGCTATGAATTAGCGCACTAATGGCGATTGCCAGTATTAATATTCTCTTCATTATTATAGATTTTAAAAATTATAAGTCATTCCAACATAAACCTTTCCTGCACTCATTGGATGGTCTGTTTCTGCTTCCCAAATATTTTTCTGTATTCCTGCATTGAGGGCAACATTTTTATAATAGATATCTGCACCAACACCACCCATTAAATTATTCATCACATGCTCACCTGTTTTTACGCCATTATATTTCTCTCCCCCTGAATATTCGTAAAAAAACTGGGCCGATGGCATTGCCTGTATATCTTCCCCAATTCTTTGCGTATAAAATACATTCAGAAAACTGGTAGTACTGTTGGCTATACCTTCATTACGGCTATTTGTTCCGTTTACTTTATATGAAGTATTAAGGCTTGCGCCAAATTTGCCTATGCCAACCATATAATTCAGGTAAACAAATCCATCAGTGCTACCTGTACCGCCCTGCATAAGTGATGAATAACGGATACCCTCGTTATTTTTCAGATCGTTTTTTCCTGTTGGAAGTTTAATTCCTGCACCTGCAACTAGTTGTTGCTTAAAGTTACTCTCCAGCTTTTGTAACAGATGGTACCCTGCATAGATGTTTACGTCACCCACTCCGGAAATAGACGAGGTATAGCCATTATACCGCTCGCTATTTGAAACATAAGGTAAAATGGCGTTTATTTCAAGTCTGTTATTGATAAAATACTTGCCTCTAACTTCAAGTGAGCGATATAATTCGTAATCGGAAGGATTACCAGCATGATTAGTGATGGGGTTATTCTGGCTACGTGCAGGAATAAAGAAATTTCCACCATTCGGGAACAACGAATGAGATTGTCCATCGTAACCATTAAATGAGCGATACCGATATAACAAACTAATACTGTTCCTATTATAGTATGGCGTAATACCCATAAAACAACCGCAAATATCGCAGGCGAAAATATTGGTGCTAAAAAAAAGGAATGCGATAGCTAATAGCTTACGATTCGCTATAAAAAGTGTTTTTGATAAATTCATTGTCTGTTAATGTTTTTAGAAATGCTTTGATTTGTTCTTTTTCAGCGGCACTTAAAGCGATACCACCTTTAAGCTTTTCATCTAAATTCTTAGCTTGTTTAACGCCGGAGTTATAATGCTCTAATACTTCGTCCAGACTGTAAAAGCGTCCATCGTGCATGTAAGGGAAAGTGTATTCAATATTCCGCAAAGTCGGAACACGAAATGTCCCTAAATCAGCACTTAAGCCTGTAATATTTGCCCGACCTTCATCATTACTGACCAGGTCAAGTCCGTTACTCCGGTAAGAGAAGTCGGTAAACAAAGGCTCAGTGTGGCAGGAGGAGCACTTTTCTTTAAAAAGATTATAACCAGCCAACTCAGTAGCTGTAAATGCAGCTCCTTCATTACGTATTACCTTATCATACTTTGAATTCCCCGATACTAACACAGCTGTAAATTGGGTAATTGACTTCAGCAGTAATTGCGAATTGATTTCTGCAGTGCCAAAAGCCTTTCTGAATAACTCAGGATATGGAGCAGTATTTTTCAAAAAAGCAATTATCGTTGCAATATCGGTACCCATCTCACAAGTATCGGTGATGGCGTTGAGAGGTGAAGTTTCGATATTCTTAACACCTCCATCCCAAAAAAAAGCTTTCTGCCAGACCAGGTTAAAGAGTGGAGGCGCATTTCGTTTGCCCTGGCAGTTGTTTACGCCGTGACTAACCTTGTGGTCGAGATTGGCAAATGCGGCAAATTGCTGATGGCAGCTACCACAGGAAACACTTTTATCAGCAGATAGCCTGGCATCGTAAAACAACTTTTTACCTAAAGTAAAACCAGCATTAGTGAGTTTATTGTCTTCGAAATTGTATGCGGGGGCAGGAAAATTAGATGGAATGGTAAACTTGACCAGTGTTTCTCCGGCAATTGCATCATCATCATTTTTGCTGCAAGCATACATTAATGCAATGCTTAGAATAAGCATTGCAAAAACGATTGATTTCTTTGGCATACTAGTTATGAATATGATCCAGGCGAAACAATCCTTTAGCGTAATTGTCTGCTACAACAACTGAGTTCGCACCACCCATTGTGAAGTTTAAGGTTGCAAAACTGATATCCGTTACCCCTTTAAACAAAGACGCCGCGTTAACGATGAAGTGCATGTTAGGTTTTGCGTCAGTCCTTACCCTTAATGGGTTAGCCGCATTTATTTCGGCTGCGAACTTTCTAATGGTATTATTTGGGTCTAGAACGCCTCCGATATGGAACGTTAAGGCTTTCCCGGTTGCGGTAGAAAGGGGCGACATACCTTCCAGTTTAACGAATATGTAACCGCTGTTCCATGTCCAGAACATCCCGTTGATGGGATCTAAAGCACCTGTTTGGGCACCAGCAAAGTTGCGTGCATAATCTACGCCAATAGTATATTCTATCCTGGTATAATCACCTGTTGGTACATCAGTAAGGGTAATAATTTTTGATGTGCTTTTTGATTCGTCAATCAGGAAATAGCTTTCTGGTATTAAATAGCTTGAGCCATCTGCTTTAGTTAATTTGATATTACTGACATAATATTTAAAAGTGGAGATACTAAAATCTTCACCTTTGGCATTTTTGTATGTCGTGGTGTTTAAGGACAGCGCAGCGCCATTAACCTGATGTTCAAACTCAATGGTAAAACTCGACTTGGTGTCGGCTGTGACGGCATCATCATTTTTTTTGCATGATGAGAGCATAACAATAGGGCATAGCAATGCCAGGAGGTATTGTGATAATTTCATTATTTCGAAAATTGGATAAGTAAAAAGTAAGCCTGTACAACGTCAAAACTTATGGTTTGAAAGAATTAACGGCACAAATCGTTTTTCCTCAGCTTCGAGTAACTACAATATGCTTTAATAGCATCATATTTAACGAGCTAAAATGTTCGACAGCAAAACCGTCGCTTGAAAAATTACTTAAACCGTTTTCGGAGGATGAAAGACAGATGCAGAAAGGTCTTTTACTGGTTTTTCCAGGTAACCCGTTTCTGTTTTAATGATAAAATATGGGAGTTGATGGTTGATTGCTACAGATTGAAATTTCGGTTCAGCCTCTGCAACACGTTTAAGACTTTCCTGGGCTTGTTTATTTTTCGACTCTAAATCTTTTAGCTTTTTAGCGAGGAAACACTGCCCGTCGCAATGCAATTCAGGATGTTCTTTATTAATACAAAATACACTGGTAATGTATGCTTTATTCATTTTGTAACTTGAGTATACTACCAATTGCATTGCTCCGTTTGAAACTGAGCAAATGATCAATAAATATATCAGGAGCTTTTTGAACATTGTATTTGCTGCAAAAGTATTAAAGAAATTGATTGCTGCAAAGAAAAAACCCAGAATGCCCCATATTCTTAGATTTTAAATCATAGAAAATAATTTTCATTCCCTGATTCAATTGACTAGGTATTGTAAATTATCCATCATAAAAAAACCGGATGCAGGCGTTCTGCATCCGGTTAGCATGTTCTTGATATGCAAATCTTCGGCTTAACTATGCCTGCAAATCTGCCATTACTGTTTTTATTTTTTCACCGAGTTCATCATTAACTTTCGCGAAATCTCCTCTATCGGCTAAAGGGGCATTAACGCTACAGTAAAATTTGATTTTGGGTTCGGTACCACTCGGACGTGCCGACACAATGCTACCATCTTCTGTAATAAACTGCAAAACATCAGAGGTTGGATAATCCAGTTTAGTTACTTTGCCAGTAGCTAAATCCGTTTCCTGACCTAATTCATAATCCTTTAGTACCGAAACTTTTGAGCCACCTAAAGTTGCTGGCGGATTCTCGCGGAATTTCACCATCATGGCTTTAATTTCTTCTGCGCCAGATTTACCCTTTTTGGTAAGTGATACCAGATCTTCTTTGTAAATGCCATATTCTACATACATATCTAATAAAGCATTGTACAAACTTGCGCCTTTATCTTTATAATAAGCAGTCATTTCCGAAATAAAAGCAGCAGAAACAACAGCATCTTTATCGCGCACTAAATCCCCGATGAGATAACCATAACTTTCTTCGCCACCTCCAATAAAATACTTTTTACCTTCAAGCTCAGTCATTAATTGTCCGATATATTTAAATCCTGTTAAGGTATTGTAATAGGTAACGTTCTTTTTCTTCGCAATTTCTTCGATCAGGTTTGAGGTTACTATTGTTTTAACAATAAACTGATTACCATCTAGTTTGCCACTTTCCTGCCATGCAGATAACAGATAGTTAATTAATAAACTTCCTGTCTGGTTGCCATTTAGCAGAACCCACTCACCAGCATTATCCTTTACGGCGATACCCACACGGTCAGCGTCCGGGTCGGTAGCTAGCACCAAATCAGCATCAATTTCTTTCGCTTTATTCATTGCCAGGGTTAAAGCATCTTTTTCCTCGGGGTTAGGATAAACCACTGTTGGAAAATTACCATCAGGTTTACTTTGTTCTTCAACAACAGTAACGTTGGTGAAGCCAAACTGCTCCAGTGCTTTAGGAACCAATGTGATACCAGTACCATGGATAGGAGAGTACACAATTTTAAGATCATGCTGTCTTTTTATTGCTTCAGAAGAAATTGAAAGGGCAGTAATACCATCCAGATAGAGTTTATCCACCTCCTGGCCAATCAGTTCCACATTTGCATCAACGCGGTCGAATTTAACGTCATCGATACTTTTAATTTTATTTACTTCGTCAATTACTAATTTATCGTCTGGAGAAGTAAACTGACCACCATCGGCACCATAGGCTTTATAACCGTTATATTCTTTTGGGTTGTGTGAGGCAGTTAACATCACCCCACTTTTACAACCGAAATGGCGAACAGCAAAAGATAATTCAGGTGTAGGTCTTAATTCTTCGAAAAAATAAACATGGATTCCATTTGCAGAGAATACATCGGCTGTAATTTTAGCAAAGTAATCAGAATTATTACGGCTATCATGTGCAATGGCAACACTGATTTTTTCATTAGGGTATTTATTGTTCAGGTAATTTGCCAATCCCTGGGTTGCTGTTCCGATGGTATATTTGTTAATCCGGTTAGAGCCTGCACCCATAATACCGCGTAAACCGCCGGTTCCAAACTCCAGGCTTCTGTAAAAAGCGTCTGTAAGTTCGGTAGTTGCATCTTTATCTACTAATTCCTGGATTTCTGACTTCGTTTTCTCATCGTAATTTCCACTTAGCCATTGATTAATGGTGGCCTGTGTTGATTGGTCAATTGATTGCATTGAGCTTTATGTTTTAAATTTAATACCTGGTGTTGAACAATATTTATGCTTTGAAGTTTGGCAGCATGAAAATAATTTCAGTCTGTCCAAATTTTATTTTGTTGAGGATGTTGCTTTTAAGTTGCTTTTGTTTATTTTCACGCCCCGATACAATAATAAAGAAAATCCAGTATTAAAGTGATGCTATTGTAACTTTTTCAAAATAGTTATGAAAATTTTCTCAACGGAGTATCATTGTGGGTAATAACCAAAAAATAATCAGATGATGTGACCTGATTTTTCAGTAACTGAGAAATCGTAATAGCTCATCACCATTAAAAAACAATAAGCAAGAAATGAAAATTTTAAAATTTGGGGGTACTTCTGTAGGTAGTCCTGAGCGCATGACGAAATTATTGGATATTATTAATCCAAATGAAGAACAGATTGTGGTATTGTCAGCCGTGTCTGGCACCACAAATAGTTTAGTAGAAATTGCAAATTATTTTTTAGCTGGAGATAAGAAGAAGGGTAGTGTTGCGGTTGAAAATCTATATACAAAATATAAAGATTTTGTTGTCGAATTATTACCATCGGCAGAATTTCAGGAACAAGGTAATGAAGTTATTGATTATCATTTCGGATTTTTAGCCGGATTGGCAAACGACATTTTCACACCTATTGAAGAAAAGGTTGTTCTGGCACAAGGTGAGTTACTATCAACCACATTATATCACATTTATTTGAAATCCATAGGCGTGCAATCGGTCTTGTTACCCGCGCTTGATTTTATGAAAACTGATGAGGATAATGAACCCGATATTCCATTCACCACAAAACACTTAACTCCGATGTTGGAGCAATATCAAGACAATAAGCTTTTCATTACGCAAGGTTTCATTTGCCGCAATAGCTTTGGTGAAGTGGATAACTTACGTCGTGGAGGTAGTGATTATACCGCATCGTTACTAGGTGCTGCAATTTTAGCCGAAGAAGTTCAAATATGGACTGACATTGACGGTATGCACAATAATGATCCAAGAATAGTAAAAGGTACCAAACCTATCGCGCAACTTTCGTTTGATGAGGCTGCTGAATTGGCTTATTTCGGTGCAAAGATTTTACACCCGCAGTCAGTTTTCCCTGCACAAAAATATAAAATCCCTGTCCGTTTATTAAATACGATGGAGCCAACCGCTGCTGGTACTTTAATTACACACGACAGTGAAAGAGGTAAAATCAAGTCTATTGCAGCAAAAGATGGCATTACAGCTATCCGGATTCAATCCAGCAGAATGTTGTTAGCCTATGGATTCCTGCGTCGTGTATTCGAGGTATTTGAGCGTTATAAAACACCTATCGACATGATTACCACCTCAGAAGTGGCTGTTTCTTTAACAATTGATGAAACGGGAAATCTGTCGAAAATTATTGAGGAATTAGAAAGTTTTGGAACTGTTGAGGTTGATATTAATCATAGCATCGTTTGCGTTGTAGGTGATTTCGGATCAGAGAAACATGGCTTTGCGAGCAGGGTTTTAGAGGGATTAAAGCACATTCCAATCCGAATGATCTCGTATGGCGGAAGTAATTATAATGTGTCCCTTTTGATTTTAAGCGAATACAAGACTGAAGCTTTGCGAAGCCTACACAACCGTTTATTCGAATAGTAAATAAAATGCACCAATTATTACCATTAAGCCAATCAGGAAATGAAAAGCCAGGAAGCCAGATGGTAATAACTGGTTTTTATATTTCTTGTAGGAATTTAATAATCCAAGGGAAATAATCAGTATAATAAATAGGGCTGCTACTATTTTCATTTTTTAATAAATAAAAGGAATAATACAATCAGGATCAAAACGATCAGAAACCGGATTTTTCCATTGAATTGTTTTTGTGTAATTCTTCCATTCTTTAAGTCGAGGTAGTTACCAACGTAGACCAGCCCAAAAAATAGAATTAAAAATATAATAAGGAATTTGAACATGTTTGCCGATAAAGATATATCAAAGTTTAACAATATAGAAACGCCATTTTACTATTACGATACAGATTTGCTTCAGCAAACTTTAAGCACTTGTGCTGAAGCTGCTGCTCCTTATCATTTCCATATCCACTATGCTTTAAAAGCAAACTTTAATGCCGTTTTGCTTGAACAGATCAAAACCATCGGTTTTGGTGCAGATTGCGTAAGTGCCGGAGAAGTGAGGAGGGCTGTAGAGGTTGGTTTCGACAATAAAAAAATAGTTTTCGCTGGCGTTGGAAAATCTGACAAAGAGATAAATGAAGCGTTGGATCTGGATATATTTTGCTTCAACGTAGAATCTATTCAGGAACTGGAGGTTTTAAACGAACTTGCAGTAGCTAAAGGTAAAATAGCTCAGGTAGCTATCCGTATCAATCCGAATGTTGATGCACATACACACCACAACATTACTACTGGTTTAGATGAAAATAAATTTGGCATTAACTCCTGGGACTTACCCGAGTGTGCTGATACCCTGAAAGAATCATCAAACCTTAAGTTTATTGGAATTCATTTTCATATAGGTTCTCAGATCACTAACCTTGATGTATACAAAAACCTTTGTGTTAGGGTAAATGAATTTTGTACCTGGTTTGAGGATAAAGGCTTTACCGTTCAGGTTTTAAACGTAGGCGGAGGTTTAGGTATCGACTACTACAATCCTGATCATCAGATTCCTGACTTTAAATCTTACTTTAAAATATTTAAAGAATTTTTGGAAATTAAACCTAACCAGGAAGTTCATTTTGAATTGGGTAGAGCATTAGTTGGCCAATCAGCATCATTAATTACCAGAGCGTTATATATCAAGAATGGTAAAAAGAAGAACTTTGTGGTTTTAGATGCGGGCATGACGGAATTAATGCGACCGGCATTATATCAGGCCTACCATAAGATTCAGAATCTGTCACAAATCTCAGGTCCAGAATCTCAGGCTTTGATTAAATATGATATTGTAGGTCCAATTTGCGAAAGTACAGACTGCTTCGGCAAAGAAGTTGAGCAGCCGGAATCATTCAGGGGAGATATTTTCGCTATTCGCAGTGCCGGCGCTTACGGCGAGGTTATGGCATCAAAATACAATCTAAGAGACGCAATTAGATCAGTTTACAGTAATGAGATTTAATTACTGCTACAAATAAAAAAGCCTGACTATTAAAGAATAGTCAGGCTTTTTTATGGGCTCAGTTTTCGCTAAATAAATCTATTACCAAAGCGTGATTTCACTTCAGCGACAAATTGTTTAACTTTTTGCTCTTCATTTCTTGGACAAACCATCAGCATATTGTTATTTTCTACAACAATATAATCGTGTAATCCATTTAAAATAACCAGTTTATCTTTCGGTACATTTACCATACAATTAGATGAATCAAACATGATCACTTGCTCTGAAGGTATTACTGCATTGCCGACATAATCTTTATCTGCCATCTCATATATAGATGCCCAGGTTCCTAAATCAGACCAGCCAAAGTCAGCGGGAAGTACATAAACATTATCGGCTTTTTCCATTATACCGAAGTCGATAGAAATGTTAGTACACTGCAGATAGGCGTTATTGATAAACTCTTTCTCACTGCCGGTATTTAATTCAGATTTTCCGACATTGAATATCTCGTACATATCCGGAAGATGTTTTTCAAAAGCTTTAAGTATTGACCTTGATGACCAAATAAAAATTCCTGCGTTCCATAGAAAATCGCCACTCTGGATAAACGACTTTGCCAAATCAAGATTTGGCTTCTCGGTAAAGGTTTTAACTTTATGTAAATCGGTATCTGTATTCAACACATACTCGGTATGCTGAATATAGCCATATCCCGTGTCAGGTCTGTTCGGCTTTATACCTAGCGTAATCAGGCAATCGTTTTTCGATGCGGCATTCAGTGACTGCTGTATTGAATCAATAAACCCATCAATGTTGGCAATAGTATGGTCGGATGGTGCAACAACAATTGTTGCATTCGGATTTAACTCATGTATTTTAAGACTACCGTAGGCAATACAGGGAGCAGTATTACGCATAAGCGGTTCCGCCAGTATTTGATTGTTACTTAGTTCTGGCAGTTGCTCTTTTATTAAACCTGAATAAATCTCATTGGTAACAATAAAAATATTTTCTGGCGGGCAGATTTTCAAAAACCTTTCATAGGTACTTTGAATTAATGTTTTTCCTACCCCGAAGAAATCAATAAACTGTTTTGGATATTCGGTTCTGCTCACTGGCCAAAAACGGCTTCCAACGCCGCCGGCCATGATAAGTGCGTAATAATCTTTATTCATTTTAGGTTTTAAAATTACACTATACCTTCGTTTAGCAGGTCGTGTAAATGGATGATGCCAAAGTAAGTATTTTGTTTGAGAACTAGCAATTGGGTAATATTATTTTGTTTAATGATATCGAGTGCATCAACTGCAAGTGCATCATACTGCACACTTTTAGGTGATTTCCCCATAATATCACCTGCAGTTAAATTGGCTATTGAACCATTATTTTCCAGCATACGCCTAATATCCCCATCGGTAACTACTCCAATTACCTGCCGGCTTTCATCTACAACAGCAACAGCACCCAAACGGTTTTTACTAATTTCGATCAATACATCTTTTACTGGTGCTGACGCGGAGATTGATGGTTTTTCATTCAGAGCAGCCAAATCTTTGGCTCTCAGATAAAGTTTTTTACCTAAAGAGCCCCCGGGATGGTATTTTGCAAAATCGGCTTCATTAAATTCACGGCATTCAAGCAAACAAATGGCGAGTGCATCACCCATTGCCAACTGAGCAGTTGTGCTTGTTGTAGGGGCAAGATTATGTGGGCAAGCCTCTTTTTCGAATGAAGTATTTAATACGATATCAGATTGTTCAGCAAGAAAGGATTTAACCTCGCCAACCATTCCGATCAGTTTATTTTCCGCTGCTTTAAGTAGCGGAATCAAAACTTTGATTTCTGGTGTGTTACCGCTTTTAGAAAGACAGATAATTACATCGTTACGCTGTATCATACCCAAATCACCATGTATGGCATCGGCAGCATGCATAAAAATTGCTGGCGTACCGGTAGAATTAAAAGTGGCGACAATTTTTTGTGCGATAATGGCACTTTTTCCAATGCCGGTTATAATGACTCTTCCATCGCACGATAAAATGGTGCGTACTGCATTTTCAAAATCATCATTTAGATTTTTGGCGACATTCAAAATTGCTGCTGCCTCTAGCTCCAAAGTGCCTATAGCTGACTGTATTATTGATTTTTTACTTTTCAAAGAGAAAAAAAATGTTTTGTGATACTTGAATTTCTTGTAAAATTATGTTATTTTGGATAGAAAAATAGCATCGCATATTTTATTACACAAAATGGACGTGAAAAAGTCGTTATTTGATAACCTGCAAAATTTCTTTGGGTTTGATAATTTCAAAGGTGATCAAGAGTCGATCATTACAAATATTTTAGAGGGCAACAACACGTTTGTGATTATGCCAACGGGCGGAGGGAAGTCTATTTGCTATCAACTACCTGCTTTAATGAGTGACGGAACTGCAATAGTGATTTCACCATTAATTGCGCTGATGAAGAATCAGGTAGATCAGTTAAGGGCCTTTGGTGGTAGTGACAGCATTGCTCATTTTCTTAATTCGTCTTTAAACAAATCCGAAATTACTCAAGTTAAGTCTGATCTTTTAAGCGGTCAAACCAAATTACTTTATGTAGCGCCTGAGTCTCTTGCGAAACAGGAAAATATAGAATTTCTCAATCTGATTAAAATCTCATTTGTTGCAGTCGATGAGGCACACTGTATTTCAGAGTGGGGACACGATTTCAGGCCGGAATACCGGAAAATAAAACAGGTGATTGGAGGATTAGGAAACAATATTCCGATAATCGCTTTAACAGCTACCGCAACACCAAAGGTGCAGCAGGACATCATGAAAAATCTTGGAATGAGTGAGGCTACCTTATTTAAGTCGTCATTTAACAGACCGAATTTATTCTATGAGATCCGCCCCAAGCGAGACATCACAAAAGAAATTATAAAATATATTAAATCTAATCCTGGCAAATCTGGCATTATTTATTGCCTAAGTCGCAAAAAAGTTGAGGAAGTTGCCGAGGCATTAAATCTCAACGGAATTAGTGCCTTGCCTTATCATGCAGGTTTGGAGCCTAAAGTAAGAGCAGAAACCCAGGACAGGTTTTTAATGGAAGATGCTGAGGTTATTGTCGCTACCATTGCTTTTGGAATGGGAATTGATAAACCTGATGTTCGTTTTGTGATCCACCATGATGTTCCGAAGAGTATGGAAGGCTATTACCAGGAGACAGGCAGGGCCGGCCGTGATGGTGGGGAAGGAGTATGTATTGCTTTTTATTCTCAAAAAGATGTAGATAAACTTGCCAAATTCATGAAAGATAAGCCGGTTTCAGAACGCGAAATCGGGACTCAGATCCTTAAAGAAGTAATCGATTATGCTGAGTCAGGTGTGTGCCGCCGTAAGCAAATCCTTCATTATTTCGGTGAAAACTTTAATGAAACAGGCTGTAACTGCATGTGCGATAATTGCAAGAAACCGAAAAAGCAATTTGAAGCCGAAGAACAGCTATCTGTACTGCTGAAGTTTATTGAGACTACAGGAGAGAAATTTGATGATGCACATCTGCTGAATGTATTTTTAGGTTTGGAAACTGCGCAGACTATCGCCTACGAGCATAGCAAAGTTCCGGAATTTGGAATTGGCAAAGGTGAGGGTGAATTATTATGGAAATCGGTTATCCGTCAAGCCGTTTTAAACAACTATCTGTATAAAGACATTGATAATTACGGACTCTTAAAGTTAACCAAACAGGGGAGAGATTTTATAGTTAATCCTTATAGTTTGAAGTTTATCCTGAATGAACCTATCGGTGACGGAGTAGAGGAAGATGAAGATGATGCTAAACAGGGTACCGGAGCATTGGATACTCATTTGCTCCAGTTACTTAAAGACCTGAGAAAGAAAATTGCAAAGCAGAAAAGTGTTCCGCCATTTGTTGTTTTTCAGGATCCGTCGTTAGAAGAAATGTGTACGCATTATCCCATCACCATGGAGGAGTTACGCCAGATTTCTGGAGTGGGCTCTGGTAAAGCAATGAAGTTTGGCGGACCGTTTATTGAGCTGATAAAAAAATATGTTGAAGATAATGACGTTGAGCGACCTATAGACCTGATCATTAAAACTCAGGCAAATAAATCGCAAATGAAAGTATCTATCATTCAAAATATTGACCGGCAGATTGGTTTAGAAGATATTGCTGATTCAAAAGGCATTACTTACGAAGAGATCCTAAAGGAGGTTGAGTCAATTGTAAATTCAGGTACAAAGCTTAATCTCAATTATTTTATCGATGAAGTAATTGACGATGACAGACAAGACGAGGTATTCGATTATTTCCGGGCTGCCGAAAGCGACTCTATCGATGATGCCTTAAATGAACTTGGCGAAACTGATTACACCCGTGAAGAAATTCAATTGATGAGAATTAAATTCATGTCGGAATTAGGAAACTAACATTAGATTTAAGAGGATAGATATTAGATTTTAGACTGCCAAAGTTTAATATCTGATATCTCATTTTTCAAATCTCAAATTGCAACTATGCTTAACTATTTAGATAAAATAAAAAATACAGAATCAGGAAATTTCTTTTTGATGGCTGGCCCATGTGCCATTGAGGGTGAAGAAATCGCCATGCGCATTGCAGAGAAAATCATAACAATTACTGATAAGCTTCAAATTCCATATATTTTTAAAGGCTCGTACCGCAAGGCAAACCGAAGTAAAGGGAGTTCTTTTACAGGTATTGGAGATGAGAAAGCGTTACGTATTTTAGAGCGTATTGGGCGGGAGTTTGACGTACCAACCGTAACAGACATTCATGAAAGTGACGAGGCCGCTATGGCGGCAGCTTACGTAGATGTATTGCAGATTCCGGCTTTCCTTTGTCGCCAAACTGATTTATTAATCGCAGCAGCGCAAACAGGAAAAGTTGTCAATGTAAAAAAAGGTCAGTTTCTATCAGCCGGATCGATGAAATTTGCAGTGGAGAAAATTAAAGAGGCGGGAAACAATAAAGTTATTTTAACTGACCGGGGGAATACCTTCGGCTACCAGGACCTGATCGTTGATTATCGTGGTTTACCGGAGATGCAAGGTTTTGGTGTTCCTGTGGTAATGGATTGTACACATTCCTTGCAACAGCCTAATCAAAGTAGCGGTGTTACAGGCGGTAAACCAGAACTGATATCTACCATTGCTAAAGCTGCAATTGCAGTTGGTGCAGATGGCTTATTCATCGAAACACACCCGGATCCCGCTAACGCAAAATCTGATGGCGCTAATATGTTACATTTGGAGTTGCTGGAAGCAACATTGAGCAAACTAATTCGCATCAGACAAGCGATAATATAAAGTATCTATCTCAAAAGTATCTCCCGGAGTCAACCTTGTAACATCACTGCATTTGACCAGAGAAATACTTTTGAGATCTATACCGTGTTCCTATATTTTTGTAATTACAAATGATGTTCTGCGGTTATTCTTTCTTCCTATCTCAGTCTTATTATCTGCAACCGGCTTGCTGGCGCCAAATCCTTTAAAAGTAAGTCTCCTCAGGTCAATGCCATTTTTCAGCAAATAATCGTAAACAGCATTTGCCCTGTTTAGCGAAAGCTTTTCGTTGAGTTTTGCGTCGCCGATATTGTCGGTATGTCCCTGGATTTCGATATTTACAGTTGTATTCTGATTCAAGAAGTCGATTAATAAGTTAAGTTCTCTTATTGAAGCGGGGAGCAGGTTGTACTTATTAGTGTCAAAGAAAATATTCCTCAACGTAACATTTCCGCCTTGCTTAATTTTTTCGATGTAAACCTCAATCTGGTAAGGTTTATTGATGTCGCCGGCCTTAAGCTCAAAGTTCTCCGAATAAAACAAGTATCCTTCAGCATTCACGTTAAAAAGATAATCACTTCCAATTGGCATTACAGCTAAAAACTCACCGGTTTCAGGATCAGTATAATCATCAAAAACAGTTTTATTCGTTTTTAGATCTACTACCTGAACATTGCTTTCTATCGTCTTTTTGCTGTCCTTATCGCGAACAATACCTTTGACATAAGAGACCTTCGAAGGTTTCGCTGCCTCAGGAATGCCAAAACTATAAATATCCTGAGCTCCAAAACCATCTTTCAGGTTAGAGGAAAACATTCCTAAATTGCCGTCGGCACTTACAATCAAACCGCTCTCATCATCAAATGAATTTAACGGAAATCCCAGATTAACTGGGGTTGTAAACTTACCGCTATCATCCATTCTACTGTAATAGATGTCTTTATTCCCAAATCCAGGCCAGCCATCAGAAGAGAAGTACAGCGTTTTACCATCGGCATGGAGAAAAGGGGTATTTTCGTCATAAGAGGTGTTGATGTCGGTGCCGAGGTTTATGGCGGGGCCCCACTTTGCATCATCCGTAATGGTGCTTTTCCAGATATCGTATCCACCAGAACCACCTGGACGATTACTGATAAAATACAGTGTTCTGCCATCAGGACTGATTGCAGGTTGCGATTCCCAGTATTCAGAATTAACTGGCTTACCAACATTATACGGTTCCCCCCAGTCGTTACCTTCACGATGGGAAACATATATGTCACACCTGCCTAAACCATCGGGGCGATTGCATCCTGTAAAAAAAAGATATTTTCCATCAGGCGATATGGTTTGAGCACCTTCATTATACCTTGCAGTATTTATTTTCGGCGACAAACGCGTAGCCATTGTCCAGGAATTATTTTTAAATTGGGAAGTCCAGAAATCTTCATTACCATTTACCTGTCTCGTGAAAACCAGAGTTTCTCCATCAGCCGTTAGCGCTGGAAAATATTCGGCGTCAGTTGTATTTACACCACTTCCCAGATTAGTTGGGGTGTATTTGAAAGGCTTCTTTATTGCCAAAACTGAAAAGTCACAATCCATCAGGTATTTCGTAGCTTTCTTCGCACGGTCTGAAGATGCATCCAAATTCAGGAACTCAGTAAAATGCTGCCTGGCCTTTGCATATTCCTGAGTGGCAAACTCCATCTCCGCGGTACCAAAAAGTATTTCAGGAGATACATTTTTACTTAAAGCAAGCACTTTTTGAAACGCTTGCTTAGCATCGCTGTATTTTCGTTGCGCTTTGTAAACTCCTGCAAGCAACGCATAGGCATCCTGAAAATGGGGATCTGCTTCAATAGCATTTTTCAGTACCTGCTCTGCAGATGCGTAATCCTGTTTCTGGATAAAAGGATTTGCCCTCTCGAAAAAGTTTAATGCTTTTTTATTAGAAGAATTCTGGGCATTTGTAAAAATACTCAGAAATGTAAGCGATAGAAGACACCAGTATTTCATTACATTAACATTTGGATATCAAAGCTAATGTAAACTATTTACGGAATATTTAAAAATTTGTGCGTTTGTAAAGAAATTTCCCATTTCGGATTAGCCATCACGTAATCAATAATCAGTGGGGTAATCTGCTTTGATTTTGACCATTCAGGCTGCAAATATAGTTTGCATGTCGGGGATACCATTGCAGCGTATTCTTCCGCCCATTTAAAATCACTTTTGTTAAAAACAATGACTTTTAGTTCGTGGGCAAACGGCGTAATATCAGGGCGAGGTGCTTTAAATTTCTTTGGGGATAAACAAATCCAATCCCAATTCCCCGAAAGCGGATAAGCACCAGAAGTTTCAATAAAGGTTAATATGCCGCGTTCTTTAAGGCTGTTTGTTAAATAATCCAGATTGTAAATTAAGGGTTCGCCACCAGTGATGACAACAGCTTTACCAGGAAAGCGGTCTGCGTTTTCAACAATTACATCTGCAGGAGTAAGAGGGTGCATTTCGGCATCCCAGCTTTCTTTCACATCGCACCAGTGGCAGCCTACATCGCATCCACCTAAGCGAATAAAATATGCTGCTTTGCCCGTATTAAATCCTTCGCCTTGTATGGTATAAAACTCTTCCATTAAAGGAAGTAATGTGCCGTCTTCTGGTATGTCTTGTTTCATTTTTGAGGATGCAAATATCTTAAAAAAATATGGTGAAGCGGTTTCTCATTCGAAAATTAATGCAAAGATGAAATAACACTGATATTTAATTGATATTTTAGCTTGATGAAGTGGTTCAAAGCATTAAACAAAGTACAGCTTCCAGGCTCAGGCACAATAAAAATGTCGGATGTGAACGGCAAGCAGTTGTGTATAATAAATGATCACGGGAAGTTTACCGCTACACAATCTTATTGTCCTCATGCCGGTGGGCATTTTTCAGGAGGATGGTGCAAAAGCGGTCACCTTGTCTGTCCTGTACATCGTTACGAATACAATTTAACCACCGGAAGAGGAGCAGAGGGACAGGGAGACTATATTGATATCTACCCTACAGAATTACGCGAAGACGGCTTATATGTAGGCTTTGAAGAAAACTGGTGGACTAAATTATGGGGCTAAAAAAAACGGCCCAATATATTGAACCGTTTTTGATTGCCGAAGTATAAAAGCTTAAGCCCCGGTATTTGCTTTAAGCATAAATATCTTTTCTGGCCGATGCCAATGTATTTTTTAGCAAACCCACAATTGTCATTAAACCCACTCCACCGGGAACGGGGGTTATGAAAGACGATATTGGTGCAACATGTTCGAAATCCACATCACCATATAGTTTAAATCCTGATTTGGTTTCTGTCGAAGTTTCGCGGTTGATACCAACATCTATGATAATCGCTCCAGGTTTCACCATATCTGCTGTGATAAAATTCTTTTTACCAATCGCAGCAATAATGATATCAGCCTGCAACACCTGTTCTTTTAAATCTTTTGTACGCGAGTGTGTCAATGTTACCGTACAATTTCCAGGATTAGCGTTGCGAGCCATCAGAATACTCATCGGGCTACCCACAATATTACTTCTACCCACTACAACACAATGCATTCCTGTAGTGTCAATGTTGTATTCTTCAAGCATCAACATAATGCCATAAGGGGTAGCCGGAATAAAGCATGGTAGATTGCGCATCATTCTACCCAGATTCACCGGGTGGAAACCATCAACATCTTTCCGGTGGTCGATCTTTTCAGTCACCTTTTCCGGATCGATATGCTTAGGCAGAGGCAATTGGACGATTAATCCATCAACCTCATCATCCTGGTTAATTTCTTCAATTTTTGCCAATAATTCCGCTTCAGATACTGAATCATCATATCTGTGAAGTGAAGACCGGAAGCCAACCTTTTCACAGTTTTTCATTTTGCTGGCCACATAGGTTTCACTGCCACCGTCATTACCTACTAAGATGGCAACCAGGTGGGGCTTCCTGCCACTTTCATTTAAAAATTCTGCAGCTTCTTTTGCGATTTGAACCTTAACCTTTTCGGATACGTATTTACCGTCTAATAATTTCATTCTTATAAAATGTGAGATGCCAGATATTGGTTTGAGATTGTACCTCAGGCATCTCAAATCTAATATCTGCTATCTGATTTAATCTAATTTCAACACCGCCATAAACGCTGATTGGGGAATTTCTACGTTTCCAACCTGACGCATGCGTTTTTTACCTTTTTTCTGTTTCTCCAGTAATTTACGTTTACGGGAAATATCACCACCATAACATTTAGCTGTTACGTCTTTACGTAAAGCACTAAGCGTTTCACGGGCGATAACTTTAGCTCCAATAGATGCCTGAATTTTAATCTCGAATTGCTGACGAGGGATTAATTCTCTCAATTTTTCGCAGATTTTCTTTCCGAAATCGTAAGCATTACTTCTGTGGATTAATGATGATAAAGCATCAACCGGTTCATCATTGATTAACATGTCCAACCGAACCAATTCTGATTTTCGGTATCCAATCTGATGATAATCGAAAGAGGCATAGCCCTTCGAAATTGTTTTCAATTTATCATAGAAATCGAAAACAATTTCGCCCATTGGCATTTCAAAAACCAATTCAACCCTATCAGATGTTAAGTATGATTGATTTACAATTGTTCCCCTTTTCTGAATACAAAGTGACATCACAGGCCCAACAAAATCAGCTTTGGTAATAATGTTAGCTTTGATAAATGGCTCTTCAACCGAATCCAATTTACTTGGATCAGGCAAATCTGAAGGATTATTTACGAAAATTTCATCACCTTTAGTAGTATGGGCAACATAAGATACGTTGGGAACGGTGGTGATTACCGTCATGTCGAATTCACGTTCCAAACGTTCCTGAATAATTTCCATGTGCAACATTCCAAGGAATCCGCAACGGAAACCAAAGCCCAGAGCAGCAGAACTTTCAGGTTCGAAAACTATTGATGCATCATTTAGCTGTAACTTGTGCATCGCTTCACGAAGCTCTTCAAACTCATCAGTATCAACAGGATAAATGCCCGCGAAAACCATGGGTTTAACCTCTTCAAAGCCCTGGATTGCATCTAACGAAGGCCTTGCAGTAGTCGTGATCGTATCACCAACTTTTACTTCCCTGGCTTCTTTAATGCCGGAAATAATGTAACCTACATCCCCGGTTTTGACCACATTCCGTGGTGCCATATCCAGTTTTAAAATACCAACCTCATCAGCCAGATACTCTTTACCGGTATTGATAAATTTTACTTTGTCGCCTTTTTTGATCTCACCGTTAACCACCTTATAATAAGCGATAATTCCTCTGAATGAGTTAAAAACGGAGTCAAAAATCAATGCTTGTAACGGCGCTTCAGGATCGCCAACCGGAGCAGGAACGCGGTCAACAATAGCTTGAATTATATCAGGAATCCCCATACCTGTTTTACCAGATGCAGGAATAATGTCTTCTCGTTTACAACCAATCAAATCAATAATCTGATCCTTCACCTCTTCAGGCATTGCGCCAGGTAAGTCCATTTTATTAAGTATGGGTATAATCTCAAGATCGTGCTCAAGGGCCAGGTATAAGTTGGATATAGTTTGCGCCTGAATGCCCTGCGATGCATCAACAATAAGTAATGCCCCTTCACAGGCTGCAATTGAACGTGATACCTCATATGAGAAATCCACGTGTCCGGGAGTATCAATTAAGTTAAAGTTATATTCAATATCTCCAACCTTATAATTCATTTGTATAGCATGACTTTTAATCGTAATGCCTCGCTCACGCTCCAAATCCATGTTGTCCAGCAACTGCGCCTGCGCTTCACGCTGCGAAATTGTTGCTGTATATTCTAATAACCTATCTGCCAGGGTACTTTTACCGTGGTCGATATGTGCAATAATGCAAAAATTACGTATATGCTTCATCTTTGCGCAAAGATATGCTTTTTAATGGAATTTGTGCGGCTGAAAATAACGGTGAAATCACCAGTCATTTCCTACTCAGGCGTCTTCTCCATTCCAAACATCATCATCTGCATGTTCAATACTATCATGGCTGGGCGCGCTATTCCCTAAGTCTTCATGGTGGTAATTTCGCTCCGGATTTTCTGGAAGTAAATCATCATGGTTAGGCAAGGCTTTTCTCAGGTGTTCAGGCTTTCTAACTTCTGGCAAATCATCATGAATTACTGATGGCTTCAGAATTCTTTTTTCGGGATATTGATTGTCTTCCATAGGATACGGTTTAACAAAATTCAAGCCATAAATGCTGACAGATCAATATTATGGAAGTGCAGACAAATAAAATTTGATTTATATAAATATAAATTTAGATTTGTCTAAAAATATATTTAGATAAGCTTCCGTCATGAAATACTACTACCTGATACTATTTGCTTTTGTTTGCACCTTGAATGTTAAAGCCCAGGATATTCGCCTGAGCGGGACAGTTACATCTATGGGTCTGCCTATTGGGAATATTAACATCCAATTACCAGCTCTGAAAAAACTTGTGAAATCTGACAATAAAGGTCATTATTATTTTGAAGACTTACCAAAAGGCGAATGGTCGATTGTATTCAGCGGCATTGGTTATCAAAACAGAAAACTGAAACTTGACTTGAACCAGGACACTGTGGTGTTAGATTTAGAAATGATCAATCTCAGTTCGGAACTTGATGAAGTTGTGGTAACTGGCGTTAATCGGGCGACGCAACTTAGAAAAAATCCGGTTCCAATTGCAGTTTTAAATAAATCAGCGATGAATCAGAATATGAATACCAATCTGATTGATGCTATTGTAAAAGGCATTCCCGGCGTTTCTGCAGTAACAACCGGCCCAAATGTCTCCAAACCATTTATCAGGGGGCTGGGCTATAATCGTGTTTTAACACTTTATGATGGCTTAAGGCAAGAGGGGCAGCAATGGGGCGATGAGCATGGAATAGAAGTAGATGAATATGGTATCGCCAGGGTGGAGGTAATAAAAGGGCCTGCTAGTTTAACTTACGGTTCTGACGCGCTGGCAGGCGTAATTAATATGATTCCTGATGTTGCAAATACAGAAAGTGCCAGCCTTGACGGTGATTTCACGTCAAACTACCAATCCAATAATGGAATGTACGGTGCCTCGTTCGGATTAAATTATAATACTGACCACTGGAAATTTTCTGCCCGGGCAACTTCAAAAGCGGCACATAATTATTACAATAAAATTGACAGGTATGTTTATGGTACAGCATTTAAAGAATATAATCTATCAGGAAGTGCCGTCCTGGATCAATCAGGATTTTATTCGAAAACAGCAGTAACATTCTATAACAACTTAATGGAAATTCCTGACGGAAGCAGAGACTCGATAACACGCAGATTTACCGTGCAAACACTTGACGAGGGTGATGACATTAAAAGCAGACCAGTTGTTGGGGATGAGTCGCTTAAAAAATATAGCATTAATCCTCTTCATCAGCATATTCAACATTTCCGCTTATACAACTCAAGCCGGCTGAAATTTCTTAACAGCGATTTGCAGTGGCTAATTGGCGGCCAGCAGAGTGTAAGAAAAGAATTCAACCATCCGACTGCTCCTGATCAGGCTGGTTTATATGTGGTACTTAATACTTTAAATTATGATGTAAAATATAATTTGCCAGACTTCTCGGGTTTCGAGAGTACAATTGGTATAAATGGCATGTACCAAACCAACAGGAGTAAATCGGCTACTGATTTTCCAATTCCAGATTATAATCTTTTTGACATCGGGGCATTCTATTTTATAAAAAAAACATTCGATAAACTTGACATATCAGGCGGAGTGAGGGTAGATCGTAGAAACACTTATTGGAATAATTTTTACGTAGGTACGGATCCTGATACCAGATTTGGTAAACAGGTTACATCGCAATCAGCAAACAGCAACTTACAATTTCCCTCGTTCGACAAAAGTTACTACGGAATGTCAGGAAGCCTGGGTTTCACTTACAACATTTCAAAAAGGGTTGTCATCAAAGCAAATATAGCCCGCGGATATCGTGCGCCCAACATCACAGAAATCGGGTCTAATGGTCTGGATCCGGGAGCTCATATCGTTTACTTGGGCAACAGAAACTTTAAGCCGGAGTTTAACCTTCAGCAAGACCTGGGCACGATCGCCTATTTCAAAGATCTGGATATTAGCCTTGAAGTTTTTAATAACCATATCCAGAACTATATCTATCAATCACGATTAACTGATGAAAACGGTAATCCGGTAGTAATTGTACCCGGCAACCTGACTTATCAATATCAACAATCAAAAGCCAGGTTGTATGGTACAGAATTTTCAGTAAATCTCCATCCATCTTCACTAAAATGGCTCAGTCTGAATAACAGCATAGCCTACGTAACAGGAATAAATCAAAACAGTGAATTATTGCGACTGCATGGGAGGGATGCCAGGTATTTACCATTTATCCCACCGCTTCAAATTAGATCTGAATTAAAACTGACTGCTCAAAAACAATCTGGATTACTGGATAAGCCTTTTATCAAAATGGACGTGGCCATTACTTCCGCTCAGCATAAGTTCTATGCGCTCGACAATACAGAAACCTTCACAAGTGGCTATACGTTGTTTAATGCTGGCATTGGCTCAGCAATCAAGGACAAGTCTGGTAAACGAATTGCTGAGATATTTTTTCAGGCCGAAAACATTTTCAATATTGCTTATCAATCCCATTTAAACAGGTTGAAGTATTTTGAGTACTACCAGTCCTCGCCAAATGGCCGGTCAGGGATTTATAATATGGGTAGAAACTTTAGCTTTAAATTGATTTTGCCGTTTTAAAACCGGTAAGGGTAGTTGATACAGAAATAATCGTTTCTGGATATGGTACAATTATTTAACTTTATGTATATATTTTTTTATTACTATGAATGAATCATTGAGTGAACAGCGTTTAAATATCTTACGTCAGTCTCTAGGTCAAATGATTACAAATTCGCCTTCCAACTTTATGAACTGGCTTGCACCGGTATTGGTTAAAGCCGAAAACGGAGTTTTGGCATGTAGATACACTGTTCGACAAGAAATGACAAACCCATACCAGATTCTGCACGGTGGTGTTACAGCAGGGATAATAGATGATTTAATTGGAGCTACTGTTTATACTATGGGTCTAAATGATCGCTATACAACAGTTAGTAACTATATCGACTATTTTGCACCAGCAGCAGAAGGGGATGAAATCATTGCGGAAACAGTAATCGTAAAAAAAGGAAGGACCATATTAAATCTCCAATGTGAGATACATTTGCCTTCGAAAAAGCGTTTAATAGCAAGAGGCTACTCGAACATGTTAAACATAGGTTAAGCTTCCTGAATTTATTTAAGAATTATTTATTGATTCCTTTAAATTAACAAAACATTCTCATTAATACATTGTTGTACCTTAACCAAAAATATAATGAGCCATGTTAGAAAATTATTCAACCCTGCAATTTATTGTTAGAGGCAAGATCTTCAAGGGATTTTGCATGCGCATTCAAGATGACTTTCATGAAACCTATGCCGTTGTTTTAGATGGTTACCATTCATTCTGTATCTGGCTTGATACGAGATCGGAAAAATGGTGTGCATCCAAAAATGTGGCTATTGAGCCTGATGCTATCGATGAAATTATCAATAGGTTATCTTTGCCAGCCTGAGTACCTAAAAATTCAACCCATTTAATACAACGCCCGTAAAAAAATCCCAGCTTTTAAAGAAGCCGGGATTTTTTTGTGTTCAGGCAAGCTTATTAACCAAAAAACAGGTAGCATATGCCTATAGCAGTACAAACACCAACCAGATCTGCAAGTAACATCGATCCAATGGCATACCTAGTATTTTTGATTTTTACTGACCCGAAATAAACGGCTACCACATAAAAAGTAGTATCAGATGCTCCTTGAAATATTCCGGATAGCCTGCTAGCAAAGGAATCCGCCCCATAGGTTTCCATTGTACTCACCATCATGCCCCTTGCAGCGCCACCACTCAAGGGCCTGATTAAAGCCGTTGGCAGCCCTTCTACAAAACGGGTATCAGTGCCTAAATAAACAAATACGCTCTTTATGGCATTAATTACCACATCAAAAGTACCACTGGTTCGTAGTAAACTTATGGCTACCAGCATCCCTACCAGATAGGGGATAATGTTGATTGCAGTATTGAAACCATCCTTCGCACCATCTATAAATGCATCAAATACATCGATCTTTTTATATAAGGCACCAATTACGATGACGAGAAATATAAATAGGATTAAACCATTACTCAGCAAACCGGAAAATGACTGGATTCCAACAGCATCCAGCGAACGGATGTAGAGTACCAGACTTGCTATGATCAGCGAGAGTCCGAGTATCCAACCGATCACAACAGGTTGAAAAATATTAATTCTTTGTTTGAAGGATACAATGAGCATGGCAGCCATGGTACCCACAAAAGTTACAATCAGACAAGGAATGAATACATCTGTTGGATTGGAAGCATTTTGAGATGCGCGGATGGCAATTACGCTTACGGGAATTAAACTCAATCCGGCTGCATGTAAACACAAAAACATGATCTGCGCATTGGAAGCCATATCCTTTTTAGGATTGAGCTCCTGAAGGCTCTCCATAGCCTTCAACCCAAATGGTGTAGCCGCATTGTCAAGCCCCAATAAATTGGCAGAAAAATTCATAATCATGTGCCCCATTGATGGATGCCCCTTAGGTATATCAGGAAATAGCTTTGAAAAGAACGGACCTACAATTCGTGATAATAAACGAATTCCACCGGCCTTCTCTGCAATACTCATTAATCCCATAAACAATGCTAAAATACCGATGAGTTTCAGGCAAAGTTCAACCGCAACCCAAGAGGTTTGAATCACCCCATCCAGCTTCAATGGATTAGCAGCATCATCAGCCTTACCAATTACCATCCAGTTAAAAATATCAGTTTGCCCGAAGAAAAAGCATTTGATACTTGCTACAACAATAGCTACAATAATAAATCCCGACCAGATCCTGCTTAATGCCATTTAATTTGTTTCGTTTTTATGATTGGTGAAAATAGGTTTTTTAGTTTAATTTCTCTGCATAAATCAAATAGTCAGTTCTTGAAAAGCCTCTCGCCAGTTGTTCCTAAATAAAAAGCGTCCATAATGCGGATATGTAAACCAGCACTATGGACGCTTAACGCTACGTAAAAACCTCGTGATTAATTAAGGCTTATCATCAGTTAATTCAAAACCCCAGGTCTTTCCTTTTTCAGTTGCCGGAATACCATTGGTCATCCAGGCAGGTGCTTTGGCTCCCTTAAGGTAGTAATCAAAAAACTGTTGCTCGCGAATCTGAATATCTTTTCGGTTCTGGCGCTGTACAAGATTATGTGCTTCACCATTATAATTTAACATCCAAACCGGTTTACCTAAACGGCGTAAACCCGTAAACATTTCAATGCCCTGATACCATGGCACAGCACCATCGGCATCGTTTGCCATCACAACCACTGGCGTACTCACCTTTGGAAACATAAACAAGGGAGAGTTCTCAATATAAAGCTCAGGTTTCTCCCAAAGGGTAGCACCGATACGACTTTGTGTTTTTTCATACTGGAACTGCCGGTTCATACCGGTTTCCCAACGAATACCACCATAAGCAGATGTCATATTTGCTACTGGTGCACCAGCCCAGGCGGCCGCATACATGTTGTTTTGCGTAATTAAATACGCAACCTGATAACCTCCCCAGCTCTGACCTTGAATACCAATCTTAGTTCCGTCTACCCAATTATTTTTCTTTAAGCTTTCTACCCCTGAGTTGATATACTCTACTGCCGATTGGCCTGGATGTCCTGCTTCGTAACTGATATCTGGCGCAAAAACAAGATAGCCGTTACTAACAAAAAAAGAAATGTTGAGGCGGGACGGGGTTGGGGCAGGTGCCTGATAACTATATAAGCCATCAGACAACTTCTCGTAAAAATAAGCAATCATCGGATATTTCTTATTTGGGTCGAAATTCTCAGGTTTGTACAAAATGCCTTCCGCCTTATAACCTTTTGGAGTGACCCATTTCACCAATTCTGCAGTGCCCCAATTGTAATTCTTTTGTTGTGGATTTGTATTAGTCAATTTGGTCTCGGTTTTAAAATCGTTGGTTACATATACATTAGGCGATTCAACGTAATTACCCCTATCGTAAATATAAACATCAGCGTCTTTAGCCTTTAGCAAATTAGAGTATTTTGTTTTTCCCATCACTACCAGGTCAGGCGCTTTAACAGAGCCAACGGTAGTTTTATAAAAGCCGTTTTCTTTAGTAGCGTTATTGAAACCATTCAGCCAAACCAGTTCATTCGCTTTCACAAATTTGGTATCTGCATTACGTTCGAAACGGTTTTCCTGCTGAACTCTTTCGTAACGAAATGTGATATTGTTTGCTCTTCCAAAACCGGCAGTAATGTTTTTAGCCGGGCTTTTCCCATCTGGTGAAAAAGACCATATATCATACCTGTCATTCAACAAAACAGCTTTATCGCCTTCTGTCCATGTTGCAATGCCATAAGATCCCGGGAGGTCAGGCACGTCATTATCTTCATCAACAAATTTAACATTCAAACTTTCCGTAAGGGCAACGATTCTGCCATTTGCTACGTTGTAAGTATACCAGTTTGCGGCTTTCCGGTCGAAGTATAAAATGTAATTGCCACCAGGAGATGCCATAGCATTACCATTCAGACCTGAAATAATCTTTTTCCGTTGTCCGGTTTTGGTGTCTACCAGATAATAATCTTTTGATGTAGAACCACTCCATTGAGATTCAATACGATGTCCGTAATCTGTTGAAGCCAATACCAGGTTAGCATCACCTTCTGCTATCAAGCTGGCATCTGGAAGTGTAACATCCGTCAAGGGCACCACTTTAGGATCACTGCTGAACACATCGATTACTGAAAGATAACTTTTTTTACTGTCGCGCTCTGCATTCTTTAGCTGCATGGGCTGAAGATAATCATCTTTGTAGTTCCACACATCAACCTTTGCCACCTCGAAATCAACTATCGTAGTATCTTTCGGCTTTTTTACAGGAGCAATTCCAAAGAAAAGTTTCTTTCCATCCTTACTGAAATTCACTCTGCCATCTCCACTTACCGACCACTTTGAAGGTAACCCCGGCATATCAAAATCAACCAGAATCTGTGCCGTATCTAAACTTAAAGAGTTGTAGTAAATATTATAGTTTTTAATCTCCTGCTTCTCAGGATCCTGTTCACCAACAAAAGCTAAATGTTCGCTATCCTCATCAAAAGTGAAACTTCTAAAGGTTCCTTTGCCTTTAATTAAAGTTTTTAAAGTACCTTTTTCTGTATTCAATAGAAATACACCCTGAGGTGCCAGTTTATCTTTTTTAGAACCGCTACATGAAAATACAAGCTGTTTACCATCTTTACTGAAAGCATAATCAGTAACAAACTTGTAAGTTTTATCTATTCCAGTAGTCAGATTCTTAACGATAAGATCTGTTCCTTCTTCTGATTTTCCTTTTGCAGCCGGCTCCTCGTCTGCAAAATCAGATATACCATCTTTTTTATCCGCTGGTTTTACATTTTTCTTTGCTGTATCTGGTTTATCCGTCAGATAAGCCAGTACGCCAGCGCCTTCCTCCGGAAATTTAAAAGATTTTACTCTCGGAAACTTTGAAACCAATCCCGAATTCAGGTTAACAAGCCCTAATGAATCTTTTGGCATTTCATCTGGCTTTCTTTTTTTTATCCTCGCCTGACGCAGGTCATTATTAAAAGGACGGATATTAAAAGCAGCAAATTTAGAATCATTACTAAATTGCGCATTCATTCCCCTTGCGATATTAATCTTCGCATTAGTCTTCAGGTTGCTGATGTACAATTGTGCATCGCCTTCCTGTTGTATAACGCCATACATGGCCCACTGACCATTGTTTGATAATTGCTTGCTTCCTACCGA
Organism: Pedobacter sp. A2324; assembly: GCF_059693705.1. Lineage (NCBI taxonomy): Bacteria > Pseudomonadati > Bacteroidota > Sphingobacteriia > Sphingobacteriales > Sphingobacteriaceae > Pedobacter > Pedobacter sp. A2324. Next base: position 65,385 of record NZ_JCASSK010000006.1, on the reverse strand, counting down.
TTCCCAGGTATCATAAACGCTATGATCCAGTGGTTTTTTTTGTGCGTAGGCAAAAGTGACAATGAAAAGCAGAATAACTGTTAGTCTTTTTTGCATTTTGGAATGTAAATTAATTTGTTGGTGAAGTTCTAATCGTCTAAAATTGGAATTTTTTGGCTTATTTAAAAACTTGTATGCCAAATATTACAATAAACCGCCAGGGCAAGCTATTCGAGGGGATATAAAGCAAAGAAGCCACGACTGTTAAACAATCGTGGCTTCTATTTAATTTTAATAGTGCAATTATTTTTTCGTTTGCTGCTGCTGACGCATATAATCATCTAAACGCTGTTGGAATTTAGATTTTTTCTTTTTTTCATCAGCTGGTCTCGCTTTATTTTGTTGAATTAAAGCATGAATCTTATCGTCATCAACCATTTTACGAATTAAAATCTGCTGACCGAATGTCATTAAGTTCGCCAGGAAATAGTAGTAGTTCAATCCTGATGGGTAACTATTTAAAACACCAAGAAAAATAACCGGCATAATGTAACCGATATACTTCATCTGACCGGTAGCACCAGATGTCTGGTTGTTGAAATAGGTCATGATTAATGTCGAAATCGTCATCAGTACGCACATCAAACTTAAGTGATCACCGATAAAAGGTAGCTTCACACCAAACTTGATGAATTCGTCGTAAGTTGATAGATCTTTCATCCACAAGAAACTTTCTCCGCGCAACTCAAACAGGTTAGGGAAAAAGAAGAAGAAAGCCATTACGAGTGGCAACTGTAATACCATAGGCAAACAACCACCAAGCGGATTTACACCAGCTTTTTTATATAATTTCAAATATTCCTGCTGAACAAGGGTTTGATTATCTTCACCTACCTTAGCTTTAATTTCATCCATTTCCGGCTTCAAAACTCTCATTTTGGCCATAGACAGGTAAGATTTGTAAGTTAACGGAGACAATGCAACCTTTAACAAAATCGTTAATACCAAAATGATTAAACCGAAGTTCCAGCCGAAATTGTTAAGGAAATTAAAAACAGGCAATACGATAAAACGATTGATGTATTTTAATGGCCAGTAACCAAGATCAACCTGTTTTTCCAAATCATAACCCTGATCCTTTAACGCAGAAAATTTATTGGTTCCAAAGTAAAATTCCATGTCATAGCTCTGGTTTGCAGCGTGTGCATAGGCCAATTCCATGTTAGCATCATAAAACTTCACCTGTCCGGGAGCAGTCGGGATTTTAACTTCCAGACTTCCCTTATCAAAACCTTGTTTAGAAATTAAAGATGCCGAGAAAAAATGCTGTTTAAAGGAAAACCACTGTATTTTACCTTTGGTAAGTTCTTCTTTCTCATCCTTAGAAACACTCAGGTGGTCTACATCTCCATCAACATACTTGTAATATGGTGCTGAATATCTGTGTTCACTCTCGATCGACTTTTCTTGCTGTAATAATACCGTAGACCAGTTTAAATTAACCGCATTACCTGCTATCACTTGCTGAAGGCCAACCAGATTGATTTTGAAATCGACCTTGTTACTCAAGCCTTTCAAACTATAAACATATTCAACATACGCATTGGCACCGTAATCGGCACGCATTTTAACAGTATTACCAGCTTTAACTGGTTTAAAATACAAATCATTTGTATTGATTACTTTACCTGCTGCATTTAAAGTCAACCCAAATTTATTGGCTTCACCATCAAACAAGATTAAGGGTTTACCCGCAAATGTTTTCTGACCTTTAACTTCAACAGATGAAATTCTACCGCCCTTGTTGCTGAGGTTAATCAATAAATTTTCGTTTTCGAGTACGGTGTTGGTACTTGTACCGGCTAAAGCAGTGCCAAACGGACCTTTTAGTGCCAGAGAGTCAACTGTTGGAACCGTAGCGATAGTTTTAGCGGCAGTAGTATCTTTAACAACTGGTGCTATACCAGCCTTTTTTAAAGAGTCTTGGTGCTCAATTTCGCGGGCTTTTTTCATTTCGGCCTCGCTTGGCCTAAAAAAGTAGAATGATCCTGCCAATATGATCATGATCAGGAACATTCCTGTAAAGGTATTTCTATCCATTATATTTATTTGTACTGCTTTTAATTTGTTTTCTTTTTCGCATACTCCATTGCAGCGGCGACAAATTTAACAAAAAGTGGGTGAGGATTAGCAACTGTTGATTTTAATTCTGGGTGAAACTGCCCGCCAACAAAAAACGGGTGATTTTTAAGTTCAACTATTTCAACCAGGTTGGTTTGCGGATTAATTCCTGAAGCAACCATTCCTGCTTCTTCGTATTGTTTGAGATAAGCATTATTGAATTCATAACGGTGACGGTGACGCTCATTAATATGTTGTTTACCATATATCGCAAACGCCTTTGATCCCTTTTTAATGTCGCAAGGGTAAGAACCTAAACGCATGGTACCGCCCATATTCACAATACTCTTTTGTTCCTCCATCATATTGATAACAGGGTTTGCAGCCTCAGGATCAATCTCGGTAGTATGTGCGCCTTTTAAGCCCAGCACATTACGTCCGTATTCAATCACCGCACATTGCATTCCTAAACAGATACCAAAGAAGGGAACATTATTCTCTCTTACGTATTTGATGGTATCAATTTTACCTTCAATTCCACGGCTTCCGAAACCAGGGGCAACTAATACGCCCTGTAAATGTCCAAGCTTTTCTTTCACATTATCCGGAAAAATACTTTCAGAGTGAATGTATTCCACTTTTACTTTACATTCATTCTTAGAACCTGCATGAACAAAAGATTCGATGATTGATTTATAAGCATCAGGTAATTCCACATATTTACCAACCAAGCCGATTTTAACTTCGGCAGTTGGATTTTTTAAGCGACCAAGAAAATCTTTCCAGCTTTCCATGTCCGGATCGTTTTTAGTTGGCAGCTTTAATTTTGCTAAAACAGTTTTATCTAATTGTTCTTTTAACATTAACAATGGCACATCATAAATAGTGGATGCATCCATCGATTCGACTACCGCATTAATGTTAACATTACAAAATAATGCTATTTTTTTTCTAAGGTCTGGGCCAAGATGGTGTTCTGTTCTGCAAACCAGAATATCTGGTTGAATTCCATATTCAAGTAAAGCTTTTACTGAGTGTTGTGTAGGCTTCGTTTTTAATTCGCCAGCGGCCGCCAGGTATGGTACTAATGTGAGGTGAATAACAATTGCATTTGAACTTCCTTCCTCCCATTTGAACTGCCTAACCGCTTCAATAAAAGGTAAGGATTCAATATCGCCAACAGTACCGCCAAGCTCCGTAATCACAATATCGTAATCTCCGCTTTCACCTAAAATGCGCATGTTACGTTTAATCTCATCTGTAATATGAGGAACCACCTGCACTGTTTTACCCAGATATTCGCCTTTACGTTCTTTTTGAATTACGTTTTGATAAATACGGCCTGTTGTAATATTATTGGCTTGTGATGTTGGAACGTTTAGGAAACGCTCATAATGACCAAGATCTAAATCTGTTTCTGCACCATCTTCCGTAACAAAACATTCGCCGTGTTCATATGGATTTAATGTTCCGGGATCGATATTAATGTACGGATCGAATTTTTGAATGGTTACACGGTAGCCCCGTGCCTGTAAAAGTTTAGCTAAAGATGCGGATATGATGCCCTTACCTAAAGAGGAAGTAACACCGCCCGTAACAAAAATATACTTAGTCATGATTTTGATTTTTTACAGCAAAAGTGTTCTTATTGCTGCTTTTTGTACGGGATACAAAGGTAGGAAAATTAGTTGTTTCCGCTCTGGTAAAATGAAGATTATTAAAAAATGATAATGCAATGTGATTCAGGATAATAACATTTCTGATAACCCAAAATCGTAAAATCAGGAGTTATTTAGTTCAATTCAAACGGGGCATCAACGCATTTTAAAGGCTAAACCTGGCCTTTCGGTTCATTTTCTGGCTCTAAGCAGATGACTCCGTTTTCTTAAACAAAATACCCCAGTAAAGCTTGTTAACAAAAACAGATAAAACACCTGGCTATCCAGAGGGCACTGATAAACTTTAGAATTATTGAAGTAAACGCGTACACCTAACTGGAATGCATTGTCAATGTACTCTGCCTGGCAACTCCCGCCCTGAGGAACAGAACGTGCGACAACATCGCTGGTTAATACAAATAAGTCTGTTCCCGATGTACAAGATGCAGGGCTGGTATATTGAAAATAATAGGGCTCATCGAATTTCTCAGGGTTACTCGTTCCGATGTTAATTTGGTGTGTATAGATCCGTCCCATATATCTACATCCATAAACTACATCAGAAAATGCATCACCAGAACGAAAAAACAGAAACAGGATGATTAAAGCCCACTGAGTTTTCATAACGCTAAATGTTTGGATCAGAATAGGGGGCGCTGATTATGCGTAATACACCGAACCCCAGAATTGCAGAAATAAAAAGCCATAGCCATGAATTGGTATCAAGCGGACAACTGACAACGTTCAAGGTCATTTCGACTCCGCAGAAACCGTTGGCATAGCAGGTTCGATTAGTAGACCTCGGTATCACGGGATTGTAACACGCATCTGGATCGACACGTATACCGTTGGTGTATTGTACTATTTTCCCATCTGCGTTAACAGTAGTGGTAGAGGTGTTACACACACCACCTGATTTACTTGGATTATATGTTGGGTTATTATTAACATAGCTACGCGTAGTGGTAGCTGTGAGGTAAAAATTGCTTCCGGTACTGCAACAAATACCATTATCGCTAACGATAACACAACCAGTCTGCGCAAAAGACTGCACAATAAAAATGGAAGAAACAAATAGTAATAAAAATATCCTTTTCATAAAAAATTATAAAAAGGGATGGTTTTACAACAATAGGGGAGTTCAGTCCGAAGACTAAGACGATTTGATTAGCGTAAAAGTAGGCTTTTCAATTAATAACAGGAAATTTTAAAATCAAATTTTTCAACAGCAATTATAATAGATTTTTACTTTCTTTTCCTTTTCACTCCAGGCAATGTAAATATTATTCTCTTTACCTAACCGGTATTTAAAGCCATTCAATCCTGATTTCTTCAAATCTTCATAAAGCGCCTTATCAGGAACATAGTTGTCCGGTTTATCTTCAGGCATCACAGCAGGCTCAAGAAAATTATCTTCCGAAAAAAAATCATCCGCAATCGTTTTTAAGAATATAACCTGATCTTTTTCTTTAGTTAAATCTACATTCGGATCCGTACTGCCTAACAAATCAGTTCCTTTCAGTTTTGCATTATATAACTCCTGACCAGAAGCATTTTTGATCGTAAAATTCAATACCATGTCCTCTGGTTTTCTCCCGGTTAGCTCAATTTTAAAGGTATCGGGTACATTCAGATTCGAAAATGATTTGGTAACGATTTGGTTTACGTTTTTAAACTCAACAGATGGATCTTTCTTATCTGACGGGGATTGACAGGCAGATAAAAGAAAAACAGAAGCAACAATAAAGAATACCAGATTTCTCATAGCCGAAAATACAAATTTTAAGGATTTAAATGGACGATATTCAAAAAGAATAACCAACTAACAACCACAACTAAAAGTCGACATACCCCTTGTGATCCTGTTGCCAGAGGGAGATTATTTATAACTATTCGAGTTTTAAAGCTTCCAGTAACTTGTTTAGTTTTACTAAATCTTCAGGCGTATCAATAGCAACCGTTTCCAGATCAGTAATCTTCGTCTGTATATAAAAACCGTTTTCAATCCAGCGCAATTGCTCCAAACTTTCAGCAATTTCCAAAGAGGATGGAGGAAGTTTGGTGATTGCCTTTAATGCCTCAGCACGATAGCCATAAATACCTATATGCTTGTAGAACTGATGTTTTTCTGCCCAAACGCCTGGCTCTCCGCTTCTGATGAAAGGTATGGGACTACGGCTAAAATACATCGCCCGGCCATGAACATCGATCACTACTTTCGGACTATTTGGGTTATAAATACTTTCCTGACTTTGGATCGGTTTTACTAAGGTTGCCAGTTCTACCTTACTATCTGTAAAACTACTCGCCAGTAAATCAATTTGAGCCGGTTCAATAAACGGCTCATCACCCTGTATGTTAATTACAATATCAAAATCAGGAAGTTTCTCTATCACTTCTGCACATCGATCTGTTCCGCTCTGGTGGTGTGAGGCGGTAAAAACAAAGTCACCACCAAACCGTTTAACTTCTTCAGCAATCCGTTTGTCATCAGTAGCAATGACTACCTTTGCCAAGCTACTTGCCTTACCTGCTTGTTCATAAACACGCTGAATCATGCTTTTCCCGGCAATATCAACCAATGGCTTTCCCGGAAAACGGGTGGAGGCATAACGCGCAGGAATAATTCCAATGATCTTTAATTCATTATCACCCGATTGTTGCTGATTATTGCTCATATACCGTAATTAATTCTGGTTAAAACAATCCGTTTATCTCAGCTTCAATAGACTGGATTACTGTTCCCAAATCTTCCGGATTATTGGTAAAATCCAGTTTATCTTTATCAAGAATCAAAAGTTTGCCCAGGTTATAACCTTTTATCCAGGCTTCATATTTTTCGTTTAGTTTCGAAAGGTAATCGATCCGTATGCCCGCTTCATATTCCCGGCCTCGACGTTGAATATTATTAACCAGGGTTGGGACAGAGGCTCTTAGGTAAACCAATAGATCCGGAGGTTTAATAAACGAAGTAATGTTATCAAAAATAGCCCGGTAATTATCATGATCACGTGTGGTCATCAGCGCCATATCATGTAGGTTTTCAGCGAAGATATGCGCATCCTCATAAATTGTCCTATCCTGAATAACATTGCGTTTATTCACTTCAATATCGGTAATTTGCTGAAAGCGACTATTTAGAAAGTAAATCTGAAGATTAAAGCTCCAGCGTTTCATATCGCCATAAAAGTCTTCCAGATAGGGGTTGTTGTCCACAGCTTCGTACAAAGCTTCCCATCCATAATTTTTCGCCAGCAAACCTGTTAAGGTAGTTTTGCCAGCGCCAATGTTTCCTACGATTGCTATGTGCATGTTTTTTGATATGAGATTTGAAGTAAGAGATTAGAAAGGCTTATGGCTTCAAATGGATCACCTAACACCTCAAATCAATTGTTGTTGATTAAAAACTTTTAAATCCGATTAAACTGCGAACTTCCCTTATTGTCTTTTGTGCACTTTCACGTGCTTTTAAAGCACCATGTTTAGCAACCTGCCTTAAGTATAATTCATCTTTCGAAAGCTCTTCTATACGCTCTCTTATTGGCGAATTGAATACAATCATATCTTCGGCGAGTTGCTTTTTCATATCGCCATAACGGATCTGCATTTTATTGTACAAACCGTCGAAATGCTCAATGGTATCCGGTGTAGACACAATTTTCATCAAATCAAACAGATTCTGAATGGCTTCAGGCTTTTCCTGATTTTCTTCCGTAGGGCCGCTATCACTTACTGCCCTTGATACTTTCTTACGGATAATTTCCGGACTGTCAGATAAATAAATACAATTACCGTCGCCGTCCGATTTACTCATTTTTCCTTTTCCCTCTAATCCTGGTACCTTAACCAGGTTTTCTGCATAATTAAATGCAAAAGATTCAGGAAAAAAATCTGATTGATACATTCTGTTAAAACGGTTACCGAAATTACGCGTCATCTCCAGATGCTGCTCCTGATCTTTTCCGACTGGGACTTTAGTTGCCCGGTGAATCAGTATATCTGCAGCCATGAGTGTTGGGTAGGTTAATAAACCAGCATTAACATTATCGGGGTTCGACCTTATTTTTTCTTTAAACGAGGCACTTCTTTCCAGCTCACCGAGATAAGCATTCATATTAAGATATAGATACAATTCTGAAACTTCCGGCACATCAGATTGAACATAAATGGTTGTTTCCTCCGGATTTATTCCGCATGCTAAATATTCTACCAAAACGTGGCGCACGTAACCGTGCAAATCGCCAGGGGTTGGGTGAGTGGTTAACGAATGAAGATCTGCAATAAAAAAATAGCAGTTATAATCATACTGCATTTTTACAAAGTTGGTTACTGCACCAAAATAATTTCCTAAATGTAGCTTTCCTGTCGGCCTGATGCCACTCACCACTGTTTCTTTCATAATGGCACGAAATTAAAAATAAATTGCATGCAATGCACATTTTGTGCGCAATTTAATATGAATGTGCACCTTAAGCGAAGCAAATCAAAATGTTCATTTTTCTGTCCCGGGAAGCCATGCCCTTAAAAATATACGCCGTTAAAATTGATATTGTCACCCTATTTTATAATTTTGATACATCTATGATTAATTTTTTACGCCAGGCACACAGGGTATGGTTCCTTTTTTGGATTATATTCTTCTTTGCACTGCTTTATCCGCTCTACTATCTTACCTCCCGTAACGAAAAGTACTACAGCGCACTAAATTTTTGCAGAAAATTAAACAGTTTTTTATGCAGCCTCTTCTCGGGAGTAATATTTATCTACACGTTTGAAGAAAGGTTGAACAACAAGCAAACATATATTTATTGCGCCAATCACACTTCCAATCTGGATATCATGGTTTTTTGTATCATGTGCTCAGGAAGATATCATTTTATGGGCAAGGATGAGTTGCTGAAAAATCCGGTATTGAGTATTTTTTTTAAAACCATCGATATATCAGTAAACAGGGAAAGTAAAATCTCAGCATTCAGGGCTTTTAAAAAGGCAGGAGAAAACCTGGAAAAGGGGATGAGCCTGATTATTTTTCCGGAGGGCAAAATTGATGATCAGTATCCTCCCAAACTTGGTGAGTTCAAGAACGGACCTTTCCGGCTCGCAATTGATAAAAATATTCCACTGGTTCCGGTTAGCATTACCAACGTATGGAAAATTAACTGGGACGACGGTTCTAAATATGGAAGTAAGCCCGGAATTTGCGATATTTACATTCACAAACCCATCAACACAGCTGCCCTGGCAATTGATGACGCTGATATATTAAAAGAACAGGTATTCCATTTAATCGAAAGTAAACTGATATTATGAATTTAGACGCAAAAACCATTCACAAAATAGCCGATTTAGCCAGAATTCATGTTGATGATAACCAGGTCGATACGCTCATTCCAGAAATGAATAAAATTTTATCCTTTATGGAAAAGCTAAATGAATTGGATACTGCGAACGTGAAGCCATTGGTTTACATGAATGAGGCAACTAACGTTTGGCGTGAAGACATTGTCAAGCAGGAAATTTCTACGGCAGACGGACTTAAGAATGCTGCGAAACATAGTGATTCATTTTTCATGGTGCCAAAAATTATTGAGAAATAAACCAGTATGCACATTCCAAGCCAGTTTTTGCCTATTTTTTCCCAATACTGTAACATCTCAAACGCAATCCTTGTCTAAAAAAGAAAAAACATGGAGAAACCACTCATCACGATAAAAGAAATTGGTCGTAAATATGTTATTGGATCTGAAATTATCCATGCTTTAAAATCAGTTTCCCTCGACATTAACAAGGGGGAATTCGTTGCCTTAATGGGGCCTTCAGGTTCAGGAAAATCAACCTTAATGAATATACTTGGATGCCTTGATACACCAACAAGCGGATCTTATATCCTCAACGGTACAGATGTTAGTCGCATGAGCGATGATGCTTTAGCAGAAGTAAGAAACAAGGAAATTGGTTTTGTATTCCAAACATTCAATCTATTGCCACGTTCTACATCGCTAGATAATGTAGCACTGCCCTTGATCTATGCTGGTAATAGTAAGAAAGATCGCGAAGCGCGTGCTGCTACCGCATTACAGAATGTTGGACTAGGCAACCGGATGGATCACAAACCCAATGAACTGTCCGGAGGTCAGCGCCAGCGTGTAGCAGTTGCGCGTGCACTAATTAACGATCCATCTATAATTCTTGCCGATGAGCCTACCGGAAATCTTGATACGAAGACTTCAATCGAGATCATGGGCTTACTGGAGGAAATTCACAGCAAGGGAAATACCATTATCCTGGTTACGCATGAGGAGGATATCGCTCAACATGCACATCGGATTGTTCGGATGCGGGATGGCCTGATCGAAAACGACTACATCAATACAGATATTAAAAACGTTTCACCACGATTACAAGCCTTAAAAGAGAGCGGTAGTGATTGGGAAAAGATATCATGAAAATCTATACCAAAACCGGAGACAAAGGTCAAACTTCATTAATCGGTGGCACGCGTGTACCGAAATATCATTTACGCATTGAAACGTATGGCACCGTTGATGAATTAAATTCCTATATAGGGTTAATCATGAGCCAGGAAATTGATTCACACTCCAGACAGCTCCTAAAAGAAATACAAGACCGCTTATTTACAGTAGGTGCATCTTTAGCAGCAGATCCGGAAAAATCAAAAATGAAAATTCCCGATTTACATGATTCGGATGTCGAACTGCTGGAAAAAGAGATGGACGCGATGAATGAAATACTGCCAGTATTGAAACATTTCGTTCTGCCAGGTGGCAATACTGTCGTTTCATATTGTCATATTGCCAGATGTGTCTGCAGGCGGGCAGAAAGACTAACAACTCAACTGGCAGAAAATACCTTTGTAGATGAGCATATAACAGTTTATCTGAATCGCCTGAGCGATTATTTATTTGTTCTGGCACGAAAACTGACAAAGGATTTCAACATGGAAGAAAACATTTGGATTCCCCGTGTTTAATAGTGGAAAAATAATTTTGCTTTGCTCAAATATTTTAATATACTTTGCGCATAGTTAAGAATAAAAATTTAACTGAATTAAAGATATGTATTGGACATTAGAATTAGCATCGCACCTGGAAGACGCACCATGGCCTGCAACTAAAGACGAATTAATTGATTATGGTATCCGTTCTGGTGCACCGGTAGAGGTTATTGAAAACTTACAGGCATTAGAAGATGATGGCGAGCCTTATGAAACTATTGAGGAAATCTGGCCTGATTATCCAACTAAAGAAGATTTCTTTTTTAACGAGGATGAATATTAAAAATCTAAAAAGATAAAAACCGCTCAGCAAACGTTGAGCGGTTTTTTTTTACATTTTTTAAACAAAATACTGCACCATACTGTTACTACTTCAACATTTACTTAAAAATTAACACTATGGGAAATTTATTGTATTTAGTAGCGGTAGTATTGGTAATACTATGGGTTATAGGATTTTTGTTCCACGGATTCGGAGATGTAGGTAACATCATCCACGTGCTATTAGTAATCGCAGTTATAGCTATTTTGCTGAAAGTCATCGGCAGGGCTGCTTAAGATATATTTAAGCAAACATTCATCATTTTCGAAAGCATCGCTTTACAAATGATGAATTAGAAATGGTGTTCTGATGATCAGGACACCTTTTCTTTTTATTTTTTGAGAAGAAGTTCTGCAAGTTCCAGATCAATCGGAAAAGTAATCTTGATGTTGCTCCTCTCGCCTTCAATAATATTAATCTCTTCTCCTATTGCTTCCACAACACTCGCATCGTCAGTAAAATGGCTCGCAAAATCCTGTGTATAGGCGCGCTTTAAAATCTCTGAACTAAAAGTCTGAGGCGTTTGAACCAGATAAATCTCATCACGCTTTAACGATGAAGTTTTTCCATTACGCAACAGCCTGACACTATCACTCGATTGAACTGCGGCAATGACATTACCCTTATGTTCAGCATGCAAAAAACAGCTGTCAATCAGTTCCTTCGACACCAGGGGTCTTACTGCATCGTGAATGGCAACATAGGCATCTTCCGGGATCACCTCAATCGCGTTTTTTACAGAATAGAAACGCTCAGATCCGCCGTCAATTACCTGGTGTGGGATGTGGAAATTAAACTCATCACAAAGCCTCCTCCAGTATCCCTGCTGTTCAGCACTCAGAACCAACAATATCCTGGGTTGTGTATCGCTTTGCGCAAAAGCTCTAATGGTATGCATCAAAACAGGAAGGTTTTTTAGTAAGAGAAATTGTTTTGGGGTTTCGGTTTGCATCCGGTTACCAGAACCGCCGGCCACAATTATAGCGTAGTATTTCATCATCAAAACCATCAAGTATTTAGTATCAAGTAGCAAGTACAAAAACTGATTTTTTGATACCTGATACTCAATACTTGAATCTATTTTAGATAATCAGCATGGCATCGCCATAGCTGTAAAATTTATATTTTTCTTTTACAGCAACTTCATATGCATTCATTACGTTTTCGTAACCACCAAAAGCGCTCACCATCATCAATAGTGTTGATTCAGGGGTATGAAAATTGGTTATCATCGAATTTGCAATACTGAAATCGTAAGGAGGGAAAATGAACTTACTCGTCCAGTCATTTGCAGCCTTCAAAGTTCTGTTAGCAGAAACAGCCGACTCGATTGAACGCATTGATGTAGTACCTACTGCACAAACTCTTCTTTTAGCTTCAAGCGCTTTATTTACAATCGCCGCATCTTTTGGCTCGATAATAAATTGTTCAGAATCCATTTTATGCTTGGTTAAATCCTCAACCTCAACGGTTCTGAAAGTTCCTAAACCTACATGTAAAGTAACCTCAGCAAACTCAACACCTTTAAGTTCCAGGCGTTTCATTAATTCACGGCTAAAGTGCAAACCAGCAGTTGGAGCAGCAACGGCACCCTCATGCTTGGCAAAGATAGTCTGGTAACGCTCTTTATCTTCAGCAGTAGCTTTACGTTTAATATATTTTGGAAGTGGAGTTTCTCCTAAAATCTCAACATTTTTTCTAAACTCTTCATCAGTACCTTCAAATAAGAAACGAATGGTACGACCGCGCGAAGTCGTGTTGTCCACAACCTCAGCAACCAATAAATCATCCTCTCCGAAGTAAAGTTTATTTCCAACACGGATTTTACGCGCCGGATCTACCAAAACATCCCACAAACGTAATTCTTTATTCAACTCACGTAAAAGGAAAACTTCAATAGTAGCACCTGTTTTCTCCTTATTACCATACAAACGGGCAGGAAAAACCTTAGTGTTATTCAATATCATAACATCCTTGTCATCGAAATAACCCAGAACATCTTTAAATATTTTATGCTCAATTTTACCACTGTCTTTGTGCAAAACCATTAAACGTGCTTCATCGCGTTCTTCTGATGGATTATGGGCAACTAACGACTCTGGTAAGTTGAATTTAAATTGTGATAATTTCATTCTTGATGAATTTTTTGAGGTGCAAAAATACGAATTTAATTTTTCTTTTTTGTATTTAAAGAACGCAATTAATGATATTATGTTTTGAATGAGTTTATATGACTTAATTCTGTATGGAACTGCGCATTAAATATAAAATTAATTAGTTTTGATGATATGCTGTAACCTTTTTAACAGTAAAGCATCTAAACACTGATTATGATTATTTTTAGGCTAATAGGCGAAAGTTTCCGTTTTGCGTTTGATGCACTACGTCAGAATAAATTACGTACCATGTTATCGCTTTTGGCCATAACCATCGGGATATTCACCATCATCACGGTATTTTCTGCAGTCGACACCTTTCGGGGTAAACTACAGGCTAGCGTAGATAAACTCGGCTCAAATACCATATTTGTCCAGAAATGGCCCTGGAGCTTTAGCGACAATTACCCATGGTGGAAATACATGAACCGTCCGCAACCCTCATTACGCGATTTCCAGTCACTAAAAGAACGTATGGAAAATGCCAAGGGCATCACTTTCGAAATTTCAACCAGCAACAGAACAATCAAATACAGAAGCAACTCTGTTGAGGGCGTAACCATTTCAGCCGCGTCACAAGACTTTGATAAGACCTGGAATTTCGAACTGCAGGACGGGCGTTACTTTACAGAAACCGAAAGTAATAACGGAGCGCCGGTCCTCATCATGGGGGCAGATATTGCAGAAGGTTTATTTGGATCCGAAGATCCCAAAGGCAAACAGGTACAAATACTGGGACGACGACTAACCGTGATTGGCGTATTTAAAAAGGAAGGTGAGGATATTTTCGGAACGACACTGGACAAAAATGTAAATATACCCGTAAACTTCGCTAAAGGTGTGCTCGATATTCAAAGTGAACGTTACGATCCACAGATAACTGTACGCGGAAATGACAATGTATCACTGGACGAAATTGAAAGTGAACTGCAGGGCCTGATGCGATCGATCCGCAGGATACGCCCCGGTCAGGAAGATGATTTTGCCCTTAATAAAACATCTATTATTTCCAATAAGCTCGACTCTATGTTTACTATGGTAAACTGGGCAGGCTGGATTATTGGTGGTTTCTCGATATTAGTAGGGGGCTTTAGTATCGCTAACATCATGTTCGTATCTGTTAAAGAACGAACAAACATTATCGGAATCCAGAAATCACTCGGAGCAAAAAACTATTTTATTTTGTTACAGTTTATCTTCGAGTCTATATCACTTTGCATACTTGGTGGCTTACTGGGATTGGTTCTTGTTTACCTAATGGCTCTGGCAATAGGCGCAGCAACCGATTTTCATATCATACTGGGCTTAAATAACATTGCACTTGGTATAGGTATTTCAATTATCATAGGTACCATTTCTGGATTCTGGCCCGCATATTCTGCGTCGAAATTAGATCCGGTGGAAGCGATAAGAAGTTAGCGTCTATCCACCATATTCAGATCTCAGCATCACCATATGAATAGCATTCTACAATAAAAAAATCCCCCGTTAGATTTCCTGCTAACGGGGGATTGGTATTTAACTGGCAGCTGTTAGTTCAACTTACCCAATGCTTCTTTAATTCGTTTCAAAGCTTCAACCAAACTTTCATCTGATGCAGCGTATGATAAACGGATGTAATTATTATTCCCGAATGAATCGCCGCCTACGGTAGCCACATGCCCCACGTTCAACAGGTATAAGGCCAGATCAGATGAATCTTTGATCACGTTACCTTCAGCATCTTTTTTACCGAAAAAAGAACTGATTTCAGGGAAGAAATAGAAAGCACCGTCAGGTAAGTTGGTTTTAACACCAGGAATGTCATTCAATAAGTTGTAAACCAGTTCTCTGCGACGCAGGAATGACTCTTTCATTTTCAGGACGCTTTCAAGACCCTGCTCGTAAGCAACAATACCAGCCCTTTGGGCAATTGAACAGGTACCGGAGGTAGTTTGCCCCTGTAACTTATCATTGGCGGCTGCAATCTCTTTATTTGCGGCAATATACCCTAATCTCCAACCAGTCATAGCAAAAGCTTTGGAGAAACCATTTACAATGATTACGCGATCTTTAATGCTTTCAAACTGAGCAATTGATTCGTGTTGATCAACAAAATTAATATGCTCATAAATTTCATCAGACAGGATGTAGATATTCGGATATTTTTCAAAAACTTTAACCAATGCAGCCAGTTCATCCTTGCTATAAACTGAACCTGTTGGGTTACAAGGAGACGAGAACATGAAAAGCTTGGATTTTGGAGTAATAGCCACTTCTAACTGTTCTGGTGTAATTTTGAAATTGCTTTCCAGATCAGTATCGATAAATACCGATTTACCTTCTGCCAGGGTTACCATTTCTGAATAAGAAACCCAGTATGGAGTAGGAATAATTACTTCATCATCCGGATCAATTAATGTTAAAATCACATTCGACAGTGACTGTTTGGCACCGGTTGAAACAACGATCTGAGAAATGTCGTAATCCAGATGGTTCTCAGTTTTTAATTTATTCACGATTGCCTGGCGTAAATCAGGATAACCTGGTACAGGCGAGTAACGGGTGTAATTCTCGTCTAATGCTTTTTTTGCAGCATCTTTAACGTGTTCTGGAGTGTTAAAATCGGGTTCACCAACGCTTAAACTAATAATGTTAATTCCCTTGGAAGCGAGTTCGCGGCCAAGTTTAGTCATTTTAAGGGTTGCAGATTCTGACAGGCTGTTGATTCTTTTAGATAAGGTGCTCATGGTTAATTACTTTGAGCGCAAATATATAAACCAAATATTATTCTGCACTAAAAAAGCCTGAGTTTTTCTCATTTTATTTCTGGCATAAGCGTATTTTTGTAAAAAAAAGTTCGTGACGGTAAAGAAGAAAGCAATTGTAATTTCACTGGCAGTGAGTGTGATATTGATGTTAGCCAAGTTTGTTGCATACTTCATCACAGGTTCCAATGCCATTCTCACTGATGCAGCCGAAAGCATTGTAAATGTAATAGCAGGGAGCTTTGCATTCTACAGTATTTACCTGAGTACGCAACCACGCGATGAAAATCATCCTTATGGACATGGTAAGGTTGAATTCTTTTCAGCTTTTGTAGAAGGAATACTTATACTCATAGCCGGTGTTATTATTATTTTTAAATCTTCATATAACCTCATCTATCCCCATGCCGTAGGGAAGCTTTTGGAAGGAACTTTGATCATTGGCATCACCGGTGTCATCAACTTAATTGTTGGATTATACCTGATCAAAACTGGTGAACGCGAACATTCCATCACACTAAAGGCAGATGGACAACACCTGCTTACTGATACCTATACTAGCATCGCCATTGTTATTGGACTAATACTGATCCAGATTACTGATGTCATCTGGCTGGATAGTCTGCTTTCTGTTCTCGTTGGATTTTATATTGTATATTCTGGTTATAAGCTTACCCGGGGATCAATCGGCGGGTTAATGGATGAAAGCGATTTTCAGTTGGTTGAAGAAGTGGTTGAAGTGCTGCAGAAGAACCGCCACAATCCCTGGATTGATGTCCATAACCTTCGTACCCAACAATACGGACCAGAGTTCCATATTGATTGCCATGTTACTTTACCTTACTATTTCGATTTGAACATGGTTCACAGGGAAATCTCACAAATCGACGAGTTAATTAATAAAAGTGGCGTAAGAAAGGCAGAACTTTTTATTCATGCTGATCCATGCTTACCTGAATGCTGCAATTATTGCCACATGAGTGAATGTCCGGTCAGACAGGAACCATTCAGAAAAGAAATTACCTGGACCCCGGAAATTGTCATCAGAAACAAAAAACATTTCGAAAATGAGCTACTTTAATGTCAGGGTATACGGGCTGTTAATCAACGATCAGCATGAAGTTTTGGTAAGTGATGAAGAAGAACATGGTTTTCGTTTCAGCAAATTCCCGGGTGGCGGACTGGAGTTTGGAGAAGGATTAATCGACGGATTAAAACGAGAGTTTATAGAAGAATGCAATGCAGAAATTGAAGTCTTATCTCATTTCTACACAACAGATTTCTATGAAAAATCTTCTTTTAACGATAGCCAGATCATCAGCATATATTATATGGTAAAAGAGAAAGATCCGCTTAAACTCAATTTCAAAACTAAAATTTATGATTTCGATGGGGAGGGAGACTTACTTCAGGCTTTTCGGTGGGTTCCGATAGTAAATTTAAACATTGACGAAATTACCTTTCGTACTGATAAAACAGTTGCTCAGCTTTTAAAGCAAAACTTGTCTTGATGCAATAGCAAATGCCACTATGGAAATGACATTTGCTGTTAATTTCTATCTTCTGAATGAATTATCCTAAAGGCATTTTGCTCACGTCCATATAAAGAATGCTCCACCGCTGCCCGTCAAGATCAATGAATCCGCACCCATACATCCAGCCATCTCTGTAACCTGGCTCACCATAAATTGTACCCCCGGCTGCAACTATCTTTTCCGCCAGCTCATTTACCTCTTCAGGGCTTTCTGCATCAATAGAAAACAGTACTTCATTCCCTGCTATTGTATCCGAAACCTCAACGCCGGCAAACCCTTCGTAAAGTGACTTTTCAAAAAGCATCAATACGAAACTAGAATCACCAATTAAAAAGCTCGCGGAATCATCTCTAACACCGTACTGCGTATTAAGTGTAAAGCCAATTGCCGTAAAGAATTGCTTTGATGCGCTAACATCTCTCACAGGAAGATTGATCCAGATTGATTTTGTCATAACTTAATATATTTATTTATATTTTGCTGCCAGTTCATCCGGCGCAGCCGAACAGTATGATAATTTCAATACCTCCTCAATTGTTTCAGCCTCGATAAAATTAAGTTCGAAAATAGTCCAGCCTTGCTTACCCCATCCAGCTTGCGCAGGGTAAATTGCAGATGGATCCAAATCAGAAAATTTCTGCTGTTCTTTTGGGGTTAATCTGAAAACTGCTTTCATATTAACATTGTCGATGGTGATGAAAATCTTATCATCTACTTTAAACGAATTTTTATTAGCATTAGGTGTCTCAACAACATTCTCGAATGATAAAGCAAGTTCTCTGAAAGAATCTGGGGTCATATGATTTAATTTTTATAATGATTGTCTGAGAGGCCGCCTATCAGAATTTTGAGGTACAAACTTACATCATTTTTGAATCAGGACCGATATTATTTACAATTTATATAACTTTTGCGGATACTGTTCGGCATGATTTAAAATCAGGTTTATAATGTAACTGTTAGATTGGTAAACCGCCAGGTCGTTTTTAATAGGGGATAAGCCCTCATTTAAAAAATTTTTATCTGTAAAATATCCCATTCCATAGAACTTACCCTGCTCTACCACCAAACAGCTAAATTCATCAGGGTTGCGGCCTTCATCAACCAGGGCAAAGCTGGGCTGCTCACTTTCAATCTCTAAAAGTGCCTTATTTAATCGTTTATTGTACACTGCAACTGTTTCAATGCCGCTGCAAGCACCAAAACATTGTCCATTCTCGTGAGCCAAACATTTGGTAACCGTTTTTTGCAAATAACAAAGTCTGGCGCAAAGCTGATATTTTTCAACAAGACGATTGAGGTAGTTGTAACCTTCCAGCAAATTATTAAAGCTATGCAAAGCTTTGATGTTTTTTTTATGCCTGTCTATTGCTAGCCTCAAATATCCGTTCTGATCCTCAAAAGCATACAAATCATATTTATGTTCGTACCGCTTCATCGCCCTGTTATTTTCAGGCCACAACCTTCTGATTTCATTTGCCTCTAAAATCAAAGCCATTAATTCAGTTCCACAGGTAACATAGTCCACACTGTAAATGGTACGCAAAAAATCCTGACGCTGCCTGTTCGGCTTATTACCCGAAAAGTGACTCAATACACGTTTCCTCAGATCCTTTGCCTTTCCCACATAAACAATCTTTCCCTTATTATCTTTGAAGTAATACACTCCCGGATGATTGGGTAATCTGGTTACCGAAGCCTTGTCCAGGTGTGGCGGCAAAACCTGCTCCTTTGAAGTTTTTTTGAGCATTTCTGAAATGATGCCGTCCTGATCATGATTCAGTAATAGTTTGAACAATATGCTCGTGGCATCCGCATCTCCAGCCGCACGGTGACGGTTCTGAATCGGAATTTGCAACGCCGCACAAAGCTTGCCTAAACTATACGATGGTTGACCAGGGATTAGCTTCCGGCTTAGCCGAACCGTACATAATTTACGGCAATTGAGTTCATATCCTGCGGCCGCTAAATGATGTTTCAAAAATGAATAATCAAAATTGACATTATGAGCAACAAACACTTTGTCCCGAAGCAACTGGTAAATCTGCAGGGCAACATCTTCAAACGAAGGTGCATCGACCAACATCTCATCATCAATACCTGTCAATGCAGTAATGTGCATCGGCACAGGCCGTTTGGGATTAATTAACGTGGTATATGACTCAACAATTTCACTACCATCGTGAATGTTAATGGCAACTTCGGTTATTCCATTTGCCGACGCATGGCCTCCCGTGGTTTCTATATCTACAACTGCGTATAACATGATCTGAGATGAAGCACAAATTTATACTAAAATAATTAGTATATAAAATTTATTATCCGCTAATTTTTAGTTTTCTCAACTCACAAAAAAAGCGACCTACGTAATAACGTGGTCGCTTCCAAAAATGATATAGATTAAATTAACGTTTCCTTAAAAGTTTACTCAAATTTGGTTTAATACCAATAGTAACCGGAACCGTATTGAATGTTCTGTCTTGAATTTTGCTAAATCCGTACATGTAGCTTACTTCAGCAAACAGGTTTGCGCCTCCGATATTGTATTCAATACCTCCGCCACCTTCGGCAATACCCAGGCTGTTTGACTGGTTGCTCATCGTAACCTGCAACGTTGAAGCATTAACAGCGGCCTGAGGAGTAAGAATAAAACCGCCACCGGCCCCGGCAAATCCATAAAATGCCCATTTATCAACAATTTTTCGGTATCCTAGCGCCACATTAAGCAAATAAGTAGTAGCACGGCTATCTTGCAGGGTATAGGTATATCCCGCGTCAGGTTTAATCTGATTGTAGCTAAAAGCATGTAAACTTACTTTAGGATATAAGAACAATCCGCCATCACCCAGGCCAAGATTCACACCTAATGTGGTAGAAAATTTGGGTTTAAAATAGTCTGAGGTTTGACCCATTGGAAAAGCAAAGCCTATTCCGCTCATCGAATACAGTTTGTCGGGCCTGCTACTTTGTCCGAACGTTCGCAGCGAAGCTACCGACAACAGCAGTAGACATGGCAAAAGAATTTTTAGTTTCATATTTTTTTAGGTTAATGTTTTAACTTCCTGAAGTAACCTTGCAACCTCAAACGGCTTTTCTAAATAGGCATCAGGGTGATACTGCTGCGAATGAATGTAAGTTTCATCGTATCGGGCCGAAGCCAGAATAACAGGAATATTTTCTGTATCGGGATTAGACTTTAATTCTTTAAACACAATACGACCATCCATTCCATTTAACATAATGTCAAGAATAATCAAATCAGGTTCAAAATCTTTTATGTTTTTAAAAATATATCTGGGCGAAAGAAGCGGTAAAACTTCGTATCGCTCACTTTCCAACGCCATCTGAAAAACCTCAAGTATATCGGGGTCATCATCCACAACTAAAACTCTTTTCAAAACGAATAATAAACTAGTAAAATTAGACTAAGCTAATACAATACTCAAGCTATAAAGTTTTGTGATATCAAAAAAAGGGCATGTGCCGGAAAAGAAAAGCTATTCTCCGGACTCAGGATTATTGTTTACGTTATTCTTAATAAAATTATTAAACAACAATTCATGGGAAGGTGCAATGGAATAGGAGAGCTCTCCGGCAAGCAAAACGCGGTTGCCCAGCACACTCTTGATATATTGCTTGGAAACAATTACAAATGCATTGATCTGAATGAAAGCAGTATGTTCCTTGAGCATTTTGATGGTTCTGACAAAATTGGATCTGGCACTTGAAAAGCTATCAACAGTGGTTTTAAACCGAACTTCATCACCAAACTCTTCAACAGAAATTAATTCATTTAGATCAATTCTGATTAATTCACCTTCCTTACCCTGTACAGGCAGATAGAAGAAATGATCTTCGAAATCAGAAAACCCGGTATTGTCTTTTTTTCCCGTTGGATACAGATTATTGATGGTTTTGGCGAAATGCATCATCGAATAAGGTTTTAACAGATAAGCATCTGCATCTACCTTAAAAGCATCAATAGCGTATCTTGCATGCGCTGTGGTAAAAATTAAGTGCTTCGTTTTTCTTCTGAGCAAACCGGCAAGCTCAATGCCTGAAAGGGATGGCATCTCCACATCCATAAAAATAATATCTACAGGATTTGCATCAGAAATTTCTGCCAATGCCTCAAGCGGTTCAGTAAAGCTCTGAACCAGTTCAAGATCAGGCAATTTATTCATATATGCCATTAAACTTTCCAGAGAATGCGGATCGTCATCTATAGCAATGCAACTTATTGACATTTTTTAGTTTTAGATAATGCAAATTACAATTCTATGGAATAAAAAAGAAAAAAAACTGCCCTGTACTCCTAATATGTTTAGAATACACTACAAAATACTTAGTTTTCAGTACATTTCAACATACATTATGACAGTTATACCTAATCAATGTTGCCTGGATCGGAAATTGATAACCAGATGCTAAAAGTAGGATCATTTTCGGCGCTGACAATGAAGTTATGCCGGTCTCTATAGGCAAAATTCAACCTTTTTCTGATGTTTTCAAGTCCGGATTTCAATCCTGATTGATTATTTCCGCTCTTTTTTAAATTGACGGTCTCAATGAGCAGTACACCTGCCTGATAAGTGATTCTGATTTGGGCGGGGTTGTCCAATTGGGATAAATCACCATGCTTGAAAATATTTTCAACAAGAGTGATCAAAACAAGTGGAATAATGGATATATCTTCAATTTCATTTTCGTAAAACAGATGAATCTGGAGAAGATGATCCTTACGAAGCTGATGAAGGTTAATCAGATTTTCTACCTGAACAATTTCTGACTTTATAGGAATAAGGTCTTTATCGTGATTGCTGTCCACCGAATACCGCATCATTTCCGAAAGCGATAGAATAGTCTCCGCAGCAACGGGCGAATTTTCCCTCGCACTGTGGTAAATAAAATCTAGCGTATTAAATAGTAAATGTGGCTGAATCTGTGCTTTCAAGAATGCATTCTCAGATCTTGCTATCTGAATTTCATTGTTCAAACGCTGCGATTCCAGGTCGGCAGTTTTTCGCCTTTCACTTAGATAATTCATTAGAAAATAATAACCTGAAGAAAAAATAATAAAATAGATGCACCGGTACAGCGGGCCGATTAAATGATGTACACTCAAAATTTCAAATTTCGGCCCATTGTATCCAACATAGTTAATGATAATGTAATCCAGGCACATGCTGATAAGGAAGTATCCTGTCAGTTCTGACAACAACAAAAGTGGGAGCACCCACAACGTCTTTTTATTTTTCAGGCCAAATGCGAGTACAACGTGCGCATGAAAGTAAAATAGGGAAATGTTAAGCGCGTAATAAAGTATGTAGGTGGGTATTTTAGCAAATCTTCCTGAAATTAATCCCGCAATCACCACTTCATAAAAGATGAAGATGACCCAGACAATAAAATGAAATCTCTTTTTCACTATCCACTTAAGGATAGCATTTTGGGTAGATTGATTTAAATGGTTAGTACTCATCATGTGGCAACGGCTCGTAACGTGGTATCTGCAAAGTATAAAGACAAAGGTAGTTAAACTGCCATATTTTATGTAAATAATGGCACAGCGTTTCCTTTTTAAGTCCTGTTGGTTTTAATCGTTTTTTGTTTAATATACTCCAAAATATCATCTTTATAATGGTTACCAAGGCTAATCGACAAGTCATTGATGAGTTTCAAAGTGTTCCCTTCAACCTTTTCAATAAAGTTCTTTGCAATAATAAAGGAACGGTGAGCCTGAGTAAAGTTTGAATGATCTTCTAAAACAGTCTTTATTTCTGATAACGAAATATAGGAAACGATAACTTCATTCAGCGTGTAAATCCTGACATAATTTTGCAGACTCTCTACAGCAACAATTTCAGCATACCGCACTTTAATCAGATTATTATTGTCATTCTTATTCCGGACAAAAAAGTAATTATCTGTCTGTTCTATTACCGAATATTGCAACTGAGATGTCTGTGGAAAAAGCCTGTTAATAGTTTCAGCAAAACGGGCAAAAGTGTAGGGTTTCAATAAATAGGCATCTGCATTAAGCTCAAAAGCGTCATACGCATATTTCGAATGAGAAGTAGTAAAGATGAGTTTATTTGCTTTGTGCCTGATCATTTTAGAAAGCTCAATTCCAGATATCATCGGCATATCCACATCCATAAATAAAATGTCTGCACCTGATCCGTTGCTGATTTCGTTTAAGGCTAATAGCGGGTCAGAATAGGTTTGGATGAGCAGCAGATTAGACAGCGCCTTAATATATGCGGTTATACCATTTATGGCATAAATGTCATCGTCGATTACGATGCAGCTTAATTTCATAGAGATAGATTAGATGTTGCCAAATTACCTGATCGTTACTGATTAAAAAAATAAATTTCTTAAAAGTGGATTCCGGTGACGAATTGATGATGCTACCTTTTCCATTGTTCCATAACGTGTGAACCTTTTATTAAAAAATGAACAGTATTTAAACGCCTCCTGCCAAATAATGAACAAAACAATCTAAATTAATCCATTGTATTACAATATATTGCAAACAAAATCGTAAGTTAGATATACGCTTTGATATGTATCTTTAACCTAAACCAAGTCCCGATGAAAAACAAAACCAGAACCACAAACAGGCTCAACGTCTCGCTGACCAATCAACTTATTGAACTGCAAGAGCAAGGTTACGACTGCGACTTCCTTTTACTCGCCAACGGAAATCTTCATTGCATGCAAACCAACTACAACTATCCCTTGAATACCGTTTCTATCAAACGGATCGACAATGGATATGATTTTTTCAGCCAATCCTATAAAAATGTTCACACTATTGAAACAGGAAACGGCGAAAGAGGGGTTTTATTATCTGAAACAGCCTTTCTGTAGGCAATCTTCCAGCAACTGATTCCAATAACATCCGGAAACAATCTGGTTACCGGATGTTTAAAAAATTAAAAGAATTTGCATTTCAAAGTCTGATATTTATTTTTAACCAAAATAAACTGAAAAGTTTTGTTGAACCTGTCTGTCACCGGCCTGAGGTTTGACATGATAATCAGATAACAGTTGAAAGCAATCATATAAAAATGGAAGAACAGGTAATACTGGTTGATTTAAATGACTCGCCTACGGGCCAGATGGGGAAACTCGAGGCGCATCTAAAGGGCATACTACACCGGGCATTTTCCATTTTTATTTTCAATTCAAAAAACGAACTTCTTTTACAGCAACGCGCAAAATCCAAATATCACTCTGCGGGGTTGTGGACAAATACCTGCTGTAGCCATCCCCGCCCCGGTGAAGCCAACCTCGAAGCTGCAAACCGCCGCCTGAACGAAGAAATGGGCATGCATTGTAATTTAGAGTATGCCTTCAATTTCACCTACAAGGCTGCTTTTGGAGATGGTTTAACTGAGCATGAACTGGATCATGTATTTATCGGGCAGTCAGATGAACTACCCATTATCAACACCGATGAAGTTGAAAGCTTTCGATATCTAAGCCTGGAGGAATTGAACCTCGACATTAGAAAAAATCCGACCCTGTATACGGAGTGGTTAAAAATATGCCTGGATGAAATGATTGACCATCTGGCACTCCGCAAATAAAAAACGGGCATACAGCCTAAGCCATATACCCGTATCTAAATTAACGCTCTCGGGTACAAATATAGAGCTCCTGTCGGAAATTCAAAATTGTTTAACACTTCTTTTACCATGAGATAACCATTATTGCTTCAATTTGAAGCAAAGTATTAGATAATCGTCTTATAATCAATTAATTGGAATTTATATAGAATTATTCTGAATTGCATTTTTTTCAGACCGCGCACATGGATAGGGGTAAAACTGTCATGAAACAGGGTATCGGGTTATTCGGTTATCGGGCGCAAATATCGAAAACATCCCGGTTAAATAAACATTTTTCAAACCTGCCTGTTACTTGTTTAACCAATAATTCGAAATATGGAAAGATCAGAAATTTTAGATTTACTGGAAGTAATTAACCAGCAGGTCAACTCGCCGATTCTGGGCGGTAGGGAAGATGATTATGAAGAACTGGAAAGCATGGGTCTGGTAAAAATCAACCGTGAATCTGTTCAATGGGCCGCCGTAATGACACCTGCGGGAAATGCATATTTGGGGCACGATTAGCAATTTAGCCTTTTGCCTAAATCTGTAAAAATTTATCGGTATAATCTTTTAAATTTGCAGCAGATCCAGGGTACATCACAATTTTTCTAAGATGTGCTTCTGACCCTTTTTTATGAACGATTTCCAACTTAGAAGCGTAAACGTTACCCGTTACGTTACACCTTTGCGCGAAGGCGGGTCAATGCCGGCCATCGCAGAGGCAGACGACGGTTTCCTTTATGTATTAAAATTCCGTGGTGCCGGTCAGGGGCCCAGAGCGCTTATTGCCGAACTGATAGGAGGAGAGATTGCCAGGTTATTAGGCTTTCGTGTTCCGGAACTTGTTTTCGCAAATCTTGACGAGGCATTCGGCCGTACGGAACCTGATGAAGAAATCCAGGACCTCCTCAAAGCAAGTGTAGGTTTAAATCTTGCCCTACACTATCTTTCCGGAGCAATAACCTTCGATCCGACGGTAACTACTGTTGATGCAAAACTCGCTTCACAAATTGTTTGGCTGGATTGTTTCCTGACCAATATGGATCGTACCTGCCGCAATACCAATATGCTGTTGTGGCATAAAGAGCTATGGTTAATTGATCATGGTGCAGCACTATATTTCCATCATTCATGGCAGAATTGGGAAGAGCAGGCAACAAGGCCATTCTTTTTGGTTAAGGACCATGTACTCTTACCCTGGGCTTCTGAACTGTCTAGCGTAGATGAAGAGTTCCGTGCCATTCTAAACGCCCAAAAAATTCAGCAGATTATTGATCTTATTCCCGACAACTGGCTGGAAGGCGATACCAGTTTCGAAACCAAAGAAGCCCATCGTAATGCTTACACGTATTTTCTAAAAACACGTTTGGCAAATTCTGATATCTTTTTAAAAGAAGCACAGCATGCAAGAGAAATTCTTATTTGAGTATGCCGTAATCCGCGTGATGCCCAGGGTAGAGCGCGAAGAGTTTCTAAATGTCGGAATCATATTGTATTGCGCAAAAAAGAAGTTTCTGCAAAGTGTATTCTCTTTAAATGAAATTAAACTATCCGCCTTTTCCCCCGAAACCGACCTCAGTGAGCTAAATGCCAATCTGATGGCCTTTCAACGAATCAGTTGTGGAACAAAAGGTTCCGGTCCTATTGGCGAATACGATCAACCTTCCAGGTTCAGGTGGCTAACAGCCACAAGAAGCACCGTAGTACAGTGCTCAAAAGTACACCCTGGCTTTTGTATCAACCCTGAAGAAACCTTATTGAGGCTACATCAGGAACTCGTACTATAATTGTCAAATATTCAGCAAAACCATTTTTTGCACAACTAATACATTCCCATTGCCCAAAGAATACTTCAAGAAACTCCAGGATCTTCTGAATACAGAGCGCGAAGAAGATCTGCGATCTTATGCAAAGCTTACCGAAAATACGTCGGCTTCAGACAGGAGAGCATTAGGTTTGTCCTGGTATCCAATCGCCATACGCAATACGGAGATTGGTCGCGGAGACTACCTTACAATTGAATTAGAACGCCCCAGCCATCAGGAGACTTCTCATCAGTTCAGGTTTGGTTCGGCTGTTGTGCTTTTTTCAAACCACAATGCCCGTGAAGATAGGATAGAAGGAACCATCTCAAATCTGGCTGGTAATAAAATGAAGATTAGCCTCCGCATTGATGAGCTGCCAGAATGGACCAGAGATGGTAAACTCGGAGTCGACCTCCTCTTTGACAATAACAGCTACGATGAAATGCAGAATGCACTTAAACAGGCTTTAATCGGTGTTGAAGATGGGAAAAACAGCAAGCTCATAAGAATCCTGACTACAGGCGAAAAGCCGTCGTTTCAGAGTGAAGAAAAATTTATTATCCCCAACAAATTGAATGCATCCCAGCAGCTGGCTGTGAACAAAATTGTTTCAGCAGATCATCTGGCCATTATTCACGGTCCTCCGGGAACCGGAAAAACCACCACTCTCGTGCATGCAATAAAATCGCTGGTTAAACACAGTGATCAGAAAATTCTTGTCGTAGCCCCCAGCAATACCGCTGTGGATTTACTGACAGAAAAATTATCTGCCGAGGGGCTTAACGTAATCCGTGTTGGCAATCCCGCCCGGGTGTCAGAAAGACTCTTAGCGGCAACCTTGGAGCATAAAATGGCCGATCATACCGAAATGAAAGCCATTAAAGCGCTTAAAAAACAAGCCAGCGAATACAAAAACATGGCCCATAAATACAAGCGCAGTTTTGGCAGGGCAGAGCGTGAACAACGTAAAGCACTTTTCGACGAAGCCCATAAGATTGGCCGGGAAATAGAGAAAACGGAACAGTATATCATGGATAGCTTATTCAATAAAGCCCAGATCATCACCGCTACCTTAGTGGGCGCAAATCATTATACGGTACGTAACCTGAAATACAGTACGGTAATCATCGACGAAGCTGGACAGGCCCTGGAGCCCGCATGCTGGATCCCGATATTAAAAGCACACAAAGTAGTGCTGGCTGGCGACCACTTTCAGCTGCCACCTACTATAAAATCAACCGATGCAGGTAAAAACGGATTATACCAAACCCTACTGGAAAAATCAGTTAAACTACATCCCGAATCAGTGGTGTTGCTTAACGAGCAGTACCGTATGCATGAAAACATTATGGGATACTCATCCCAGGTATTTTATGAAAACCAACTCAGGGCACATAGCAGTGTAGCCCGTCATTTGATTTTTGATAGCGATGAGGCACTCACATTTATCGACTCGGCGGGCTGCAGCTTCGATGAACAACTGGATGGAACAAGCACCACAAATCCTGATGAAGCCGCATTCTTAGTAAAGCATTTATCGGCCTTTTTAAACGATTTAGACTTGAATTACGGAGATAGCGGCATCCCTTCCGTCGCCATTGTATCGCCTTACAAACAACAGGTACAGGTTCTAAATTCGCTCGTAAATGACAGCGATATACCAATCACGCATAAAGATAAAATTTCAGTAAATACGATAGATAGCTTTCAGGGACAGGAGAGAGACATCGTTTACATCAGTCTCACCAGGAGCAATAAAGATGGACATATCGGATTCCTTTCAGACACCAGAAGGATGAATGTAGCAATGACGAGGGCCAGAAAGAAGCTGGTTGTAATCGGCGACAGTGCGACTTTATCAACAGCTAAGTTTTATGCCGACTTTATCCGCTACGCAGAGCAGCTGAATGCGTATCACAGCGCCTGGGAGTTTATGGATATTTGACATAACTCTTTTTAAAGTTCATAAAATTGTTAAATTTGAGGAAATCATCCAAATTCTGAATTTTCCGCTTTAAACTATTGGCTTATACCAGTATTTTGCCTTTCGGTCTTCTCAATTTAAATGATTCAAAGCCAGGTCATTTAAATGAACGCACAGGTAAAAGTTTTAATAGCGGATGATAATGAATTGATGCAAACGGTCATGAAAGCCCTTTTCAGCCGGTTGCTCCACAATCCGGAAATTGTTGTTTGTGCAAATCTTAAAGATACTTTTTCCAGATTGCAACAGCAGTCATTTGACTTTCTGCTACTTGACATCAATATGCCAGGGGGCGATAGTGATCCGCAGTCGGTACAGGAAATATTAGCCATCCAGCCTCAGCTAAAGATCTGCATGTTCACAGGAAATGATAAAAACCTCCTTTCCCATTCATATCTGGAAGCAGGGGCGATAGCCTTTATTCAAAAGGATCATAAAATTCCTGCAGCATTAGAAGATGTTTTAAAATCAGCCTTTAAATAACCTTTTCTTCCTTTTTATCTTCAAGCTTACCCGAAATGGTGGCACCGGCAATTAATAATTCATGAGTAATGGTTTTCGTATATTCGGTGATTTCAGATTTAAAGTCTTTCACCGAAGAACCGGAACGAATTTCTTCGAGTCGTTTCTCCCATTGACCGGTGAGTTCGGCCTGTGCAATTTGTTTGTCTTTAACTACCTCGTAAACTGCTAATCCCTTAACAGTGGGCACTAAATTCCGCTTCTCACGGGTGATATATTCACGGGTAATCAAAGTTTCAATTATGGATGCCCGTGTGGCGGGAGTGCCTAAACCACTGTCTTTCATGGCATACCGCAGCTCTTCATCCTCAATTTCTTTACCGCACGTTTCCAGAGCCTTTAACAGCGATGCCTCATTGTACATGGCCTTAGGCTTAGTCTGCTTTTCCAGAAACGATTTCTCAGTGATGGGTAATTGCTCGCCAACCGCCACTTTTGGTAGGGCTGCATTATCCTCATCCTTTTTATCCTCTTCGGTTTCATTAAATACAGATCGCCACCCTGCTGAGCGAATTACTGTTCCATTGGCAATAAATGTAAGTCCCGACTGAACGGTTATCTTGGTGATTTCTTTTAAACATTCCTGATGAAATGCTTCCACCATTCTGCCCACAACCATATCGTAAATGGCTTGCTTATCGCTGCTTAGGCCATATGCTTCTTCCCCCGTAGGCAAAATCGCGTGGTGATCGGTCACTTTTTTTGCATTAACGCTTCTTTTATTCAGCGCTATAGTTTGTAAAAACTGTGCCTGTTTACCAAAGTCAGGGTGACCGGTGAACTTTGAAATCAAATCAGGAATGCCTGCAAAAATATCGTCGCCTATATATCGAGAACCGGTACGGGGATAGGAGACCAGTTTGCTCTCGTATAAATTCTGCAGAAGACCTAAAGTCTGGTCGGCAGTAAAGCCTTTCTTTTTATTTGCCTCTTGCTGCAGGCTACTCAAATCATGTAAAAGTGGTGGTGGTTCTTTCCTCGGCTTGGCTTCAACTGCTGATATATTTCCACCGTTTGGAAAACCCGATGGAACATCCTCCACCAGCGCAAATAATTTCTCAGCCTCTTCCTTGTTTTTGTAATTGGATGTGGAAACTGCTTTAAAAACCTGTTCATCCTTCACCAGCAAAATGCTGATCTGATAGTACATCTGCGGAACGAAATGCTTTATCTCAAGAGAACGGGCACAAATCATCGCAAGGGTAGGCGTTTGAACCCTTCCCAGTGACAGTACTGTTCTGTTGCCGGCAGAGATGCTTAGCGCCTGGGTGGCATTCATACCAACCAGCCAATCGGATTCAGAACGACAATGCGCTGAATTAAAGAGCGTATCGTAATCTGTCCCGGGTTTCAGGTTTCTGAATCCATCCTTTATGGCCTCATCTGTTTGCGATGAAATCCACAAACGCTTAAATGGCTTTTTACATTTCAGGTAATAGTAAATATACCGGAAAATCAATTCACCCTCGCGCCCCGCATCCGTTGCTACAATGATTTCACTGGCTTCATCAAAAAGCTTCTTAATCGTATCCAGCTGTTTCCGCACAGCAGGATCTTCAACAAAGCCATCTTTTGTTTTAATCTTTCGTACAGCGAGTTTGAATTTTGCAGGAAGCATTGGTAAATGCTGTTTGCGCCAACCGATAAAGCCATAATCCTGAGGGGGTGCAAGCTGCAACAAATGCCCAAAAGCCCAGGTAAAGGAATACCCCTTACCTTCAATGTATCCATCTTTTCTGGTGGTCGCACCGAAAACTTTTGCAAGCTCACGTCCAACAGAGGGCTTTTCTGCAATAACAATCTTCATCAAACGGGTTTAATTTTCCAACCTCAAAGATGTAAAAATATTCGTTTTTAAAACCATAATTTTACTCACATCGTAACGCGTTGGATCATAAACATTTCATAAATTCTTTTATTAAACAGCAACATTGAGGTAACAAAAAACAAGACACAGCATCTTAGTATGGAATGGAAAAGGAACTCAGATTGTATGATTGTATTATTAAAATCAAATTTGATGAAGGGATCATCAGGGTTTACAGTAATGCACAACTCTGGCAGTATCTGAATGGAAAAGCGAAAGAACGCCTGACACTGCTGGCTGAAGCAATAAAGAATGAGTATGCCGCCTTGTTCAGTAAGCCACTCCAGATCAGCACAAAATCCTTAATCCTGGAAATTCTCGTACATGTCTATTGTGATTACCTGGGGCTCGCCTTTAACAGATATGTCCGGATCACCGGAATACAAAAACTTGTAAAAAAACTACTGATGCGTGCAGAAGTTGTAGATTGTGGTGAGACAGCGAAAGATGGCAACCGGTGGGTATGGGACTTGCTGACTCCCTTTATCGGAGCATTCTTTGCCATATTACCTCACAACTTAAATGCCACCAACCTAAAAAAGTATTAATCCATTTTTGCCGCCAGTAATTCATCCTGACGCAGGGCTACACTCGCAGCCAGCGTTTCATTTAGAAATGGCGAATGATAGGGCTGGTCAGAATTATTGATGAATAAAACAGTGCGATCAGAAATGGCATTGATCACCTGATTTGCAAGCTTAGTTGCTACTGCCGGGCAACCTTGGCTACGGCCTAATCGCCCGAGCTGATCAATCGTTTCCTGACATACGTAATCAGCACCGTGTACAACGATTGCCCTTTCCCTAGCATTATTATTAAACCCCTGATCCATTCCATCAAGTTTCAGCGAACGGCCATGTTTACCGTAATAAATCTCCCCCGTTAGAAAAAAGCCAATACTGCTTTGATTAGAATTTGGAACATTTGAAAAATAAGAAGGCTTATCTCCACCGCTATTCTGCCCATGGGCAACCCAGGTGTTTAGGATAAGTTTTTTATGATCCAGATCAATAATGTATAATCTTTTTT
The DNA here is from genome assembly GCF_059693705.1 of Pedobacter sp. A2324. Taxonomy (NCBI): domain Bacteria; kingdom Pseudomonadati; phylum Bacteroidota; class Sphingobacteriia; order Sphingobacteriales; family Sphingobacteriaceae; genus Pedobacter; species Pedobacter sp. A2324. Next base: position 33,023 of record NZ_JCASSK010000006.1, on the reverse strand, counting down.
TACAGCTTTCCTGATCAAAATCGGCAATGGTTAATACTGATTTAGCATGTAACAGGCCTGAATACTTCATGTTGTAAAAGCCGGTGAGGGCTTTCTCGAAAACTTCCTCTTTAAGTCCGGCAGAATCCAGGCGAACGGCATGGTACAAAGTGTCAATGTATCGGCTGTATAGACTATCAGCTGCAATTTTTTTTACGATTTCCTGTTGTGTGTGTGGCCCGTCAACCTTTTTCCAACTTACTCCGACAATGCCTATACTCACTAACAAAAACATAGCAATGCCCAGGGTTTCTCTCTTCATCCAGATTTGTTTGTTTGATACTGAACTAATTATACGAACATTTTTTGCATTTGTTGTGCTTCTCTTTCTGTAGTTCTGGAAATACAATAAGTTTCGCGCAAAAACACCTTGAATTCACCTTGATATAGCTTCTAAGAATGCGATTTTTTAGCACTGCACATCATCCGGGTTGCAAAACCATGCTTTTAATGAGGCCACAAAAATTAATATTTTCGTGAGAACGCCCTAGCTTGACCGTGTAGCTTCGTCACGGCTAATTCGGGGTTTGGTCGGGGATTGGTCGGGCTTGTGACAATTGTACCCGACCAATCCCCGACCAATAAACGAATAAAAGCCGACCTAAGGATTAACTACTCTTATACCATGATTACATTAAATAATCAATTGTCCTTCTCCACCGGGAAAGAAAAGATGGTTTAATAGTGAAATGAAACGATTATTTGGGTTATAAGGCCTCGGGCCATTTGAATTTTACTTATTTTTGTCGAAAAAGAAATCAAATGGCCAATCATAAGCACGAATACTCATTCTGGACCAAATACAAAAGATTTGCCACCACAGAGATTTTGATGTACCTGATTATGATTATCGGAATCGGTTTAGGAATACTTATTTTAAGCTAAGTGCCAGTTTTAAAAAATCTGTGGCATTTACATCACTCATAAACTTAGAGAATTCAGCATACTTTTCAGCCGGGAAGGTGCCGTCGTTAAGTACAATTTTCCTGTAATAGGTAAGTTGATTACCCGCAACACTGGCTTTCGAAATATAGCTCCCAAATACACTACTCAATACCCGCTCATTTGTTGTAATCAGATTTGCGTCTACATTATCGGGAAGCGTGTAAACAATCGTGTCTTCATCGGTATAACCGCGGTTAACATAGACAGGGAGCGTTCTGTTTCTAAGCTCAGGTATCGATCTCATTGTATTGAAAACATTCGGCTGCAGGAACATTTTTTTACCATTTACAGGAACGTAATTAGGAATGCCTATATCAATATTCTCGGTAAATTCAGGCGCTATGTCCTTCTTCTGGGCAAATGAGACCGACTTGATGTCAATATTATCTACATTATAGGATGCCTTTAGCATTTTATGCTGCTCAGATACAGACTTGCCAATCATGGCTTCATGGTTATCATATTGCGCACCCGAAAAAACTGTATTCACACTTCCGGTAACATTACCATCAGCAGAAATGATTAACCTGGCATTTCTGATCTGCCTGTTCTCCTGTGTAGTTAGCTTAGGTGTATGCAACAGTTTACCACCTTCCGCTGTGCATGCCAATACAAGTCTGTCGTCAGTAAAATCACTTAAAAAACCAAAAGGAATTTTCTGACTGGTACATTCCAGCCAGGTAGTATCACATTTTAAAGGCAAACATAAAATGATGTGATTGCCTTGCACCATACTGGCAAACCCGGGGTCTACACTTTTCTTCTCAGTGCCAGCTTCAACAACACAATAGTAAGATTCAATATCTGCAGCTTTCAGTAGGCTCTGCATATAGTTAACCAAAGCTTTACAATCCCCATATCCTAAACGGTCAACTTCGCTTGCCGAAACTGGCTGAAAGCCCCCGATACCTATCTGTACGCTAATGTAACGGGTTCTGTTTTGCAAATACTGGTATATTTTTTTAGCTTTTTCCTTATCCGTTTTTTCATTTTTTACCAGCTCTTTTATTGTCTGTATAGTTGCAGGAGAAAGTGCGGTTCTGTCTTTCAGCAAATCGTCATACACCCATTTACCAAGGTCCTGCCAATTGGTATAACTTCCCATATGGCTATAATATGTAAACTGTTCAGGTGCAATTTTTATACTTGTAAAATAAGTTTCAGGATCAGGGCTATAGGGTTCGGTTTTAACCGCCGGTAAACTGCTCACGTTCCAAACTATTTTCTTTTGTTTATCGTCAACAGTTACCTCAGGAATGCCCGGATAGTTTGAGGTTTTGATCCTAACCTGATCTGAAGGCTTTGAAATGAAAGTATAAATGCTCTTTTCAACCGACACGTCGCTTGCTGGTTTAGGTTGCCAGTCGGGTATAATTAAATTTTGTTTATTTCTGATTTCGTAACTGTACACCACCGTGTAAGGAAATTGGTTTACGCTAGGCAGATAGTGTTTCACCCTGCTATCAACGAATAATGAAAATCCATCTGCAGCACTTACATCCGAAAAATCATTTTGGTTAAATTTGCTTACTGGCATGCCACCGGCATTGTATACTTCCCCCTTAATACCCTTTATCGCCGTATTTTTATCGTAATACAACGCCAATTCCGCTTCCCGCTCCCCATTTTCGTTAAACACGGTAACCGCCTTTTTAACATATAACATCACGTTATCCGGTGAGCGCATATCGATCGTCGTTTCCTCTTTTCTAATACACGAGTTAGCTCTGTTGCGAAGCAGCGACGGAATCAAATCGACATCATAATTATCCTGCCCGAAACAGGTCACAACAAATGAAACTGATAAAACAAGCGTAAATAAGTATTTCATTTTTGAACCTTTTTCAATAAAATTTCTGACTTCTGATTTTGTATAATCTTGCTGTAAAACTCTTTTAAAGCAAAATAATCATCTGGCTGATAGATGGCATTGTTGAACTGTAAAATCTGACTCATTGACAACGTATTTCCATCGAAATCACATTGAACCAGATATTTCCCGCCAGCATTAGGTAAGGCCATGGCCATATTTTTTGGCTTCTCCAGCATCTCATACTGATCAGCAAGAGAAACATTAATAATTACCCTTTCATCTGAAGCAGCGCCCAAATCAACAGGGTAGGTGCGCTCATTTAAATTGAACGGATTTTTGGATATGGAATTAATAAAAAAAGGACTGAAATAAAACTGATCTTTTAGACCATCGTTAATGGTGAATTCTACCTGATAGGTTTCTGTTAATGCATTTTCAACACTGTCCAGTCCGGTTATCTGATGGTCTGATATTCTGATTCTTGTCAACCGGTCATCAAGCTTCTCTACATATTCATCAGGAGAACTGTATTTTAGTATGTCTCTGCGTTTGTTGTACGCAGCATAACCCAGGGAGTGGGTAACCAATGTACCTACAATTTTTCCATCCTGTGTTAATTTACCTGTTAAGATATAGTTGGTAGATGATTTCTGGCTAGCCTTCAAATCTAACCAATAAGATGGCTTCTTAATATTAATCACCCGGCCCTGATCATTTATGCAGCGCAAAGGTAGCAAACCGAAAGGCATCAATGGTTCAGTAGCATCCAGCAGATAACTGGCTTCACCGATGTTCACCTTAGCCACAATATAATTGAAATCTGAAAGTACTGGATAAAGCTTATTTACGGTGCCGTTGTCACGCGTCGACAAAATAACAGCCTCGGCATCCAGGTTCGCTGCCGAAAGTGCAGCGATCAGGCTCAGGTTAACATCAGCAACATTCCCCGATCGGGAATCAAGTGCCTTTTTAATATTATCTTCTGTGTATTTACCGTAGTAATTGTTCCACTTAATCTGCTTTTTGATGTAATTGTAAATGGCTTTGGCTTTCGCCAGATCATCCGAGGCATCTTTAATAATGGCTGGCACAAGATCTTTGAAAACGTCTTTCCGCTTCATCTGGCCTCCCAGGCTTTTATCAGACACCAGTTCGTAGTCAACATCTTTCCAGGTTTTAGTATAATAAGTTTTTCCGCCCGACAAGCTCTGAGCTTCAGCAAGCTCAAAGTAGATGGCAGACTTGAAATTACTGGGGGCAGTCATGTTATCTTCTTCTATAAATGCAGGAATATCTTTCATCACATAGCTGATTTTCGAACAATCAATGGCTACACCTGACAACCTCAAACATTCTTTGTTGAGCTCAACTTTTTGATCGGTTAATTTTTGATAACCCCTTAGCGAAACATTATAGGTATAAATGCCGGGTATGTAAACGAGGTATTCACTGATAACCTTTGGAATATCAGCCTGAAACTGCCAGGTTTTAAAATTAAAAAGGTTTGGAGATCGCAGGCGATAACTGTATTCGATTACTGAACCTTCTTTCAGGTTAGGAAGGGTAAACTTCGTCAACCGCGTGTATTTGGATCTGTTCTCTGTAAACACAGCTTTTTTATCCATTAACGTTTCCACAAATCTGCCGCCATCTAAGTTAAAGGTTGAGGCTTTCAGTTCACTGATCGTTTCTTCCCGGGTATCATCCTTATACATCGGAATGATGATATTTGCTTCTTTAAAGCCTTCCTTATTGTAAATTTTAATTTTAACGTGATGAACGAAAACGAGCTCAAGATGGCCGGTACTTTCATCGAGCTGAATTGATGCGGTTCCGAATTCTTTTAATACAACAGCATTGGCATTGCTATCCAGCATTTTTTTGTCAAACTCATAATCTGCATAGGTGATGGCGCCAAAAGTGAAATCCTGTGCACGTATGGCCATACTAGTTGCGAGCAATACAATCAGGATCAGAAATATTTTATTCATTAGAGCGAAATTAAATTGAGCCAATTTAAGGCTAGTCGGCAACAATCAGAAATAATTTCACAATTAATTTAAATAAATTATTCCTTTCATCTTACAGAACTAATGAAACCTTTTTAGCACTTTTGATAAAAATGAAAACCGGCATTTCTATGCTTGATTATGCCGAAAATAAAGATCTTTACAGAATGAAATTAAATTTAAAACGTCCTCTAGCCTTTTTTGATTTAGAAGCTACGGGTATAAATGTTGGTGCTGATAGAATCGTCGAAATAGCGATCCTGAAAGCGTTGCCAGATGGGTCGGAAGAAGTAAAAACCTGGAGGGTGAACCCTGAAATGCCCATTCCGTTGCAAACTTCACTCATTCATGGCATTTATGATGAGGATATTGCAAATGAGCCTACATTTAAAACGCTGGCTGCAGAAATCGGTGCGTTTATTGGCGAAAGTGATTTGGCAGGTTACAATTCAAATAAATTCGATATTCCGATGCTGTTGGAAGAATTCTTAAGGGCCGATATCGATTTTGATATGAGCGAAAGGAAGTTTGTAGATGTGCAAAATATCTTTCATCAAATGGAACAACGCACATTAAAGGCTGCTTATAAGTTTTATTGCCAGGAAGATCTGGTCAATGCACATGCCGCTGAAGCCGATGTAATTGCAACCTACAAAGTGTTGTTAGGCCAGCTGGAAATGTATAAAGAAAAAGAGTTTGAGAACAAGCAAGGCGAAAAAAGTATTCCCGTAGTAAATGATGTAGATGCGCTCCATGCGTTTACCAATTTGCACCGTCCGGTGGATTTTGCAGGACGTATGGTGTATAACGATAATGGTGAAGTTTGTTTCAACTTCGGTAAGCATAAAGGCAAAACAACCGAACAGGTATTTTCTGTTGAACCGAGCTATTATGCCTGGATGAAACAGGGAGATTTTCCTTTGTATACCAAAAAGAAACTGGATGAAGAATGGGCAAAGTTCAATGCAAAAAAGAACGAAAATAAACCGGCGCGCCCTCAAAATCAAAGTGCCACTCCGAAAGCACCTTATCAGCAAAAACCGAAACCTGTTGCCGAGAAACCTGCGCAGCCAGTTAACAATGATATGCTGGAACAATTGAAAATGAAGTTTGGAAAATAGCAAAACGGTTTAATGCCGCTTACTTCATACCTTATTATCCAAAAATGAAATCGATCAACATCCTTTGTGTTTTAATGCTCTCTGCAGCTTGTGTAAAAGCACAAACTATACTGCCAATAGAACCAGTATTTGAAAAAACCTACCAGGCCGGAACAAGAAGCACCAGCGGCAAGCCAGGCAAAAAGTACTGGCAAAATAAATCCAAATACAATTTAAAAGTAGATTTCAACCCGGTTAGCAGACTGTTGTCTGGTAGAGTTGAAGTAGTTTATACCAACAACAGTCCGGATACACTTAATGAAATCTGGTTTAAACTTTATCCTAACCTTTATAAAAAGGGAACGCCAAGGAAATCTAAAATTTCAGAGTCAGACCAGGGTAATGGGGTAACCATATCCCAGCTGTCGGCCAACGGAAAAAACATTGCTGACTTTAAAGTCGACGGAACAAACATGACTGTTGCCGTTCCGGCAGTTTTACCAGGCAAAACCATTTCATTCTCCATCAGCTATAGCTACACGCTGAATAAAGGTTCACATCTGCGTACAGGCCAGGTAGATGAAGGATCGCATTTCGTGGCTTATTTCTTTCCGCGAATTGCTGTATACGACGATGTTGATGGCTGGAACAAGTTTCCTTATACAGGTGCTGAGGAGTTTTATAATGATTTCGATCAGTTTGATGCTGAGGTTAAAGTTCCCGGTGGTTATGCCGTTTGGGCTACAGGCGACCTGAAAAACATTGCTGAAGTATTTCAAAAGCAAATTGTTGCCCGTATCGCTTCTGCCGAAAAAAATGATCCTGTAGTGGATATTATTACGCCTGATGATTTATTGGCCAAAGGGGTAACCCAGCCAAATACCTTTAATACTTTTAAGTTTGAAGCCAGCAATGTAACCGATTTCGTGTTTGCCGTCAGCGATCATTATTTATGGAAATCGAGCAGCCTAATGGTTGATCCGAAAACCAAAAGAAGGACGCGTGTGGATGCCGTTTTCAACCCTAAACACAAAGACTATTATGAGGTAATTGATTTTGCCCGTAAAACAGTGGATGCCATGAGTTACAAATTTCCAAAGTGGCCTTACCCTTATAATCATGAAACCGTTTTCGATGGTTTGGATCAGATGGAGTATCCAATGATGGTTAACGATAATCCGGTTGACAATAGGGAAGATGCAATTACCCTTACAGACCATGAAATCTTTCATACCATGTTCCCTTTTTACATGGGGATTAACGAAACCAAATACGGATGGATGGATGAAGGGTGGGCAACAATAGGCGAGTGGTTAATTTCTCCAATGATCGATTCTACATTGGTTGATGAATATGGCATCCAACCCACTGCGTCTTCATCCGGAGGTAAAGATGATTCACCAATTATGACTTTAACTCCTGATTTGAAAGGCTCAGGTTCATTTACCAATTCGTACCCGAAGCCAGGGCTGGCCTATTTATACATCAAAGATTACCTGGGCGAAGAATTGTTTACGAAAGCCCTTCATAACTACATCAAGAACTGGAACGGAAAACACCCAATGCCTTACGATTTTTTTTACAGCATGAATGAGGGGAGTGGTAAAAATCTGAACTGGTTCTGGAAACCATGGTTTTTCGACGGTGGAATTTTAGATATGGCTGTAACAGCTGTGGATAAGACAACTGATGGCTACAACATAACCATTGAAAATAAAGGAATGAAAGCGCTACCGGTCGATTTAACTTTAACCTATGCAGATGGAGCTGTAGAAAAGAACCACAACACAATTGGTGTTTGGGAAAAGGGGAATAAGACTACTGTAGTGAAGTTAAAAACCAGCAAAAAACTATCGACGGTGGTAATGGGTGATGTTCATACCCCTGATAAAAACAAAAGCGATAATTCCTTGTCAGTAAACTAGTTTCTTACAAGGAAAAGGCCGGAGCATTACAGGTTAAAAAAATCTGTAACACTCCGGCTTCATCATTTAAGGGTATTAATCGCAGTATGGCACGGTAAACGTCCAGGTTTCTGATTCACCGGTAGGTACGATGTAACCGTTCCCTTTCGCATTTTCAAACCATAACCTGCCACGTAGTTTTTCGCGGGTACCAATTTCATTTAAGGTAGCACTATCGTACAAGCGGCCGTTAATCATCACAGATTTGATTTTCTCTGAGTTGCGGATATCATCTAAAGGATTGGCATCCATAATCACCAGGTCAGCGAGCTTGCCAACTTCTAAAGATCCTATTTCTTTGTCCATACCCAGGTAATGTGCGCCATTTAGTGTGGCATTTCTGATGGCTTGAAGGGGAGAAAATCCGCCCTGCACGAACATCCACAATTCCCAGTGTGCCCCAAGGCCCTGAATCTGACCATGAGCCCCAAGATTGACCTTCGTGCCGCCATCAGCGATTTGTTTCGTTGCCTTGGCAATGTCGATATGATTATAATCACTATATTCTGAAGTCGTTCTCCTTCTTGCCCTCGAATCAATAATCGAACGTGGTGTGAAGGTCATCAGCTTTTCGTTTTCCCATACATTAGTTCTATCATACCAGTAGTTTTCGCCCCATTGACCACCATAAGCCACTATTAAGGTAGGCGTGTAGCCAACAGAAGTGCTGTTCCAGAGGCTGGTTACATCTTTGTAAACCGGTAACACCGGGATGCTGTGCTCGATGCCGGTATGTCCGTCGACAATCATATTCATGTTATGAAAGAACGTTGATCCACCTTCCGGAACCACTTCCATTTTAAGTTGCCTGGCCGCTTCCAGGATTTGCTGGCGCTGTTCCCGCCGTGGTTGATTGTATGATTTCACGGAAAAAGCACCCACAGCCTGCAGGCGCTTAAGGTTGGCCAGTGCATCATCTAAACTGTTAATCACAACCTTGAAATCGCCATCTGCACCATATAAAATTGAACCAGTTGAATATACGCGGGGACCAATCATGCGACCCGCCTTTAACATTTCACTCTGACTAAATACCATCTCCGTATTGCTCGAAGGGTCGTGAGATGTTGTAACACCAAATGCCAGGTTAGCCATGTAACTCCAGTCGCTTTGTGGTGTAATACCATCCGGACTGGTGCGCAGATGCGCATGTACATCTACAATGCCCGGCATGATCGTTTTACCGTTTACATCAATCACTTTTGCATTGGCAGGAATAGTCACAGATTCTGTTTTCCCAATGGCAGTAATTTTGTTTCCATCCGTTAAAATAGTACCGTTTTCAATTACCTCATCGCCTTTCATCGAAATAATCCGGGCACCTTTTAATGCGACAATTCCAGCAGGCACGTCGCTTTTTAAACTGAGGTTAATATCGATAGAACTGGCTGCCGTTTTTGGCGTACTGCCATCGAAATTAAAAGCACTGTTTACATCAATCGTAAAATACTTAGGGCCTAAAGTCCAGTGCAGGTTTTTACTGTCGGCACTCCACTGTATGTAGGTACCACCATTGATAGTCACTTTTGTAACTGGTATTGATTTGTTACTTGCCGAAGCATCCTGCGCTGTACCAATGTTAATCATCGGTGTGATATAAACGTTGAAAAGCTCGTTAAAAGCGAGCCATTTGTTATCTGGACTCACCACAAACTGGTTCGCATACTGAGAAGTGAAATGCGTTCTTTCGTTCGCGCCGTTTAAGTCAATACTTTTCAATGCTTTTTTTCCGTCAGCATAACTCTGAAAGTAAATGCGTGTATCAGTATTATTAAACGAGGGCTTTATTCCGTTATCTGAAACGAGGGTTTTAGCTCCACCATTCGCCGACATGGTAAAAATACCTGTTCCCCGACCATAGTTGTAACCCAGTACATCATTTCCACTGCCTTTTCTAAAAACAATTTTATCTCCTTTTGTAGAATACTGCGGTGAATAATAAAAACCTTTTTCATCACTCAGCGTAATAGTTTTACCTGATTTAATATCCGAACGTTTAATGGCTCCGCGAAGTTCATCACTCCACGTGGTATAAATGATATATTTTCCATCCGGACTAAATGCGGGTTCGAATTCAAAATCATTTCCATTTGTTAACCGTTCTGGCGTTCCATTCGGCAATTCCTGCTTATACAAATAACCCGCTGCATTAAACACAATCACTTTACCATCAGGGGAAGTTGTCAGTTGCCTCAGCATTTTTGAGGTAAAGTCTGCATTAAAAACCTGTTGTTCGAAATGCAAAGCTTGCTGAACAGTTTGAATGGTATTGGCCTGAAAGGGAATGGTAGAATTAATTAGTGTGGAGATTTCTGTTTTTCTGATTTTACCTTTTGCATAAAATACAACACTCTTGCTATCAGGTGTCCATGCAAAATTTGGATACACGCCGAATATCGCCCAGGTTTCCTGCTGATCGTGTGAAAGATCCTCATTTACCGGCCACTCTTCGCCTGTTTTTAAGTTCTGCACATAAAGTGTAGATTTTAAACGGACCCGTTTAACAAAAGCGATCAGGTTACCATCAGGCGAAACCTGCGGACGGCATGCTCCGCCCTGTTCATTAATCAGGGTGGTGAGCTTTCCTGTTGTTAAATCCAGCTGGCGAATTGCATAAATTGTTCCGTTAGGATCCTTGCTATACTCAAAATTCGGACCCGGACTCACATCTTCGCTAAAGTAAACATACTTTCCATCGGGAGACACATTAGGCTCTCCGGCATCCTGCTGATCATTTTTGCGTTTCGTTAACTGAATGCCTTCGCCACCATTAATACTGTACATCCACATTTCACCCGCGCCTAACGAACGGCCTGCTGTAAAATGTTTACGGGCGATAATGTACTCACTATTCGGCATCCATGTTGCATTGTTTAACAACCTGAAGGTTTCTTTGGTAATCTGTTTTTTGTCACCTCCGTCACGGTTCATGATCCAGATATTGTCGCCACCGCTTTTGTCGCTGGTGTAGGAGATATATTTCCCATTCGGGCTAAAACGCGGTTGCACATCCCAGGCTATCCCTCCGCTAATCAAACTGGCAACCCCGCCGGTAACCGGCATTTTATAAATATCGCCCAGCAGATCAAATACAATTTCCTGACCGTCCGGGCTTACATCGAGATTCATCCACGTACCCTCATCAGTGTTTAAGGTGAAGTTTTTGGTTGTTCCCTGGAATTTTTCAACGTCCCATTTTTTTTCCTGTGCGTTTGAGGTAATAAAGAAAAGAGAGAGCGCAGATAGCAGGTAGAGTGATTTCATTTAAAATATGGATTATATAGGAGCGCAATTTAGTAATATCACAAGCTTTTTTATAGTTTTGAATCTTCCGATTTATGACAGCAATAGAGATTTTACAAAAGTATTGGGGACATCAGGCTTTCCGTCCGTTACAGGAAGACATCATCAGCGCTGTGCTGGAAGGAAAAGACAGCCTGGCCCTTTTACCTACAGGTGGGGGAAAATCAATTTGCTTTCAGGTACCTGCTTTACTTAAAGAAGGAATATGTATCGTGGTTTCTCCACTAATCGCGTTGATGAAAGACCAGGTGGAGAACCTTAAATCGAAAGGAATTGAAGCCATTGCGATATACGCTGGTATGGGTAAACGGGAAATCGATATCCTGCTGGATAACTGCATCTACGGAAAAATTAAATTCCTTTACCTTTCGCCCGAGCGGCTACTGTCTGACCTGGTTCGCGTGCGCATTTCCTATATGAATGTAAATTTGATTGCGATAGATGAAGCACATTGTATCTCACAGTGGGGATACGATTTTCGCCCACCATATCTTCAGATTGCAAAACTAAGAGAGATTGTTCCCGATGTTCCTGTACTGGCTCTAACTGCAACTGCAACCGCTGATGTAAGAGCGGACATTGTGGATAAACTTGAAATGAAAGAGCCCCAGGTATTTGTAAAGAGTTTTGCAAGAGACAACCTGAGTTATGTGGTTTTTGATCAGGAAGATAAGTATAAGAAGCTGATCGAGATTTGCAAAAATGTAAAGGGCACAGGACTCGTGTACGTGCGTAACCGGAGGGAAACTGCAGAAGTATCAAATTTCATCAACCGAAACCAGATCAAGGCTGATTTTTATCATGCCGGTTTGGAAAAGAATATTCGCTTTCAGAAACAGGAAGACTGGAAGATGAATAAAATCCGCATCATGGTCGCAACAAATGCTTTCGGTATGGGTATTGATAAGGCCGACGTGCGTTTCGTGGTACACCTCGACCTCCCTGAAAGTCTGGAAGCGTATTATCAGGAAGCTGGAAGGGCAGGACGCGACGAAAAACGAAGTTATGCTGTACTGCTGGCCAATCAAGCGGATGTGCTCAGCCTTGAATCCAGGTATATTAACAGCTTTCCAGCGCCCGATGAAATCAGGAAAACCTATCATTACCTGGGTAATTATTTTCAGTTGGCTTTTGGGGCAGGTGAGGGGCTAACCTTTACCTTCGACATCGCTGACTTTTGCAAAAGATTTAACATCAGCGTTTTAAAAACAATTTCTGCACTGAAATTTCTGGAGCACGATGGTTATGTTACTTTATCCGAAAGTGTCTTTCTGCCATCCAGATTAATGTTTATAGTTGGCCACGAAGATGTATATCGTTTCCAGATAGAAAATAAAGCCTACGACAACCTGATCAAAACCATTCTCCGGTCGTACGGTGGAGCCTTTGATGGATTTGTAAAGATAAACGAAGCTGATCTGGCGAAGCGGATTGGCCTGTCATACAAAGATATTATTGCGGTGCTGAATAAATTACAGGAAATTGAAATGATTACTTACCTCCAGCAATCAGACCAGCCGCAATTGCAATACATCAGGCCGAGGGTAGATATGGATCATTTTGACGTAGATGTAAAATATCTGGAGCTCAGAAAAAAAATCCTGCTCAAACAGATCGATGCCGTTTCCAAATACACGACAACCTACATTTGCAGGAGTGTTCAATTGCTGAGCTATTTCGATGAACCCAGTGCCCCTAAATGCGGTGTTTGCGATGTTTGTCTGGCAGAAAAGCGCTCAGGGCAGCAAATGCAGCTCAATGATGAATTGGAGTTCGAGATCGTATCGCTATTGCAACAACAACCATTGAACCTTGATGACCTGGTCACCAGTATTAAAAACGGCACTGAAAATGACCGCATAGAAGCTATCCGTGAATTATTAGACGCAGGTAAGATCAAAACTGACGGGAAGAAATATTATCTTTAGCCAATAAACTGTTTCAACTCTAGATGATAGAAAAAAACAATAAGAAAACCATCCGATCATGGGCTTTCTTCGACTGGGCCAATTCAGCCTATAATCTGGTCATTACCTCCACTATTTTTCCGGTATACTATGTTGCCATCACCACCACCAAAGCACATGGGGATGAGGTAACTTTTTTTGGGAAAACCTTTATCAATACGGTATTATCTAATTATGCCCTTGCTTTTGCCTACCTGATCATGGTAATTTTGCTTCCAATACTTTCTTCTTATGCCGACGCGAAAGGCAGAAAGAAATTCTTCATGAAGCTTTTCACCTACCTGGGCTCTTTCGCTTGTATGGGCTTGTTTTTCTTTAAACTCGAAACCTTGGAAACAGGAATCATCTGCTTTGTGTTGGCAGCGATGGGCTATGTTGGTGGTGTAATGTTTAATAATGCTTATCTGCCAATCATCGCAACAGCTGAAAATCAGGATAAGGTGAGCGCCCAGGGCTTCTCCTATGGTTATATCGGAAGTGTAATTCTACAACTGATCTGTTTTGTTTTTGTATTGAAACCCGATCTGTTTGGAATAACTGATCCGTCATTGCCGGCTCAGATCTCTTTCCTGCTGGTGGGAATCTGGTGGTTTGTATTTGCCCAGATTCCATTTAAAGCATTACCAAAAGATGTACCTCACACTTCGCATGTAGATCAGGGGATTATCAAAAGCAGTTTTGGTGAATTTGTAAAAGTATGGAATCAGCTGAAACAGATAAAGTTCCTAAAAACCTATCTTTTTGCGTTCTTTTTCTATTCGATGGGCGTACAAACCATTATGCTTGCGGCAGCGGGTTTTGGTGCGAAGGTATTAAAACTGGAATCAGGCAGTTTGATTGCTGTTATCTTAATTATCCAGCTGGTGGCCATTTTAGGTGCCTGGATCATGTCGCTACTGGCAAAAAAAATAGGCAATACAAATGTGTTGATCATCGTTGTACTGGTTTGGATAGCCTGTTGCATTTACGGATATTCCATTGTTAATGAAACTCAATTTTATGCTTTAGCTGCAATAGTTGGTTTAATTATGGGGGGAATACAATCGTTATCGCGTTCTACATATTCGAAACACATCCCTGAACACAGCAACGATACGGCATCATTCTTCAGCTTCTATGATGCCACAGAAAAGCTGGCCATTGTGATCGGATTATTTAGTTTCGCTATGATTGAGGGAATCACACACAACATGCGTCAGTCAATCATCGCATTGGCATCATTTTTTATCGTTGGATTGGTGTTTTTGCTATTCTTGAAAAAAATCGAGGCTAAAGAATCACTAAAATTGTAAGTTTGCAACTCGAATTGTAATTATTATAGATGAAAGTAGAATTGTTTGTTCCCTGTTTTGTAGACCAGTTATATCCCGAAACCGCATTTAATACTATAAGATTATTAGAGAAATCGGGATGTAACGTAGAATACAATTCAAAACAAACCTGCTGTGGACAGCCCGCCTACAACGCTGGTTATTGGGATGAAGCCAAACAGGTAGGAACAAAATTTCTGAACGACTTTTCTGAAAATACTTACGTTGTTGCGCCTTCAGCCTCCTGCGTAGGAATGATTAAGAGCGGATATAATGACCTGTTTACCAATACCATTGTGCATAACAAATGCCGCAGTCTGCAGTCCAATATCTGGGAACTTTCTGATTTCCTGATCAACGTAGCCAAAAAAGATTATTTTGGGGCAGAGCTGGAAGGCAAGGCCGTTTACCACGATTCGTGCAGCGCGCTCCGGGAATGCAAAATCAAAGATGAGCCCCGTCAGCTGTTGTCGAAAGTACATGGACTTGAAATGCTAGAGCTGAAAGACAGTGATATGTGCTGTGGATTTGGAGGTACATTTGCCGTAAAATTCAACGCCATTTCATCAGCAATGGCCGAGCAAAAAGTGAATCACGCACTTGATCAGCAGGCTGATTACATTATTTCTACTGATCTTTCTTGTCTGCTGCACCTGCAGGGCTATATTGATAAAAACAATCTGCCGATAAAGACCATGCACATAGCCGATGTTTTATGTAATGGCTGGTTGGAAAGTACGGAATACTAAGGCTGCATCATCGTTACGGTAAATAATAAATTACAGTTTAAACCTTCATCCGGGTTTTATATCTAACAACAACAAAACATAAAACAATGAAAAAAATATTCATCGCTTTACTGGGCGTTTTATCGATAGCGTCGGTGGCCAACGCTCAAAAGAAAACATCAGGAGCTATACAATTTGAAAACACAATAGATCCGGCAGCAATGGCATCGGCAAGCGGAATGCAGATCCCTGATCAGATGAAAGCCAGAATGCCCTCATCAAGCAAAACAAATTTCGAGTTATTATTTACCGCAACCAACGCAAGCTACATGCCTGTGGAAGAAACGGAAGACAGTAATGGTGGTGGCGGTAACGGAGGTGGAATGGGTCGTATGATGATGCGCTTTGGTGGTGCAGGCGGAAACCGTGAATACTATTATACATTTGCTGATAAAAGCCTGGTTGAAGTTTTCGATCTGAATGATACCACCTATTATATGCCCAACAAGCTAAAACTCTCCCTGGCTAACCCAATGGCAGGAATGAGAATGGGTGGTAACGGAAATCCGAACGACTCAGCAAAAGCGAAACCTGCAGCAGAGCCGACAATTGAAGTAGTCAAAACTGATTCTACGAAACAAATACTTGGTTTTACCTGTCACCAGGCTATCGTTAAATCTACAAGAGCCATTAAAATTCTGGATATGGACAAAAACGTAGTTGAAGAGACTAAGATCTGGTATACTAAAGATTTAGGCTTTGACTTTTCACCAAACCCAAATATCTGGACTGAAGGAGCAGTTTTAGCCATTGAGGCCAGAGGAAACAAATCTGTTGCAACCAGTATTGAGTACCGTAATGTTAGCGGTAAAGATGTAACCGCTCCTAAAAAAGCGAAATTAATTACAGCTGACGAATACAAAATCAAGATGGAAAATATGATGAAACGCTTTAGAAATAACCGTCCTGGTGGTAATTTCGGTGGAGGCAGAGCAGTAGTCATTGGTGGCGGTCCTTTTTAATAATCACAACAAAATAAATATACAGGCCTGTTTGGATAAAACCAGACAGGCTTTTTTGTTTCGTTTCCATTTTATTTCGCTATCTTCGCCTCAATCAGAAATCACCTTGTATGTGATTTAGAATTAACATTATTTTTTAAACCGTTCCGGATTTTAATGAAAACGAGGAACAAATCATAGTTGTAGATGATTAATATTACTTTACCTGACGGCTCGGTTCGTCAGTACGAAAAGGGCACTTCTGCCCATCAAATTGCATTATCCATTTCTGAGGGTTTAGCCCGTAATGTTTTAGCTGCCGAAGTAAACGGAGAGGTATGGGATTCAACACGCCCTATCGAAGCTGATGCTGCTGTAAAACTATTGACATGGAACGATGCCGCAGGAAAATCAACTTTCTGGCATTCGTCGGCCCACATAATGGCTGAGGCTTTGGAAGCACTTTATCCGGGTACAAAATTCGGCATCGGTCCGGCAATTGAAACCGGATTCTACTACGATGTAGATTTTGGGGAAAAGGAATTTTCCTCTGATGATTTCAGAGCCATCGAAACGAAGATGATTGAACTGGCCAAGCAGAAAGAAACATTTACCCGCGAAAGTGTAAGTAAAGCCGATGCGGTTAACTATTTCACTAAAAAAGGTGATGAGTACAAACTGGATCTGATCGATGGTTTGGAAGATGGTAAGATTACTTTCTATACTCAGGGATCGTTCACAGATTTGTGCCGTGGACCACACATTCCAAATACTGGTTTTGTGAAAGCCGTGAAACTGATGAACGTAGCTGGCGCTTACTGGCGTGGTGATGAAACCAAAAAACAGTTAACCCGTATTTATGGTGTAACTTTTCCGAAAGCGAGTGAGCTTACTGAATATCTTGCCATGATTGAGGAAGCCAAGAAGCGTGATCACCGTAAATTGGGAAAAGAGCTTGAATTATTTGCCTTTTCAGAAAAAGTGGGTATGGGCTTGCCATTGTGGCTGCCTAAAGGTACTGCCTTACGTGAGCGTTTGGTTAACTTTTTAACCAGGGCCCAGGCAAAAGCAGGTTATGAGCAAGTAGTAACACCCCATATTGGACATAAAAACCTGTATGTCACTTCCGGTCACTGGGAAAAATATGGCAAGGATTCGTTTCAGCCAATTAAAACACCACAGGAAGGAGAGGAGTTCTTCTTAAAACCGATGAACTGCCCGCATCACTGTGAAATTTATAAAACCAAACCGCGCTCTTATAAAGATTTACCGGTTCGATTTGCTGAATTTGGTACCGTTTACCGTTATGAGCAAAGTGGGGAGTTACATGGCTTAACCCGTGTACGTGGCTTTACCCAGGATGATGCCCACTTATTTTGTATGCCTGAACAAGTAAAGGAAGAATTCAAAAAAGTAATTGATCTTGTATTATATGTATTTAAATCTTTAGGTTTCGATAATTATACAGCACAAGTATCATTGAGAGATCCGGAGAACAAATCGAAATACATCGGTTCTGACGAAAACTGGAGGTTATCAGAAACCGCTATTATTGAGGCTGCTGCTGAAAAGGGCTTAAATACAGTGGTGGAATATGGTGAAGCGGCCTTCTATGGCCCAAAGCTCGATTTTATGGTTAAAGATGCACTGGGTAGAAAATGGCAGCTGGGAACCATTCAGGTAGATTACAATTTACCAGAACGCTTCGAGCTGGAATATACTGGTAGCGATAATCAGAAGCACAGACCGGTAATGATTCACCGTGCACCTTTTGGTTCACTCGAGAGATTTATTGCGGTATTGATTGAGCATTGTGCCGGAAACTTCCCTTTATGGTTAAGCCCTGAGCAATTTATCATCCTTCCTATTTCAGAAAAATATGAAGATTATGCAAAAAAAGTTTTAGATGAACTAAATAATTCCGATATTCGCGGGCTGATTGACTTTAGGGATGAGAAAATCGGACGTAAAATCCGGGATGCCGAAGTTAAAAAGATCCCTTACATGCTCATTATCGGCGATAAGGAGATGGCTGAAGGTAAAGTTTCAGTACGTAAACACGGCGAAGGTGATTTAGGTGAAATGACGTTGGAAGACTTCAACAATTTATTAAGAACAGAAATAACAGTTTAAATTAAAATAATACAAATTTGGCATTAGGAAGACCAGGATTTAACAGGGGACCACGTCCGCCTTTTAAGAAAAAAGAAGCAGAACATAACATTAATCAGTACATTAAATCGCCTGAAGTGCGTTTGGCTGGCGATAATGTTGAACCGGGGATTTATCCTTTGGCAAAAGCTTTGGCACTTGCTGATGAACTGGAACTGGATTTGGTAGAAATTTCTCCAAATGCTGTACCGCCGGTTTGTAGGATTATTGATTACAGTAAGTTTGTTTACGAGCAAAAGAAAAAGCAGAAGGAAATTAAAGCCAATGCAAAGCAAACTGTAATTAAGGAGATTCGTTTCGGTCCCAATACCAACGACCACGATTTCCAGTTTAAACTGAAACATGCCATTAGCTTTTTAGAGAACGGTGAAAAAGTTCGTGCTTATGTGCATTTTAAAGGTAGAGCAATTGTATACAAAGAACAAGGTGAGATTTTATTATTGAAATTTGCCCAGGCTTTGGAAGATGTAGGAAAAGTAGAGTTATTGCCTAAATTAGAAGGTAAACGAATGTTCCTTACAGTTGCACCTAAAGTAGTAAAAAAATAAAAATAGGTTTATAAATTAAAAAACAGGTTATGCCAAAAATGAAAACCAATTCCAGTGCTAAAAAGCGTTTCTCGCTTACTGGAACAGGTAAAATCAAAAGAAACAAAGCATACAAAAGTCACATCTTAACTAAGATGAGTACTAAACGTAAACGTGCTCTTGGAAATGCAGGAATTGTAACAGATGCAGATTCAGGTAACGTTAAACGTATGCTTTGTATCGGAAAGTAATTTATTAATTCACCAGGTATCAGGCATTAAAGATCCTTAAATGGACGCCGCTTACCAAAAAACAACAACAACATGCCACGTTCGGTAAACGCAGTAGCTTCGAGAAGAAGACGGAAAAAAGTCCTTAACCTTGCAAAAGGTTATTGGGGAGCAAGAAGTAAAGTTTTTACAGTTGCTAAAAACACAGTAGAAAAAGGTTTGCAGTATGCATACCGTGACCGTAAAGTTAAGAAAAGAGAATTCCGCGGATTATGGATCCAACGTATTAATGCAGGTGCTCGTCAGCACGGTATTTCTTACTCTCAGTTAATTGGTAAATTAGCTTCTAAAGAAATCGGTTTGAACCGTAAAGTATTAGCTGATTTAGCTATGAATCACCCGGAAGCTTTCAAAGCAGTGATTGATGCGGTAAAATAGAAATTTTCGCCCAGGCGATAATGATATTAAAAAAGGTCCCGGTTTTATACCGGGACCTTTTTTACTTTAAACACTTTCTGTTATTTGAAAGCTTCTTTCAATTGTTCTGCTGCGTAGGCCTGTGCCGCTTTGGCTTCTGGCACCAATAATGCCATTCCAAAAAATTCATGGGTAACACCTTCGTAGTTTCTGCTGTTCACTTTAACACCAGCTGCTGAAAGCTTGTTTCCCAGCATTACACCATCATCATGCAAAGGATCAATCTCAGCCGTAATGATTGTGGTAGGGGGAAGACCTTTAAGGTTTGCATTTACTAAAGACATTCTAGGATCCTGAGCCTCGATCATCGTATTCAGGTACTGTTTAGTGAACCAGCCCATCATTGGTTTATTCAAGGGCTTGGCACTTGCATACATCTTGTACGATTCTGTATTCATATCAGCCTGTGCAATCGGGTAAACCAGTACTTCATGAACCGGAACCATGATTTTCTTATCTCTGGCAGCGATAGATACGTTCGCAGCCAGGTTACCACCAGCACTTTCACCAACTACAGCAATTTTAGCCGGATCACCTTTAATTTCAGAGGCGTGTTTTACCACCCACTCGTAGCTGGCAAAAGCGTCGTTATGAGCTATTGGAAATTTATTTTCAGGAGCCAAACGATAGGCTACTGAAACCACAACTGCATTTACCTGTTCCGCCAGTCCCTGTGCCGAAGCATTATAAACGTCAAGGTTAGCAATTACAAATCCTCCGCCATGGTAATACACAATTACCGGAAACGGCCCGTTGCCTGCTTTTGGCGTATAAATGCGCAGATGAACTTTTGCTCCGCTCACATCAATATCTTTACCCATGGTATCCACTTTTGACTCGGGCATAGTCACGTTATTTTCTTTAGCCAAATCCATTACGGCATCAGTTGGAGTATGATTTTTCCTAGCCTCGGTTGCAGTTAATGTCTCTATTGGCTTATCACCATAACTGGCCAGTTTTTCTATTACAACCTGCATTTCTGGTTTAATGGTTTTACCCCATTCAGGAGCAGGCCCGGCAGGCTTTAAGCCAACTGTTTTTGCTGAATCGGCCATGATAGAATCCGTTTGTTTTGCCGACTTATCGCCGCTTGAGCAAGCGCTCATGGAAATCGCTACGGTACATACGGCCGCAGTGAATTTAAATAAATTGTTTTTCATAGGTATTTTTGTTTCAAAGTATTGGTTTTACAACACCATGAAATCCTTAAGAGTTTTTCAATACCTACAACTTTTCAGAATTTACCGAAACTGCAAACATCTTGAGTATTTACGTTGTTCTATTAATAATTACACCAGTTGAAAACATTGCCAATACACTACCATATGAAAGGTTCAAAAACAGCAGCAGAAAGTAGCAAGGCTACATCAGCAAAAACAGAAAAAGCAAAAGGCGCGGATGAAAAGGTAACATCGGCAAAAGATGCAAAAAAAGTTGACGTAAGAAAAGATGCCCCGCGCAAGCAAACAAAGTCCTGAGCATCTATTTGATTGGCATGAAGACTCTATTAAATAGTAAAACTTACTTCTTAATTAGCGCATAAATCTTGTCCATCAACTCATCTATATTAAAAGGCTTAGCCATAAAGTCATCAGCTAGTATTCCATCTAATGCATAATTAGTTGAATTGTATCGTGCAGATATCATTAATACCGGCACATGTTTGGTGGTGCCGGTTGCCTTGAGTTCCTTCAAAAGCACCCTGCCGTCTATATCTGGAAGCATAATATCCATAATGATTACATCAGGCTTGAATGCGATAACATGATCTATAAAATCTGCACCTTTATTTAAACCGGCTACATTGAAGGCCTCACTTTCCAAAATAAGGGTGATAACGTCTAAAATTGCGTGGTTGTCTTCTACTACGAGTATATTTTTCTTTGCCAAGTGCGATGGGAACATTTAAAAATCCGAACAAAGATAAAATAAAATCAGATCAATAATACTGTATAGAACAAATTAGAGTATCTTAATAAAAGCTTAGCGTTTATAAATTCAAAAAATCTGATACTTTTGCAATACTTAACCCTATTATGAATAATTTCTCCGTTGATTTAACCAACTGCGATAACGAACCAATACACATTCCTGGTAAAGTGCAGTCACATGGTTTTTTGCTTGCAATCGATAAAACCAACTATAGCATAAGTTATGCAAGCGAGAATGCGGAAACCTTTATAGGCACCGCGGTTTCAAATATACTGGATCAGCCTGTAGCATCGCTTACGGGATTTATCAAACAACAGGAGCCAGACTTCAATCTGGAAGATTTGCTTAAGTTGGGCATGATCAGAAAAAGTTTTGACGCGATCAGTCCGCTCCCTGTGGAAGTAAACAACAAGGCATATTACCTGATTATCAATCAATCTGCAACAAACTGGCTTCTTGAATTTGAGCCTCTTACGCTACAGTACGACATTCAAAGCTCCATTGGCCGCTCCGCATCATCAATGCTGCAGGGGAAAAGTGTACCGGCATTACTAAAAGCTGGAGCTGCAGAGGTTAAAAGGCTTATTGAATACGACAGGGTGATGATTTATAAGTTTTTAGAAGATGGTCATGGAGAAGTTGTTGCTGAGGAGAAAGAAAAACATCTTGAGCCATTTTTTGGATTGCACTATCCCGCTTCAGATATCCCTAAACAAGCCAGGGAGCTTTATAAACTGAATTTGACACGATTAATCGCAGATGTAAATACAATTGATGCCCCAATTCTGACCTTTCGCGAAAACACACCTTTAGATTTAACCAACAGTAGCTTACGTGCAGTTTCTCCGATACACATCCAATACCTGAAAAATATGGGAGTGCATTCGAGTTTTAGTATCTCATTAATTTCTAATGGAGAATTATGGGGACTGATTGCCTGTCACAACTATAGTCCAAAGTTTATTGACTATAAAGCCAGGGAAGGCTCTAAACTTATCGGCGAAATTTTATCCTCTGCGCTGGAATTCAGGCAAGAGGAGGAGGATTCAGAAATTGTGGAAGGGTTTAAGGACACAGCTATTGTACTTGCTGAACACCTTTCAAGAGACCAGTATTTAGTGGATGCCCTAACCGGCCATAGTACCACGATCCTGAATGCCACACAAGGCGCAGGGGTAGCCATTATTTTCGAGAATAAACTTAAAACAATTGGAAATACTCCTGAAGACAAAGACATCTGGGAACTGGCCGAATGGCTGAAAACCAATAGCGACGAATCGATCTATTATACGCACCGCCTGTCTGAAATATTTAATCCGGCTAAAATGTACAAACAGGTTGCGTCGGGAATTTTAGTCGGTTCCATCAGCAAAAGCCCCGATGAAATCATAATCTGGTTTAAACCGGAACAAATCAGTAAGGTAAACTGGGCTGGGAATCCCGACAAAGCCGCCGCTCCTTCTGAAGGATTGCTGCAATTATCCCCGCGAAAGTCTTTCGAAATCTGGTCTCAGCAAGTTAACAATACTTCGGAAAAGTGGTTGCCGGAAGAAATTACCTCAGTACTGCGGATACGGGAAATTGTTGTTGCGCATATCAACAAAAAAGCCAATGAAATCAGGTTGCTTAATGAAAAGCTTCAAACTGCTTATGAGGAGCTTGACACCTTCAGCTATACCATTTCGCATGATTTAAGAACGCCACTTACATCGATTAAAACTTATGCAGAGTTAATGCTTAAGAATAAAAGCATAGATGAAAATGGTCAAAAAATGCTGGCCAGGATATTAACAGGGGCAGATAAGATGAACTTCCTGATCAAGGAAATCCTGAACCTGGCAAGGGTAGGCCGCTTGGAGATCAATTTTGAAAGGGTTAATATGACCAGCCTGATCAATGAGGTTACCAGCGAGGTATTGACGGCTTATAAAGCAGACAAGGCCGAACTTATTTTAGGGCAGCTGCCCGACATTAAAGGCGACAAGACTATGCTTGCTCAGGTTTTTACGAATCTGATCAGCAATGCAGTAAAATATTCATCAGCGGCACAAAAACCCAGAATCGAAATTACAGCTACAGAGAATAATTCAGAAATTGTTTATGCTGTTAAAGATAATGGTATAGGAATTGATAACCGTTACTATGACAGGGTCTTTGAACTTTTTAAGCGCATGGACAATGTGAAGGAAATTGAAGGAACCGGTGTAGGGCTGGCTATTGTAAAACGTATTGTTGAACGTCATTCAGGACGGGTGTGGTTTGAAAGCAAACTGAATGGGGGTTCTACTTTTTACGTAGCTTTTAAGAATTAATAAAAATGAAAACGCCAGATATATTTTACGTGGAGGATGATACCGATTACGCATTTTTTATGCAGAGCGCGGTTCAGGAGGTAAAAGATACTTTAAATTTAACCATCGTTGAAGATGGTAAGGAGGCATTGACCAAACTACAGAGCTTTGTAGATAGTAAGGTAAAACCAAAATTGATTTTACTGGATCTGAATTTGCCAGGCTTATCAGGATTGGACCTGCTTAAATTTATAAAAGACATCCCATACCTGAAAAGCATCCCCGTGATATTATTCTCTACATCAGACAATCCGGACGATGTAAAAGCTTCTATTGAGTTCGGCGCCAATGCTTATCTTGCCAAACCTAATGGTTACGAAAATCTGGTGAAATGCCTGCACTCCGTGCACGACTTCTGGTTTAACCAGCATTTACGACTGAATTAACATTACTTACACTGATATTAAGATTCGAATCATTACATTCGAATCTTTTCTTTTTTATAACCTTTAATATCATAAAATTCCGAATATGATTGCCAACTTATTGAGAACCGAAACGGCCGCAAGCCACAAAGAACTTGAATCACTCATGTACGTCAATGAAATTATAAACAATTCATTGAGCGTTGAACAATATAAAAAACTACTAACCATTAATTACATTATTCACCAGAAACTGGAGAACAAACTGGCAAATATGCTTGATGCGGATCTGGCCAGTGAGCTGGATATGAAAAGCAGGTTGAAGCTCTCCGCTTTGGAAAAAGATTTAGCCTACTGGAACATTGATAGCCTTACGCTGCCCGGCCTGAATTTCGATCTGTTTATTCCGGAAAAAAATAACGCTGAAGTACTGGGTGCGTTGTACGTGCTGGAAGGGGCTACACTGGGCGGAAACATGATTAAAAGGCATATTTTAGCAAATCCTAACTTCAAAGACGATGAGGGCGGATTAAATTATTACGGTGTTTATGGCGAGGAGTTAAGTGCAAAATGGAAATCCTTTGTATCCATCCTGAACGAGACGGTTTCAGAAGCCGACTATGAACGCTGTATTGCCAGCGCAAACCATACCTTTAACAACCTGATCAACCTCTCAAAACAACTGAACTAAAAGACAGAAATTTGGCCATAAAATTTAAAAAAATAGTCCTGCTATATTTCCACGGCATTTTTGACTTGTGAAAATGTGCAAAACTTATTTTAAATTAATATTTGCATTCTGTTGTTAATTCGGAGTAAATATGTATAATTGAACAAAAATAAATTTTTTAAACCTTTAAAAACATCAATTAGCGATGGAAAAATTCTCAAAAGTTAAAGCTGCTGTTGCTGCTATCGAAGCAGATGTAGAAAAATTTTATAATGCTGGCAATGCAGCTGCTGGTACTCGTGTGCGTAAAGCAATGCAAGATCTTAAAGTTTTAGCACAAGAAATCCGTGCAGAAGTAACTGACAAGAAAAACTCTGGAAAATAATATTTCGCGAGTATGAAACAAAAAGGGTTCTGGTATGCCAGAGCCCTTTTTGCATTTGTGCCGGCTAGGATCGCGGATGAAACTGTGTCACTATCTCCCGAAGGTAATCCCGGTCCAGATGAGTGTAGATTTCAGTGGTGGTGATGCTGGAATGCCCGAGCATTTCCTGTACTGCCCTTAAATCTGCTCCTCCTTCAATCAGATGCGTTGCAAAGGAATGTCGAAGGGTATGGGGGCTAATGGTTTTTTTAAGCCCTACTGCGCTTGCAAGGCTTTTTATCACAGTAAACACAGTTATTCTGGAAAGCTTGGCACCAAAACGGTTCAAGAATATATAGTCCTCACTTCCTTTTTTTACCTTCATATGGACACGAATCTGATGCAGGTAAATGTCGAGCAGCTTCAGTGCGACACCGCCAATGGGCACCAGGCGTTCCTTGTTTCCTTTTCCTACAATCTTAATAAATTCAATCTGGGGGTAGAGATTTGAAATCCTGAGCTCTGTCAATTCGCTCACACGCAAGCCACAGCCGTACAGTACTTCCAATATTGCTTTATTTCGCATGCCTTCCGGCCTCGAGGCATCTATGGCATCGATCAGTTGATTGATCTCCATCAGGTTCAACGTATCGGGGAGCTTACGGGTAATTTTAGGTGCTTCAATCAAAGCAGTCGGATCAAGCGCTATTTCCTCTTCAATTAATAGATAAGTAAAAAATGCTTTTAACCCCGATATTACCCTTGCTTGTGTACTGGCCAGCATACCAAGCTCATTTAGCCAGGAGATAAAGGACTTAAGGTGAGATGGAGTTATTTCGTTCAAAGCTGGCGATAAACCAACAGACGCAAAATACTGAGTAAGTTTATCCACATCAGTGAGGTAAGCGTGTATTGAATTTTTTGAAAGCGAACGCTCCAACTTCAAATAAGCACTAAATCCCTTAATATATGATTGCCAAAGCATGTTTTTATTTAAGATTTTTTTTATAACATTGCAGCGTTACAATTTTTAGCGTTGCAAATTCATGAAAATACAAATTATAAACGGCCCCAATTTAAATCTGCTAGGCGTTCGTGAACCATCCATTTATGGAAATACAAGTATAGAGGATTATATCGGAGAACTGAAAGCCATTTATACACATGTTGAAATTGAATATTTTCAAAGCAATGTAGAAGGTGAATTAATTAATAAGCTTCACGAAATTGGATTCAGCTATGATGGTATCATACTGAATGCTGGTGGATATACACATACTTCCGTAGCACTTGCCGATGCCATTGCAGCCATCAAAACGCCAGTAGTTGAAGTTCACATCTCTAATATTTATGCTCGCGAAGAGTATCGCCACGTTTCGCTAACAGGCAAAAACTGCCAGGGTGTACTAACCGGCTTTGGTATGAATGGCTATAGGCTGGCACTGGAAAGCTTACTCATTAAAAAATAATATTATGATCAAAAAAACGCTTCTCTTTTTATTATTATCCACACTTTGGGCAAATGTGAATGCCCAAACCAATCCTACAAATAAACTGGATGAACAATCCGTTGTCAGGGCTGAAGATGGCAACGTTTATCCTTATTCCGTGTGGCGAAAGTTGTTATCAACAGGTAAGTATGCGATAAAAAGCCGCCAGACATTTACGGATAGTGGAAAGCCTGAATATTTGCTTTATGAGCTTTCTGAAGCCCAACAACAAGCCTATTTTGCCAGGCGACCGAAACCGAAAGCAAGCGATTGTTTTACAGAAGGGGAGGCGTTTTCAGGATTTAAGGCTTCGGATATCAACGGCAACAAGTTCGACCTCCGCAAAGCAGATGGAAAAGTTGTGGTGCTGAATTTCTGGTTTATCAAATGTCCACCCTGCAAACAGGAGATCCCGCAGTTAAACGAACTCGTCGCAGCATATAAGGGCAATGAAAATGTCGTTTTCCTGGCTGTTGCACTTGATGAAAAGTATGATCTGAAAGAATTCATTAAAACAAATCCATTTAATTATCACATCATCGACAACGGTAGGTCCATCACCACAAAATACAACCTGAAATACTATCCCACTCACGTAATCATCGATGGGACGGGTAAAATTCATTTTTCGGCATCGGGACTTGCCTCAAATACCATGTATTGGCTCAAAAAATCAATAGATGAGACGCTGGCGCTTAAGTAAGCTTCGAAAAATACCTGATCTTTTTGATAAAGAATGACCAAACAATGCTGTGGCCGTAAACACCCGCATGCGACTGATATGGCTTTTGAGAGGATTTACGTTTTCTGTTTGTTTTCGCAATAGACTTTATAAAATGCCAGTGGCCCTTGCTTACAGCGAGGGTAAATTTTGGTTTACCTGACAAAAGAAAGTGCCACCAAGCCACAAAATCAATCCACATACGGATGGTGATTCTAAACACCGCATCGCCTGCAGGCAGGTTTTTCTGCATAATGATGAGACTGTTTCTAAAATTAAGATAGGTTTTGAATGGGTTTTCGGTTTGTAGTGTACCGCCACCCACATGAAAAACTTCAGCATCAGGACAATACACGACCTTATAATCCATATTTTTTAAGCGCCAGCAAAGGTCGATTTCCTCCATATGAGCAAAAAGATCGGCATCCAGGCCATCTGCTTCTTTCCAGCATTTACTCTTGATGAAAAATGCTGCGCCACTTGCCCAGAAAACCTCCGATTGCTGGTTATATTGTCCTTTGTCTTGCTCGTACACATTAAAAAGCCTTCCACGGCAAAAAGGATAAGCATAAATATCCAGATAGCCACCTGCGGCACCAGCATATTCAAAATAATTTTTGCTCAACTGCGACTTTATTTTAGGCTGCGCAGCAGCAATAGCCGGATCATTTTCCATTAGATCAATTACCGGCTTAATCCAGTTTGGCGTTACTTCCACGTCGGAGTTCAGGAGAACGAAATAATCAGCCTCAACCCGTGCTAAAACCTGGTTATATCCGCCGGCAAAACCGTAGTTTGAATCATTTTTAAGCACCTTAACCGCAGGAAAGTTTTGTTCCAGAAAAGCAACAGAATCATCGGTAGATCCGTTATCGCCCACAACAACCTGCAGGTTATCATATTCGCTTAAAAGTATACCTGGTAAAAATTGTTCTAGAAATGCCTTACCGTTCCAGTTTAAAATGACAACAGCTACTGATGGGTTCATGCTCATTATTCGGGTTTAAACTTCCAGCGTTTATGGCTCCAAAGCCAGTATTGCGGATGTTCATTAATTATATTTTCTAAAAATTTAAAGTGCAGGTGGGTAATTTCATATTCATCCATTTCCATTGGATTAAGGCACATGGGTAAAACTTCTACGTGATAATATCCTCGCTTAACTACTGTAACCTTGAAATAATAAATTGGTCGCCCGTTAGATTTTGCAATCTTTTCGACGCCGAGAAGTGCAGCAGTAGGCTGATGAAGAAAATCGACAAAATACTTCGTTTCGTGTTTTACCGGAGCCTGATCACTCGCGAAGCATAACAATGTGGGTTCATTTTTATATGTAGCCATCCCCCTCAATGTTTGTCGCATAGCGATGAATATATTACCATACCTGGTGCGCATCTTATCAAACCAAAGGCCAAATATTTCATTACTCAATGGCTTATAAATCACCAGGGTTTTGGCAGAAATGTTCAGCCCTAATGCAAGTGTGCCAAGCTCCCAATTTCCATAGTGCCCCGTACAAGCCAATACGCTTTTTCCGGCTTTGAAGTGTGCTTCCAAAAGCTCAAGCCCTGTAAACTTTACCCGTTTCAAGGTTTCCTTTTCAGAAATGGTAGACATTTTGATGATTTCGAAAATGAGATCTGCAAGGAATCTGAAGAATTCCTTCTCTATAACAATTATTTCATTCGAAGACTTTTCAGGAAAAGAATTGGTTAAATTCTCCCTGACTACTTTTTTTCTGTACCCAATTATGTAATAAAGCAGATAATATAGTAATCTTGCAAAGAAAAAGAGCATAGGCAATGGCAACAGCGATAGCGTAAATAAAAAAAATACGCCCAGGTGCGCAAATCCTCTTTTAATCATTATTTTTAAACGTTTCAGCTACAAACATAAATTTTCAAATGCACAATACAGCAATACTTCCTTTATTTTATCTTCCTCCAGTGGGTTATTTCAGTTTATTGCAACAGGCCGGGCAGGATTTCCTGATCGAAAAGCATGAACACCTGGTGAAGCAAACTTATAGAAACCGGGCAAGTATATATTCTCCAAATGGAAAGCTGGATTTAACCGTTCCATTGGTAAAAGGAGCCAAAACGCATACGACGATGAAAGACGTGAAGATTAGCTATGATTTCAACTGGCAGCGTCTACATTGGTTAAGTCTGGAAACCTGCTATCGCAGTTCCGCTTATTTTGAATATTATGAGGATGAGCTGTCTGTATTTTATACAAACAAGTTTGAATACCTGTTCGACTACAACATTCAGCTTCTGGAATGGTTGAATAAAAAACTTAAACTGAACATTAGCCTCAATACCACTACATCCTACGAAACTGAAATAGGGGAAAGAATTGATTTCAGAATGGCCATGAATCCTAAAAAAGCGGACGAGCTAACCTGTAACAAACCCTATTATCAGGTTTTTGAAGATAAACATCAGTTTTTACCCAACTTAAGTATCGTAGATTTGTTATTTAATCAGGGCCCGCAAGCCCGGTTATATTTATAAGTTATGGGTAAAAACAAACCACGTAATCGGCACAAACATTATAACGTTCCTGCACCCGGAACCAGTCCGGGGTTATATGCCATTGATGATGATGCGCTTAAACCTAAAATAGTCCTTCATACCTATAGCGACAAAAGCTATAAAAAAGAGGAGTTGCAAAACATCAATAATATAGATAAACTGGTACAGGACAAAAGCTTTTACTATTGGTTTGATATTAAGGGATTGGGTGACGCCAGTATTTTCGAGACACTATATGCCAAACTCGATATCAGCCGGCTGGTTCTGGAAGACATTACAAGTTCTTACCAACGGCCTAAGCTTGATGAATATGATAACGACAAGTACATTTTTGCGGTTAGCCGGCATTTGTATCTGAACAACGAAGATGTTTTAACCAACGATCAGATTTCATTTATTCTCTCAGAACGTACCCTGATCACTTTTCAGGAAACCTATGAAGATTGCTTCGAGCCCGTAAGAAAGCGGCTTGAACTGGGCAAAGGAAATATCCGTATCGGTGGGAGCAGTTATTTAATGTATGCCATTATGGATGTCATTGTGGATAATTATTTCGCGCTTCTCAATTTCTGGGGAGAGGAACTCGACGCCATTGAAGACCGTTTATACGATCACCCGGACAGGCGCATCATGTACGATACCCAGGCGATCAAGCGTTCGCTCATTACAATCAGAAAAGTGGCCTGGCCGGAACGTGATAAGCTCAATGACATCATCAGAACCGATAGCCCATTAATCTCTGATTTGACGAAAACCTATATGAAGGATGCCTACGATCATTGCATCCAGATCATTGATTTTATTGAATCGCTTAAAGAGATTGCCTCTGCGAATATCGACATGAACCTTTCTATTACCAGTAACCGGATGAATGAGATCATGAAGGTACTAACGATCATTTCCTCCATCTTCATCCCCCTGACATTTATTGCTGGTATTTATGGGATGAACTTTAGTCGTGAAGACCCGGCAACCGGTAAAATCATGCCCGATAATATGCCGGAACTCTACAGTCCCCATGGTTATTTCTGGACCTGGGTTGTGATGGGTGTAATCGCAGTTGTGCAGGTAATTTACTTCTGGCGTAAGGGATGGTTTAAATAAATCTTTTTTTCTATTTATTGTGCCTATTTTTAGCTACATTAAAGGTAAATAAGGTAGTTTGCGCTGTGTCATATATACGGTGTAGCATGCACCCCTGGCTAAAATTGGTTATATAAAAAGATGCAATCATTCGAAATAGATAAAAGCGACGTACTTAAAGTTAAAAATGCCATCTTAGCTGGTGATGAGATCTTAAAAGAGGTTTTAGATGAGTATCATGCCTCTGAAATCGCCATTCTCTTCGAGCGTTTAGATAAGTCACAACAACAGCATATAATTAATTTGCTGCCTGCAGAAACTGCCTCAGAGATCATCTCTGAAATGGATGAGGAATCTCACCCTGAAGATTTACTGTTTCAGCTTCATCCCGATAAGCGTACCGAAGTAATCGAAGAACTGGATTATGATGATGCAACCGATATTATTTCCCAGCTCGAAGACCATGAGCAGAATGAAATTTTAGAAGATCTGCAGGATGAACATGCAACAGAAATCAGGAACCTTTTAACCTACGACGAGAAAACCGCAGGTGGTTTGATGAACACCGAGCTCATCTGCGTAAACATCAACCTCACTAAAAAGGATGCGATTGATGAGATTATCCGCCAAAGTGAGGAAATGGAGGAGTTTTACACCATTTATGTTGTTGATGACGCAGAAGTTTTCAAGGGAATAGTTTCGCTTAAGGATATCATTAAGGCAAAACACAATGCCAAAATTACTGAACTGGTTAAAATAGATGCCGTATATGTGCATCCATCTACCGATCAGGAAGAAGTTGCCAATCTGATTTCTCAATATAACCTCACCAGTATTCCGGTAATTGATGATAACCAAAAGCTGCTCGGCAGGGTAACTTTCGATGATGTTATCGACGTAATGGAAGCGGAAAGTACCGAAGATATCCTCAAGATTTCAGGGGTTTCGGAAGATGAAGAACTAAGCGGTAACTGGATTGAAGCGGTGAAATCCCGCTTGCCCTGGTTGATCATTAACCTGGGCACCGCATTTCTGGCCTCATCAGTTGTGCGCTATTTTGACCCTACAATAAAACTGATCCCATCATTAGCGGCTTACATGACCATCATTGCTGGCATGGGCGGCAATGCGGCTACACAAGCCCTGGCAGTAACTGTAAGGCGTATTTCACTATATGATTTAACGGATAAACAAGCTTACCGAACAGTTTTAAAAGAGTTTACAGTAGGTCTGATCAATGGTGCAGCAAATGGCTTAATTGTTTTTGGCTTCGCCTGGTTTTTCGATGGGAACCCACTGCTTGGCTTGGTGATCTTTTTAGCCATGACGGGAAATTTGCTGATTGCAGGTATAACAGGAGCGGGGATCCCGTTGATTTTAAAGCGGGTGGGTATCGATCCGGCTATCGCCTCATCCATCATCATCACTACATTTACCGATGTTTTTGGGTTCTTACTGATATTGGGACTGGCCAGCAGATTACTGCTTTAGTTTTTTACTTTCGTTTTTAGATTGCGCATATAACCTCCCGCTGATCACGCTGATTTCCGCAGATAACCAATTCAAATCTGCATGCATCTCCTTAATCTGGGGGAGAAAATTCTAAAGATATATCATATCGCCTGTTTCCCGCTGATCACGCTGATTTTCGCAGATCAAAAATATAAATCTGCGTGCATCTTCTTAATCTGCGGGAGAAAATTC
Source organism: Pedobacter sp. A2324 (assembly GCF_059693705.1). Lineage (NCBI taxonomy): Bacteria > Pseudomonadati > Bacteroidota > Sphingobacteriia > Sphingobacteriales > Sphingobacteriaceae > Pedobacter > Pedobacter sp. A2324. The sequence goes on along the minus strand of NZ_JCASSK010000006.1, from coordinate 221 downwards.
TAAAGATATATCATATCGGCTGTTCCCGCTGATCACGGCGATCTACGCACATATCAATCATACCTGCCTGGCGGTAAAACAAAATGCCCCGACGAAGCAGAACTTCATCGGGGCACTTATCATTATCGTTTAATTAACGACTAGTATAAAGTAAACTCAACACGACGGTTTTCTTGACGACCAGCTGCAGTTTTGTTAGTTGCAATTGGTTGATCAGGTCC